>NZ_JBSFPC010000003.1:0-328470 GCF_053587995.1 Gordonia sp. NPDC003504
ACCACACGTGTAATCTTGGACCGGTTGATCGTTTGTCGGGCTACTTCCCGTTTAGTTTCGGGGCGTCGTGGGCGCCGCGGGCCGACACGACCGGCCGACGACGGGCGATCAGGAGCCGGTACCGCTGCCCCCGGTCGAACCAGCAGCGCCGGTAGCACCCGGGTCTCCGTCGGCCCCGGCGGAGCCGGGTTTCAGATCTCCGTCATCCCGTGAGCCGCCGGCGCCGCCCGTCCCGCCGGCTCCTCCCGTGCCGCCGGTACCACCTTGAGCGTCGGCGCCGTTGGTGCCTGCCGAACCACCCAAGAGACCCGTCGTGCCGCCGGCGCCGCCCGCGCCTCCGTCTCCGCCATCCCCTCCGGCGCCGCCGGTACCGCCGGTTCCGCCGCTGCCCCCTTGCCCGGAGTACCAAGGGGCCCAGACGCTTATGCCACCCGCTCCACCTGTTCCTCCGGTACCGCCGACGTCACCGTTACCGCCGTTTCCGCCGACGCCACCGGACGCTCCGTTCCCGCCGTTGCCATAGAGCACGCCACCGGAACCTCCGGAGCCGCCCGCTCCCCCGGAACCACCCGCTCCACCTGCGGTGCCGGTTCCCCCGGTCCCGCCCATGCCTCCGTCGCCACCGACGAACACGACGTTGCTCACACCTGGCGTTCCGCCGAGTCCACCATCGCCACCGTCACCACCGGCGGCACCGATTCCTCCGGCGCCGCCCGTGCCGCCTGCGCCGCCGTAGTATGTGCCCGCACCGCCATCGCCACCTCGACCACCTTGTCCGCCAATCGATCCGGACGCGCCGGACCCACCTTTGCCGCCAGTGCTCCAGGAGCCGTCGCCCGGGGCGCCGCTACCTCCGTTACCACCGTTGACGCCGACGACGTCGCCGGGAGCCATACCGTCTTGTCCGTTGTCGCCGTTGGCTTGGCCGCTGGAGCTATTCACGCCGTCAGCGCCGTTCAGAGTCGGGTCGGTCATCGTCGGGCCGAGGTAGTTGACTCCGTCAAGGCCGAGAAGTCCGAGCCCTCCCTGACCACCGTTGCCACCGTTGCCCCACAAGCCTGCCGCTCCACCGGCACCGCCATTACCACCGTTGCCGGTTCCGGTGATCGCGGTACCATCACCGAGGAATGCGATGCGGAATCCGTTGCCGCCCAGACCACCATCACCACCGTTGCCGAACACCAATCCGCCACGGCCACCGGCACCGCCATCAAGGGTTCCGGCGACCCCGTCGCCACCGTGGCCGCCATCACCGAACAATCCGGCATCCCCGCCCTTGCCGCCGGCAACGCCGTCACCGCCGTTGCCCCAGAGGATGCCGCCCGCGTAGCCGTCGGGATGCTCCGCAGTACCGTCGGCGCCGTTGCCAATCCATAAGATCCCGGTGGGGCCGACCACGCGTAGACCGGTCTGCGGATCAGCCGAGACCGTGAACAAGAATTGTATGGCCGAGGTGCGGTCAGCGGCGGCGACCACGTAGGCGGGCACCGACGAGGGGCCGGATGTATTGCGCCGAATACCGGCCGATGCGCCGCTCGTCGACGACTGTGTCGCCGAATCGGACGCCGCCGACGCGTCATGGTCTGAAGATGTTCTGCCGGAGCGTGTTCCGATGGGGGGTGTTCCGCCCGACACGGCAAGCCCCGACTGAGAGCTGCTATGCGGTGCGGTCGGCCCGTCCGCACCCACCGCACGCAATTGCTCGGCGAGCGATCGAGTAACCGCCGTTGCCCCCGGCGTGCTCGCTTGATCGACGATCGCCGCCACGACTTCGTCGGTGCGCACCACCGCGATCTGCCCACCCCGGAACGGCGCCGGCGCTTGTAGTGGGGTGACTGCAGCTGCCAGCGACACCGACCCCGCAACAGGCGGCGTGGTGGACAGCGACGGCGCGATCACCGCGGCGGCCAGCAACGGCGAGAGTCCCACCGCCACCGGTACGAGAGTCCCCGACCGAAAACTGAATGCCGTCATAACAGTTGACCTCCATGCACATTCGACGCGACGTTGCTTCTGGTCACGCTAGTGGCGTGGGTACCGTCGGTCATGCCCCCTCTTCTGGGGGCATGACCGCCCGGTTGGCCAACGCGACCGCAAGTCAGGGAGATCGCTCACTCGTCGCCACGCCAGACGTTGGAGCAGCTGATCTCCGGTCGCCTACCCGCCGCAAGCTGAGACCGGGCTGTGGCATTGGCCGTTCCACCGGCCGGCGCCTTCCTGAAGTTCTCCGGCAGGCATCGATGCTCGTGGCCTCACAGGCTCGAGACCAACAACCCCACGCCGGCGATCACCGACAACGCCATGCCCGCGCGGGCCACCGCCGCCGCCGGAATCCGGTGCATGACGACCCGGGCGGCCAGGATTCCCGCCGCCATCGGCACGAGGAGTGCCAGCGCGACGAGAAGATCGTGAGAATCGCTGCGCCCGGTGGCGGCCAGCAACAACACGGTTGCCGCGGAGATGATCGCGAACACCGCCGACATCGTGGCGCGGATGCGGGCGGCCTCGGCCGCGCGGAACGTCAACGCCAACGGTGGGCCGGGCAGGGCGGCGGCGTAATTCAGTGCACCGGAGAAGAATCCGGCGGTCAGTGTGCTGCGAGTGGTCAGCGGGACGCGGACACCACACAGTCCGGCGCACCCGGCGGCAACCACCGTCAGTGCGATGATGACGGCCAGGGTCTGGCCGCCCACGAGATGCACCACCGTGACTCCGGCAGCGGTTCCGGGAACCGCGGCAAGAACACACCGCGTCACGAAACCGCGGTCGATCCAGGCACGTTCGCGCCACGCCGTCACGGTACAGATCACGGTCGCGAGCATGAGCAGGGCGCCGGGCACGAGGTGCGGATCCACCAGGATCAGCGCCGGGGCGGTCACGATGCCGAATCCCGAGCCGGTGGTGGCCTGGATGAGTGCACCGACGGCGATGATCGCGATCACGGCGGCCGCCGACCACGGCGTCAAGAGGTTCACCGATCTAGACTGAACCCCGTACTGTCATGAGGAAAGCGCCAGTTGGAGCAGAAACATTGAGGCCAGATGACTAAGTCAACCGCAGGTGATCCGGCGCCGCTCGCGTTGGACCCGTCGTCGGCGACGCCGCTGTACCGGCAGGTGAGGGCACTGTTGGAGGACCAGTTGGCGCGCGGGGTCTACGGACCGAGCCGGTCGATGCCGTCTACCAGGTACCTGGCTCAGGCACTGGGTGTCTCGCGTAATACCGTCGCCCTGGCGTATCAGGAGCTCACCGGCGCGGGGCTGGTGGAGAGCCGCCCGCGCTCAGGTCTGTATCCGGTGAACCTCGCCGCGACGCCCACGACGCCACGCACGACACGACGCGACCGGACCATCCAAATGGATTGGCAGCCACGACTGGAACGCCATCAGGCGGGTCTGCATCAGCTGCCGGTGACCAAGGCGCCGGCCTTCCCCGAGTGGCAGGACTACCCCTATCCCTTCATCTCCGCACAGCCTGAGATGAAGTCCTTCCCGGCGCGCTCGTGGCAGCGGGCAATGGTTGCCGCGCTACACAATCCGCACCTGACCTACAGCGTGCGCGACGCCGGTGACTCCGACGATCCACTGCTGCTCGAGGCGCTGTGCAACGAGATCCTGCCCTCTCGGGGCGTGCACGCGACCACCGATGAGGTGCTGATGACTTCCGGTGCGCAACAAGGACTATCACTGATCGCCGACGTCCTCCTTGGTCCGACGTCGACGGTGGTGGTGGAGAACCCCGGCTACGTCGACGCCTGGCAGATCTGTTCCCGCATCGGCGCTTCGGTCGTTCCCGTCCCGACAGACCAGTGGGGTGCGGTGATCGAGGATGCGCCCGGCTTCGACGCCATCTACCTCACCCCGAGCCACCATCACCCGACGAACGTGACGCTCAGCCTGCCCCGCCGACGGCTGCTGATGGACCAACTCGCCGACCGCGACGCCTTCGTCATCGAAGACGACTACGACAGCGAGTTCCGTTTCCGCGGCCAGCCCACTCCGTCGCTCAAGGCGATGGACACCTCCGGCCGGGTCCTCTACATCGGTTCCTTCTCGAAATTCCTCGCCGCGGGACTGCGCCTCGGGTTCGTCGTCGGACATCCCGAGGTGATCGCCGCGCTGCGTGCCGAACGCCATAACCGATCCAAACACCTTGCCGGACATCTGCAACGGGCGCTTGGTATCTTCATCACCTCTGGCGACTACCACAAGGTGTTGCGCGGTCAGCGGCGTCGACTGCGCCTCAACTGGGACACACTGACCGCGGCGGTCAACCGGTACCTGCCACTCCCTGATGAGGGTGGCTCCTACCCGCCCGGCGGAGTGAGTCTGTGGTACACGGCGCCAGCCGAGATTGATTGCAAGCGTTGGGCATTGCGAGCTCGTGAGCACGGGGTTCTGGTGGCCGACGGGTCGCGCTACTACTTCCCCGGAACCTGGCGCAATCACAACCTGCGGCTCGGGTACAGCTCCCTGCGCACCGAGCAGATCGAACCGGGGATCAGGGCGCTGGCCGCAGCGCTGCCCTGATCCCCGACCCGACGCAGGAAGTCTCACACTGCGCAGAGTGCGTCATCGAGAATCGAGAGAGCCTGCTTGGTCTCCTGCGGGGAGACGATGCACGGCGGGGTGAGATGGAAGCGATTCATGTTCTGGAACATGAGAAGTCCATTGCGTCGCGCCCGATCGGCGATCGCCTTCATCTCCGGGGAGTTGCCGCCGTAGGGCGCCAACGGCTCTTTGGTGGCGCGGTCGGAGACGAGTTCGATCGCCCAGAACACGCCGAGTCCGCGTACGTCGCCGATGATCTCGTGGCGCTCGGCGAGTTCGCGCAGGCCGGGTCCCAGGGTGTCGACGCCGATCGCCGCGGCGTTCTCCACCACCTGCTCGGCGTGCATGGTCTCGATGGTCGCGACGGCCGCCGCAGCGGCGAGGGGATGACCCGAGTAGGTGAGCCCGCCGGGATATGGGCGGGTGTCGAACTGCTCGGCGATCTGCTGGGTCATCAGCACCCCACCCATCGGTACATATCCGGAGTTGACGCCCTTGGCGAAGGTGATCAGATCGGGAACCGCGTCAAAGTGCTCGAGCGCCAACCATTTTCCGGTGCGTCCGAAGCCGGCCATCACCTCATCGAGGATCATCACGATACCGTGCCGATCGCACAGTTCGCGGACGCCGGCAAGGTAGCCGGGCGGGGGTGGCATGATGCCGGCGGTCCCCGGGACGGTCTCGAGGATCAGCGCGGCGAAGCTGTCGGGTCCCTCGAACTCGATCAGCGACCGCAGATGCTCCAGGGCGCGGACGCACTCCTGCTCCTGCGTCTCGGCGTGGAACTGACTGCGGTACAGGAACGGCGCGAAGAAGTGCACCGCGCCCGACGAACCGTAGTCGCTGGGCCAGCGCCGTGGATCGCCGGTCAGATTGATGGTCTGATGCGTCGCACCGTGATACCCGCGGAACGCCGACAACGTCTTGTAGCGGCCGGTGGTCAGCCGCGCCATCCGCACGGCGTGCTCCACGGCGTCGGCGCCACCGTTGGTGAAGAACACCTTGGTGAATCCCTGCGGCGCGATGTCGACGATCAGTTCGGCGGCGCGGGCGCGGGCCTCGTTGGCATGCGCCGGCGCGATGGTGCACAAGGTGCGGGCCTGCTCGGCGATCGCCTCCACCACGCGCGGATGCTGATGGCCCAGGTTGGTGTAGACGAGCTGCGAGGAGAAGTCCAGCAGCCGGTTACCGTCGCCGTCGATGACATGCGAGCCCTCGGCGCCGGTGATGACGATCGGATCGAGCGTCGATTGTGCCGACCACGAATGGAAGACGTGGGCGCGATCGGCCGCGTAGATCTGCGCGGCGTGGGGGTTCTGTGGTGCGGGCATGATGTGTGCTCCTCCGTGAATCGGGTGTGGCAACGTCGCGGTAGTCGCCGGCCTGACACCACCGTCGCAAGAGCTTGGCCTCGGCAAAAGGGCCAGAAATGGGCCAACTGACAGTGCCAGTTGGGGTGACGTGCACAACACGGCGTTCCTCGCGCCCGAAGCCTGAGACGGTTTGGGCTGGTGACGCCGTCACAAATGGTGTTCGACGAGTCCATCCGGTTACATCTGGCACCGTCAAACTCCGTACCAGTGGACCTTCTCGGGGCTCCAGATCTTCGACAGTCTGAGTTCACGACGCGGCGATCGCCGCCGCAGACAGACGACGCATCACCACACGAAGGGGGAATCGCCTCATGGCACACCAGTCCGACTCCACCGACATCCGGCCACGGGCGGTCATCACCGGCGCCAGCAGCGGGATCGGTGCCGCGACCGCCGCTCAGCTCGCCGATGCGGGCTTTGACCTGCTCCTCGGCGCACGGCGCGTTGAGCGCCTCGACGACCTCGCCGGCAAGATCCGCGCCGACCACCCGAACTGCGAGGTGATCGTCCGCCACCTCGACGTCACCGATCCCGGCTCGGTCATCACCTTCTGTGCCGACCTCGACCGTGCCGACGTCCTCGTCAACAACGCCGGAGGCGCGATCGGCACCGACTCGATCGCCGAATCCGTGGACGCCGACTGGCAGGCCATGTTCGACATGAACGTGCTCGGCGTCTTACGCGTCACCCGGGGACTGCTGCCGCTGCTGCGGTCGTCGGCGTGCGCCACAGTCGTCACCATCGGCTCGATCGCCGCCGTCGAACCGTATCTCGGCGGCGGCGGGTACAACGCCGCCAAGCACGCGGTGCGCGCACTGACGCGGGTGCTGCGACTGGAACTACTCGGCGAACCGGTGCGGGTCTGCGAGATCGACCCGGGCATGGTGGAGACGGAATTCTCCATCAACAGATTCGGCGGCGACACCGACCGTGCCGCCGCCGTCTACGACGGACTCACCCCGTTGTCGGCCGACGACGTCGCTGACGCCGTCACCTGGGTGGCCACCCGCCCGGCGCACGTCAACGTCGATTCCATGCTGCTGCTGGCGCGTGATCAGACCAGCGCCCAACGGGTTCATCGAACGGCGGCGGTATGACCAGCGCCATCACCAGCCGTCTGACGCCCTCGTCATCAACGTTGCGGCACTGGGGAATCCGGATCGCCGCCCTGGTGGTGTTCGTCCTGCTGTGGTGGACAGTCACCGCCGCCGGCGTCATCAAACCGCTGTACCTGCCCGGACCGGGAGCGGTGTGGGATGCGTTCGTGCGCGCCAACACCTGGCATCAGGTGGCACCCGGTGTGCCGCGAGAGGTGCTCGGCGAACAGAACTACTTCCTGTGGGAACACCTCATCGCAAGCCTGCAGCGCATCTTCGCCGGAGTCGGACTGGCAATCATCGTCGGCATCGCGCTTGGGATCGCGATGGGTACCTCGAAAGTCATTGCCACCACGGTAGATCCATACCTCAACTTCCTCCGCGCGCTACCGCCGCTGGGGTACTTCAGCCTGCTCATCGTCTGGTTCGGCATCGGCGACACCTCCAAGATCTGGTTGCTGTTCCTGGCCGCCTTCCCTGCGGTCACGGTGGCCACGATGAGTGGTATCCACGGCGTCAAGGCCGACTACCTCAACGCGGCGCGCAGCCTCGGCGCCTCACGCGGACAGGTGATCCGCGGAGTCATCCTCCCCGCGACAGCCCCCGACATCATCGGTGGCATTCGTCTGGCCGTCGGATTCGCCTGGACGACAGTCGTTGCCGCGGAACTCAACAACGGCATCCCCGGCATCGGAGGACTCGCCTACATCGCCGGCACCCAGCTTCGCACGCCGCTGGTCATCGCCTGCATCATCGTCATCGGAATCACCGCCCTCGTCCTCGATTCGATCCTCAAGTGGATCGGCATCCTGGTGGCGCCGTGGAAGGGAAAGGTATGAACCCCACACCCGATCCGCACCGCGGACCGCGGCGGCTGCGACGGTCACTTGCCGTCGTCGGCCTGTGCGCCGCGGTGGCGATCTCGACCAGCGGCTGCATCGTCGAATCCGGTCGCGGAGAACAAAGTCGATCACTCATCACCGAGGTGTCCTGCCCGGTCACGCCGGACCAGTCGATCACCGGCACCATCCGCATCGGCTACCAACAGATCCCCAACGGCGACCTCGTTGTCAAGGACTCCGACATCCTCGGCAAGTGCATGCCGAACGCCGACATCGCCTGGACCCAGTTCTCCTCGGGCGCCGACGTGGTGCGGGCCTTCGGTGCCAACTCACTCGACCTGGGGCTCTTCGGTTCGGCACCGGCCGCCAAGGCCCTGTCGGCGCCGCTGAACCTGCCGGTGTCGGTGGTGTGGATTCAGGACGTCATCGGTGGCGCCGAGTCACTGGTGGTCCGCGATCCCTCGATCACCTCGGTCGATCAGCTGCGTGGCAAGAAGATCGGGGTCCCGTTCGGTTCCACTTCGCATCTGAGCCTGATGGCGGCCCTGACCAAGGCGGGTTTGACCTCCGAGGTCACCGTCATCAACCTCGAACCCAGTGCGATTCTCGGGGCCTGGCAGGGCGGACAGATCGATGCCGCATGGATCTGGGAACCGACGCTGTCGGAGCTGACCCGCGACGGCCACGTCATCATGACCGCGAAGGACACCGCCGACGCCGGCAGCCCCACCTTCGATCTGTCCGGTGCGCGAACCGATTTCGTGAAGGAGAATCCGGCCGCGATGCGACTGTGGACGATGGCGCAGGACTGGGCAGTCCAGCAGATCACGCAGAACCCGGAGGAAGCCGTCGCGAGGATCTCCGGTCAGCTCGGCGTCACACCGGATCAGGTACGCACCCAACTCAAGGGCTACATCTACCTGACCGCCAAAGAGCAGGCTGAACCTCGCTGGTTCGGTGGGGGACTTGCCCGTTCGTTGTTCGACACCGCGTCGTTCCTCAAGGATCAAGGTGAGGTCGACGGTGTCAGCCCGCAGCAGGTTTACGACAATGCGGTGTACGCCGCCGCGATCAAGGAGGTGGCGGGCCAATGACCGAACCCGTGACGAACCCCGACAACGAGACGGGCGCAGACCTTTCCGACCGGCTCACCCTGACGTCGGTCGGCCAGACTTACGGCTCCGGCGACGACCAGGTGGTCGCGCTCTCCCCGATGGACCTCACCATCGATCCGGGCGAATTCGTCTGCCTGGTGGGACCGTCCGGCTGCGGCAAGACCACGCTGCTGCAGATCATCGCCGGATTCCTCGAACCCACCGAGGGCACTGTGATGATCGGCGGGCGCCATATCCGCGGTCCGGCACCCGAACGAGGCGTGGTGTTCCAGGCTCCGACGCTCTATCCATGGCTGTCGGTGCAGCACAACGTCGAATTCGGGCTCAAAGCCAGGGGAATGCCGAAAGCCGAACGGGCCCAGAAGGCCACCGAGATGCTCGAAACCGTCGGGCTCGGCGGCTTCGGCAGTCGACGACCGTACGAACTGTCCGGTGGTATGCAGCAACGCGCGCAGATCGCCCGCGTCCTGGTGAACGATCCGCGGGTCATCCTGATGGACGAGCCCTACGGTGCGCTCGACCCGCTCACCCGTGAACGCCTGCAGGTGGAGTTGCTCAATCTGTGGCGACGAGAACGCAAGACGATCATCTTTGTCACGCATTCGGTGGAGGAGGCGGTGTTCCTGTCGACGCGGGTGCTGGTGATGTGTGCCCGCCCCGGGCGGGTGACCATCGACCGCCGAATCGAACTGCCCGGTGACTCTCCGGATGGTGTCCGCTCACCCGACGTGATCGCCACCCCGGAGTTCCAGAACATCAAAGTCGAACTGGCAGAGGCGATTTACAACGCGCACAGTTAGGTGGCTGCGCTGGCTCGTGTCTCACCCGTCGACGTTGACGCCGTATGCACGAGCCAACGCCGCCAGCCCATCGTCCCATCCCTGTCCGAGCGCGCGCAGTTTCCACCGTGCTCCGGCGTCGGCCGGGCGATACAGATAGATCTCCACGAGGATGAGAGCCCGAACCTGCGGTTCCGGACTCGGTGTGAATGACCAGCATTGATTCTCGGCGCCGATCCGGATGTGGCACAGCCCAAGTGAGTCGAACGTCGCCCCGGAGGCGGCGTCGATGCTCGCGGCGACCAACACCTTCGCGACACTCGGCCCCACCTCGCCAGGCCGGACCACCGCCAATTCGACTGTGGCCGAACCAGTGTGCTGCTTACTGATCAAGGTGACACCGTCGCCGACGGGCTGGTTGTAGAAGATCATGGCATTGTCGTCGAGCACCTTGTCATCGCGGTCGAGGAGAAGGAAAACCAGATCGGCATCGGCGCCCGCGGTGGTGAAGGTGATGCGGAGCGGGATCGCGGCGGCGTCACCGATCACGACGGACTGGCCCGCGCTCAGGTCGTCCCCGACAGGGACAGGATGTTGCGGCGCGGGAGGTCGTGGGGCAGGGGACTGTGGGGCAGGGGATTGTGGGGCAGGGGATTGCGGGGTCGCAGTGACGGGTGTGGGCGACGGCGTGGGTTCGGCGATCGGCGCCGGCCGAATCGGGGTGGGGGCTGGGGGAGCGGCCGGGGGCGGTGCCGCACGCGTCTGCAACCAGTGGTCAAAGGGCGCGAGCCGGAAGGGATTCGGAGGGTCGGGCTCGGAGACCGGCGTGCTGCTCGCGAGATCTGCATCCAGATCTGCCAGTGCCGCATCTCCGTCGTCGTCGCAGTTGGCGAGAAGGGTTGCGACACCGGGGAGCTCGTCGAGCGGCAACGGCTTGACGACCGAGGAGATGTTGCCCGAGGCGGTCGTCCGAATACTGCACTGTACGTCGGTGCCGATGTCGAGGATCCGCCACGCGTCGTCAGCGCACCCCCACGGGCCGCGCTCGATGGCGGTCCTCGACCACGAACCGTAGGCCACCAAGCCGAGCCGATGAGTATCGGGCATCCGGGTGATAACCGCCGCGTTCACCTCGGTGATCGACGGTGCGGTGGCCAGCGCCTCGAGCACCGTGGCCGCGAGATTCGAGGCGAGGATGTGCATCCACCACAGCATCCGCTCCCGTTTGGGCATCGCCTTGAGGGTGGGCCGTCCGGCGGCTGTGGTCGACGGCATCTGATCGGGCAAGGTGTCGAGATCCTGCAGCCGCATGATCACCGACAACGACGCACCGTCGACGCCGACAGCGCATCCGGCTGCGGGGTTATCCGCAAACGCGGCATTGACCGCATCGCACACAGTCTGTTCATCGTTGGCGCACACTGCCGTCCACCACGCATCGGCTCCGTCGCACAGCTCGGCGTGGATCCCGGCCAGGCGCCGTGACTCGCTGTCGACGTAGGCCGCGACCGCGGCATCGGCCTGAACGCGGGCGCGTTCCTTCTCCTTGCGTGCAAATAGCCCGAGCCCTTGCTGGTAGATCGAGTAGGCCTGTGCGCGAACGGCTTCCGCCGGGATCGGCGGCGGCGGCGGAATGATCGGCGCGGAGGAGATCGCGAACCGCTCCAGATGTGCGCGTGTGGTGTCACGACGCAACTGCCGAAGCTGCTCGATGGCGGCGTTACGCTCGGCCTCCTGCTGCGCGCGTTGCGCGGCGCGCTGTGCCCGTGCGAGCTGGGTCGGCGACGGCCCGCCGCTCCGCGTCGTCGATGACCGTCCTCGACTCACGCCGCGGCTGCGGCTCAGCGCCGTCGACGCGTAGAACGGCCCCATCCCGCTCGACACGCGTGTACGACCCGTACCCACGTGGACGCGCGCTATCCGCGGCCCGACCGACGCGCGGACACCCCGCGTCGACACCCGCACCCGCATACCGGGCACACCGACCCGAAAACTTAAACTCATTGTGCTCGCCCTCCACACCGCGCACAGTCATCAGTACCACGTCAGGGTCGCAGGCGGTCTGCGGTGAACAACCATGTGGTGGAGGTGTCATGAGACGACGCAGCCGTCGGACGGCCGCCCTGGGACTGGCGTTGGGTGTGGCTGTGGCGACCGTCGGTCCGGCTCTTGCAGGTGGTGCGCTGACCCCGATCGCATTCGACGCTACACCGAACCATTCGGTGAGTACCAGGCACTTCGAGGCGACCGGTGAGGACGGTGCGCCCTGCGACGTCGTCGCCGACGTCTACGTCCCCGCCGGGGTGGACTCGGCGCACCGCGCGCCGGCGATCCTGACCACCAATGGTTTCGGCGGCTCCAAGAATGACCTGAAGCCGATGGCCGAGATGTTCACGCGCCGTGGCTATGTGGTGCTGGCGTACTCGGGACTCGGCTTCGGCGGATCGGGATGCCGCATCAGCTTTGACACACCCGATCCGGACGGCCGAGCCGCCGCGCACCTCGTCGACTATCTCGGCGGAAAGGCCAACGCCTACCTCGATGCCGCACACACCCAGCGTGCGCCCGCCCTGGATGTGGTGATGCGCGACGGGGTGGCGCATGACGGCCGCGCGCATCCGAATGACCCGCGGGTCGGCATGGTCGGCGGTTCCTACGGGGGACAAGTCCAATTCGCCGCCGCGGCGATGGATCCGCGGATCGACACCATCACCCCGATGGCCACGTGGAATGATCTGTCCTACTCGCTGGCGCCCAACAGCACCGGCCAGACAGTGGGCGTCTCGACCCGGGTCCCCGGAGCGCCGAAGACCAGTTGGGATGCGTTCTTTGTCTTCGCGGGCGTGGCGTCGGGGTTCGCCCATGGCGACGTCGACCCGACGCGACTGACCGGCTGCCCCAACTACCCGACGCAGATCTGCACCGCGGTGACGCAGGCGGTGACGACGGGTGTCGTCACGCCGGACGTGGTGGCACGGCTGCGGGCCGGGTCGGTGGCAGGTTATCTCGATCGGATTCGCATCCCCACGCTGCTTCTCCAGGGGCAGAGTGACATCTTGTTCAATCTGAACGAGGCCGTCGCCACCTATCGTGGGCTGACCTCGCGGGGCGTCGACACCGACATGATCTGGATGAGCGGTGGTCATTCCGCTCTGCCGGAGACCGGAGATTACGTCGAGAACGCCCCCGATCCCGCCACCCAGTACGTCACGCGCAGGATCGTGGCGTGGAGGGATCACCATCTCCGGGGAACAACGGCATCGCCGGGACCGCGATTCTCATACTTCCGCAACTGGATTCGCGTCGACGGTGACACCGAGCCCGCCTACGCCTACGCCGACTCCGTCGACTCCGCCGATGTGGGATCGGCACTGACCTATCGACTCTCGTCCACCGATCGGCTAGCGGCCCAGGGGGTGCGTACGCGTCCGGGTGCCGCGCGGTTCATCACACCCCCGTGGGGCCTGCCGACGACCCACGACCATCCCGATTCGCTCGGGTTGATCAGCGTCCCGGAACGGGATGTGCCGGGAACCGCCGCAATGTGGGATTCCGCGGCACTGGCGCAACCGCTCGACGTGGTCGGTTCGCCACGCGTCGCGGTGCGGGTGAGTACCACGGTCCCGGCGAACATGCCCGCTGAGAGGCAACTCGTGCTGTTTCTCCGGATCGTCGACGTGGACGCGGTCGGCAACGCGACGACGGTCGGGAATCTGGTGGCGCCGGCACGTATCGCTGATCCCTCGCGGCCGGTCACCGTCACCGTGCCCGCCATCGTGCACCGCTTCGAGACCGGGCATCGGCTACGCGTGGTGATATCGGGAGGATCGACCAACTATCGGGGCGGCCAGGACTCGCTGCCGGTGGCGATTCCCGCGGGTGACGGGCAGACGGTGACGGTGCCCGTCGTTGGCGGGGCGTGACAGCAGGGCCGGGCGGGGTCATCGTCACACCCGATGGACCGGCAGTTGCTGCGCCCGATCAACACCCTGGTCGACGCGTGCCCACGCGATGGGTTCACCGTCACCACTGCTCCGCGGCCGTCTGCCGGGGTTTCCCGACGACGGATGTCGGGTGGATGTGGTTGTGTGAAACCCATGGGGGACCGCTGGACGACCGATCAGGTGCTGGGTTCGGCGCCCGACGCGTCATCGGCCACGGCAGGGCAGAAGCTCGCCACACCGACCCCATGGACCGATCTGGGCGCCACCGACCTGCTGGTCTGGGGCCTGTGCAAGGGCAGCGGGACGACGCCGTATCAGACCATCGTCGAGCTCGCGTCACCCGCGTACAAATGTTCGTGCCCATCGCGGAAGTTCCCCTGCAAACACGCCCTCGGCCTGCTTCTGCTGTGGGCGCAGCACGAGGTACCCGATGCCGCCGAGCCGTCCGACTACGCCGCCGCGTGGCTTGCCGGACGCGTCGAACGCGCCGGGAAGAAGGCCGTGGAACCGGCGGCGCCCAAGGATCCCGAACGCGCCGCGAAGACCGCGGCGCAACGCGTCGACCGAGTCCGTGGCGGCATCGACGAACTGCAACTCTGGCTCACCGACCAAGTCGGCCACGGCCTGGCCGGCTCGGAGGTCGACGCCTACAGCCGCTTCGACGCGGTCGCCGCGCGCCTCGTCGACGCCCAGGCGCCCGGACTCGCCGCTCGCGTCCGCCGGCTCCCCGGCCTGTTCTTCGGAGGCGATGACGACGCCGTCGACTGGCCCAGCCGACTCCTTGAGGACTATGGCCGGCTCTGGTCGCTGACCACCGCGCATCAGCGCATCGACCAGCTTCCCGACGACCTCGCCGCCACCGTCCGACGCCACGTCGGCTATCCGGTTGCCAAGGCCGACGTCCTGGCCGGTGCGGGCATCACCGACCTGTGGCTGTGTCTCGGTCGCCGCGACACCGACGAAGATCACCTCCAGAGCCGCCGCACCTGGGTATGGGGTGCCGGCACCCGACGCTTCGGCATGCTGCTCGACTACGCCCCCACCGGAGCCACCCTGCCACTACGACCCGTTCCCGGCGCCACGATCGCCACCACCATGCACTTCTACCCGGGGGCGCCGGGGCTGCGCTGTCTCTACGACGACTCCACACCGCCGTCGGAACAGTTGCCCGCGCAGCTCGATCCCCTGGATTCGCTGCAACCGACGACGATCGCCGACGCTCGGCGCGCCCGTGCCCGCGCAATCGCCGACGATCCGTGGACGCTGAGTTGGCCTGTGCTCATCGACGGCCGCTTCGGGCGGATGGCGTCCGAAGCGCCCGCACTCATCGACGCCACCGGCTCGGCCATCCCGGTCGCCGAGATCGGCGACGCGTGGCCGCTGCTGCTCGCCGTCGCAGGTGGCCGGCGGATCTCGGCGTTCGGGGAACTCGGGTCCGGTGGCCTCGAGGTGGCGTCGGTGATCTGCGACGGCGAGGTGATCGCACTGTGAGCAGCTGGGAGGAGATCGTCTCCGCAGCATTGGTCGGGGTTCGCAGTCGACCGGTGACTCCGGCGGGAGCCGATCCCGTCATCGCTGTACACCTACCGGACTCTGATGCAGCGCAGAGTGATCCGGCTCGTTTCGCTCTGCAGGTGGCCTCGCTCACCGCTGCGGCCCGTGCCGCGTGCGGGCCCGAGTCGGTGTCTGCGGAGCCGATTCCGGTGGCCCCGGAAGATCCGCGCGCGGCCATGCCGCAGGTGGTCTCCACCTACGCCGTTCGCGCCATGGAGATGACGCCGCGGATGGCCGAGTGGTGTCTGAACCTGCTGGCCGACTCGGGGTTACGACCCCCCGCGACCCTTCTGCCGTACCTGCTGTCGCGGACCGCACGGCACGCAACGTTGCGACCGGCGATCTCCACCATCGTCGGACCTCGCGGACGCTGGCTCGTCGGGCAGGCGCCGGAAATCAAAGCAGTGCTGGATGATTCGTCGCTCGTGAGCGCTCCGCCCGACCAGTCCGCGTGGACGCACGGTGAACCCGCAGAGCGTGTCGCCTACCTGACAGCGTTGCGCGAGCGTGATCCCGGTGCGGCGCGTGAACTGCTGGCCGTCGGCTGGAGTGGGGAATCGGGCACCGACAGGGAGTTGCTGCTACCGGCCATGTTTCGACAGGTCTCCCTCGACGACGAGGAGTTCCTCGAGGCTGCACTCGATGATCGACGCGGGAAGATCCGGGCTGTCGCAGCCGATATTCTCGACCGGGTGGACGGGTCGGCGCATCGGCGGCAGTTGGTGGGGGCGGCTGTCGGGTTGATGGAGTGGGTGGCGGGAGAGTCGGGCTTTGTGCTGCGGTCGAGTGGTCTCGACCTCGACACGCTCGGCCCGGCGGGTACACCGCTCGCTCGTGACGGCATCAACCTCACCGCACCCAAGGGCGTGGCGCTGGGTGATCATGTTCTGGCGCAACTGCTGTCGCGTATCCCGCCGGGGCATTGGGAGCAGCAGTTCGGTCAGCCGCCCGAGACGATCGTTGCCGCGACCGACTCCGACGAGGCCACGATTGTGCAGGGACTGTGTTCGGCCGCCGTCACATTCGAGGACCGACGCTGGGCGACCGCGCTCATGAGCCATCCCGGCGCGTCCGCCCGGGTCATCGCCTTCGCCGACCCGGATGCCGTGGTGCGCGCCTTCCCCTCGCTCGCGGCGGAGCGGCAACTGGTCGGACTGCATGCGCTGCCCGCACCCTGGTCGGACCAGATGGCGCGCCACGCCCTGCGGCTGCTGGACTCGATGCTCGCCAATACTCGCCTCGTCCGCGGGAACGTCCTCACCCTGTTCGATCTGATGTCCACGGGACTGCCCGCGACCGATGACTTCCAGTCGATGATCACCATTGTGCGGGAACGTCATCCGCACGCCATCATCCCCTGCGCGACGCTGTCCGAAGCCCTCCGTATCCGATCTGTCCTGACCAGGGAGCTGCCATGACCACCGCCGACAACCTCCTCCGTCCGCACGCCGAACAGCTCTACGCCGACGAACTTGCGGCACTGGCGCGCGACGACACCGCTGCCCGACCGGCCAACTGGTTGCTGAGCCCGTCGGCGGTGGTGACCTACCTACTCGGCGGTACCCTCGACGACGGCACCGAGATCACGCCGAAGTACATCGGGCCGCGTCGCCTGATGGAGGTCGCCGTCGCGACGCTGGCCACCGACCGCGCGCTGCTGCTCCTCGGTGTGCCGGGTACCGCGAAAACCTGGGTGTCCGAACATCTCTCCGCCGCCATCAGCGGCACCTCCACACTCCTGGTGCAGGGTACCGCCGGCACCCCGGAAGAGGCGATCCGCTACGGCTGGAACTACGCCCGACTCATCGCCGAAGGGCCGTCGACCGACGCGCTGGTGCCCTCGCCGATCATGACCGCCATGCAGGAAGGCAAGATCGCCCGACTGGAAGAACTGACCCGCATCCCGTCGGACGTGCAGGACGCGCTGATCACCATTCTGTCCGAGAAGACCCTGCCCATCCCCGAGCTCGGCCGGGAAGTGCAGGCCACCAAGGGTTTCAGTGTCATCGCCACCGCCAACGACCGCGACCGCGGCGTCAACGACCTCTCCTCCGCGTTGCGTCGACGCTTCAACACCGTCGTGCTGCCCCTGCCGGCCACCGCCGACGAAGAGGTCTCCATTGTCACCCAACGTGTTGCGGCACTGGGCAAGTCACTGGATCTGCCGGAGTTGCCGTCGGCCGCCGAGGAGATCCGGCGCGTCGTCACCGTGTTCCGTGAACTGCGTTCCGGGGTCACCGAAGACGGCCGCGCCAAGGTCAAACAACCCAGCGGCACGCTCTCCACCGCCGAGGCGATCTCGGTGATCACCCACGGCATCGCGATGTCGGCGCACTTCGGTGACGGTGTCCTCCGCCCCGCCGACACCGCCGCCGGCATCCAGGGTGCCGTCATCAAAGATCCCTCCGCCGACGCCGTCGTCTGGACCGAGTATCTGGAAAGCGTTGTCCGCGAGCGTGATGACTGGGCCGACTTCTACCGCGCGGCCCGCGGAGCGCTGCGCTGACGATGTCGGTGACCACCGCCGAAACCGCCAAGGGCGCCACCGACACGGTGGCGCCGGGCACCTACGTGCTCGGCATCCGCCACCACGGACCGGGATCGGCGCGGGCCGTCGTCAGTGAACTGCACCGCATCAGACCCGACGCCGTCCTGATCGAGGGGCCGGCCGATGCGTCGGATCTCATCGCGGCGGTGACGGACCCGGGAATGGCGCCACCGGTCGCGCTGCTCGGCTACGCCGCCGACGATCCGTCGCGTGCCGCATTCTGGCCGTACGCCGAGTTCTCCCCCGAATGGCAGGCCATGCGCTGGGCGGTGACCCACGCGGTGCCGGTCGAATTCTGCGACCTCCCCACCTCCATGGTGCTCGCGCACCGCACCGAGGCTGGGGCCGCGCGCGAGACAGACCCGCCCCGCGAGATCGATCCGCCCCGCGAGATGGATGCGCCCAGCGAGATGGATGTGTACCGCGCCGACCCCATCGGTGCCCTCGCCACCGCCGCCGGGTACGGCGACCCCGAACGCTGGTGGGACGACGTCATCGAAACCCGGGGTGAGGGAGCAGGTTTCGACGCCATCACCGAGGCGATGGCGGCGTTGCGGGAAGACGACTTCCTGCAGGTCACCGACAATTCCGACCCCGAAGCCCGGCACGAGGCCCGCCGCGAAGCCCACATGCGCCAAGCGATCCGCAAGGCCCTCAGACGCGACGGAGTGCAGCGCGTCGCCGTCATCTGCGGTGCCTGGCACGCACCGGCACTTGCCGGGAAACTCCCACCCGCGGCCGCCGACACCCGAACCCTCAAGGGCGCACCGAAACTCCGCAGCCGCCTCGCCTGGGTTCCCTGGACCCACTCCCGCCTGGCCACCGCCTCCGGCTACGGTGCCGGTGTCATCTCACCCGGCTGGTATCACCACCTGTTCACCACCGACGACGACGTCATCGTCCGCTGGCTCATCCACCAGGCCAACCTGCTGCGCGACAAGGACATCGATGTGTCCTCGGCGCACATCATCGAAACCGCGCGACTCGCCGAGACACTCGCCGTGCTGCGGCGCCGACCCCTCGCCGGTCTCGCCGAGATCAGCGAGGCCACCCTGTCGGTGATGTGTCACGGCGACACCGCCCTCGCCGACCTGATGTACCGCGAGGCCGTCATCGGTGAACGCCTAGGTGCCGTCCCCGCCGACGCCCCGGTCGTCCCGCTGCAGGCCGACGTCACCGCCACCGCGAAATCCGCACGCCTCAAAATGGATCCGGTCGTCAGAGAACTCGTCCTGGACCTCCGCAAACCCGCCGACAAGGCGAAATCGTTGCTGCTACACCGACTGCAGATCCTCGGCGTCGACTGGGGCACACCCAACGAGGTCACCGGCACCGGCACATTCAAGGAGGGCTGGATCCTTGCGTGGCGCCCCGAGTACGTCATCGACATCGTGATGGCATCGGTGTGGGGCACCACGGTGTACGGGGCCGCCGCGGCGAAGGTCGCCGACACAGCGAGCGGCGGAACATCACTCGGACAGGTCACCGGGGCCCTCGAATTCGCGTTGCTCGCCGAGCTCGTCGACGTCATCCCCACCATCCTCACCGCACTGCGCGACCGCGCCGCCGTCAATCACGATGTCGCCCAACTGATGGAGGCCCTACCGGCGCTCGGGCGGGCCCAGCGCTACGGCGACGTCCGCGGCACCGACACCGCCGCCCTCGGCCTGGTGGCGTCGTCGCTGCTGACACGTGTGTGCGTCGGCATCCCCGCCGCGATCTCCAGCCTCAACGACGACGCCGCCAACGAGTTCAAGCAACGCCTCGACGCCGTCCACGAGGTGGTCGCCCTCCTCGACACCGGCGACACTCAGAGGTGGACCGGTGCACTCCACGCGATCGCCGACCGCACCGACGTCAACGGACTCCTCGTAGGCCGCGCCACCCGACTGCTCCTCGACGGCGGGTGCATCGAAACCGCCTACGCCGCAACGCGATTGCAGTTCGCGTTGTCGACGGGATCGACACCGACCGCCAAAGCGCAATGGATCGACGGCTTCCTCGGCGACGGCGGGCTGCTCCTCGTCCACGACCGCGACTTGCTGGTCATCCTCGACGGCTGGCTCACCGGCCTCGGCGACAACGACTTCACCGACGTCCTCCCGTTGCTGCGCCGGACCTTCGGGGTGTTCGACCCGTCGGTGCGTCGCAACATCGGCAACCGCGCGGCCGCCCTCGACGGGCAGCGACCCGCTCCCGTCCCCACCGTCACCACCTTCGACGCCGAGCTCGCCACACCCGTGGTGGCCGTCGTCGCCGGAATCCTGGGATTGCCGTGACCGACAACAATGTTGAATCAAACAGCGCCGCGGCCGATCGCGATCGCCGCTGGCGACTCGTCCTCGGCGATCCGGCCGCCGACGATTTCCCCGCCCTCGGCGGAGCCGATCTCGCCATGGACAATGCACTCGCCGCGCTGTATGACAACGGCGGCGGCTCCCGCAAAGGGGGACTGGGCAAGTCGGCGCCGTCGGTCGCGCGGTGGCTCGGCGACATCCGGGAGTACTTCCCGTCCACCGTGGTTCAGGTGATGCAGCGCGACGCCGTGGAACGCCTCAACCTGTACGCGTTGCTGACCGAACCCGAACTCATCGACAGCATCGAACCCGACATCGACATGGTGACCACCCTGATCGGGCTCGGTCGTGCCATCCCGGCGAGTTCCAAGGCGTCGGCACGAGCACTGGTCCGCAAGGTCGTCGACGAGGTGGAACGCCGCATCGCCGACCGCACCCGCAGCGCCGTTGGCGCCGCCCTCGACCGCGCGGCCCGGGTGAACCGGCCGAAGCTGCGTGACATCGACTGGAACGCCACCATCGGCCGCAACCTGCACAACTATCTGCCCGAACAGAAAACCGTTGTGCCCGAACGCCTCGTCGGCCACGGCCGCCGCGCGCAGGTGGTCAGCAAGGACATCATCCTCGCCATCGATCAATCCGGGTCGATGGCCAGATCCATTGTGTACGCGTCGATCTTCGGTGCGGTCATCGCCACCATGCGGTCGGTGCGGACCTCCCTCGTCGTCTTCGACACCGAGGTCGTCGACCTCACCGACGAACTCGACGACCCCGTCGACGTGCTGTTCGGCACCACCCTGGGCGGCGGTACCGACATCAACCGGGCCATCGCCTACTGCCAGGGTCTCGTCACCCGCCCCGAGCACAGCATCGTCGTGCTCATCTCCGATCTGTACGAGGGTGGCGTGCGCGACGAGATGCTCAAGCGCGTAGCGCAGATGCGCGCCGACGGCATCACGGTGGTGGTGCTGCTCGCGCTGTCCGACGAGGGCGCGCCCTCCTTCGACCGGGACATCGCCGCCGCGTTGGGCGCCATGGGTATCCCGGCATTTGCCTGCACCCCCGATGCGTTCCCCGACCTGCTGGCCGTCGCGATCAACCGCGGCGACATCGTCGGCTGGGCCGATGCCAACGAACTCTCCCAGCGGGGGATGGAGGAGTAGCCGCCAGCGCGGTGCCCGACTCGGCGAGACCGCAGGTGGTCGCAGACAACACGGCACCGCACGCGAGAAACGCTCCTCGCCCTTCACCTTCGACGGCCAGAAGTTCGACGCGAGCGACGGCGAGCCCTTCTGGATCGTCGAATCCGACAAGACCGGGGCGAAGGCGGCGTACAAAGAGTCGTCGTTGACGAAGAAGTAGCGGTGTCGAGCAAGTCGTTGCCCATTTCTAGACATCGGGCCCGGTAGCCGGAAGCCATGACCTGGGGTTTTGTCGTTCGGCTACTTGGGGAATGTCTAGAAATGGGCAAACCCTGCCGCCGACCGAGGGTTTCAGCGCGACTGGACCGTCCGCGCGAGGATTCCCAGCCTCGCGCGCAGGCCGGCCACCACGTGGCCGTCGGGCGAGGTGAGGATGCTGAAGGTGATGGGCGGATCGGCCTGGATCAGGCGGGTGATCTCGAACAGTTCGGGCATGGGTGGGCTCCACGGGATGACACGGGATGACACGGGCTCAGGCTGTGCTGCCCTTGGTGCGTGTGCCGTGATCGGTCGTCACCCGGTACCCTGCGGCACGTGGTCCCACCTGCTCTGATCGCCTCCGACGCCGACCTCCGCCGCGAGTTCGGTGCGACGACGCTGCAGCGTGCCATGCAGTACCGCCGCAGCGGGATGATCCGGACCTACGGGTGGTCCTCGGACGGTCAGGTCCTGTCCGGAACGTGCCAGGGGAGCGGGCCGCAGCAATATCGGGTGTCGGTACTGTTCCGCGGAACACCGTCGATGGAGACCCTCGCCGCGACACGATGCAGCTGTCCGGTCGGCATGCGCTGCAAACACGCGGCCACCCTGATCCTGGTCGCGATCCAGGACTCGCGGCGTGCCGGGCCGATCGCCGCGCCCACTCCTGGGGAGCCGATCGCCCCGACCTGGCGTACCGCGCTGGGCGGAGTCGTCGGCACCGAGAACAGTGAGCCGGAACGCCGGCCGCTGGCCCTGATCGTCGGGCGTGGTGAGCCGTCGCGGTTCATGCCCGAACCCGGCCTGCACGTTCGGCCGATGGTGATGGGCAAGCGCGGCCAGTGGATCAAGACCGGTGGGACCTGGCAGGACGTCCTCTTCACGCACAACACCGAACTCGACGTCGCGCACTGTGACGCCCTGCGCACGATCTATCAGGTGTTGCACCGCAACAGCTACGTCAGCAATCCCGACACGCTGTCGCTGACGAATGCGCCGCGATCTCTCTGGCCGGCGTTGCGCAATGCCGTCGATGCGGGGGTCACGCTGATCCCGCAGACCACGCGCAGCTTCCCCGTCACCAAGGTGCAGTTGGGTTCGGCGACAATCGATTACGACGTGACAAAGGACGACGACGGCGCGCGGGTGAGTGCGGTCATCCGGGTCGACGGCACCGCCGTCGAGCCCGGAGCGGTGTCCTTGCTCGGCACCGCCGGGCCCCAACGGCACGGACTCTCCTACATCGCCGACGACACCCTGACACTCGCCGGGTTCGCCGAGCCGGTGCCGAGTCTCGGTGAGGTCGAGTTCGCCACCCGGACCCGCACCGTGACCGTGCCCGAATCGGATCTGCCGGAGTTCGCGTTGGAGTTCCTCCCCCGCATCGAACGCCGACGCGCCGTGGCCGTCGCCGACGGCCTGCTCACGCCGCCGACGATCACCGGGCCGGTCGCCGTGCTCACCCTCAGTGATGCCGGTGATCATCATCGGTACACCTGGAGTGTGGGCTACCTGGTCAACGACAAGCGACACGTCTTCGACGTCAACGAACCGATCGGCGCCACCCCCTACCGTGACGCGACAGCCGAAGCGGCACTGTGGAAATCGATCCGCGACGAGCTGATCATGCTGGCCACGACGACCGCCCACTGGGTGATGTCGGCGCGGGTCTCGTGGCGTGCGGAAACCGTGAGTCACCCGGGTCCGCGCGCGCAGGAGGCGGTCACTCTTCTCGACCAGGTCCTGGCCGACGAGATCGGCATCGGGGACCTCCCGGAGCACATCCTGCGGACGGCGGCGGATATGCGCCCGGTGGACGCGGCATTCATCACAACCGAGATCCTCCCGGAACTCGAGCAGGAGCCGAACATCCTGATCGACAACAGGATCGCCACCGACTACCACTACCTGGACGCGACGCCGGAGATCCGATTCGGTGCCGGTGAGGACGGCACCGGCAACGACTGGTTCGCCCTCAATGTGGCGGTGACCGTCGGGGACCGGGAGATCCCATTGCGACAGCTCATCTCCGAACTCGCGATGGGGTCGTCGTTCATCGTCCTCGACGACGGCGCCTACGTCGGCGTCGACACCCCGGAGTTGCGACGCCTGTCCGAATTACTCTCCGAGGCACGGCAACTCGGCGAGATCGAGAACGACCGGGTGAACACGTCGTCGATGAACGCGACATTGTGGGAGGAACTGCTCGAACTCGGTGTCGTCGATGCGCAACTCAAGGCGTGGCAGGCCCGGATGGCCAAACTGGCCGCGGCCAAACCCCCTCGGCGAGTGGCGACTCCACGTACCGTGAAGGCGACGTTGCGTGACTATCAGAGGGACGGCCTCGACTGGCTGAGCTTCCTCGCCGACAACGATCTCGGCGGAATCCTGGCCGACGACATGGGTCTGGGCAAGACGCTGCAAACGCTGGCGTTGATGGCGCGGGCGGCCAAGAAGAACCCCGACGTGCGTTACCTGGTGATCGCGCCGACGAGCGTTGTCCCGAACTGGGTGGCCGAGACCCGACGCTTCGTCCCTTCGCTGCGGGTCACGTCGATCGTCGCGACCGAGGCCAAGTCGGGGATACCGACTGCCGAGGCGGTCGGCGACGCGAACGTCGTGGTCACCTCCTACACGTTGCTGCGGTTGATGTTCGACGACATCAGCGAATTCTCTTGGGATGGAGCGCTGTTCGACGAGGCGCAGTTCATCAAGAACCACACCGGTAAGACCCACCAGTGCGCCCGCCGGTTGGACGCGCCGTTCAAACTGGCGATCACCGGTACCCCGATGGAGAACAATCTGATGGAGCTGTGGGCGCTGCTGTCGGTGACCGCTCCGGGATTGTTCCCGTCCCCCAAGGCTTTCGAGACCTACTTCCGCAAACCCATCGAGTCCGGTGAAAAGTCGGGCCGGATGGACACGCTCCGCCGCCGGATGAAACCGGTCATGCTGCGCCGCCGCAAGGACCAGGTGGTTCTGGACCTGCCGGCGAAGCAGGAGCAGGCGATGATGCTGGAACTCGCTCCCCGGCACCGCAAGATCTATGACACCCGGCTGGCCCGGGAACGCCAGAAAGTGTTGGGACTGCTCGGTGATTGGGAGAAGAACCGCTTCCAGGTGTTCCGGTCGCTGAGTCTGCTGCGCCAGCTCAGTCTGCACGCCGGACTGGTCGACGAGACGAACGGTGGAGTCGAATCGGCGAAGGTCGAGTTCCTGATGGAGAGTCTGCCGGAGCTGATCGCCGAAGGGCACAGTGCGTTGGTGTTCAGTCAGTTCACCGGATTCCTCGCCATCGTCCGTGCGCACCTCGCCGACGCCGGGATCGCCTACAGCTACCTCGACGGCAGCAAGACGGCACGTGAACGTGCTTCTGCCATTGCTGAATTCACCTCGGGTGGAACGCAGGTGTTTCTGATCAGCTTGAAGGCCGGTGGATTCGGTCTGAATCTGACCGAGGCAGACTATTGCTTCGTGTGTGATCCGTGGTGGAACCCGGCGGCCGAGGCGCAGGCCATCGACCGTGCACATCGGATCGGTCAGCAGCGTCCGGTCACCGTGTATCGGTTGGTGTCCTCGGACACCATCGAGGAACGTGTTGTGGCACTGCAGGATCGAAAGCGCGCACTGTTTGACGCGGCCATCGACGAGGGGGAACTGTTCGGTACCGCCATCACCGCGTCCGACATCCGGGAGATGTTGGGCTGAGCCGTTGTGGCGACATCCGTTATGGCGCATCGGATATCGCCGCTAGTGTATATCAGGGACTTTCGTCCCTACTGAAAGTGGCGCACCTTCAGTAGAATTGATGATGACAGAGAGGGAATCCCGGTGGTGCGTAGGAGTTTCGAAGACCCCGCCACGGGCGAGTCCATCCCGATCTGTCGAATCCGTTGATTGCCACGGTAAGTCGCGCGGCGAGGGTTTGTCTTCCCTTCCGTGCGGTCGGGGTACGAGGTACACGAACGTTCTCAACGGATTCCTGCATCACTCGACGCAGATGATGTCGTTGGATTCCTACGGCTGTCAGTCCTTGTGATGGACAGCTGAGCTCGTCGTCGGGGGAGTCCAGCGCCGCATCCTGCGCTCCCGTGTTGGGCGGCACGTGTTCCCGGGTGTGCATTCGTCTCCGACTCGGCTGCAGTCGTATGACTGCAGCCGAGTCGGTTGTGTTCGGCCCACGTCGTCGAGGCCGATCCGTGCGCCACCGGTTCTGTCGGTGCTTCCTCGTACAGTGGCCACCATGACCGATCACCTTCCCTTTGTGCGTTCCGACCTCGTGGGTTCCTGGCGCATCACCGAGATGAGCGAGTGGGACCAGGACACCATCGACCTGATGGGGCCGGCGTTCATCATCTTCGACGACCATGGCCTGGGTTTGCTGGGATTCATCGCGGTCGAAGGCGGAATCGACTGGGAGCCGCCCGGTGACCGTGACCCGTCGCGGGTCGACTTCACGTGGGTCGGATTCGACGACAACGACGAAGCGAGCGGCGCCGGGTGGGTCACGTTCGTCGAACCCACGGTGATCGCCGGCCGCATCACCTTCCACCAGGGCATGCGCAGCACGTTCCGGGCGGTTCGCGACGAATCTGTGGGTCCGCGATGAGTGAGTACCAGTACTACGAGTTCGTCGCGATCGATCGGCCGCTCGGCGACGAGGAGCAAGCGCAGATGCGTGGGCTGTCGTCACGTGCGGACATCACCGCCACCAGCTTCGTCAACGAGTACGACTACGGCGACTTTCGGGGCAGCCCAGGGCAATTGATGGGACTGTGGTACGACGCGCACCTGCACGTCACCAGTTGGGGTACCCACCGGCTGATGGTTCGGATCCCGATCGCGCTGGCGGATTTCGATGCGTACGAAAGCTACATCGTCGACGGTGAGGTCGATATCTGGTCGACCGACGAGCACGTCATCATCGATCTGACGAGCAACGACGAGGGCGACGACTACGATCTCGACGCACCCGCGATGCTGTCGTCGATGGTCGGAATCCGCGGGGAACTCGCCGCCGGTGATCTCCGGGCGCTGTATCTGGGCTGGCTTGCGGCGCAGAGTCGCCCGTTTCGGTGGGTGCGAGAGAACGGCGTCCTGATCGACGACGAGGACGAATCGACGCCGACGCCACCTGTTCCGCCCGGACTGCGGGCCCTCACGTCGCCGCAACGTGCACTGGCCCGTTACCTGCGTGTCGATGACGATCTGCTCCGAGCCGCCGCTGAGTCTTCCGCCGACATCGAGGACACCACCGACGAGTACGAGAGCTTTGTTCGAGGTCTTGCCGCGACGGAGAAGGACGCGCTGCTGGTCCGGGTGCTGCGTGACGGGCAGCGTCAGGTGCATCTCGAGTTGATGGGGCGGTATCGCGAATCGTTGCCGCGGGTCGACGCGCCCGCCGGGCCCCTCGTCGCCGAGCTCCTGCGGCGTGCCGACCAGCTCGCCACCACGCGGGAACGGTCGGCGGCGCGCAAACGTGCGCGGGAGAAGGCCCGGATCGAGCGCGAGCGGCTCGCCGCCCATGAGCGGCGGCTGGCCGAGTTGTCCGAGGACCGCGTGCGGAGCTGGTCGCGAGTCGAGGCGCACATGCAGGCCACCAAGGCCGCCGACTACGACTGCGCGGTCGCCCTGCTGACCGACCTGCAGGAGGTGTACCACCGCGGTGGTGACGACGACGAGTTCGTCGAGCGGGTCGCGGTCTTGCGAAATACGCACTCCCGCAAGGTGAGTCTGATGAAGCGACTTACGGACGCCGGGTTGTGATCGCCAAAGCGGACAGATCGAGTCGCAGGAGCGCGGTGCGGCGCAGCCCGGCCACATACAGGAATCCGCGGTATTCGACGGCGCCGGTCGCCATTTCGTAGTCGTCGCGGTGAGTGTGGATGTCGTCGATGACTTCACCGTCGGAGGTGATCGAACGGAGCCACACGATGTCGTCGGGACCGGGCATCAGCCGGCCGGGTAGGCGCCAGGCGATGCGACGGACCCAGGCGGGAAGTCGCCCGGCGCGGTCCAGGGATGGGCTGCGCGGGTTGGTGAGGGCGAGCCAGGCGCGTCCGTCGCGGAATTGCGACAGGTTGTCGGGAAACCCGGGCAGGTTCTCGATGAGGATTGTCCGCCGGGCGTCGCTCAGGTTGACGCGGCTGAGTCGGTAACCGGCGGTTTCGACGAGGATCAGCGCGTCGCGGGACGGGGTGAGCGCGAGGCCATTAGGGAAGTCGAGGTCGGTCAGGACAACCGACGTGGCGCCGTCGACGTCGTGGCGGAGCAGTCGCCCGGACGGGCGGTGCTCAAGGAACGCCCCGAGGTAGTGGTCGAATCCGAACCGCGTCGACGACTCGGTGAACCAGATCGTGCCGTCGGGGGCGAGGGCGGCATTGGAGCAGAAGTTCATTGGCACACCGTCGATCTCGGACACGAGCGTCGTCACCGTGCCGGTCGCGACGTCGACCGTCAGTAGGCCCCGGTAGGCGTCGCAGACGATGAGACCCTCGGGAGTCGGCTCGAGCCCGAGGGGGCGGCCGCCGGTGTCGGCGACGATGCGCGTCGTGTGGCCATCCGGATCGATCTGGACGATGCCGCCACCGTCCACCCCGCAGTAGAGCATTCCGTCGTGGCCGACGACGACGTCCTCGGGAAACCGGCCCGGCAGGGGAATGAAGTGCGCCGCCGGGAAAGAGCGGGAGGGTGCCGGCAGCGGCGGAGCGGCCGGCACCCCTCGGCGCTGTGGTCGAAGTGGCGGTTTACGAGGCACGCGATTCGCCGACGTGCTCGGCGCGGAAGGCGTCGGCGAACCCGCCGGCCAACCCCTGTGCGCGTCGGTGATACTCGGCGTTCGTGAGGTCGTTGCCCGGTGTCAGTCGCCGCGAGGCGAGACGCGCGAGGGCGTCGGCACCCTCGTTCAGCAGGTGACCGCGATGGCCCGGCTGCCACACGATGTCGATGCGGTCGCGGTGCGTCTGGATGCGCCGCTGTGCCTGGACGAGGCCGGCCGGACCGTTACCACGGTCAGTGGTGTAGCCGTCGGGGAGAACCGTGATGCCCGCAGCCCATTTGCGCACCATGGCCACGGCCAGCCGGCTGTCGGTGAGGACGGTCAACGGTGCGTGACGAATGGCCCGCACGGCGTCATCGATCGCGCGGAGCTCAGCGACGAGAACCGGATTCGACCCGATCACCTTGCGGCAGTGCGAAAACCCGCGCAGACCGTACCTGCCGTCGGTGGCAAGCCAGCCCCAGCCGGTGATGGACCCGCGCACCGATCCGTCGGTGGCGACCGTCACCGGCTCGAAGTCCTGGGCGCTCGGAGCCGCCGGCACCACTTCGGCGTTGATCCGCGTGTGGGCCTTGTGGAACAGGGCCGCGTCCGCGGGGGTGGCGAACTCGAGAAGCACCCCGGGAAGCAGTGTCTCGATCTCGATCTTGCTGCGCCACAGAGGACTTCCGGCCGAAAGCTGGACGGCGAACCGCAATCGTGATTGCCCGGCCGCGCGACGCCGGATGTCGACGAGGGCATCGAGGATCGCGACGTGCGTGCTCGGCGCGGACACCCGGCCGACCCACTCCACGTCGTCGGAGCCCGCGGCGCAGTAGACATACCGGGCGTCGGCCACCCGTCGAACGGCGAGCGCCACCGAGGTCATCGGTTGTGCCTCCGCCGGGCGCAGGCAGCCGATGTCGAGGCGGGGACGACGCGTGGGCAGCGGAACCGGTGCGGGATGTGCGTTCGCGCTCTCCATGATTCGTCGTCCTCTCGTCGGGTGCTGTGTTCGATCCTTCTCGCGGTTGATCATTCCACGAGGGTCCGACAGTTTTCGGGTGTGCGCGGCGGCAGACGTTCCGATGGTCGACGTCGCTTGACTGCGTGTGTGCGCGGTCAGGAGCGCACCTCATCGGCTGTCGCTGACAAGGCTCCGTCGGTCAGCGTTGCCAGATCGGCATGCGTGGTCGCCTGGCCGTCGACGAACGGCCAACCGTGCACGGCGTCGCGGTGGGTCCCCGACACCGCACTCGCCCCCCACCGGGCTCCCAACAATCCGCCGGTGATGGCCGCGACGGTGTCGGTGTCGTCGCCGATACGTATTGCGGTATAGAGGGATTCGACGAGATGCTGATGCGCATCCGCCGACGAGGGGGGTGTCTGCAGGACAGCCGCTGCCGCGGCCTGCAGCGCTCTCACGGTGAAACCGTTGGGGGCGAAGCCGGCCGGATCGGCGGTGGCCGCCTCCTCGAGCCACGTCGACCACTGATCGCGACGTCGTGCGGGCAGGAGGTCGAGTCCGGCGGGGATGTCGAGGCGACCGTCGAGGATGGCGATGCGAATGGCCTCGCACCAGATGACGCACGAGTCACCGGCCAGTGCATCGCTGTGGGTCAGTCCGGCGACGGCGCGGGCGGCCTCGGCGAGGGCGGTGCGGTCGTCGAGGTGGGCGAGTGCGACCGGTGCGGTGCGCATGAGGGCGCCGTTGCCAGCCGAACGTGGATGCTCGGCGGCGTGGATCAGTGACTCCTCCCGCATGATCGTGCCGACCGGCGCGTCGGGATCGTCGTGCAGCCTGCGTCGCGTCGCCGACAGTACGGCGTAGGTCTGGTTGCCGATGTCCGGCGGGCGGTTGTCGGGAAAGTCGGTGAGCCAGCGCAGGAACTGGCGGGCGACCTCGTCGAGCCCGGCGTCGGAGGTGAGGTCGTGACCCTCGGCGGCGGCGGTCGCGATGGCGACGGCCATGGAGGTGTCGTCGCTCCATTCGCCCGGCTGATAGGAGCCGAGTCCGCCGCCGATCATCTCCGGGATGTCGGTGGGGCCGAGGCGTCGGCCGAACTCGTACGGGACGCCGAGGGCGTCGCCGACGGCTGTGCCCAGGAGGGTGCCGTGGGCGCGGTCGAGTTGGATGTCGGTGAGTGAGGGCATGTGGGTCCTCTCGCGGCGTGTGCTGTGGTGGGGGATCGTCGTCGTGTCACCGGGTCTCGACTCGGCGCTCGCCCTGGGGGGCTCGCACCGGCTCGACCGGCGAGGTGGTGGTCTCGATACGCCGACTCGCTAGCTCGTCGGCTACTCGACCAGCGGGGGGGGGGGGAGGCTACTCGACTGGCGGAAGGGAGGCGGTTCGCACCGGCGTGACCGGCGAGGTGGTGGTCTCGATACGCCGACTCGCTAGCTCGTCGGCTACTCGACCAGCGGGGGGGAGGCCACTCGACCGGCGGAAGGGAGGCCACTCGACCAGCGGGGGGAGGCGGCTCGCACCGGCGGAAGGGAGGCCACTCGACCAGCGGGGGTTGGGGAGGCGGGTCGGCAACAGGACGGTGCGGCCTACCCACGCCCCCGCTTGCGGTTGCTCTGCTGGTAGGAGTCGCGGGAACGCTTGGAGGCGTAACCGGCTCCGAGAGTGGATACTTCGGCCTCCAACTGATCCAGGAAGGCGATCTCGTCGGCGGCACCGACGACCGGGGGCGCGCCGGCCACGTCCATCGCGTCGAGGAAACTCGCCCGCGACTGGGCGAGGTACTCGAGTCCGGCGGCGGTGTCGCCGGACTCGTAGGCGCGCGACGCCTCCAGCTTTGCCTGTTGCCCTTCCTGATACAGCTTCTCCGACTGCACGGTGGGGTCGGGGATGCGGTCGCCGAGCTCGTCGCCGGGCACCACGTTCACCGAGATGGGCAGGGTCACCGTGTGTTCGGTGAGGGTCGCCGTCTCCACCCACCGCAGTTCGAGGGTCGCGATCTGGGCGAGACCCAGCGCCGCGAGTCCGATGACGCCCATGCGCAGCAACAACTTCCGACCTTCCTCGGCGTAGAGGTCGCCGAGCTCGATCATCACCTCGCCGTCGGCGGTCTGGTGTGCGGGCAGGTCGTTGTACAGCGAGAGTTCGTTGACCTGCTCGACGTAGCGCACGGTGAGTGTGACGGCCTGGGCCGACTTTGCCAGCAGGCCTTGCACTTCCGCACCGATGGCGGCGCCCGCGGCGTCGGGGTCGTCGGCGAAGGTGTGATTGCCGTTGCCGGCCCGGGTGATCACCTCGAGCAGCGACTCGTCGTAGCCGCGTCCGTAACCGAGCGTGGAGGTCACGATGCCCTCAGCGGCGGCCTTGGCGGCGATGCTCGCGAACTCGTCGTGATCGCGGATACCCCGATTGATGTGGCCGTCACTGATGACGAGCACCGTCCCGCCGGAGATCCCGGCCGCACCGGCGGCGCGACGCAGATCCTGCAAGCCGCGCAGGTATCCCGACGACAGGTCGGTGCAACCGCCCGGGGTGACGGCGCCGATCGCGTCGACGGCGCGCTGCTTGTCGGCCAGGGGTGCCGCGGGTACCACGACCATCGCGGCGTCGTCGAACGCCACGACGCCGAACACATCCTTCGGATCAAGCTGTGCGACAACACTTGTCAGCGCCTTCTGGGCTCCTTCCAGCGGCGGTCCGGACATCGAGCCGCTGCGGTCGAGCACGATCTGCAGTGCGGTCGGTGGGCGTGGCGCATCGGCTGCCGGCGCTGCGGGGGCCTGCAGTTCGAGCATCACGGTCACCTCGTCGGCGGTCTCGTGGGCGACGACATCGACATCGAGGGCGGCGGAGAACTTCATGGTCTGACTCCTTCTCTCCGCCCCGGCATCCGACCGAGGCGACTTTGCGCGATTCTGAGATTACTACTTTACGCAGATTCTCGCATACGGTGTTTCCGTGGCTGCTGCGCGAACCAGTCGACTGACCGACTATCCGCGACCCAACGTCGCCGTCGACATCGCTGTGCTCAGCGTCGTCGATGCGACCCTGTGCGTGGTCGTGCAACGCGACGACGACGGCACCGCGATGCTGCCGGGGCGATTCATCCGCGAACGACGCACCGTCGCCGACACCGTCGGTGAGGTACTCCAACTCAAACTGGGGCTCTCGCCCGATCACATACACCCGCACCTGCTGCGGGTGTTCGATGATCCTGATCGAGATCCTCGGGGATGGACGATCTCGATCGCGCATGCCGTCGCACTGCCTGCCGCGCAGCTGACGGATGTGGTCGGTGAGCTGGTGCCGGTGACGCCCGCCGGCACGCTCACCTCAGGCGAGGCGTTGCTCTACGACCACACGCAGATCATTGCAGCCGCCACCGACAGTCTTCGGGAACGCTACGAGGACCGCCCGGATCCGGATAACCTGCTGCCGCAGCCCTACACCCTCAGTGAACTGCGCGAACTCCACGAGGCCATCCTCGGTCGGCGGCTGATGCGGGATTCATTCAACCGACGGGTGCAGCCGCTGCTGGCACCACAAACCGACGCGACCGGGTCGCCGGTCACCCGGGCGGCCGGGGGCCGCCCGGCACGCCTGTACGCCAAGGACGGACCACCGACCGCGACCTTCGGATGGAAGCTGCCCAGCAGGGACGACGGATGAGCAACCGGCACTCAGACTCCCGGCTCTCAGACTCCCTGCACCCGCACCCCCGGCGTCGGCGCATCGTGGTCGCCGCGATCGGGGTGCTGGTCGTCGTGGTGATCGCAGCGGTCTGCTGGGCGGTTGCACACCGAGACTCCGGCGCCAAGAAGTCCGAGTCCGTCACCGCGTGTGAGGCGGCGCTCCGGCACGAGGTCGCCGCGGAGTATCAGCAGAACAACGGGATCGACGCCGGTGCCGCCGCCGACCGGGCGGCCGCGGTGCGCTTCAGTGGTGGGGATGTCCGGAAGACCATCATCAGCGAGGACCTCCAGATCGCGATCAGCAGCGACGGTCGTCGTGACTCCGACGTCGACACGGTCTGGGAGATGTCGACCACGGTCACCATTCCCCAACCGCTACCGAAGAATTCGAGCTACGCGCCGACGGACTCCGCGAGTTGCGTCATGACCGTGTACACCGACGGCACGATCAGCGTCAGCAACCAGGAGATCACCGCACCCGTGGGATGGTCGACGCCCTACACGCCGTGATGGTCGTGGTGGACGGTGAACGGTGGACGACGCCCCGACAACCGGGACAACCGGCTACAGCCGCACGGGCACCGCATGCCGGCGTCGGAGCTCGGACTTGTTGATCTTGCCGGTCGGCGTCGTCGGTAGCCTGTCGAGGATGGTGATCTCCTCGGGCTGCTTATAGGGTGCGAGTTTTGTACGGCACAACTCGTACAGTTCCTCGACGTCGACGGGTTCGTCGACGGAGACGTATGCCAGTCCCGCCTCACCGAAGCTGTAATCGGGTATCCCGATGACTGCCGCCGCCGTGACATGCAGATGGGAGGTGAGGAGGTTCTCGATCTCGGCGGGGTACACGCTGTACCCGCCGCGGACGTACATCTCCTTGCGACGGCCACGCAACACGAGGTGGCCGTCGTCGCGCTGCGCGACGATGTCACCGGTACGTACCCACCCGTCGTCGCCGAAGGTTGCTGCGGTGGCATCGGGCCGCTGCCAGTATCCAGCGGCGGTGATGCTGCCGCTGATCAGGAGTTCGCCGTCGTCGCCGGGCGCAACGTCGTGGCCGTCGCCATCGATGACCCGCACCTCGGTGTCCCCGACGGGGACACCGAGCGTCGTGATCAGCGTGTCGAGGTCGTCGCCGGTCCCCGAGATCACGGCGCCGCCCGAGGTCTCCGACAGTCCGTACAGGTTGGCCAGCCGGGCGGTCGGGAAGGCCTCGGCCACCCGGGCACCCAGCGCCGGTTCGAGATTCGCGCCGCCGACCACACAGGTACGAACCGCCGACCGGTCGGAATCGGCGAACCTCGGATGGGACATCATCATCTGATACATGGTGGGGACGCCGAGGCAGACCGTGGCGCGATGGGTCAGCATCGCCTCCAGGGAATGCTGGGGATGGAACTCCGGCACCAGGATCAGCCGCGCGCCGATGGTCAGGGCGGCGACCACCGTGCAGGTCAGACCCCCGACATGGTTCATCGGCATGTGAGCGAGGAAGGCATCGTCGGCGGTGTGACCCAGGTGCTGCGCCTGCGCACGAGCTGAGGCGAGAATGCTTGCGTGCGTGAGCATGGCGCCCTTGGGGGCTCCGGTGGTACCGGAGGTGTAGAGCAGAAACGCGGGTGTCATCGGATGCACGGGGGCCCACTGCTGTTTGGTCTTCGGTGCGGCCGTGATCAGGTGATTCCAGGTGCGGCTGGTCGAGAATCCGCCGTCGCCGAGAAACACGAAATGCTTGACCCCGGGGAGTCGATTGCGGAAACGCTCGAGGAACCTCGCGAAGTCGAAGTCTCGGGTTCTGTCGGAGCAGATCAGCACCGATGCTCCGGACTCGTTGAGCATGAAGTCGAGCTCGCGTTCCCGGTACAGAACGTTGAGGGCCACCACCGTCGCACTGAGTCGGGTGGCGGCAATCAGGGTCAGGATCCATTCCGGACCGTTGGGCGCTGCGATCGCGATGCGATCACCACGGCTCACCCCGATGGTGTTGAGGCTTCGTGCGAGGCTGTCGGCGGCGTCGGCGACCTCGCGGTATGTCCAGGTGCGTTCGTTGGTCACCAGAAACGGCGCGTCTGGAGTGCGCTCGACGACGTCATCGAATACGGCAGGAATCGTCGGGGCCGTACTCATCGAACCGGTCATGCGCGAGCCTCTCCCAGCTGACGACGCCTGATACGTCCTATTTCCATACCTAATCAGGACCAGGGGCAACAGGCAATGGTGTGACGGCGTGCGCGGGGGTGCACCAGGCGGCACCCCCCACCCACTGACCGTCAGATCAGCGTCGCAGCAGCGTGAACACACCCCAGCCGAGGTGCTCCCGCATGCACCGCGAACAGCGTCCGGATTGCCGTCGAGGCAGCGGCGGATGGGCAGCCTTTGCGCTGCCGCGTGGCGATCCCAGCTGTTCCGGTCGGACGGGTTCATCTCGACAACGTCATATGCGAGGTCACCGAAGCGGCCCATCAGCTCGGGCAGCGGCAGAAGATCGACGACACTCGTTGCACCGCATCCCTGTGCGGTCTCGTCTCGCCTCGCGCGATTGCCCACCACGCCGACGGTGGTAGCCGGGCTATCATGATCAGGTGGCGACTGCCACAGAAGTGTTCCTCCAGCCTCGGGGAGCGCAACAGCTGAACCGACATCGGCGGTAGGTGACTTTCTTGAGGTCCACGAAACATCAACGGTCGGCACCCTCCGACGTCGAACCACGGTCCGATCGTCGATCCACGGTGCGGCATGACCGTCCAGCCTGAGCGTCTTGAGCCGGTGGTGCTTGCCGGTGATCCGCCGGACGGCGAGAGCCTCGACTGCCTCAGGGCGTTGGTCGACGACGTTCCGGTGCCCGTGAACACCATCCTCGAGCATCTGTGTGAGCTGGGCCGCGCAACCCGAGCACACGCGAATGAGGTCTCCCGCTGGTCGCTGCTCGCCACCGTGGCGGCAATCGATCTCACCGTCGCCCGAGTACTCGAACCACACCTTGACGCGCTCACGATCCTCGACGAGGCCCACTCCCCGGTGGCCCTCGATGCCGATGGCCTGCGCTGGGGTGTCTACGCTGCCGAAGGACCAGAACGCTTGTACGCGAATCATTCCGGCAATCGATGGGAGCTCTCCGGCATCAAGCCGTGGTGCTCTCTGGCGGACCGTCTCGACCGCGCGTTGGTCACGGCCTGGACCTCGCCCGACACGAGGCGGCTGTTTGCGATCGACCTGACCGATCCGCGAATCGCCGTCGGCACCGAAGCATGGGTGGCGCGAGGCCTCACCGCGGTGGCATCGCCGAGTATCCATTGTGAGTCAGCCGCGGCGATACCGGTGGGCGGGGATGGCTGGTACCTCACACGAGCCGGATTTGCGACCGGGGGGATTCGGGTCGCGGCGGTGTGGTTCGGCGGCGCGGTCGGCATCGGTAGAGTCCTCCGAAGACGCAGTGACCGTGACGATCTGGATCAGATAGGCAGGATGCATCTGGGCGCTGTCGACGAGGCACTGCATCGGGGCCGCTGCGTCTTGAACGACGCGGCGGCCCGTGTCGAAGCCGACGACACCGACGGTGCGGTACTGGCCTGGCATGTTCGCCGTGGGATGCGCGGTGTCGCCGAGGAGGTCATGACACGGGCCGCTCATGCGATGGGGCCCGGGCCTGCGGTACATGACGCCCGCTACGCGGCGCTGGTCGCAGATCTGAGCGTCTACCTGCAGCAGGAGCATGCCGACCGTGATGCCGCGGCGCTGGGGCAGGCGGTCGCCGACGGACGGGGCCTGGTGATATGACGACCGCCGAGGACTTTGATCCAGCGGACCCCGGGACGCTGGAAGTTCACTGGCGCAACCACTTTGCCTCGTCGTCGCAGCTGGTCCTCGATATCGAGAAATACCGGAATATGGTCGTGGTGGCCGCGCATCCCGACGACGAAGTCCTTGGTTGCGGTGGTCTCATCCACCGTGCCCTGAGCTCAGGAGCCACCGTCACCGTCATCCTGGCCACCTGGGGTGAGGCGTCGCATCCCAGTTCGAACACGATCAGTCCGGCGGCTCTGGGCCTGCGTCGACAGAACGAGATGCGCAGTGCTCTGGCAGCCCTTGAAAGTGACACGGGCGCAACGATCGATCTGACCGCACTCGGCTTTCCTGACGGACGCGTTGACGCGTATCGGGCAGACCTCACCGCGGCGATCGTCGACGCCGTCATGTGCATGGGCGGCAGCACCCTCATCGTGGCACCGTGGCGACACGACGGTCATCCCGATCACGTGGCGGCAGGCATGGCGGCCGCCGCCGCAGCGGCGCGTGCCGGGTGCGTGCTCGGCGAGTACCCGATCTGGTTCTGGCACTGGGGAACACCCGAACAACTGCCCCGTACCGGAGTGGCGATACATCGACTGTCGGCGGCAGAACACTCAGCAAAGCAATGGGGTATCTCCTGCCATGTCTCCCAAGTTCGGCGGCTCTCCGACGAGCCGGGCGATACTCCGATCCTTCCCGCTCACGTACTCGATCATTTCGACCGCGACTTCGAGGTCGTCATCCTCGATCCGACGCCCACCGATGTCTCGGCCTTCGACGAGTTGCATCGTCGGCACCGGGATCCATGGCGGGTGTCCTCCGGTTACGAAGTCGCCAAACGCCGTGCCACCCTGGCCTTGCTCGACGACCTGCCACGACCCCACCGCGTCCTCGAAATCGGCTGTTCGGTGGGAGCGTTGGCGGGAGACCTGGCCGACATGTGCGATTATGTCGATGCCATCGATCCTGCGCCGGCCGCCGTCGAGGCAGCCCGTCGACGTACTTCCGAGCACCGAAACGTCACCGTCTCGGAGGGATGGGCACCCGATCATCTCCCGACGGGCCCCTACGATCTCGTGGTCCTGTCCGAAGTGGGCTACTACCTGAGTGCGTCACAGCTCGCGCGGACGTTGTCTGTCATTCAGCAAATCCTCAGTCCTGGAGGATATCTCGTCGCCTGTCATTGGAGCCACCCGATCCGTGGGTGGCCCCTCGACGGTGCCGCCGTACACGCCGCCATCGACAGCACCTCCCATCTGGAGATCGTCGACGCAGCCCATGACCCCGACTATCTCCTCGGTCTCTGGCGGCACCGCTCCTCCCCGTCGTCGATGCCATGAACACCCAACTGACGCACATCCATGTTGTGGTGCCTGCCCGAAACGAGGAAGGTCTCATCGATCGCTGTCTGAGCATGATCGCGAGGTGTCGGGACGAACTCGTATCCAAGCGTGCTCCGATGGCCGTCAGTGTCACCGTGGTGCTCGATCGATGCGACGACGGGACTGCCGCGATCGCTCATCGACATGGTGCCCGGCTGGTGGAATGCGACGCCGGGACTGTCGGAGGGGCACGCCATCTCGGCGTCACCGCGGCGCTGGGCAGCGTCGGAGACAGCGAACTCGCCAATCACTGGATCGCGAATACCGACGCCGATTCTGCGGTCCCGCATGACTGGCTGATCGCGCATGCCGAACTCGCTTCGGCCGGTGCAGATCTTGTCGCGGGACTGGTCACGCCCGACGAAGCTCCCCTGACACCGCATCAGCGAACTCGCTGGCATCTCGCCCATCCGGTAGAGTCCGGGCACTCCCAGATCTACGGTGCCAACCTGGGCATTCGCGGCGACATCTACCGCGCGATCGGAGGTTTCGAACCACTGGCCACCGGCGAGGACCGGGCACTGGTTGCGGCGGCCGGCGTGCTCGGTGCGATCACGGTGGCCACCGCCCGCGGTATCGTCAGCACCTCCGCGCGTCGATATTCGCGCGCGCCCAACGGTTTTGCCGAATGGGTGCACAGCGATTCGCGGTGACGGGTCGGCTTATCGTCGACGCAGTCCTACCGTCGTCGCATGTCGATCGGCAGGCCGTCGGCAGGGGTTGGGCCCGTTCCGTATTCGAGACTGAGTCGGTAATCGGCGGGGACCGACCATTCGAAGTTGAGCAGCAACTGATGCATGATCGACTTCACTTCCATGCCGCCGAAGTAGAGGCCGATGCACTTGTGGGCGCCGCCGCCGAAGGGTGACCACGCGAAGCGGTGCACCTTGTCTTCCCGGCGTTCGGCGGCGAAGCGTTCCGGATCCCAGACGGTTGGATTGGGCCACCATTCCTCGCGAAGCATCGTCGCCCACGGGTGGATCGCGATGACGGTACCGGCGGGGACGAAGTGGCCGAGGATGTCGGTGTCGGTGATGGTCTTGCGGAAGAGCATGCCGACGGGCGCATTGATGCGCAGGGTCTCCTTGAACGCGAGGTCGAGGCTGGGCAGCTTGTCCTGGTCGTCGTAGTCGAGGGTTGCCTTGCCCAACGCCAGCGACTCATCCCGAAGTCGTTGCTGCCATTGAGGATTGCGCCCCAGATAGTGCGCCATCATCGACAGGGCGATGGTCGAGGTGTCGTGTGCGGCCATCATGACGAAGATCATGTGGTTGACGACGTCCTCATCGGTGAAGGTATTGCCCTCGTCGTCCTCGCTGTGGCACAGCACGCTGAACAGATCGTCGCCGGGATCGCTTCGGCGCGAGCCGATCTCGGACCGGAAGTACTCCTGCAGGGTCTCACGACCGCGGAGGCCGCGGGCCCAGGTGAAGTTGCCGACGTCTGCCCGGATGATCGCCTGCCCGCCGCGTACGGCGGCCTCGAAGGCGACTTCGAGGCGCCGGTTCTCGGCCCCCTCGAGGGTCGATCCGACGAACACCTCCGACGCCAGCGAGAGCAGCAGCTCCTTGGTTTGTGTGTACATCGGAAATCCTTGACCCACAGCCCAATTGGCGAGCGTCTTCTCGATGTGCGGGGTCATCAGATCGAGGTAGCCCAGCAATCGCGGCTTGGCGAAGGCTTGCTGGAGAATACGGCGATGATGCATGTGCTCGCCGAAATCCATGAGCATGATGCCGCGACGGAAGAACGGGCCGATCATCGGTTCCCAGCCCTGCTCACTGGAGAACGCCTTCTCCCGGTTCATCCATGCACATTCCACGGCCTCGGGTCCGACCAGGGTGACGATGTTGTCCTGCAGCGAGCCCGACCACGACACCGGGCCGTACTTCTCGAAGCGCTCCATCGCGCTGGCGAGCGGGTCGGCGAGCATGTCGACGGTGTGGCCGAGGAACGGGATGCCTGCGTCACCCATCACCGGCTTGAGGCCGGAGTCGGCCGGTGGCTCGGCGAGCGGCTTGGCCGGATCGGGGTAGTAGGAGGTGGCCTTGTTGAAGGCGTGCTGGAATCGTTTGGCCATCACCGTCGACATCGTCAAATCCTCCGGCTCCTCGGTTGGCTCGGTCGGCGGGAACTCCGCCGGAGCTTAGACACAAACTGCATTAAGTGTGTCAATGAGGCTGAGTGTACCGCGCGGTGTGGCCGACGTCACGCCCGTGTTTTCCGGGGTTCGGTGTCGACTAACGCCCGGCGATGCCACTGTCCACGACCCGGGGAACACGCCCGAAGACGAGGCCGTCGTTGACCTTGTCGAAACGGTGCTCGAGCAGGTCGCGGTAGTAGTTGTGCCGCACCTGCCACCGACCGCGGGTACCCGACTTCGGATGCGCCTCGGGGCTGCGCCGGACGTAGTTGGCCTCGAGGTCCCACACCGACTTGCTGGGCATCGACTGGCTGCCCAGATGCGGGTACGCGTGGGTGTAGCCGCGGTCTCGCATGTACTCCACCAACTGGGCGATCGACTGTGCCGTCAGGTCCGACCGCAACGTCCACGACGCATTGGTGTAGCCCAGTGACCAGGCGATGTTCGGGACATCCTCGAGTAGATGGCTCTTGAACAGGAACCGGTCATGAGGCTTGATCTCGTCACCGTCGACACGAATGACGACCCCGCCGAAGGCCTGCAACGTCAGGCCTGTCGCGGTGACGACGATGTCGGCGTCGAGATGGCGACCCGAGGTCAGAGCGATGCCGGTGCGCTCGAAGTGATCGATCGTGTCGGTGACCATGTCCACCGAACCGTCGGAGATGGCCGCGAACAGGTCACCGTCGGGCACCATGCACATCCGCTGATCCCACGGGTCGTAATCGGGGTTGAAATGCACGTCGACGGGATAGCCCTCGGGAAGTTCCTTGACGACCCCCGCGCGGATCATCTTCCGGCCGAAGTTCGGGAACCGGTGAGTGGCGTGCACCAGCGCGGCGGTCTGCAACGCGTAGCGCGACCGCACGACGCGGTGCGCGGCGTTCTCCGGCAGGAGTTTGCGGACCAACGGGGCAAAGTACTGCTTCTGCGGTGAGGAGTAGATGTAGGACGGCGATCGCTGCAACATCGTCACGTGTGACGCGGTTCGGGCCAGCGCGGGGATCAGGCTGACCGCAGTCGCGCCGCTGCCGATGACCACGATCGGTTTCCCGGAGTAGTCGAGATCCTCCGGCCAATGTTGCGGATGAACCACCCGGCCGGTGAAGTCGCCGATCCCGGCGAAGGTCGGAGTGTAGGGGTGGTCGTAGTCGTAGTAACCGGTCGCAAACGCGAGAAACCCGCATCGATGCTTCTCGTCGCCGGCATCGGAGGTGACCGTCAGCGTCCAGGTGTCGGTGGCCGAATCCCAGTCCGCGGAGGTGACGCGGCGACCGAACCGGATGTGGTCATCGATGCCATGAGTGTGCGCGGTGTGGGCGATGTAGCTGCGGATGTGCTCGCCGTCGGCGAGTGCCTCGGGACGCCGCCACGGTTCGAACGGGTAACTGAGAGAGAAGATGTCGCTGTCGGAACGCACCCCTGGATAGCGGAACAGGTCCCACGTACCGCCGATCCGCTCGCGGCGTTCGAGGATGGCGTAGGTGACCTCGGGGTTGCGCTCCCGTAGTCGGTAGGCGATATCGATCCCGGAAAGGCCCGCGCCGATGATGACGACGTCTGTGCGGATTTCGGTGGGGTTGTCCTCGGCAGCGTCGCTCATACTGATCCGTCTCCTTCGCGTGTGGCTCCCTCGTATGGTTGACACGCGGACACGGTGTACGCAGGCGTTCGCCGAAATCAGCTCATCCGCGGGCGAGATGGAACCTCAGCAACACTGCCCGACCGTTGATGGTGTCGCCCCAGTACCCGCCCCGCCCGTCGGGTGTCAGTTCATCCCGGACGAAGCCGATCGACGTCCCGCTGTAGTCCACGACGATCACCGGTGCATTGTTCAGTACCGAACGGCCGGGGTATGCGCGCCCGGGGAACGCCCACCCGATCGCGGTGTTGTTGATGACGGCACCACCGGTGAAGCGTTTGCCGTACCAGACCGTATTACCGGGCGGAAAGCTCGTGACGTTGCCGGCGTAGTACCCGCTCGGCATCGGCAATGCCGCTGCGGCAGGCGATGCGACCGACAGGCCGATGGCGACGGCGGCGGTGGAGATGATGATGGCGACGAACGCGCGAATACTGGTGCGGTACATGATGACTCCTCACCGGGGGTGGTGCCCGGAATCAGATGGTTGTCCGACCCTGCCTTCTACGATGGCACAGAATCGCTGACGCCGAGAGTCTTTCGGAGCGAACCCGGACCTGCGCCGACGCCGCCGGACCTACGCCGACGCCGAACCGGCGTCGGCGGTGAACAGATTGATGCGATATCCGGTGACCATCGGTGTCCACCCGATGGCCCGCATGCCGTAGCGGTAGATCGCCGGCCAGGTGCGGGCCACGGTCGGTTGTGGCTGGGCGAGCGTTCTCGATTCGACGAGCCGTAGACCGTAGGGCTCCAGGGTCCTGGGATCGTCGCAGATCCATTTCATCCGCGCCGGAACGGCTTTGAACACCGGATTGCGATCCTGGCTCTTCATCATCAGCGAGCCGCCGGTATCGAAAGCGATCGGCGAACCTGGGAAAGCTGTTGCCAGGGAGCGCAGTTCGTCGACGACTTCGGACTCGTCGAAGTACAGCAGTACCGCCTCCGTGACCAGCATGATCGGTCCGCCACGTTCGGTGACGATGGCGTGCCAGGCGTCGTCGAACAGCGATGCCGCGATCATCGTGTAGCGGTCGGAATCATCGAAGAACCGGCGGCGCAACGACATCGTGTCGTCGACGTCGAGATCGAACCAGCGCACCCGCCCGTTGTCGAGGCGGTCGAACCGGGTCGACAGTCCGCATCCGAGATCGACGACGGTGCCCTCGGGGTGTTCGGCGAGGAAATCGCGAATGTAGCCGTCGAAGATGTCGGCACGTAGGACCGCCCCGGCGAGCGACGGGCCGCGAAACTTGGCGAAGTCGTAGTCGATGGCGTCGACGAGTTCGATCGCTTTTCGGTCACCGAGGATGCCGCCACCGGATCGACGGGCGTCCTTGGCCCGCCCGTACAGCGGGATGAGAAGGGTTTCCTGGATGTCGCCGAGGTCGGGGGGTGCCACGCCGCCCAGCCTAACTTAGGGTTACCTAATTAGCCAGGGTATGGGGGCCTGATCTGATCGCTTCGTCCGCGGCCCGTGGTGGAATACGGCCGCCGAGGCGCAGGCCGTGGACCGTATGCACCGCATCGGGCAGCACAGGTGTCACCGTCTATCGCCTGGTGTCGGCGGGAACCATCGAGGAACGGGTTGTCGAACTGCAGACCAAGAAGCGTGCGCTGTTCTCCGCAGTGGTCGACGACGGCGACATGTTCGGCGCTGCCCTCACCGCGAGTGACATCCGCGAGATTCTGGGCGGGGATCGGTGATCCGCGGTGCGGGCGACCGGAGCAATGCCGCACCACTGGGTGATCCGCCCGGCCGTGCCCGATGACGCCGATGAGTTCATCGCGACCGTCGGCGGGCGCGTGGCCATCGCGTTGTACGAGAAGTTCGGCTGCGTAGCCGAAGGCCGCCTGTATCGGCACTACCGGCGACCAGCGGCGAACTGTGGGATGCCATCGTGATGGGCCTGATCCTCGACACCACCTCGCCCGGCTCGCCCTACACGTGAGGCGTCATCGTCGGCACCGACCCGCCGAGGCCGACGGTAAATGCGTGGACGGCACCCCGCAGCGGCGGTACCCTGGGCGCGTTTGGTGGGAACAATCTCACCAATGACTGAGCGCAGCACAATGCGAGCATCACTGGAAGGAGGTGGCACGAATGACCGCCAACGAATCACGGCGACGCGCTGATCGCGGATTCGGTTGTCGGCGTGAGCTATCGACGTATCGCACGTTCGATCAGCAGCACGACCCAGCACCCATTCACAGTCTGTTCATCCACTGTGCCACCGGAGTAGGCCTGCTCGAAGGCTGACCTCCCGACGGTGGTGCATGGCGGGTTCGTAGGACACGAATCCGCCCCACCGAAGAGGAGTGGCCATGACGACCATCTTCGTCACCAACGCGAGCCTGCAGATACTCGCCCGCGTCACCTGGCGTCGCGCGGCGGTGCTGCTCACCACCGGTGTCGCCCGCAACGTCGAGGGCACACCGCTGGTTCGGGTGGTGCATTCACCGAGCATCAGCCAGCCGATCCACAAGGTCGTTGCGATCAAACGTGACGCCTACCGTCCGTTTGCGGGCAAGTCGATGGATTCCTACGCATCCGGCGCCACCATCCTGCGTCGCGACCAGTGGATCTGCGCCTACTGCGAGGGGCCGGCCGACACCGTCGACCACATCGTTCCGCAATCACGGGGTGGCCGATCGACTTTCGGCAACCAGGTGGCGGCGTGCAAGTCCTGCAACGGATTCAAGGCCGACCGCACCCCGCGGGAAGCCGCGATGTCCTTGCGCCACGCACCCTTCGTCCACGACCCGTGGGCGCAGGACCAGAAGGAGGTCTGGGAGCTCTTCGCTCTCGGATACGCAATCGAGTAGCCGCGCAGCGCGGCTCACGGAAGGAGGCCGCCGATGACCACGATGGATCAGCGGCCTCCGACCGCGCTGCCCGGCGCCCGTAGCGCCGTCCCCGACTGGCGACATGCACGATGCGCGGCGGAGTGGGAGGACCCAGAAGACTGGTTTCCGTTCCCCACCGACGATTTTGCCCATGCCGCACTGGTGTGTGCCGGCTGCCCGCTCCGCCGCGACTGCGAGGCGTTCGGCCGTGTCCACCGCATGAGCGGTGTGTGGGGCGGGGTGAGGCTGGAGAACGGTCGAGGGCGGTGAGGGATGACGGGCGAGGCGGATCGGGACCGCCACGCCCGTCGTCTGTTCGGCGGGCGTTCCGGCACGGCAATTGATTCCTTTCCCGACAGCCACGATGCTGGGGAGTCGTAGCCGACCGAGGAGCGCGTGATGATCGATACGGGGGCACTGCTCGGCGAGGGCGACGTGATCGGTGGATACACGGTCATCCGGCCCCCGGGTTCTGGCGGGATGGGCACGGTCTCCTGGTCACACACCCGCGACTCCCGCGCAGGCAGGCGCTGAAGGTGCTCGCTGCCGGGTTGGGTGGCAATCCGGTATTCCGGCAACGGTTTCACCGTGAGGCCGACCTGGCCGCGCGGCTGGACCACCCGAACATCGTGGCGGTCCAGGATGCCGGAATCGACGGCGACGCGATGTGGATCGCCATGCAGTATGTCGACGGTGACGACGCCGCGAAGATCGTGCGCGAGAGTCCCGGACCGCTCCCGGCGGAGCCCATCGTCGACCTCATCGGCCAGGCCGCATCCGCACTGGACCATGCACACGCGCAGGGCACCCTGCATCGTGACGTGAAACCCGCAAATATCCTGGTCACACCGTCGTGGGCCCAGCGCGCACCGTCCCGTCGCGCCCTGCTCGCCGACTTCGGTGTCGCGCGGTTGTTGACCGAATCGACCGGACTCACCGGCACGGGCAACGTCGTCGGAACGATGGCCTACGCCGCACCCGAGATGTTCTCGACCGATCCCATGACACCGGCCGTCGACATCTACGCCCTGGGATGCACGCTGTTCGAATTGCTGGCCGGATCGACCGTGTTCCCGCCGTCCGACGTGGCCGCGATGATTCGTGCACACGCCTATGACCCGGTGCCCCGACTGAGTGCTCGCCGACCCGACCTCCCCGTGGCACTCGACGGTGTCATCGCTCGCGCGTTGGCGAAGAATCCGGAGGATCGGTACCCCACCGCCGGGGCGCTGGCCGCGGACGCGACGGCGGCGCTCGCCGGCCCGCCGACGATGATCCGACCGGATGCGGTCACGCGGCACGTCACCGACCGGCAGTCCGTCTCGGCACCGCAGTCCGTGCCGGTACCGGTACCTGCATCGCAGCCCGTACCACCGTCACCGTTAGTGCCTCGGTCGCTGCCACCAACCCTGCCGCCAACCCTGCCGCCGACTCTGCCACCGCCGGTCGGCCCAGGTCACCGGCGGAACGCGACTCCATGGCTGCTGGCCGGTGTGGCGATCGTTCTGCTCATCGCCATCGCGTCGGTGGTCGCGGTGATCGTGATGTCCGACGACGACAGTTCCGCCCCGACGCCGGCGGCCCCGACCACCCCCACCACCGCAGCGTCGCAGCCACTCACGACCAGCTCGGCCGCGACACCGGCGTCCCTCGCAGGGAACTGGCGGGGTGCGGTCGGCGGTGATCAGACCGGATTCGATGTCGTCGCGCAGATCAACCCCGGCTCGCCGGTCACCGCAACCGTTCGATATCCCCAACTGGGATGCTCGGGCACGTGGACCGAGACCGGTCGGCAGGGGAGCACCGTGGCCTTGACCGAGACGATCGATCAGGGCACATGTGTCACGTCGCAGATCACCCTCACACCCGCGGTCGACGGCACCCTGTCCTATCGGTCGAGTTATTTCGCCCAGTCACAGCAGCGCACATTCGTCATCACCTCGACCCTGACCCGCATCTGAGGATCATCACGTCAACGGCACGTCGATGATCGGGCGTTGCACTCCGGCGCCCGGACCGTCGAAATGCCACCACTCGCCGCTGTAGACCGACAACCCACCCGCCGCCATCGCGCTGCGCAACCGGACCCGTGACTGCTGCGCGGTCGCGGGCACCCCGTCGGTCGCGAAGGCTGTTGCCGCAGGCGTGAAGGAATCGAAATCGGTACCCATGTCGACGAGGCAGTAGCCGTCGATGCGTCGATGTGCCGGGCAGTCCGCGTGACGTGTCGCGAGAGTGACATCGACCGACCGGCCGGATTCGTGACTGCGCGAATACGGCCCGGGTGCGGCCACCCACGCCGGGTTGGGCACCTTCTCGTACATCGTCACCTGCACCGAGTGTGGGCGGTAGCAGTCCCAGAAGACGAGGGTGTCACCCACCGCACCCAGTTGCGCGGCCGCTGCGCGGAGTCCGTCGGCCAGGGATTGGTGAATCAGGCACCGGGCGGTGGATGGATAGAGTTGCACACCCACGAAATTGTCGGCGGTGGCATATCGGAGATCGATGATCGCGCCGGGAACCACCGATCGCACGTCGACGAAACCCACTGCACGGGCCGCATCGGAGATCGGTGGCAGCGGCGCGGGTGAGGCGGCCTGGGTCGGGGACATGCGGGTGGTCGAGGGGGCCGTCGAGGACTGGGAAGTGTCCGTCCGGGTGAGGTCTGGCCCGGTTGAGTCTGCGGCCGCCGGGCCGTTGCCGGCCTGCGCCGAGCAGGCGACGGTCAGCGCGACGACGACCGCACCGGTGACGGCGGGCAGTCCCCGGATGACCTCTCGGTAACGGTTCACCTCTGCGTTTGTAGCACGGACCGCCTGAGCCGACGCTCTCCTCGCGGCTTTCGCTGCCGTCGGCAGATCCATGGGTGATGATAACCGCATGCGCACAACTGGTCCGGCGGCGTTCCGCCGGTGTGTTCTCGTCGTCGTGATGGCGTGGGTGGTCGTGGCTGCGGTCCTCACCGCACCACCGGCGTCGGCGGCCCCACCGGAGCTGCCGACCTCGGACCCGTTCTATACCGCCGACGGCACGCTGCCGGGTGCCGCGCCCGGTGCGATCCTCGACTCGCGAGTGGTGCAACTCGGCCTCCGCGGGCAGGGACTTCCCGCGACGGCGACGCAGCTGCTTTACCGCACCACCGACCAGTTCGGTGCTCCGGCGTCCACGGTGACCACGGTGATCTCGCCGCCCGGCGTCGCCGCTGGGGCGCCGCGACGACTCATCTCCTATCACGCCTTCTACGATGCGCTCGGTGCGCAATGCGACCCGTCGTATTCGTTGCGGGGCGGTGAGACCGCCAACGCACCGGTGGACGCGGCCATGATCGCTGGGTTCCTCGCGGCCGGATACACCGTGGCGGTGCCCGACTACGAGGGTGAGAACCTGCGCTGGACGATGGGCCTGGAATCCGGTCGTGCCGCACTCGACGGTGTGCGCGCAGCACTGCGATACCTGAAGGCGCCCAACAGTACTCCGGTCGGACTCTACGGGTACTCCGGTGGTTCGGTACCCACCGGATTCGGTGCCGAGATCGCGCCACGGTATGCCCCAGAGCTCAACATCATCGGGGCAGCGGCGGGCGGCGTGCTGGTGAATCCCGAGAACAACCTTGCCTACGTCGACGGTAGCCAGAAATGGGCCGGGGTGATCCCCGCCCTGATGACCGTCTACGACGAGACCTTTGACCTCGGACTGTCGAATTACCTTTCCCCCAAGGGGGTTCAGGTTTTGGCCCAGGTGCGCGGCGAATGCATCATCGACTTCGCCTCGAAATACCCCGGACTCACCGACTATTCGCTACTGCGGCCCGGTGTCGGCGGCCTCATCAATGTGCCCGGGATGCGGGATGCGGTCCGGCAGAACGTGATGGGATCGGAGGGAACACCACGGGCGCCGATGTTCCTCGGAATCGGCAAGTCTGACAACACCGGTGACGGGATCATGATCACCGGTGACGTCGCGGCGCTGGCGTCTCAATATTGCCGACGTGGGGTTCCGACGACGTTTCGGGTGTACCCCGGGCGCAGTCACACCGAGGCGATTGCACCGTGGAGCGCCGATGCCGTGGCCTTTCTCGCCTCACGGTTCGCCGGACAGAGGGTGAATGGTTGTGGCTGAACAGGAGTGGGCAGGTAGAAGCTGTTTGTGACGGCTCCTCGGTGTCGATGACCGCGACATCGACGTGTGTCTCACCCGCGCCATCGCATGATCTCGAGCGCGGCGGCGATGTCGACAAGCGCATCGGTGAGTGGTCGGGGGAGGAGTTCGTCGGCGCGGGCCAACCGTCGGATGATGGTGTTGCGGTGGGTGTACATGGTCTCTGCTGTGCGGGAGGTGTTGCACTGCAGACCGATCCAGGTGCGAATGGTGTCGACGAGCTCATCGTCGGCATCGGCGAGTGCACCGAGGGTATCGGTGACGAACTCCTTTCCCGCGGCTTCATCGGCAGTCAACAGCGATGCCAGGCGGATGTCGTCGTAGTGCACGACCTGTCGGCTCGCGCCGAGGCGGGCGTGTCGACGCTGGGTGCTCAGCGCCTGAAAGTGACTCGACCGGAAGCCTTCCACATCGACGGCGGGGCGACCCACCGAGACCCGGATGTCGGCGAACGACGACAAGTCGGGATCGCCGATACCGTTGGCGGGCAGCCACATCCACCACGACGACGCGCCGGCGACGATGGGCAGCGTGCGGCGGGCGGAGGTCGCGCGGGAGAGTTCCTGTGCGGCGGACTCCAATTGTGTTGCAGCGCCAGGGGTGACGCTCCACAGGACAAGTGCGGTATGCGGGCCCGACAGCCGGTACCCGAGCTGTGACTCGGCGCGGGCGAGCGGAATGGGTGCTCCCTCGAGCACCAGAGATACTGCTTCCTGCCGCTGGGCGTGCGTGCCCCGCGAGAGTTCCTCGCGTTCGGCGCGCATCTGCTCACTCATCGCAGTGACGGTGTCGTCGATGAAGGTGGAGATCGACAACGAGGTCACGTCGAGGAGTTGCCGCAGCACCGTCGGGTCCTCGGTGAGTTCGAAACAGATGTCCATCCACAGTCGCCAGGCGGCGCTCTGTGCGGTGCGGAAGGCGTCGAGGGACGATTCGTCGAGGCCGCGACGCACGAGGTCGCGGGCGGCGGTCATGATCTCCGGGGTGAGTTGGGCGGGCACGCGCTCACCGGGGTGACTGACGTTGTGATGTGCCCAGCGCATCGTGTTGGCCAGGTTGGTGCGCCGGGTGCCCTCGGCAAGGACCGGGTCGTCGGCGATGGTCTTCATCCGGACCCCGGACAGGGAGGCGTCGTGCAGGACATCGACCCAGCCGGCGGGCGGGTCGGTGACCAGTATCGACGCCTGACGGATCAGGTCTCGCACCTCGGGGGAGACCTCCGGCCATTCTCCATCCATTGTGGCATTATGCACTGTCAGTGATGCCGAATATGTGCACAACGTCCCTGGTGTGACGTGCGGCGCACCCGCATGCTGGAATGTAACAACGCCGGGTGTCATATTCCTGGCCATGTACGAGGAGCAACAGATGCCCGAGACAGCCCCCAGCGTCGACGTCGTCGACGTACTCATCATCGGTGCCGGCATCTCCGGTATCGGTGCCGCGCACTACTTGACCAAGGAATTGCCGGCCAAGTCGTTTGCGATCATCGAGGGTCGCGACGTCCCGGGCGGGACCTGGGACCTGTTCAAGTACCCGGGCATTCGATCGGATTCGGATCTGCACACCTTCGGTTTTGCGTTCAAACCGTGGACCGACAAGCAGTCCATTGCCGACGCCAACCGCATCCTCGACTACCTGCACGAGGCCATCGACGAGGATGGCCTGGGCGACAAGATCCGCTACCGCCACAAGGTGATCTCGGCGGAATGGTCGTCGCAGGAGTGCCTGTGGACGGTGGACATCGACCGCACCGACACCGGCGAGCGAATCCAGATGAAGGCCAACTGGATGTTCTCCGGGGCCGGCTACTACAACTACGACGAAGGGTTCACCCCGCAGTTCGAGGGCGTGGAGCGGTTCACCGGCGCCGGCGGTCAGATCATCCACCCGCAGCACTGGCCGGAGGACCTCGACTATGCAGGCAAGAAGGTCGTGGTGATTGGTAGTGGTGCCACTGCGGTAACGTTGCTTCCGGCCATGGCCGAGAAGGCCGAGCACATCACGATGCTGCAGCGCACACCCACTTACATCGTTCCGCTGCCCAAACACGATCCGGTCGCCAACATCGGTCGCGCGGTACTCGGCGACGAGCGCGGGTATGCGCTGGCGCGTGCGAAGAACATTGCGCAGCAGCGGCTGCTGTACGAGGCCTGCCAGCGGTTCCCGAACGCGTCGCGAAAGGTCATCCGCGCCATCAACAAGAAGCTCCTGCCCGAGGGCTTCGACGTCGACAAGCACTTCAACCCGCCGTACAACCCGTGGGATCAGCGACTCTGCGCGGTACCCGACGGCGACCTGTTCCGTTCGATCCGCGAGGGCAAGGCGTCGGTGGTCACCGACCGCATCGCCACGTTCACCGAGACGGGCATCCTGCTCGAAAGTGGTGAGGAACTCGAGGCCGACATCATCGTCACGGCGACCGGACTCAACCTGCAACTGTTCGGTGGGGTGGCATTGAGCGTGGACGGTGAGCCCGTCGAGATGTCCACGTCCGTCTGTTACCGCGGTTTCATGCTCAGTGGAATCCCGAATTTCGCACTGGCCATTGGATATACCAACTCGTCGTGGACCCTCAAGGTGGGTCTGCTGTGCGAGCACTTCTGCCGCCTGCTCGCGTACATGGATGCGCGTGGCTACCCGGCCGTGCGGCCGATCGCAGACCCGGACATGGGGACGCGTCCGCTGCTGGACTTCGGCGCCGGATACGTCCAGCGGTCGCTGGCGAACCTGCCCAAGCAGGGCGTCGAGGAGCCGTGGTCGATGTCGATGAGCTACTACAAGGACCGTAAGTCGTTCGCGATGGATGTCGCCGATCCGCACCTGGAGTTCACCCGGACCAAGCCGGTCACCGACGCGGCAGCGTCCGACGAACTGGAGTCGGCCAGCGCCTGACCAGAAGGTAGAACCAGCGCCCTCCCCGGCCCGTGGCCGGGGAGGGCTTTCTGTTGGTCGAGCGTCGTCACCGGTTGTCGAGACGTGTGCTGGGGTGGTTCTTCGCGCGAGTGGGCCGGCCGGGTGCGGGTCAGCCCAGTGAGGTGGAGAGCGCTGTGAGTGGGGTGGAGCGGCTCAGAGCGTTCCGCGTGCGACGAATCTGACGCGGTCGCCGCGGTAGAACGATCGGGTCCACTCGACGATGCGGCCGTCGGCGTCGCGCGAGGTGCGTTCGATCAGCAGCAGTGGGGTTCCGGTTGCGACCTTGAGGTGCCGTCCCTGATCCGGCGTGGCCAGCGCGGTTTGCACGCTGTCCTCGACGTCGCAGATCTCGATGCCGAACCGGGCCAGGGTCGCATAGAGCGAGCCGCTGGTGGTGACGGCATCGACGAGTCCGTCCAAAGGTCTTGGTAGGTAGGCGGTTTCGAGGGCCAGTGGTTCGTCGCTGACGATACGCAGGCGGACCAGGCGGTCGACGGGGGCGCCTTTGTCGATGTCGAGGTGGGTGGCGAGATCGGCGTCGGTGGACGGCTGATCGGCATCGATGATCTCCGAGTGCACGGCCAGGCCGGCGGCGCCGAGGTCGTCGCTGAACGAGGTCAGTTGCCGCACATGCACCAGCTTCGGTGGGGCCACATAGTTTCCGCTGCCCTGGGTGCTGCTCAGGATGCCCTCGGCGGTGAGTTCGGCCAGCGCTCGGCGCAATGTCGTGCGCGAGGTTCCCAACTCCGTGGCGAGTTTGCGTTCGGGAGGTAGCGACATCCCCGGTTCCAACTCGGCGATGCGCTTCTCGAGCGCAAGCTTGACCTGGAAATAGCGTGGCTGCGGGGCACGGTCACCGGAAGCGGGTGCCGTCCGGACGGAGGACGTCGACATGAATCCGAGCGTACCCATTGACGGCCCATATTGGTATATGCCAATCTAACTGCACTCCCAATTGGTCTACACCAATAAATTCACGCTCGAGAGGCACTCGACATGGCAACACTCACACCCCCGGTACACGCGAGGTCGTCGGGCCTGCTCGTCGGGATCGCGGCCGCCAGCATCGGCGTCATCTACGGCTACGACAGCAGCAACATCGGCGCCGCACTCAAGTTCATCGCCGCCGACTTCGGACTCGGAGATACGGGTAAACAGGCACTGGCGACCGCCGTCGTCATCGGCGAGATCGTCGGAGCCATCTTCGCCGGCTGGCTCGCCAACCGCATCGGCCGTAAGCGGTCGATGGTCGCGGTCGGCGCCACCTACTGCCTGTTCGCCCTGTTCAGCGCCTTCGCGCCGACCAATGTGACCCTTCTCGGAGCGCGGTTGCTACTCGGGGTGACCGTCGGCGTGTCCATCGTGGTGGTACCGGTCTTCGTCGCCGAATCCGCACCCCCACGCACCCGCGGCGCGATGCTGGTCGCCTACCAGGTGGCGACCATCGTCGGCATCATCGCCGGCTACGTCATCGGCTACTTCCTGGCCGGTCACGGCGCGTGGCGCTGGATGCTCGGCCTCGCAGCCATCCCGGCCCTGCTGGTCACGCTGATCCTGATCACGATGCCCGACACCCCGCGCTGGTATGTCTCCAAGGGCCGGGTCGACGAGGCCCGGGCGACGCTGCGGGCCATCGACCCCGACGCCGACGTCGACACCGAGATCGGCGAGATGCAGCGCGCACTGACCGAGGAGTCCGCCGGCCGCATCACCGAGATGTTCCGTCGTCCGTGGCTGCGCGCCACCGTCTTCGTCGTCGGCCTCGGTTTCCTGATCCAGATCACCGGCATCAACGCGGTGGTCTAGTACAGCCCGAAGTTGTTCGAGGACATGGGTTTCACCGGCGACTTCGGCACCCTCATGCTGCCCGCGCTGGTGCAGGTGGCCGGCCTGGCCGCGGTGATCATCTCGCTGTTGTCCGTCGACCGCGCCGGACGACGCCCCATCTTGCTCGGCGGCATCGGCGCGATGGTGATCGCCACCGGCATGCTCATTGTCACCTACGGCCCGATGCACGGCGACGGTACCGCCGCGCACATCCTCGGATTCACCGGACTCGTCGTGTTCACCATGGGATTCTCCTTCGGCTTCGGCGCCCTGGTCTGGGTCTACGCCGGCGAGGCATTCCCGGCCCGCCTGCGCTCGCAGGGATCGTCGGCGATGCTCACCTCCGACCTGGTGGCCAACGCCATCGTCGCGGCGTTCACGCTTTCGCTCATCAACGCGATCGGCGGCGCCGGAACCTTCGCCGTCTTCGGTGGATTCGCGGTCATCGGCATGGTCTTCGTCTACTTCCTGGCCCCGGAGACCAAGGGCCGTAAACTCGAAGACATCCAACACTATTGGCAGAACGGCGGCCGCTGGCCGGCCACGACCGTCGTCGAGAACACCACACGGACACAGGTGTCACGATGAAGAACGCATCCACCGAAACCGCCACGGCCACCACCATCCCGGCGGCGGGCGGCACGGTCGTGACCCTCGCCTTCGACATCGGCGGCTCCAAGACCCAGGCGATACGCACCGAGAACGGTGAGGTGGTCGCCGAGACCATCGTCGGCAGCGCCAACGTCTCGTCGATGGGCGTGGCCGAGGCCGGACGGCAACTCGATGACGCCATCGAGGCGCTCGGCGGTGCCGCCGGCGTCCATGCGGTGATGGCCGGCTCCGCCGGCGCCGACACCCCGGCCAGCGTCGCACGACTGGAACAGCTTCTCGCCGAGCGTGTTCCCGGAGCGGCGATCGGTGTCGTGCATGACACCCACCTCATTCTGGCCGCGGCCGGCCTCGACGAGGGAATCGCCCTGATCTCCGGCACCGGATCGGTGGCCTGGGGCCGCACCGGTGAGACCGACGCCCGGGCCGGCGGATGGGGACACCTCCTCGGCGACGAGGGCAGCGGCTATTGGGTGGCCCGCGAAGTGGTGCGACGAGCCCTGCGCGACGACGACACCGGCCGCTCACCGGCCCCGCTGTCGACACGTCTGGCCGCCGAATGCGAGGTCGACGGCGTCGCCGGCCTGCACGACCTCTTCTACACCCGCGCCGACCGCCAGTTCTGGGCGCGCCGTGCCCACGTCGTCTTCGAGCTTGCCGCCCAGGGGGATTCGCGCAGCAACGACATCATCGACGCCGCGGCTGCGGCCCTGGCCGACCTGATCGGCCAGGTCGCCGACCGTCTCGGCTCCACCGGTCCGGTGGTCCTGGCCGGCGGACAGGTCGTCCACCAACCCGAACTACAGCGCCGCCTCCGCGACCTCGTCGCACCCCGCGACATCACCGACATCCGGGTGCTGCGCGTCGACCCGGTGCACGGCGCCGCACGGCTCGCCGCCGCACTTCTCGACACCCACTGACCGACCTGCCGCCCGGTCCGGCCACCTGCGTCTCGCATCGGACGTCGGCCTCACACCTCAAGGAGAACACTCATGAACACCCTCACCCGAACACCCGTCACCGACCAGCCCGGCCACCTGATGGCCGCCGAGATCGCCGAACAACCCGACGCCTGGCAACGACTGCTCCGCGAGGGAGCCGACGAAATACTCTCCGTCGCACGGTATATCGCCGAGAGGAAACCCCGCTTCGTCCAGTTCGTGGCCCGCGGCACCAGCGATCACGCCGCGCTGTACGCCAAGTACCTCATCGAGATCCGGCACGGACTGCCCGCCGGACTGGTCTCCCCGTCGACGATGACGGTCTACGGCGCCCGCCCCGATCTGCGTGACGTCCTCTACGTCGCCGTCAGCCAATCCGGCGGTTCCCCCGACCTCGTGCAGTCGGTGCAGGTGGCCCGTGAACAGGGAGCGATGACCCTCGCCATCACCAACGCCGACTCCTCACCGCTGGCCGACGCCGCCGAACTCGAGGTCCGGGTCCACGCCGGAGCCGAGAAGTCCGTTGCCGCAACGAAGTCCTACACTGCCGAACTCCTGGCGCTGTACCTGCTGTCGGAAGGGATGGCCGGCCGCGACGGGTCCGATGCGCACGCCCTGCCCGATCTGGCGGCCACGGTACTGGGCGGCGAGCTTCGTATTCGTGCTGTGGCGCAACGGTATCGGTTCGCCCAACGGCTGGTGACCACCGGCCGCGGCTACTCCTATCCGACGGCGCGGGAAGCCGCGCTGAAGCTGATGGAGACCTCGTACCTGTCGGCGCAGGCATTCTCCGGTGCCGATCTCCTGCACGGACCACTGGCGACCGTCGACCCGCAGGTCCCGGTGCTCGCCGTGGTGCCGCAGGGTGCCGGCGGTGCGGCGATGGTCCAGGTCCTGGAACGTCTCGCCGAACGTGACGCCGACGTCTTCGGCGTCGGCGCAACGGAATACGTGTCCGAGTTGACCGGCGGTGTCGAACTTCCCGTCGGCGCTCCCGAGGCACTCTCGCCGCTGCTGGAGATCATTCCGTTCCAGCAACTGGCCCTGCACCTGGCCATCGCGCGGGGCGGTGACCCCGACACCCCACGCGGGCTGCGCAAGGTGACGGAGACACTGTGACTTCCTGCGAGATGACTTCCCGCGAGATCGTCACGGCGGCAAGGATCATCAGTGGCGGGCGCGCCCTGGAGCCGGGGTGGCTGGCCGTCGAGGACGGACGCATCGCCGACGTCGGGGAGGGACTCCCGCCGAGCCCCGCCGATCGTGATCTTCCAGAGGCCACGCTCGTCCCCGGCTTCGTCGACATGCACGTCCACGGTGGCGGCGGTGGAAGCTACACCGACGGCGTGACCGCCGAGGTCCACACCGCCGTCGAATTCCACCGATCCCAGGGAACCACAACAACATTGGCGAGTGTGGTCAGTGCGTCGTCTGACGACCTCATCACGCACGTCCGGCGCCTGCGGCCACTGGTCGAGGCGGGTGTGGTGGCCGGCATCCACCTCGAAGGGCCCTGGTTGTCGCACGCGCGATGCGGCGCCCACGACCCGGCCACCCTGCGCGACCCGGATTCTGCCGAGATCGCGAACATCCTGCGCGTCGGTGGGGAGACCATCCGAATGGTCACGCTCGCACCGGAACTCGACGGCGGCATTGACGCCGTTCGGCAGTTCGCCGACGCCGGCGTGGTGGTGGCCCTCGGCCACACCGAGGCCACCTACGACCGCACCCGTGCGGCCATCGACGCCGGCGCGCGGGTCGGTACTCACCTGTACAATGCGATGCGGCCACTGCGCCACCGGGAACCCGGACCGGTGCTGGCCCTCCTATCCGACGAGCGGGTGACCGTCGAACTCGTCGGTGACGGCGTCCACATCCACCGTGACCTCGCCACCTACGTCGAGCGGGTCGCCGGCGTGGGCCGGGTCGCGCTGGTGACCGATGCGATGGCCGCGGCAGGCATGTCCGACGGGTCCTACCGGCTCGGGGTCCTCGACGTCGACGTGATCGACGGGGTCGCGCGGGTCCGCGACACCGGGGCGATCGCGGGCAGCACCGCGACCATGGCCCTGCTGTTCCGGCGCGCCGCCCGCGGACTGTCCGGCGGTGACATCGTGACCGCCGAGGCGCTCATCGCCGCAGTCGAAATGTGTTCGCGCACACCGGCACGCACCCTCGGGTTCGACGGTGTCGGCGATCTGCGGCCGGGACTGGCGGCCGACGTCCTCGTCGTCGACGACCATGCCCGGCTGGTACAGGTAGGGATCGTCGCCGCGACGTCCGCTGCGCGTTGAACAGATGGTGACCGGCACACCTCGCCGATCACAGCAGAACGTCCCCGTGAGCCGCGCTCACGGGGACGTTCTCGCGTTGGGCCGAGCCCGGCGTCAGCCGGCCGGTGTGGTCTCCGGCAACTCCTCGGTGGTCGTCTCCTCCGTGGTGGTTTCCTCGGTGGTCGTCTCCGTGGTGGTCTCCGGCGTCTCGTACGTCGTCGTCTCCTCGGTGGTCTCGGTCGTGGTGGTCAGCGCGGTGAGCGTCTGCCACGAGGCCGAGATGACCGCCGCCGAGGACGTCGAACCGCCCGACAGGGACACATGCCACACGCCGGTCGAATCGGTGGCCGAGGTGACCGACGACTGCGACAGCGAACTCTGGTAGACGGTCCGGGACACTCCGTCGTTGCAGCTGAGGCTGACCGATCCGGTCGTCTCCTCCGACGGTGCCGAGCAACTGACCGTCGAACCGTCCTCCTCGAAGGTGAAGGAGCCGATCGAGTCGCCACTGCCGCTGAAGCTGGTCGGCGACGGCGCCTCCGACGAGGACGAACTGCTACTCGAACTCGATGAACTCGACTCCGTCGACGACTCCGAGGACTCACCGGGAGCGGTGGTCTCGCCTGCGGCGTTGGTCGAACCGTTCTCGTCGGTCGTCTCACTCTCGACCGACGGGACGTTGCCATTGCTCTCGGCCATCGACATGACCTCGGGTGCCGCGCCGGTCTCACCGGCCCCGGCCAGACCCTGAGCGCGGGCGCCCTCGTCGTTGTTCACCTGCAACGGCACGTTGAGCGCGGCCGGGGTGGGCAGCGGCTCGGCCAGCGGCGGCTGACCCGACAGATCCAGCAGTCCGCCGACGGTCCGCTCGACGAGCTGGCGAGTGTCCGGGTTGAGCAGGGTCAGCAACGGCGACGTTCCGGCGGGAGCCGATGCCTGCGTCGGGGCCTGGGTCACGATGGTCGTCGTGTTGTTGATGACCGTGACGTTCTGCGTGTTGTAGGCGACGCGGGTGATGTAGTTGACCTGGTAGCCGGGCCACGCGGTGTCACGCACGCGGTACCCACCGATCGGCACCGACGCCGGCGGTGCGAGCGGGTTACCGCACTGGCAGCGCACCCGCGGCACACCGGAACTGTCGACCAGCACCGAGGTGCCCGCCTGCAGCACATCCTGGAACGGCACCGCCGAACCACCGGCGTAGCTGTAGTTGGTCACCCAGGTGTCCGCGGTCAGCACGACCGGGGTCAACGAGTCGAGGTAGTAGGGGATCGCCGACGGGCTGATGCCGTAGACGCTCGCCCACGCCGACGCCTGGCTCGGGTTCTGCGCGAGATAGTTGCCCAGCGCCGCCGGATCACAGGTGGTGGAGCCGCCCATGTACAGACCCGGCGTGGTGCCGCTGACCGTCCGGGTGCCCTGATCCTGCGCGCCGGTGTTCGCCGAGAGCCGTAGGCCGTTGTCGATCGGCCGGTTGGTCAGGTTCGGCTGCGCCATGAACGGCTGGTCGCCCGGTGCGTCCGCCGACGTCAAGGACAGGAAAGGAAGCTCGAAGCCGTCCTTGTTGTGCTTGTAGACGTAGAAGACGACGCCGGAGAACACCAAGGCGAGCACCGCCACGATGGCCGCCAGGATGATCGTGAGGTTGCGGCGATTGCGAGGTTGCGGTTCCGGCGGCACGGCCCCGAACGGCACTGACGGCGGGTATGTGGGTGGCCCGGGCGGGTAATACGACATCTGGTCTCCTGCGTCGGCTCGCGTTCACGGTGGGATGAACACGAATGAACGGCGTTGTGGTGATCCCCGAGCCATCAGTATCGGGAGCCGCTCTCAGCAGGGGCAACCAAGAATAGGGGTATTCGGCCGACCGTCCGACAATTCCACCCGATCGGACTACAGGAAAGTAACGCCGGGATTGGCCGGTGCGATGTATACGCACCGGCCCTTGCGCCGGAGTCCCTTCTCAGAACGCGTCGCCGAAGTCGAACAATGCCGACATCGTCGTCTGGCCGTCGAGTGCCTCGCGGATGATGTCGGCGTGGCCGCTGTGATGGGCGGTCTCCCGCAGCATGTGCAGCACCATCTTGCGCGCCGACCACCATTCGCGTTCGGGCTGCCACGGCGCGGTCTCCTGGGGGATCTGGTCGTCCAGATCGAGCCCGGCCACGGCGCGGTCGTAGGCGGCCGCCGCCTCGCGGTAGGCGGTGAGCCAGTCGTCGAGGATCTCGTCGTCGGTGAGTTCGTAGGCGTGCTCCATCAGTGACATGTCGAAGGTGGCCTCCTCGTCGCGGACCGTCATCGTCTCGGTGGCACCGCGCTCGACCAGCGTCAGGTGTTTGAGCAGTCCGCCGAGGGTGAGTTCGCTGACGGTGGTGCGCGTCCGTGCCTGGGCGTCGTCGAGGTCGCGGAGTGTCACGAGGAAGACCTGACGTTGGTCGTCGAGGAGCGTGAGCAGTTCCTCCTTCTCGCCGGTGACATCGACGGACAGGGTGACGGGGGTGTAGGTGCCGGCCATGGTGAGTCCTTCTGGTGTGGGGTGAAGTGAACTGACGCTGTCGACGGTAAGGGTGATTGCGGACAACTTCGGTCCGCGATAGTCCGGCGGTTCTGGTGGGAATTCGGTTGCGGCGTCCTGGCTGCAGGGCGACGATGCGTGCATGACCTCCGACCCGACATCAGCTGCGGACCGCCACGCCGACGAACCCGCGGCGCTCGGCGGTCTGCGCCGCAAACCGCATCGCGGCGGTGATCGGGCGCTGCTCGACGAGGTCCTCGACTCCACGCTGGTCGGCACCTTGTCGACGGTGATCGATGGCTGGCCGTGGTCGGTGCCGATGCTGTTCGCCCGCGACGGCGACGCGCTCCTGCTGCACGGATCCATCGCCGCCGGCGCCCTGCGTCATGTCGCCGAAGGCGTTCCGTCCACGTTCACCGTGTTCATCCTCGACGGCATCGTCGTCGCCGATGCGCTGTTCGATCACTCCGCGAACTATCGGTCGGCGGTCATCCGCGGCATCCCCGAGCGCGCCGACGACGAGGTCGCAGCGCTGAAAGTGCTGTCGGACAAGCTGATTCCCGGGCGCGTCGCCGAGGCCCCGGAGATCACCCGCAAGGAACGGGCGGCAACCATCGCCCTGCGCATCCCGATCGTCGACGGGCAGTGGATCGCGAAGGCGCGCATCGGTGGTCCCGGCGTCGAGACCGAGAACTGGACCGGTGTGGTGCCGACACGCACCGTCTTCGACGATCCGATCACCGCCACCGGACATCGGGTTCCCGAGTCGGTCCGGCGGCTGGTTGGTGGCTGACGTGAGGCATGTGGCCCCAACGGATTTCGTCTCGCCGGCCGTGCACTGATCCGAGTGGCGATATAACCGGGATGGCTCAGGGCATCGGAGGAGATTATTGCTTCCGTCCGGCCCGGCCGTCCCGTCTATATCGCATGGTCCGGCCGAGCGGCGATACAAACGCGGTGTCAGAGGGCACTCGCGTCGTATATCGACACGGGAGACCTCTCACGCCGCGTTCATATCGGTATCCGGCGGGCGAAATGGTGGTGGTGGGCCCGAGTAAGCTGAGTCACACTTGCCGGCCGTGGTCTGGCCGCGCGGGCACAGGGCGTCAATCCCGGAGAGGGTCGGCAGACAGCACAGGAGGTGACGTATGCCCGAGTCGTTGGCTGCGCCGGTCACCGATGCGTTGCGTCGTCTGCGTCGGGTCAGTGGGGTTTCGCTCGCCTTCGGCGGCATCGTGCAGAGGGGTCGGGCGCTGCGGCTGAGCCAGTTCGTCGGGCCGACCGTCGGTGCCCTCAACGGCGTGGCCGTCGACATCGGGCACGGGCTGGGCGGCAAGGTCGTGGCCACCAACCGGCCGCTCGTCGTCGACGACTACCTGCGGACCCCGCGGATCACGCACCGCTACAACGCCGTCATCGAAACCGAGGGTCTGCGTGCGATGGCGGCGGCGCCGGTCATCGTCGACCGCGAACCCGTCGCGGTGATCTACGGGGCACTGCACACCGACGACCCGATCGGTGGCCGGGCGCTGGATGCGTTGGCCCTGGAGGCCCGCACCCTGGAACAACAGATCGTGGCGTCGCGGACCTCGGTGGAGACCGCGGCCGCCGACCCCGACGCCGATGCCCTCCGCATCCGGATGACGCAGGCGTACACGCAGTTACGGGAACTCGCGAGGTCGGTCGACGACGCCGACATCGCCGACGCGATCGCCCGCATCACCGACGGCTTGCTCGACGCCGGTCCCGACACCGACGCCGTCGAATTGACCGCGCGGGAGCAGGACGTGGTGGCGTTGGCCGCACTGGGGTACCCCAATGCGCGGATCGCCGAGTCGTTGGGAATCGGCGTGCAGACCGCCAAGGGCTACATGAAGGATGCGATGCGGAAACTGGGTGCGGCGAGCCGGTTGGAAGCGGTCGTCGTGGCGCGCCGGTCCGGGCTGTTGCCGTGACCCCGCCCTGAGGCCATCAAACACGGTGTCGGCGCGGGTGTTTCGTGTCCGCGCGGTGCCCACGCCAGGAGCGGTCATTGCACAGACCGCGTGAACGTGAGGGCGCCGCGCCGACGAGGATCAGCCGCGTCGGCGTTATGCGAGGTCAGGCCGGTGTTGTGTAGACCAGCTTGACGAACTCGGCCCGATTGCGGACGCGGGTCAGAGCGAAGATCCGGCTGACGTACTTCTTGACGGTGTCGACCTCCAGGCGCAGCACGGCGGCGATTTCCTCATTGGTGAGACCGTCGGAGACCAGAGCGCCGATCTCCTGCTGGCTTGGGGTGAGGTGGGTGCGCCAGTCGGGCACCGGGTTCCCGGGCATCGACTTGGCCTGTGCCGACAACTGCCCCGCCAACAACCCCAGTGCGTGTACACGAGTCGGCGGCAGGTCCTTGCCCTCGGAGTCGAAGATGCCGATCAGTCCATGGCAATCGGCGGCGAGTCCCAGGTGCAGGACGGCGGCGCTGTGCAGGCGTCGTCGGTAGAGGAAGCCCTCGAGGTACTCGACCGCAGTCGATGGCAAGCGCCGCAGTTGACGGTGCGAGATGGCGCGCGGACCCTGCAGGGCGGCAAAGGATTCGGCCGATGCGAACATGTCGGTGCGATACCAGCCCGTCTGGTACTCGTCGATGATCGGCGTGATCCTGCCCGTGGTGACCGGGTCCGAGTCGGCGAACGCGCTGCGAAATGTCGGCCCCGCCAGGAATGTGGTGTTGGGGAACCCGTACTGCGTGTGCAGCGCGTCCATCAGGGTGTGTTTGAAGTGCTCGAGGGTGGCCGCCTGTTCGCACATGTCGAGCACCGCGAAGATCCGCTCGTACTCCGCGCTCGGCAGTGACTCGCGGGTGTCGACGTCGTGCATCAGGTGCGCCTCCTGTGATCCATGCCACAGGTGCCCCGAACCCATGAAACTCGACGCGGGATTCAGGTGCAAGGAGGAGTGTCCACTTTGGTGCACTGTGGTGTCGGTCACAGCGCGTCTACGGTGATCTCAGCGCGCACCGGACTCCGGTACGACACCCTCGCATTACCGCATGACCAGGAGAAACACACGATGAGCAGACTTCGCTTCGGCTACTTCATGGCCCCGTTCCACGTTCCCGGACGCAATCCGACCGCGGCTCTCGAGCGTGATCTGGAGATGGCCGTCCACCTGGACAAACTCGGCTACGACGAGGTCTGGTACGGCGAGCATCACTCCGCGGGCAGCGAGATCATCGCGTCGCCGGAGATCATGATCGCCGCCGCCGCCCAGCGGGCGCCGCGGATCACCTTCGGGACCGGCGTGACGTCGCTGTCCTATCACAATCCGCTGTGGGCGGCCGATCGGATCATGCAACTCGATCACCTCACGCGGGGCCGTACGGTGTTCGGGATCGGGCCGGGCTCGTTGCCGACGGACTCGGCGATGATCGGTCTCGACCCGACCGACACGCGTGAACTGCTGTCGGAGAACCTCGACATCGTCGTCCGGTTGATGCGGGGTGAGACGGTGAGCGCCAAGACCCGCACTCATGAGTTGTTCGACGCGAAGCTGCAGCTCGCGCCGTATTCGCCGGGCGGCATCGAGATCGCCCTCGCCGCGGTCGCCTCGCCGACGGGGCCGCGTCTGGCCGGTCGCTACGGACTGGGGCTGATCTCCATCGGCGCCACCCTGTCGGCCGACGGGTTCGACGCGCTCGCCCACCACTGGAATGTGATGGAGGAGCGGGCGCAGACCCACGGCACCAGCGTCGACCGGTCGCAGTGGCGTCTGGCCGGGCCGTTCCACATCGCCGAAACCGAGGCGCAGGCCCGCAAGCAGGTGGAGTACGGCATCGAGGAATGGTTCGACTACTTCCAGCATGTGGCCGCATTCCCGCAGATGGCGGTGTCGGGCAGTCGGCTGACGGAGATGATCGACTTCATCAACGAGGCCGGCATCGGCGTCATCGGCACACCAGAGCAGGCGCGGGCGCAGGTGCAGCGGTTGTGGGATCAATCCGGCGGCTTCGGCTGCATGCTGCAGATGGGTCATGACTGGGCCAATCCCGAGGACACCAGGAGGTCGGCGGAACTGTTCGCCGACGAGGTGTTCCCGCACTTCCAGGAGCAGGCCCAGCCCACCCTCGATGCCGCTGCGCTGGCGCGGTCGGTGCGCGAGGGTCATGCGAAGAAACAGATGGAGGCCGTCGACCACATGACCCGCAAGTATGAGCAGGAAGTCTCGGCCAAGGGCTGACACGGCACGGCCTGCTGCCGCGGGTTGGATACAGAAGGAGTGAATGGATGAGTCCGCAACTTGCGCGACCTGATTCGGTGGCAACGGGTTTCCGTGAGGCGATGGCTCATGTGTGCACGCCGGTCACCGTCATCACGACCTTCGACGGTGACCGGCCGCACGGCACCACGGTCAGTGCGTTCATGTCGCTGTCGATGGGGCCGCCGATGGTGGCGGTCGCGCTCGACGGTGATTCCGAACTGCTCGCGCTGATCCGGGAGTCGGAACGATTCGGGGTCAACGTGTTGGCGTCCGAGCAATCGGATGTGGCGCTGGCGTTTGCCCGCAAGGGCCGTGACAAGTTCGACGGTGTCGGCTGGCGGCGACGTGACGGCCTTCCTGCCCTCGACGGCACCTCGGGCTGGGTCGCCTGCACCGCAACAGAGTTCGCTGTCGGTGGCGATCATACGGTGATCTTCGGCGAGGTGATCGGTGCGGATCACGAGGTCGCCGAACCGCTGACCTATCACCGCCGGGTGTTCGGCACCCACCGGGGGCGCCGATGATCATCGTCGTCGACGCCGAGGGACTGACGCTGCACGATCCCCACGACTACACCTGTCTGCGGGTGGGGGACGGTGCGGCGGGATCGTCCGATACCCGAATGGGACTGCGGCGTAGAGCATTCGGTCGCGTCGACGACGGCGGTCGGGTGCGGATCAACACCCGGGCGCTGGCCGCCGAACTGCGTGGCGTGCACGCGTTCAGCGGCCGATGGTTCCCGGTGCTCCTGGCGTGCGCGACCCTGTGGGGGTGGGAACGGTGCGGTGACGAATTGGTCGGTGCCGCGGGCGACGTCGAGGTCAGTGCTCTCGCAGCGCCTCGATGAGTTCGTCCTTCTTCATCGACGAGTACCCGGTCAGGTCGAGTTCCTTTGCGCGCGAGCGCAGCTCGTCGACGGTCCAGTCCTCGTAGGAGCCGGAGTGTCCGCCACGCGCGCCCACCTTCGAACGGCCCTGGGCGGCTGCGGCATTCGCGATGCGGGCGGACTTCTCCTTGGAGTTCCCCTCATCGCGGAGCTTCTCGTACAGTTCGTCGTCCTTGACCGACGGTCCGGGATCGTCGGCGGGCTTGTTGTCTGCGGCCATGGTGCCTCCTTCTGGCACCACGCTACGCCGAGTGGTCGGCAAGGCGGTCCGATCGAGGTATCCCGTTCTCCGTTGACGGCGCTTGCCATGACGTTGACAGCGCTCAGGTGAGCGCCGTCAGTGGTGGGGAGAGCGCCGTCACGTTGCGCCGTCGATCCGCTCCTCGATGTCATCCCTACGAGTAACGTGACACCCGCCGCGGCATCGAGACCGCCACTGCCACACCCGACGACGACACGCGATCGGCGAAGGCAACGCCCGGACGGTGTACCCGTCGATGTCGGCGCAGGTGCCGACCGCCGCACGGTGAGAGAGGAATTCACGTTGAACACCATCACCAGCATCGCGACGGTGGCCACCGATCGCGCGGCCCGCTACGACAACCAACTCGCCTCGCATCTGAGTCGGCGGTCGGTCACCCGGTGGGAGGCGGCGACCGGCACCGGCACGCTCGAGATGGGTGACGGCGCCGCTCACGCCGAACTCGTGAGCACACCGGAAGCGCTGGTGTTCACCCTGACCACCGCACCGGACAACGCCGATCTGTACGAGGACGTCATCGGGCGCGCCGTGAGTCACGGCCTCGAATTGCGCGCCGACTCGGCTGACGATGACTGACACCCGAGTGCGTCGGGCATGGGACGAATTCCGTGGCTCCCGGTTTCTGCCGGCGACCGTGCTGGTGCTGATCCTGGGTTGCGCGGCAACACTGTTCGTCGCGTCCTACACGTACGCGACGGCCAACCCCAAACCGGAGAACATCCCGATCGTCGTCGTCGGCACCCTGGCGCCGTCGACCGCTGCGGCGCTGGAGCCCGAACTCGAAGTCGCACTAGGAAGTTCGCTCCAGGTGCGGCATGTGGACGACCGGTCGGAGGCTCTGGAGCTGATCGATGACCAGAAGGTGTTCGCGATCATCGAGACACGGTCGGGGTCGACGCATCTCGCTCTCGACGTGAGCGGCGCCTCCGGTCAGACGGTGGCCACCCTGCTGGAGGAGTCGATGCCGCCGGTTCTGGAGAAGGCCGGATTCACCGTCACCGTCACCGACATCAAGCCGCTGCAGGACGGAGATCCGCACGGGCTCACCATCTTCTACATGACGCTCGCGTCGGTGATCGTCGGATTCGTCGGCGCCGTACAACTCGGAGTGCACGCCAGGTCGTTACGACCTTGGGAGAGAATTGGATTCACCGCGGCGTACTCGATACTCGGTGGATTCGGGATGGCCGCGGTCGCCGACTGGCTTCTCGGAGCGCTGGACCTGCCGTTCGTGGAGTCGTGGTTCATCCTCACCTTGACGCTGTTCACCTGCGGCATGGTGTTCACGATGTTCAGTTCATTGTTCGGTCGGTGGGCAATGATCCCGACCTGGCTGGTGATGGTGCTGCTGGGCAATCCGTCCTCCGGAGGGGCGGTGTCGTGGCCGTTGCTTCCGCGCCTGCTGGCCACCATCGGTGGATGGTTACCGCCCGGAGCATCGGTCAACGCGCAGCACACCGCCGTGTATTTCCCGGATCACCAATATGTTTGGCCGTTCCTGGTGCTCGCCGGATGGTCGGTGGTCGGTTGCGCGGTGTACCTGTGGAGATCGAGGCCGGCGAGGTAGCGGGGTGCGTCGGGCGAACACGCCGAACGCCGCAGACACCTGCCTCGTGCGCACGCAGGGTACTACCCTGAGACCCGGCCGAGGTAGGCGGGTATGGGAGGAATGTGGGCGTGGGCAAGAAGGATGCGGGTAAGAAGGCCGGCGAACCCAAGAAGACCGATGAACCCAAGAAGACCGATGAACTCAAGAAGACCGATGAACTCAAGAAGACCGGTGAGAGCAAGAAGGACAAGGCCATTGCGCGGCTGGAGTCCGAGATCGGTCGGCTGACCACCGATCTGGCACGAGTGGAGAAGGCGGCCCGCAAACGCATCAAACGCTCCGAACGTGACGTCGCGAATCTGCGCACCGAACTGCTGAAGGTCGTTGGACTGGGATCCGACAAGGGCCCGAGGCCGACGTCTGCTGAGCCGAAGGCGGACGCGACACCGGCCGAAACGAAGCCGGCCGAGAAGAAGGCCGCCGAGTCGAAACCGGCCGAGTCCAAGCCTGCCGAGAAGAAACCCGCCGCCGAGAAACCGGCGGAGCCAAAGCCTGCCACGAAGCCTGCAGCGCAACCGAAGTCGACCCCCGCGACTCCGTCGACAGCGGCGCCGTCCACCCCACCGGCGTCGTCGACACTGTCCACCCCACCGTCGTCGGACGGTAAGAGTCCGGCGCAGAAGGCCACCGCCGCATGGGGTGTGGCGGCACCGGGTGAGAAGAAGCCCGCCCCGGCGACACCCGATCCGGCCAAGCCTGCGCCCGTCAAACCCGCGCCGGCGAAGGCTGCTCCCGCCAAACCTGCACCCGCCAAGCAGACCCCCGCCAAGCAGACCCCCGCGAAGCAGACCCCCGCCAAGGCCACACAGCGTGCGTCGCGGAGCGGTCCCACCGTCGCCGAATTGCGTACGCAGGCCAAGGCCAAGGGCATCAAGGGGTACTCGTCGATGACGAAGGCGCAGTTGATCGCCGCACTGAAGTGACTCGCTGAGGCGACGCCGCGGTAACCCGACGTTTGGCACCCGGCCCGCCGGCGGGGTGCAATGGACCGGTGAGTATCGAACCGCGTCTCGCCTCGCCCATCGGGCAGTGGCAGCAATTGTGCGCCGTCATCGACGGTCCGCTGCCCGAGATCGCGGTGCGATTCTCGCGATTCCTCGCGCCGACGGATGCCCACGAGGCATTGATCATCTTCACCCGCGAATGCACCGGACGACCGCGCAAGGTGGCCGGGACCCCGGACATCGTCGAGCGCGCCACCATCGACGAACTCGATCAGATCAAGAACACCGTCGGCGTCGGCGAGGTGAGTGAACTCGACGCCGTCCTCGGTGGTGCGCGCCGGCCGATCCGCGCCGTTCGCGACGCGACCGACACACTGTTGGTGCTGGTCCCCAGACGGAGCAGATCGGGGACGGGGACGTCGAAGGAGCTGCTGGCGGCCTGGTTCGCGATCGTCGCGGTGTCGATCCGGCAGCAGGTCGCCCAGGCGAGTCCCGATTACCTGGCCGAGTCGCGGGCCGCGTCCAGTGAGCGCGCCCGGACGATCGCGCAGCTCACTGAGGCGCACGAGGACACTCTGGCGTCCGTGCTGGGCACCCTGCGTTCGCGCGACCTGGACGATCGGACGGCGCGGTCGACGGCCGCGGAGACGGCATCGTCGGCGCTGATCACCCTGCGCGCGGTCGGTGACACCGACCGCAAGCTCGCCACCGAAGCGGTGACCACGGCGTTTCGTCGGCTGCAGGCCGAACTCGAACCGGCCTTGCGTCACCTTGCCGCCGACGTCGACTACGTCGGCCCGTCGGTCGACGGCAGTCCGCTGCCCGGGGAGATCGCACACGGTGCGCGGGCCATCGTGCGCGCGGCGGCGGTGGCCGTCGCCGCCCAACCGGAGCTGGCGCGGGTGCGCATCGAGTGGGACAGCAGTGGCGATGACCTCGTCGTCGACATCCGTGATCAGGGACCGGGTGAGCTCGATGGCGAGTTGCTCGCCCGGCAGCTGGCCGGTCGGCTGCAGGCGCTCAACGGGGAGCTCGAGGTGGAGTCGATCCCAGGGTGGGGGACGCGGGTGTCGGCGCGGATTCCGCTCGCGGCGTCGGCGGCCCGGCCCGACGAGGATCGGCTCTCGGCGCTGAATCCCCGTGAGGTGGAGGTGCTCGGGCACCTCGCACTCGGCCGCCGTAACAAGGCGATCGCCGCGGCGCTCGGAGTGTCGGAGAGCACGGTGAAGTTCCACGTCACGGCGATCCTGCAGAAGCTCAAGGTGTCCAACCGTGGGGAGGCGGGCCTGCTCGCGGCGAGTGCGGGCATCGTCGCCGAATAACAGCGGGCCGAAGGAACGTGGTCGGGCCGGTCTGTACTTTCGTCTAGGTAGAACCATCCATTCGGATGGATGCATGTGTTCCCGACCCCGACAACACTGGGTACGGCACGTGCATGTCGCAGGTGTCAACGGTTTCTGTCATCGAGAGGATTGAGAAGCGGATATGTCGCAGACGGTCAAGGGAGTTATTTCGCGCAGCAAGAATGCGCCGACCGAACTGGTGGACGTGGTGGTTCCCGACCCGGGTGCGCACGATGTGATCGTCAAGATCGCTGCCTGCGGCGTCTGCCACACCGACCTCGCCTACAAGCAGGGCGGGATCAACGACGAGTACCCCTTCCTCCTCGGCCATGAGGCGGCCGGCGTCGTGGAGGCGATCGGGTCCGACGTCACCCACGTCGAGGTCGGCGACTTCGTCGTCCTCAACTGGCGCGCCGTCTGCGGCGAGTGTCGCGCCTGCAAGCGCGGACGCCCGTGGTACTGCTTCAACACCCACAACGCCAGCAAGGCGATGACGCTGGCCGACGGCACCGAACTCACCCCCGCCCTGGGCATCGGGGCGTTCATCGAGAAAACCCTCATCCACGAGGGTCAGTGCACCAAGGTCAACCCCGACACCGACCCGGCCGTCGCCGGGCTCCTCGGCTGCGGTGTGATGGCCGGCCTCGGCGCCGCGATGAACACCGGCAACGTCGGCCGTGGCGATTCGGTGGCCGTCATCGGCTGCGGTGGTGTCGGTGACGCGGCGATCGCCGGCGCGCGACTGGCCGGTGCCACCACGATCATCGCGATCGACCGGGACGCCTCGAAGTTGGAGTGGGCGAAGGATCTCGGTGCCACCCACACCATCAACGGTGCCGAGGTCGACGACGTCGTCACAGCCGTGCAGGACCTCACCGACGGCTTCGGTGTCGACGTGGTCGTCGACGCGGTGGGCCGCCCGGAGACCTGGAAGCAGGCCTTCTACCTGCGGGATCTGGCCGGAACCGTGGTCCTGGTCGGGGTGCCGACCCCGGAGATGACCCTGGAGATGCCGCTGGTCGACTTCTTCTCCCGCGGCGGTTCGCTGAAGTCGTCGTGGTACGGCGACTGCCTGCCCGAGCGCGACTTCCCGATGCTCATCGACCTCTACGAGCAGGGTCGGCTGCCGCTGGAGAAGTTCGTCACCGAACGGGTCGGACTCGGCGACGTCGAGGCCGCGTTCTCGGCGATGGAGGCCGGCAAGGTGCTGCGCTCGGTGGTCGAGGTCAAGCAGTGAGCGACCTGCGTATCGACAATGTCGTCACGTCGGGGACATTCTCGCTCGACGGCGGGACCTGGGATGTCGACAACAACATCTGGCTGGTCGGCAACGACGACGAGGTGGTCATCATCGACGCCGCGCATTCGGCGGCGCCGATCCTGGCGGCGGTCGGCGACCGCACAGTCAAGGCGATCGTGCTCACGCACGGCCACAATGACCACGTGACCGTGGCACCGGAACTGTCCAAAGAGACCGGCGCGCCGATCCTGCTGCATCCCGGTGACGACATGCTGTGGAACGACACCCATCCCGACGTCGAGCACGAGGATCTGTCCGACGGGCAGCAGATCGAGGTCGCGGGGACGACGTTGACGGTGATCAACACGCCCGGGCATTCGCCGGGGTCGTCGGTGATCTACGTGCCCGAGGCCGGAGTGCTCTTCAGTGGCGACACCCTGTTCCAGGGTGGCCCCGGGGCGACGGGGCGCTCGTTCTCGAGCTTCCCGACGATCATCGAATCCATCCGCGACAAGATCTTCGTCCTCGATCCCGAGACCAAGGTCTACACCGGTCACGGGGACGGCACCACGATCGCCGAGGAGGCCCCCCACCTTGAGGAATGGATCAAGCGGGGGAGCTGACGGCGGGCGATCCGCTCCCGTGAGGTAGCTCACAGTTACCTCACAGCTATTGGTTGATCATGCAAGCATTGTGATAGTTAGGCAATGCTTACCTCACTTGATAAGGCTGCGCCCTGGGCGATCGGGATCTTCCGGATCATCGTCGGCTTCCTGTTCTTCTGCCACGGCACGTCCACGCTGTTCGCCTGGCCGGTCGCGCCCTACGGCGGTTCCACCGCCGAGTTCGGGGCGTGGCCGTCCTGGTGGGCGGCGGCGATTCAGCTCGTCGGCGGGCTGATGGTCATGCTGGGCGTCGGAACGCGGATCGCTGCATTCATCGGTTCCGGGTCGATGGCCGTGGCCTACTTCTGGAAGCATCTCGGCGACGGGATGCTTCCGATCCAGAACGACGGCGACTCGGCGGCACTGTTCTGCTGGTCGCTGCTGCTGCTCGTCTTCATCGGATCCGGCCGCTGGGCGCTGGAGTCGGTGCTCTTCCGCAGCGCCAGTGATCGACCGGCGGGTTCGTCGGCGGCGCCGGTGTCGTCGATCGCGAACTGACCGCGGGCAACGGTCGCCCGGCCCGCCGTCGGTGCTCGATTCCGGCCGATGGTGTGGCCGCCGGCCGGAGGCGGAGTATCAACCCCGAAAGCCGAAGCGCGAGTTCAGTTCTGATGCTGCGGCGGTGACCTGGGCAGCGATGTCCGCGGCGTGGTCGGGGTCGACGCGGTACCGCGGCCCGGACACGCTCAGGGCCGAGATCACCGCGCCGGTCTGATCACGGATCGGCGCGGCGATCGCGACCAGACCGACCTCGAGTTCCTCGTCGGCGATGGCCCACCCGCGCTCGCGGACCTGCGCCAGATCGGCCAGGAGTGCCTCGATGTCGGTGATCGTGTGATCGGTGTAGCGGGTGAGGCCGCCGGCGAACAGTTCGCGGATCTCGTTGTCGGACAACGCGCTCAATAGCACCTTGCCCGACGACGTGGCATGCGCGGGTGAGGTCTGACCCACCCACGTCTGCAGGGCGACACTCGAGGTGCCCTGTGCCTCAACGATGTTGACCGCCTGATTACCGCCGAGGACGGCGAGGTTGGTGGTCTCACCGAACTCGCCGGCCAGCTTCTCGCAGATCTCCTGGCCCTGCTTGGACAGATCGAATGAGGCGTTGGTCGAACTGGCAAGGCGCACAACGGTGAAACCGATGCGATACTTGCGGCTGCCGGGTTCGGGCTCGACGAAGCCACGGGACTCCAGCGAGCCCACGATGCGCGACACCGTCGACTTGTGGACGCCGAGTTCGGCGGCCAGTTCGGTGATGCCCGCCGACCCCATCGCGCCGATGAGTTCCAGGACGGCCAGTGCACGATCGACGGATTGGACGGCTCCGGACGGCGTGGGGGCCTCGTCGCCGGTCCTGTTCTCCTGCGTGGCCATGATGGTGCCCACTGTAGACGACCGCGGCGGCACCCCCGGGAACGCACCCGCGCCGTTGCGGGTGCGTGGTGGGTGGGCCAGCGTCATGGCGTCTCCGCGGACGTCACGGTCTCCGCCACGGCGACGACCTCGTCGTCGACGACGGTCACCACGTCCATCTCGCCGGTGGCGATCGATTCGGCCTGCCGGCGGACGTGCTCGTCGACCTGCTCGGTGAGTTGGGTCCGGGCCACGATCAGCGGGTCGTGCCGCAGGTCGAGGTAGAGCGACACACACATCCCGATCATCACGATGAGAAACGGCAACGCCGCGATGATCGCCATCTGTTTGATGCCGTTGAGGCCGTCGTCGCCACTGATCGCCAGCAGCAGGGCGGCCACCGCGCCGGTCACCGTGCCCCAGAAGATGGTGACCGCGCGGGTCGGCTCGTGCGCCCCGCGTTCGCTCAGTGTCCCCATTACGAGAGACGCCGAGTCGGCGCCGGAGACGAAGAAGATCGCGACGAGGATCATCACCAACGCCGAGGCGATCCCGGTCCACGGTAGGTGTGACAACACGTCGAAGAGGGTGTCCTCGCTGGCCGCGGTGGCGGCGTTGAATCCCAGGACGCCGGTCATCTGTTCACGGATGGCGGTGCCACCGAAGATCGCGAACCACACCAGCGAGACCGCCGTCGGCACCACCATCACGCCGACCACGAACTCGCGGATGGTGCGGCCCTTGGAGATCTTCGCCAGAAACATCCCGACGAACGGGGTCCACGACACCCACCACGCCCAGTAGAAGATCGTCCAGCTCGACAGCCAGGCCGCGCCGTCGGCGTCCACGGTGGCCGACGATCGTGCCGAGAAGGCGGTGATGTCGTTGGCGTAGGCGCCGAGGGTGGTGGGCAGCACGTTGAGGATGAAGACGGTCGGGCCGACGACGAAGACGAAGACGGCCAGGATCACCGCAAGGACCATGTTCGTATTCGACAGCCACTGAATGCCTTTGGAGATGCCGGACACCGCCGAGGCGACGAAGCAGGCCGTGAGGATGGCGATGATCGCCACCAGCAGCATCGTCGACGGCTCGTCGACCCAGCCGATCTTGCTCAGGCCCGAACCGATCTGCAGGGCACCGAGTCCCAATGACGCGACGGTGCCGAACAGGGTCGCGAAGATCGCCAGGATGTCGATGAGTTTGCCGACCGGCCCGTTGGTGGAACCGCCGAGCAGCGGGGCAAACACCGCGCTCATCAGCTGGGTGCGGCCGAGGCGGTAGGTGCTGTAGGCAATGGCCAGGCCGACGACGGCGTACATCGCCCACGGGTGAAATCCCCAGTGGAACATCGTGGTCGCCATCGCCACCCCGATGTCGTTGACGTCGGTGTTGGGTGGGGCCTCGACGTAGTGGAACAGCGGTTCGTAGGCGCCGAAGAACATCAGGCCGATGCCCATTCCGGCGCTGAACATCATCGCAATCCAACTGATCGTGCGGTACTCGGGCTTTTCGCCATCCTTGCCGAGCGGGATGCGGCCGTACCTGCTGACGGCCAGCCAGACCGCGAAGATCACGAAACCGGTTGCGGCGAGGACGAACAGCCACCCCAGATTGGCGGTGATCCAGGCCAGCACGGTGGCGCCGACCGACGCCAGGTTGTCCGGTGCGAGCAGACCCCAGATGAGGAATCCGACGACGAGGGCGGCGGTGACACCGAAGACGGTCGGGTCCAGTTGCGGTCGGGTGATCGACCGGAATCGTCCGGTTATCGATTGGTCGGTGCCGACGGGTTTCGTCATGGGTTGTCCTACTTCCGGATTCGATTCATCTGGGGATCGACGACCGGGTCGGCGGTGACGACGGCCTCGTAGGTGTGCTGCAGATAGGCGACCTGAACGGAGGTGCCGTCGGCGGTGTCGGTGGGCAGCCACGCATAGGCCAGGCATGCGCCGAAGGTGGGTGACCAGCCCGCGCTGGTGACGTAACCGCGAACGGTGCCGTCGACGCTGACCGGTTCTTTGCCGAGGACCACGGCGGCGGGGTCGGTGAACGCGATGGTACGCAAGGTAACCGACGATTGCCGTTCGGCAAGTGCGTCTTTGCCGATGAAGTCGTCCTTGGTCATCCGCACCGCGAAGCCCAGACCGGCGGCGTCGGGGGTGTGCTCGATGGTCATGTCGGTGCCCGTCGACCGGTAACCCTTCTCGATGCGCAGCGCGTTGAACGCGATACGGCCGGCCGGGATGATCTGCTGGTCGGCGCCGGCGGTCATCAGCAGATCCCACAGGCCGCGTCCGTACTCGGCGTCGGTGTAGATCTCCCAACCCAATTCGCCGACGTAGGACACGCGCATCAGCGTCACCGGGATCGACCCGATGGTCGTGGCCACGCAGCGGAAGTACTTCAGGCCGTCATTGGTGAGGTCGGTGGGGGTGTGCGGTGCCAGTACGTCGCGGGCCAGCGGTCCCCACAGGCCCAGACAGCAGGTGGCGCCGGTGATGTCGCGCAGGGTGACGCTGCCGTCGGCGGGGAGATGCCGGCTGATCCAGTCGAAATCGATGGGGCCGTTGGCGCCGATCTGGAACACGTTCTCGGCGAGGCGTGCCACGGTGAGATCCGAACGCACACCACCGTTCTCGTCGAGCATCAAGGTGTAGGTCACCGACCCGACCGACTTCGCGTGGTTGTTGGTGGTCAGCCGCTGCAACAGATCCAGCGCACCGGGACCGGCGAGTTCGTAACGGGTCAGTGGCGTCATGTCGTACAGGGCGACGTGACTGCGGGTGTGGGCCGCCTCGGCAACCGCGATCGGCGACCAGTGCCGCGCCGACCACGAATCCCGTTGCGGGATGGTCACTCCGTCGGCGACGAGTGCGTCCAGCACATGCCGGTTCGACTCGAACCAGGCGGGACGCTCCCACAGGCCGGCCTCCCAGAACTCGGCGCCGAGCGCGGCCTGCCGGTCGTAGAACGGGCTGGTGCGGACCTGCCGGGGTGCCTTGCGCTGATCGTGCGGGTGGATGACGTCGTAGACCTCGACGAAGGACTGTGAGCTGGTGGTGAGGATGAAATCGTCGGTGAGGGCCGCCGTTTCGAAGCGGTACAGGTCGAATTCGTGGGTGTCGACCGAGGGCGTGCCCTCGACCAGCGTCTCGGCCAGGGTGCGGGCGATGCCCGCGGAGTGGGTGACCCACACGGCTTCGGCGACCCAGAATCCGGACAGGTCGCGGTGCTCGCCGACCACCGAGTGCCCGTCGGGTGTGAAGGAGAAGATGCCGTTGAATCCCTCGTCGACCTTGCCGGTGGCCAGTTCCGGGATGAGGCGGGTGGTCTGCTCCCAGGCCTCGGCGAAGTCGTCGGGGGTGAACATCAGTTTCGACGGCATCTCGTCGAGGGAGATCGTCGAATCGTAGTCGAGGGCAGTGACATCCGACGGCATCGGACGGTGACCGTAGTAGCCGATGCCGAGGCGGTCGCCGTGTTCGCGGTAGTAGAGGTCGTGATCCTGGTGGCGCAGGATGGGCAGGGATGCCTCGGCGAGTGCGGAGTTGACGCCCGCACGGGATTCCAGGGGTGTGGTGTAGGCGTACTGGTGGGCCATCGGCACCAGTGGGATCGTCAAACCGACACGCCGTCCGAACTCCTTGCCCCAGAATCCGGTGCAGCACACCACGATGTCGGCGTCGACGACGCCGGTGGCGGTACGCACGCCGCGCACCTCGCCGTTCTCCTCGACGACGTCGATGACCTCCTGATGCCCGACGAATCGGGCACCGCGGCTTGCGGCGCGGGTGGCCTGCGCCTCGACGGCGCGCATCGCCTTGGCCAGCCCGTCACGCGGGGTGAACAGGCCGCCGACGATGAGGTCGGGGTCGAGGAGCGGGTACTTGGCGGCGCACTGCTCGGGCGTGAGGAGTTCGTGGTCGACGCCGCGGGAGGCCGCCCAACCCGCCTTGCGGTGCAGGTCGCCCCACCGGACGTCGGTGGTGGCGACCTCGAGTCCGCCGACGTGGTTGAAACACCAACCGTCGGGGTGTTCGAGCGCAGAGAACTTCTCGCAGGTGTAGGAGGCGAGTTCGGTCATGGTCTTTGACGGGTTGGTGGCGAAGACGAGACCCGGTGCGTGCGAGGTCGATCCGCCGGTGGCGAAGAGGGGGCCGCGGTCGAGGACGGTGATGTCGGTCCAGCCGCGCGCGGTGAGCTCGTCGGCGAGGGAGGTACCGACGATGCCGGCGCCGACGATCACGACTTTCGGTGTGCTCATGGGAGGTCTTTCTGGTGGGGGTGCGGATCACGCGGGTCGGGGCGGTGGGAGTGGCTCAACTGAACACCACCGTGCTGGTGCCGTTCATGAGGACACGGTTCTCGCTGTGCCAGCGCACCGCCCGGGACAGCGCCAGAGCTTCGGCGTCGCTGCCGACGGTGGCGAGCCGCCGGGGGTCGTGGGTGTGATCGATGCGGATCACCTCCTGCTCGATGATCGGTCCCTCGTCGAGGTCGGGCGTCACGTAATGGGCTGTGGCGCCGACATATTTGACGCCGCGCTGATGTGCCTGGTGATACGGCTTGGCGCCCTTGAATCCGGGCAGGAAAGAGTGGTGGATGTTGATGGCGCGGCCACGCAGGGCAGTGCAGGTCTCGTCGGAGAGGATCTGCATGTAGCGGGCGAGTACCACCAGGTCGGCGTTGTGGGCGTCGGTGAGTTCCAGGAGCCGGGACTCGGCCTGCGCCTTGGTGTCCGGGGTGACCGGCACATGATGGAACGGAAGGCCGGCCGAGGTGGCCATCGGTTCAAGGTCGGTGTGATTGGACACCACGGCGACCAGGTCACCGCCGAGTGTGCCGGCCCGCCAGCGGAAGATGAGGTCGTTGAGGCAGTGACCGAGCTTGGAGACCATCACCAGGATGTGTTGCGGTGACTGGTCGTTGATCTCGAACTCGGCGCCGATGCCGGCGGCGAGGTGATCGAAGGCGCGGGTCATGTCCGCCGCGCTGGATTCCCGAGCGGAGGCGAATTCTGTTCGGACGAACAGGGTGTGGGTGACCGGGTCGTCGTACTGCCGGTGATCGAGGACCTCGCAGCCGTGACTGTAGAGGAACGACGAGACGGCGTGCATGATGCCGCTGCGCGACGGGCAACGCAGGGTGAGGATGAAGGTGGTGGTCATGAGCGTGCGCTTTCTGGGCTGGTCACGTACTCCACCGACGCGTCGACGAGCCAGTGGGCGAGGTAGTCGGCGAACGACGTGCGAACGAACACCGCGAACTGCGGATCGGTCTCTTCGTCGCCGGTGCAGTTGCGGTGCAGAATGATTCCGGCTTGCGCGAGTAGCGTCTGCGCGGCCTCGTCCGGTCCGAAGGACTCCGGATGCAGATCGATGGCGCAGCCGTGGGCGAGGATGGTGGTGGCGAATCGACCGCCCAGGAGGAGTCGGGTGCGCTGGCCGGTGGCGTCCATCAGGTACACGCCGGAGGTGTCGGTCGGCTTCGATGCGATCTCGGCGAGGTAGTCGTGACCGGTGACGCCGGGACGACACAGCAACCATTCGTCCGGTCCGAGCCAGATCGCGACTTCGTCGTCGGCGCGACGGACCTGGCATGCGGCGGGAAGGTCGAGTTGGGCGATCACGGTGGCGTCGGTGGTCCGCACGACGACCTGCGCGACCGGTGATTCCGCGAGGAGAATGGCCGGGGCAAGGGTGGAGAATCTGTCGCGCCACCGTGCGAGTGGCGAAACCGGTTGCAGGGAGGTAGAAGTGGCGTCAGCCATCGCGTCGGGCTCCTTCGGGATCGACGAAAACTGGTGAGGTGACCTCGACCTCGATCAGGCGGTCACCGACGGGAACGTCGAGGCGGGTACCGATCAGGTCGCGACCACCCTTGACGAGGGCGAGGGCGAACGGTCGGCCAAGCTCGGCGCTGAGGTAACCGGAGGTGACGTGGCCGAGCATGGGGATCGGAGGTGGCGGCAGGAGGCGATCGGCGCAGTGCGCGATGATCTGCGATCCCTCGGGGAGTTTCGTCTGCCCGTCCACGGGGAGCAGCCCGATCAGATGCTTGCGCAACGGGTCCTGATTGGACGGCCGGGAGAAGGAGCGCTTGCCGATGAAGTCGGGCTTCTTCTTCGACACCACCCAACCCATGCCCAGATCGTGGGGACTGACCGTGCCGTCGGTGTCCTGCCCGATGATCGGATAGCCCTTCTCCGCGCGCAGCACGTGCATGGTCTCGGTGCCGTACGGGGTGATGCCGTGCGGTTCGCCCGCGTCGATCAGCGCGCGCCAGAGAACCTCGGCGTACTCGGCGGCGACGTTGACCTCATAGGCGAGTTCACCGGAGAAGCTGACCCGGCCGATCCGTATCGGGACGCCCCGGTACGTGGTGTCGCGCCAGTCCATGAAGGCGAAGGCATCGTTGGTGACGTCGAGGTCGTCGAAGACCGCGCCGACGACGTCGCGCGAGCGTGGGCCGACGACGGGGAAGGTGGCCACGTGATCGGTGAGCGAGGTGGTGAACACCTGCAGATGCGGCCATTCGGTCTGATGCCACTCCTCCATCCAGTCCAGGATGGCCGCGGCGTTGCCGGTCGTGGTGTAGACGGTGTAGCGGTCTTCGGCGATCCGCATCACGGTGCCGTCGTCTTTCACCATGCCGTCGGGTCCGCACATCACGCCGTAGCGGATCTTGCCGATCTTCAGGCTGCTCATCAGGTTGGTGTAGAGAATGTCGAGGAAGGCGGGTGCGTCGTGGCCGGCGACGTCGATGACGCCGAGGGTGGAACCGTCGAGGATGCCGACACCGGAACGCACGGCGGCACATTCACGAAGCACCGCGGTGTCCATGTCCTCGCCTCCGCGTGGATAGAAACGGGGCCGCTTCCACGCTCCGACGTCCTCGAAGACAGCGCCGCGGTCCATATGCCACGCGTGCAGCGGTGTACGCCGGATCGGATCGTAGAGGTCACCGCGGTCGCGGCCGGCCAGCGCGGCGAAGGACACCGGTGTGTACGGCGGCCGGAAGGTGGTGGTGCCGGCGTCGGAGACGTCGATACCGAGAAGCTCGGCGACGATGCCGGAGGCCACGATACCGGATGTCTTCCCCTGATCATGCGCGGTACCAATGGTGGTGTAGCGCTTGACATGTTCGACCGAGGACATCCCGGCCCCGACGGCGCGTTCGATGTCGGCGACGGTGGCGTCACGTTGCAGATCGACGAACGAGATCGTGGGGTCGGCCTCGGGGACGCGCCAGTAGGTGGCCGTGGCCGCGGGGGTGCGGTCGACGGTACGGGGAACGACCCGCAACTCCGGAAGCGGAATCCGAAGCGAGCGTAGGGCGGCGAGACCGGCGCGTCGGCCGTCGGTGAGGCACGACCCGATCGTGAGCAAACCTGCTGCAGCACCCGTGATCTCGACGCCGGGGAGCGAGCCCGTCGGCAGGAAGGCGGCCGCGGCGGCGTCGAAAGCAATGGTTCCGCGGAGCTGACTCCACAGGTGGGCGGCCGGATTCCAGCCGCCGGAGACCAGGACCGTGTCGCAGTCCAGGCGGGTGCCGTCGCGGAGTTCGACACCGCTGACATGCTCGGTACCCAGCGCTGAGGTGACGGCGTCGCCGGTGCGGATGGTGATGCCGCGGCGGGAAGCGGTGTCGTGCAGATCGTCGGACACCTGGGTTCGGACGTCGACGATGGCGGAGATGGTGACGCCCGCCTCGGCCAGTGCGAAGGCATCCGCATAGGCGGCGTCGCCCGCGGTGAACACGACGGCGCGGTGTCCGACCAGCACTCCGTGGCGGTGGAGGTAGTCGGCGGCGGCACCGGCGAGCATGACACCCGGAAGATCGTTGGCGGCGAACACGATCGGACGCTCATGGGCACCGGTCGCGACGACGATGCGGCGGGCCCGGATGCGGTGGATGCGTTGGCGGGAGATCTCCGGGGCGTCGTCGACACGCTGCAGGTGGTCGGTGCGGCGCTCGACTGCGAGGACGAAACCGTCGTCGTAGGCGCCGAAGGCGGTGGTACGTTGCAGGCGGGTGACGGTGGGTAGTGCATCGATTTCGGCGAGAGCGTCGGCCACCCACGGCGCGCCGGGAGTGATGCCGCCGGCCTCGGGGCGTTCGTCGACGAGCATGACGCGTGCTCCGGCGCGCCCGGCCATGAGTGTCGCCATCAGACCGGCGGCACCCGCGCCGACGACGAGCACATCGGGATGATGGTGCAGGGAATCGTAACGGGCCGCGTCGATGTCGGCGGAAAGCTTGCCCCATCCGGGGACGCCGTGCGCCACCATTCCGGGGCACAGTTCGATGGTGGTGGCGGGCACCATCGGTTCGCTGTACGGGGCGTCGATGCCGACCTGTGCGGTGGCGTCCTCGGACCAGGAACCGGTGATGCCGCGAACGCGACCGAGGTTGACGCTGCTGGTGATGGTGTGAATACCGTTGGCGAGCAACGCGGATGCGAGGGTGTCGCCGGCGTATCCGGAGTAGGTGACGCCGTCGAAGACGAAGTCGATCGGCCGGGTGCGGTCGATGCGACCGCCGGTGGGGGTACGCATGCCGGTGAGTGAGCGGGTCATGAGAGGGCCTCGGAGGTGGCGGCCGCTGCAGTCGGGGCAGATTCGGTGGGGGCCGATGCAGTGGAGGACGATGCGGTGATCGCTGATGCGGTGGGTCCGCCGGTGAAGGCGTAGGTCACGGTGTCGCGGGTGATGGTGAACCATTGTCGGCATCCGGCGCTGTGGCACCAGCGTTCGGCGAGTGCACCTTTCGGGTTGGGACGGTAGAAGAGGTAGGCACCCCAGTCGGCGTCGTCGAGGGACTCCGGCTGTGCCGGGTAGGCGATGCCGGCGGCGGCACCGTAGTGGAATTCGATCTCGTCACGCGGCCCGCAGTGGGGGCAGGGGATCATTTGCATGAGGTTCTCCGTGCTGGGATGGGCTGAGAGAGTTGGCTAGTGGGCGACGGCTGCGGCGCCGTGTTCGTCGATGAGTTCGCCGGTGGTGAATCGTTCGATGGTGAACGGGGCGTTGATCGGATGCGGTGTGCCGGTGACGATGGTGTGGGCCAGGCACCAGCCGACCGCCGGTGTGGCCTTGAAACCGCCTGTACCCCAGCCACAGTTGACGAACATGTTGTCGTACGGGGTGGCTCCGAGGATGGGGGAGGCATCGGGGGTGACGTCGACGATGCCGCCCCAGGTGCGGAGCAGTCGGGCGCGGGCGAAGATCGGGAACAGTTCCACGGCCGCGGCCATCTGCCGTTCGATGATGTGGAAGGCGCCGCGCTGGCCGTAACCGTTGTAGGAGTCGACGCCTGCGCCCATCACCAGTTCACCCTTGTGCGCCTGGGACACATACACGTGCACGGCATTCGACATGACGACGGTCGGGTGGATGGGTTCGAGGAGTTCGGAGACCAGAGCCTGCAGCGGGTGACTTTGCAGGGGGAGGCCGAAGCCGAGTTGGTCGGTGAGGGTGGAGGTGTGGCCGGCCGCGCAGAGTGCCACGGTGCCCGCGCCGATGCGTCCGCGGGTGGTATTGACGGCGGTGACGGTGCCGTCGGTGGTCTCGAAGCCGGTGACCTCGCAGTTCTGGATGATGTCGATGCCGGCGTCACTGGCACTGCGGGCGAAACCCCAGGCGACCCAGTCGTGTTTGGCGATTCCGCCGCGGGGCTGGAACGTGGCGCCCATCACCGGGTAGCGGATGCTGTCGGCGGTGTTGACGATGGGGCAGACCTCGGCGACCTGTTTGGGATCGAGCCATTCGGCGTCGATTCCGTTGAGCCGGTTCGCCTCGACGCGGCGGATGGAGTCGCGGACGTCCTGTTCGGTGTGGGCGAGGTTGAGTACGCCGCGCTGGCTGAACAGGATCGGGTAGCCGAGTTCGTCCTCGAGTCCCTCCCACAGCTTGAGGGAGTGCTCGTAGATGCCGGCGCTCTCGTCCCACAGGTAGTTGGACCGGATGAGGGTGGTGTTGCGGGCCATGTTGCCGCCGGCCAGCCAACCACGTTCCAGCACGGCGACATTGGTGATGCCGTGATTGCGGGCCAGGTAGTGGGCGGTGGCCAGGCCGTGTCCGCCGCCACCGACGATGACGACGTCGTAGGTGGGTTGGGGATCGGGGTTGCGCCAGAGGAAGTCGGGGTGCTCGGGGAGTTCGGCGCCGGGAGCGGAGCGAGCGGGCTGGGTGTTCATGGTGTGGTCCTCAGTAGTCGATCACGACGGGGGAGATGGGTTCGGAGCAGCAGAGCAGGATCTTCCCCTGTTCGATTTCGCGTCGGCGGATGCCGCCCTGGTGGTTCATGACGACGTCGCCGGAGACCTTGGTGACCTTGCAGGAGCCGCAGAGGCCGACGCCGCAGGAGGAGGGGAGGGTGACGCCGGCGGCGGCCGCGGCGGCCAGGATGGTGCTTCCGGCGGTGACGGTGACGCGGCGGGCGCGTCGGGTGAAGTCGACGGTGACTCCGTCGGCGTCGTCGGCGCCGGGGGTGGGGAGGACGAAGCCGAAACTCTCCTCGTGGATGTGGGCGAGACTCGCCCCGGAGGCGACGAGTGCGGAGCGCACGCCGCTGCGGAATTGCCCGGGGCCGCAAAGGAAGACCTCGCGGGCGGCCAGGTCGGGGCACATCCGCAGGAGGGTGTCGGCGTCGAGTCGGCCGCGGTGTCCGGACCAGGCGGCGGTGGTGTCGTCGTCGGAGAGGCGGGTGAGGGCGAAGGCGACGTCGAGACCGGGGTGGGCGATGGACAGTTCTTCGAGTTCGGCGCGGAACGGGATGTCGTCGAGGGTGCGGGCGCTGTGGATGAAGACGATGTCGGTTTCGTCGCCGGAGCGGTAGGGGTGATCGGTGGTGCCGTCGGTGGCGGCGCGCACCATCGACATGACGGGGGTGATGCCGCTGCCCGCGGAGATGAACAGGTAGCGTTGTGCGCCTTTGCCCATGTAGCTGAACCGGCCGACGGGGCCGCTGGCGGTCATGGTCATCCCAGGGGTCATGTTGTCGTGCAACCAGTTCGACACATGCCCACCGGCTTTGCGTTTGACGGAGATGGACAGGGTGTCGGGTCGGGTGGGGGGTGAGGAGATGCTGTAGCAGCGTTGGACGGTTCGGCCGTCGATGGTGACGCCGATGGTCAGGAATTGGCCGGGGTTGAACACGAAGGTGTGCGGTTCGACCGTGCGGAAGGTGAAGGTGGCCATGTCTCGGGTCAGGGGGACCCGGTCGATGCAGATCAATAGGTGCTCACTCATCAGGCACTCTCCGCAATACCGGTAACCGGCTGGGGGAGTCCGAGATTGGTGCGCAGTGTGGTGATGTACCAGTTGATGAAGGCTTCGACCTGGAACTCCGACGGTCCGTAGGGACCGGGGACGTAGGCGGGGTCGGCGATGCCCTGGTGGGCGAGGGCGACGAGGTCGGCGTCCTGCTGGTTGGTGATCTCCCAGACGCTGGTGAGATGGTCGAGGTCGTAGTCGACGCCTTCGACGGCGTCTGCGTGGACGAGCCAGGTGGTGCGGACGAGGGTGTGGTCGGGTGCCACGGGGATCACCGAGAACAGCAATGCGTGGTCACCGGTGATGTGCAACCACATGTTGGGCTGCAGGTGCATCGACAGTCGGCCGAGCCGGCGGTCGGGGAGGTCGTCGGTCAGGGGTCGGGTACAGGCGATGGTGCCGTCGAGGGTGAACGATTCGCCTGCAAGGTCCATCGCTTCGCGTTCGATGTGAAAACCGGTGGGGCGCGTGTCGAGTTGCTGGATTCTCGGGTAGGGAAGTCCGAGTCGGTCCCATGTCTGGATCATCTCGGCGGTGGCGTGGCGGTAGCGTTCGGTGACCGGTTCGAGGCGGTCGGGGACGGCGTCGGTGTCGCTGTAACCCCAGACGGGGAAGAAGACGTTGAGCAGTTCGGGGTGTCCGCCGCAGTGGTAGCACTCGCGGTTGTTCTCCATGGCGAGTTTCCAGTTGCCGTTCTCGATGAGGTCGGTCTGCTTGGCGACCTTGGCCTCGGCGATCCGGTGGGGGGCGAGGTAGGGCTCGACGATGGCGGCGACGTCGTCGATGTCGGTGGGCGGTTGCTCGGCGAGGCAGATGAAGACGAGGCCGGCGATGACGCGGACCGCCACGGTACGGAGGGAGAAGCAGGTCTTGTCGAAGTCGGGGGCCTGGGCGTCGGCGAACATCAGCCGCCCGTCCATGCCGTAGGTCCACGAGTGGTAGGCGCAGACGATGGTTCCGGTGGAGCCGTTGGGGTCGGTGAGCAGGCGTGCACCGCGGTGGCGACAGACGTTGTGGTGGGCGCGGACCACGTCGTTGTCGTCCCGGGTCACGATCACCGATCGGCGGCCGAAGCTGATGGTGACGTAGTCGCCGGGTTCGGCGATCTCCGCCTCGGCGGCGACGAAGATCCACTGTTTGGAGAAGATCTCGTCGATGTCGCGGTCGAAGAAGTCCGGTGAGGTGTAGAACGCGGCGGGCAGACTCTCGCCGGCGACACGTCTGACGATCAGGTCACGGGTGTCGGGGTCGAGAGAGTCGCGGGGTGTTGCCCGGTCGGTGGAGCCGGCGATGAAGTGTGCGGTCATCGGCGTGGAAAGCCTCTCTTGGCCAGCGTATTTCGCATGTGATGATGTGTGATGTTGGCCACAACCGGATCGTCGGCGACCGGATGTGTGGAGTGACTCTCGAGCAGAGAATCGATGTTGCGTATTGCGCAACGCTGCGCACTCTATGCAACAAGTGTGGGGGTTTGGGGTTGCGATGTCAACCGCGGTGTGTCACCTTTTCCGTGGGAGCCGACGCAGCGACGACGGAGTTCCCGATGACAACGACACCTCGCATCAGGCCAGGTCATACGCCATCGACGTGCGCGGGCGATGACGCTACGCGCGCAGCCGACGGAGCAACCACCCACGTTGCTTTCCGTCCCGTTCTCGCTCCCGACGAAGTGGGAGTTGCGTCGTCGGAGTTCCCTTCCACCGCCATTCGCCTTGTTTGGAGATGTGACGTCCATGTGTGTCAGTGTTTTCGATCTGTACTCGGTGGGGATAGGACCATCGAGTTCGCACACGGTGGGTCCGATGCGGGCAGCGGCGCGGTTCGCGTCCGAGGTCGCCGAGCGTGGCCTGCTCCTCGAGTTGGCCGATGTCGAGGTGGACCTGTTCGGGTCGTTGGCCGCGACCGGCGCGGGCCACGGAACCTTCACCGCGGTTCTCCTGGGGTTGGAGGGTCACCGACCGGAGGCGATCACCTCCGAGGTCAAGGATCACGCGCTGGCCCGCATCGCCGCGACGGGTCGCGTGCTGGTTGCGGGGTCGGTCGACCTGCCGTTCACCGTGGCGGACATCGGACTTCACGGTGACCGATGCCTGCCACGCCATCCCAATGCCATGGAGTTGCGGGCACTCGGTGCGGATGGCGAGGTCCTTGCTCGGGAGGTGTACTACTCGGTGGGTGGTGGATTCGTTCTGGCCGAGCATGATTCGCATGCCGATGGCGGCGCCGGCGAGCCGGAGTACGCATACCGCAGTGCCGAGGAACTGTTGGACATCTGCACCCGGGAGAACCTGGCCATCAGCGAGGTGGTCTGGGCCAACGAGGCACGGGACCGTTCCGCCGACGATGTGTACGCGGGCCTCCTGGATATCGCTGCGGTGATGGACGACTGCGTCGAACGTGGAATGCGCACGCAGGGAACGTTGCCCGGCGGGCTTCGTGTGGCACGACGTGCGCGGCAATGGCACGATCGGCTGATCGCCGACGATCCGTGCAGATCGGCCGAGTTCGCGGAGGACTGGGTGAACCTGGTGGCGCTTGCCGTGAACGAAGAGAATGCGGCCGGTGGGCGGGTGGTCACCGCGCCGACGAACGGTGCGGCCGGGATCATTCCGGCGGTCCTGCACTATGCCCGCAACTACACCAAGGCCGGACGAGGCGATCGTGACGATGTGACCGTGCGATTCCTGCTGACGGCCGGGGCGATCGGCGGGCTGATCAAGGAGCGGGCCTCGATATCCGGAGCCGATGTGGGCTGTCAGGGGGAGGTCGGGTCGGCGGCCGCCATGGCAGCCGCCGGACTCGCCGAAGTGCTCGGTGGCACGCCCGCCCAGGCGGAGAACGCGGCCGAGATCGCGATGGAACACAGCCTCGGCCTGACCTGCGATCCGATCGGTGGCCTGGTACAGATCCCGTGCATCGAACGCAATGCGATCTCCGCCGGAAAGGCGATCAATGCGGCTCGAATGGCGTTGCGCGGAAACGGCAGTCATCATGTCAGCCTGGATCAGGTGATCGCCACCATGCGCGCCACCGGTCACGACATGCATGCCAAGTACAAGGAAACCGCCACGGGCGGGCTGGCCATCCATGTGCCGCTGAGTGTGGTGGAATGCTAGGAATCGGGCGTTGCGCACCGCCGTCGGGCAGCCCTCGAACCTCCGAACCTAGTGGCGGATCGCATGATTCACTGTGGAGTTCTCAAGATACCCTCCCGCTGGTCGAGTAACCTGAGGAGCGAGGGCGTATCCGCGGGCCGCGCTTGTCGAGGTCGAGACCTCGTAAGTCGAGGCTGGAACGCAAGTCCTCATGCCGCACCCGTTAATCCATCCAGAGTCATGGTCCTGCGGTGATAGGGCCGTAGCGGTCGTCGTTGTGGGTCAACACTTTCCGGTGGGATCAACCAGGGTGGTGGTCGGATCCCGCGATCCGCGCACCGCAGGACAAATACGTGCCGACGCGCTGGAGGTCATCCTCGACACCGCCGCCCGCGCCGCCGCAGGTGAACACAGCGACGACGGGCCACGCGTGCCCACCGAACTGGTCAACCTCACCATCCCCACCGGCACACCATCCTTGGCGTCACTGGCATTCATGGGATCGGTCACCAAGCCACCGCCCGCAAACTGTGCTGTGATGCCACGATCGGCGTCATGATCGTCAGCACCGACGAAGTGCCACTGTCACTCGGGCGTAAGGGTCACTATTCTGAATACTGGTGCTGTGCATAATGTTTGGTCTGTGGATAGCTCGTTGTCGGTGGGCTCTCGTTGTCGGTGGGGTGTGGTATAGCGCATCGCTTTCGCGGGAGGTGCTGTGGTGGTGAGTATTCCAGCGACACGTCGCCTGGCCTCGACCTCGACAAGGTCCGCCCGGCGGACTCGGACTTCGCCGGCGCCGGCGTTTCGTCCGGCTCGACCGGCGGGATGGGCGGGCTCGATCGTAATTACCTGCGCTGTCAACGGAATTGCGAGTGCGTTTACCGGAATCGTGAGCGCTGTCAGTGAGGGGGCGGGCGCTGTCAGTGAGAGGGAAGGCGCTGTCAGTGAAGTGCCGAGCGCTGTCAGTGAGGGGGGCGCTGTCAGTGGCAGGGAGGGCTGTCAGTGAGGTGGTGGCGCTGTTTGCGCCGAGGAGGGGCTCGTTGGGGATAGCCTGTGACAATGAGCGGAAGGACTGTCCTGTCGCGGCTGGCGCCGCCTGCGTTTGCCGGGTATCGGCGGCAGTGGCTCCGCGCCGACATTCTGGCGGGGATCACTCTCGCGGCGATCGCCATTCCGGAGTGCATGGGCTACAGCTCGATTGCGCAGGTACCGGTGGTGGCGGGGCTCTATACGATCATCCTGCCGGCGGTCGTGTTCGCCTTCATCGGATCGTCGCGGCTCCTGGTGGTCGGTGCGGACTCGGCGACCGCCGCCCTGCTGGCGTCCGGTATCGCGGGAATCGGTGTGGTGGGCCTCGTGCCGAACTCGACGGCGTGGCTGCAGTGGGCGTGTCTGATCGCCATCGTGACCGGGGCCCTGCTCGCCATCGCGCGGTTGCTGAGGCTCGGCTTCCTCGGCGACTTCCTGTCGACCGCGGTGCTCATCGGATTCCTCGCCGGAACCGGGATCACGGTCATTACCGGTCAGATCCCCGGGATGCTGGGATTCGAGGGGTACGGCGACCGAATCTGGCAGCGCTGGTGGAACATTGTTCGCCATCTCGGTGACATCAACTGGGGTGCTGCGGCATTCGCGGGCATCACCCTCGCGCTCCTCATCGGTGGTGTGCGACTCGTGCCGCGCTTTCCGGTGGCGGTTGTGGTCGTCATCTGTTCCATCGTGGCGGTGGCCGTGTTCGGGTGGTCGGAACACATCCCGGTGATGGGCACGGTGCATGCGGGATTGCCGAGCTTCGGGTGGCCCCACGGGATGGGGCTGGGCGACGTGGTCACGGCGACGACGGTGGCCCTGGGGTGCGCGCTCGTCGTCCTCACCCAAAGCGCGGCCACCGCGAGAAGTTTCGCGCAACGGCACGGTCAGAACGCCGACATCAACCGGGACATCCTCGGGCTCTCGGGTGCCAATCTGATCGCGGGATTCAGTGGGACGTTCGTCGTCAACGGAAGTCCCACCAAGACCCAACTGCTCGACGAGCAGCATGGCCGCACCCAGGTGGCGAACCTGACCATGGCCGCCATCACCTTGGCTGTGGTGGTGTTCTTCGACGGTGCACTCGCCGACCTACCGCACGCCGTGCTGTCGGCGATCGTGTTTCTCATCGCGCTCCGGTTGATCGACGTGCACCGGTTCCGACGGGTCTGGCATGTCCGCCGTATCGAGTTCGGCATCGCGATCCTGACCGCGGTGATCGTTATCGTCTTCGGTGTTCAGGTCGGTATCGTGGCGGCCATGGCGGTGTCGCTGCTCGAACTCGTTCGACGTCAGTACAGTCCGCAGCGTTTCGTCATCGGGGTCGGGGCGCGCGGCAGCCGACGCTACGAGACCGCCGAACCCGGCCGCCAGTCGCTGCCCGGCCTCATCGTCTTCCGGTACGACGCGGACCTGTTCTACGCCAACGCCGGACGATTCGCCGACGACGTGATGGCACTGGTGAAAGGCGCGCCGGAACCCGTTCGGTGGCTGGTGCTCGACACGACGGTGATGACCGACGTCGACTACTCGGCATCCACCGTCCTGGAGGACCTGATCCGGTACATCCACTCCGACGGGGCACATTTCGTCCTCGCCGGCGTCGATCCCGAGTTGCAGGAGACGCTGCAGGCGGAGGGCATCCTCGCCGTCCTCAACCCCGACCACGTCTTCTCGACTGTCGGGGCGGCGTTGCGCGCCTACGTGGCCGAGTTCCCGGACGCCGCACCACCCGACGGTGTACTGCCGCACCTGGACAGTGATCACCCCGAGGAACCGGCGTGAGGTTCGCCGATGTGGTGGCCACCTCGGCGACGGTGGGCGCGACCCGATCACGCAACGCCAAGTCCGCCGCATTGCGAGAGTTGTTGTCGGCGGCGGGACCCGAGGTCCCGCTGGTGGTCGCATGGCTGTCGGGCGACATACCCCAGGGACGTCTGGGGATCGGTTGGCGGACCCTGCGCGATCTGCAGGTGCCGCCGGTGGCGGCGTCGATCCTGACGGTCGAGGAAGTCGACGCCGCCCTCACCCGATTGGCCGCGACCACCGGCACCGGATCGGTGGCCGCACGCGCGGAACTGCTGCGCGGACTGTTCGGTCGCGCCACCGACGACGAGCAGGGATTTCTCTTCCGGCTACTGACTGGCGAACTGCGCCAGGGTGCGTTGACCGGCGTGATGGTCGAGGCGATCATCGCGGTGTCCGGTCAGCCGGCGGCACTGGTCCGACGCGCCCACATGCTCACCGGATCACTCCCCGACACGGCCACGCTGGCCATCGACGGCGGTGCGCAGGCGCTCGGCGACGTCGGCCTGCAGGTCGGCCGTGCGGTGTCGCCGATGCTGGCAACCCCCGCAGACAGCCTGGATGCCGCACTGGCCGACCTCGGGCCGGATCTCGTCGTCGACCACAAGCTGGACGGGGCGCGCATCCAGGTTCACCGGGACGGCGACGACGTCGCGGTGTTCACCCGCACCCTCAACGACGTGACGTCACGAGTGCCGGATCTCGTTGCGGTGGTGCGTGAACTGCCCCTGACCACAGTCATCCTCGACGGAGAGACACTGACCCTGCACGACGACGGTCGGCCGCGACCGTTCCAGGAGACGATGAGCCGATTCGGATCGATGGTCCACACCGATCCGGACGTCGCCGACGAACCCCGACTGCTGCGTCCGTTCTTCTTCGATTGCCTGCACCTCGACGGCGATGACCTGATCGACGAGCCACTCGCCCATCGACTCGACGCCCTGGATTCGGTTGCGGCCCAGCTCCGTATCACCTCACAGCGACGTCCGACGCCGGACGAGGCCAAGGCGGTCCTGGACGCGGCACTGGCGGCGGGCCACGAGGGGGTGATGGTGAAATCGCTGACCGGACCGTACGCCGCCGGCCGACGCGGAAAGTCCTGGCAGAAGGTCAAACCCGTACACACGATGGACCTCGTCGTACTCGGCGCCGAATGGGGATCGGGGCGACGCGCCGGGTACCTGTCCAATCTGCATCTGGGAGCCCGTGATCCGGACGGTGGCGACCCGGTGATGGTCGGCAAGACCTTCAAGGGACTCACCGACGCGTTGCTGCGGTGGCAGACCGAGGAGTTCCCCAGACATGAGGCGCACCGGGATTCGCGCACCGTGTACCTGCGGCCGGAGATCGTCGTGGAAATCGAACTCGATGGGGTACAACGCAGTTCGCGATACCCGGGCGGTGTGGCGTTGCGGTTCGCACGCGTTCTGCGCTATCGGCCGGACAAGACGGCGGCCGAGGCCGACGACATCGATACGGTGCGCGGACTGCTGCGGTAGGGAAAACATCAACCATTGGTCAGGCTTTCGTGCGTACGCACCCGTCGTTGAATGCCGACCACCTCCCGGACCCCCTCGGCGAGCATGCTGCGATCGAGAGGGCTCAGATCGCTCATCACGATGACGTCGGTGGGGGAGTGGCCGGCACGGATCTGCTCGATCTGATGGCGCAGGCGCAGACGCTGGGTGAGGGCGAAGACGTCGTGCAGGATGGTGGCGTCGGCGGCGCTGAGGGTGCCCACGTCCACGGCACTGTGCAGCCGGGCCGGAGTGGGGGCGCAGGTGATTCCGGCGGTGAGGCCGGCCCACCGGGCCAGATTCGCGATGGGTGTCACGACGTGCTTTTTGAGATCGACGGTGCCGCCTCGCCGCGACAGGATGTCACGCAGACCGCGGATGCGGGGCCGTCGGGACAACGCGTCGAGGAGTTGTAGGCGCAGCGCTTCGGGATGCTCCGCGCGCATGGCTGCATAGACGGCCGGTGCGGTGTGCAGTGACGCCGGCCCGATGATGACCCGACCGTCGATGAGCAGCGACGACATGATCAGTCCGTGATCGTCGAGAGGTGTGTCGAGCCACTGCCGCGCCGCGCGCCGCCAGTCGTCGGCCGAGCGCGAGAATCGGGTCGTGTAGGCAAGGGCGCCGTTGCTGTCGCCCGGAAGGCCGCAGGCGTCGAGAATGGCGTGGGTGGCCCGTGCCAGTGCACGGTAGGTGTCGGCGTCACCGTCGTTGTCGACCGACCAGCTCAGCGCCGAGTCCACGTCGGAGGAGGGCATCGCCTCACGACGTGCGACGCTGCCCAGCGAGATCCATGAGAAATCGCCGCCGGTGAGGTGGGCGCCGGGAACCTTCTGCGCGGCGAGCTCCACCGCGCGTCGTGCGGTCGTGTCCACCACCAGAGACAGGACACCGCAGGTGGATTCGGCGTCCAGGCCGGAACCGAACAGCTCGTCGGCCAGACGCGGCAGAGCCGCGGTGGCGGTGCGCAGGGCGGAGATGTCGGTGGCCTCGGCGATGGCCCGTTGCGCCGAGCCGCCCCGACTCGCGGCCACCAGCAGATCGGTCTCGGTGAGGACGCCGATGGCACGGCCGCGGGTGGAGAGTACCGGCATGTGGCGGACACCGGCCTCCAGCATCTCCAGCCAGGTGGTCAACGCATACCGATCGGCGTCGACGGCGCGGGCCGGTACCGTCATCACCGCGGACACCGGCACGTCGCCACCCAACCCGGCACCCACAACCCGGTGCGCCACATCGCTTTCGGTGACGATACCGAGGGAACCATCAATCATGTGGATCAGCACACACGACTGTCCGGCGTCCGACATCGCCCGCACCGCATCCGCCACCGCGGTGTCCGCATCGACGACAACCGGGGGCGCCACGACGAGTTCGCCCACTCGGGTGGCGGCCGACCACACCGGTTTGCGCGGTGGACGACCGGTGACCGAGTGACCGGAGATGGTCTGCCACGCGGATTCGGCGACGAACGCCACTCCGGCCCGCTTCTCGAAGATGTCGCGCACCTGATCGGCGGGCAGCCGGATCAGCGTCGCGGGGCCGGCGGCGCGGGCGATGAACCGGACCCCGGGACCGATGATCAGCGGGATGTACCCGAACAGGTCACCGGCGCCGACGGTCTCGAACGATCCGACCGGATCATCTTCCGGCGCAGACAGATCCACCCGGCCGGTCAGCACCATCCACATCGCGTCGGCGGCGTGGTCGCCGTACTCCGCGACGACCTCACCGGCCGCCACCGCCACCACCCGTGCGTGCGCGGCGATCCGCGCCACCTCGGATTCGGTCAATTCCTGAAACGGCGACCGATCGGCCAGGAACGCCGCGATGTCGACGTCGCCGGCATCGGCCATCACCTCACGTCCCGGAGGCGATCAGGTCGGCACACTTCTCCGCCATGGTCATGACGGTGATATTCGGGTTGACCACCGGCAGCTTCGGCATCGCGGAGGCGTCCACGACCCGCAGTCCCCGAACACCTTTGACCTTCAGCGTCGGATCGAGGACGGCGAGCGGGTCGTCGACGGCACCCATCCGGGCGGTTCCGGCAGGGTGGTAGACGGTGTTGTGGGTCTTGTGAATGTAGTCGATGAGGTCGTCGTCGGTGACGGCGTCGGGACCGGGGGCGAGTTCACGGGCCACCCAGTCCTTCAGGGGTTGCTGGTCGGCGATGCGGCGCGCGAGTTTCACCCCGGCGAGCATCACCTGCTCGTCGTGACCGTCCGGATCGGTGAAGTAGCGTGGGTCGACCCTGGGCCGGTCCCGGAAGTCGCGTGACCGCAACCGCACCGTCCCGCGGGAAAGTCCCTGTGTCACATTGGGGGTCAGACAGAAGCCGTTCTCGGTGGTCGGGTAGCCCCACCGAAGTGTGTTCATGTCGAACGGGACACTGCCGTAGTGCATCATCAGGTCCGAATGATCCAGTCCGTCGACGGTGGTGGCGAACAGGCCGATTTCCCACCATTGGGTGGAGTCGGTGACCATCGGTCGGTTCGCCTCCCAGAACACCAGGCCTTCGACATGATCGTCGAGATTCTCACCGACCCCCGGTGAGTCCACCCGGACCGCCACTCCCATCTCCCGTAGATGGTCGGCCGGTCCGATGCCGCTGAGCATCAACAGCTTCGGGGTGTCGATGGCGCCGGCGGTGACGATCACCTCGCGGGCGGCGGTGACCTCGTCGTAGCCGGTCAGATCCGGCCGCAGGAATCGGACGCCGGTGGCGCGTAACTCGTCGTCGATGAGGATCTCCGAGATCCAGCTGTCGGTGAGGACGGTCAGGTTCTCGCGTCGGCCGAGGATCGGATGCAGGTAGGCGTGCGACGATGACATACGTTCGCCGGCCTCGTTGGCATTGATCTGCAACCATCCGGCGCCGTTGAGATGCCAGTCGCCACGGTTGAATGCGACGGTCGGCAAGCCCACGGCGGCAGCCGCGTCGAGAACCGCCTGCCCGCACGGATCGGCCGGTGGCACATCGCGCAACCGGACCGGTCCGGCGTGGCCGTGGGGATACCCCTGGTAGTCACCGTCGGCAACATTGTTCTCCACCCGCGACACGAAGGGCAGCACACCCTCGGGTCCCCAGTCGGTGGCTCCCATCGCCTCCCAATCCCGAAGTCCTTGGGCCAGTGGCCAGAACGCGATGCACGAGTTGTGCGATGAACAGCCGCCGAGGACCTTGGCGCGGGCGTGCCGCAAAAAACTGTTGCCGCTGGCCTGCGGTTCCACCGGGTAGTCCCAGTCATATCCGGAGTCCAGCAGGTGCATCCACTCCTTGAGCACCAGGATGTTCGGGTCGTCCACGTCGGACGGTCCGGCCTCGATGAGACACACCGTGGTGTCCGGGTTCTCCGACAGTCGCGCTGCCAGAACACAACCGGCGGTGCCGCCGCCGGCGATCACATAGTCGAACGTTGGCATGGCGGTGGGTCACGCTTTCTCGGTCGAAGTGGGGTCGGTGGTCGGAGGCGTGTCGGTGGCCGGGGTATCGGGGACCAGGGTGTCGGGGAGTAGGGGATCACCCGGTGTGCTCGAATGCGATTGCAGCACACCCACACTGCGGTGTCCGACGGTCAGGTACCACAGGAAGCCGGCGCCGAAGATGATGCCGATGTAGACGAAGGCACCCCAGGTGTTGTACCAGGGTGTGCCGTACACCTCCGACCGCGGCCAGGCCAGGTTGATCGCCATGCCGATCCCCCAGACGACGGCGACGATGTTGACGAGCATGCCCCAGCGGCCCATGGTGAAGTAGCCGCCCTCGGCGAGGTCGGCCGGCGGCCACTCACCGCGGAATCGCTTGAGCAGCAACGGTCCGGTCACCAGCAGGTAGGCCAGGTAGATCATGATGATCGCGATCGAGGTGAGCACCGTGAAGATCTGTGCCTGACCGATGTTGATCACCAGGATCGCGATCGCGACGATGCCGATGACGATGGCCGGCACCACCGGCGTCTGTCGTTTGGGGTTGACGGTGGCCAGGCGCTCACCGAAGGGTAGTGCGTTGTCGCGGGCCATCGCGAACATCAGCCGGATGGCGGCGGTGTGTACGGCCAGTGAGCAGACGATGACCGCGACGACGATGGCGCACAGGAACACCTTGCCCGCCGGGCCCCACATGACCTGCTCGACGATGTACTGCAGACCGCCCTCGGGTTCACCGAGTTTCGCATCGTCGAGGTCGGGGGCGCTCATGATGGCGAACACCAGGATGGCGCCGCCGATGACGAAGGAGGCGAGAATGGCCCGCAGGATCGCCTTGGGTGCGGTGCGGCGGGGTTCGACGGTCTCCTCGCCGAGCGAGCTGGCGGTGTCGAAGCCGTACATCACATAGCCCGACGCGAGGGACGCGACCAGGAATGCGCCGAGATAGCCGCCACTCTCACCGGCCCCGTATCCGTTGGTGGAGAAGAAGACCTGTGGTCCGCGGGTGATGTTGAAGGCGAGGATGATCGCGATAAGGACCGCGGCGATCAACTCGACGAACACGCCGACGCTGTTGATCAACGACATCAACCGCACGCTCCACGCGTTGATGGCGGTGGTGATGCCGATCATGATGGCGCCGAGGATGACGGCGTTCACCGCGTAGTCGGTGGGATCGTCTCCGCTGCCGTAGATCTGGAAGCCGCTCCACAGTCGCGGCAGGTTGAGTTGCAGGGCCAGGACGACGGCGGCGAGGGTGACGACCGACGCGGTGAACATCAGCCATCCCGAACTCCAGCCGACTCCTTGGCTGCCGAGACGTTTGGCCCAGTTGTAGACCGAGCCAGCGACCGGGTACTTGGCCGCAAGTTCCATGAAACACAAAGCGACACATAACTGTCCGACGAAGACCATCGGCCACGACCATAGGTAGGCGGGGCCGGCGGTGCCGAAACCGAAGTAGAACAGCTGGAAGGTGCCGGTCAGGATGGAGATGTAGCTGACGCCGGCGGCGAAGCTGGCGAACTTGCCGATGCTGCGGTCGAGGGATTCCTTGTAGCCGAAGTCCTCGAGGCCGCTGGAACCGGGGGTGGTTGGGGAGGTGCTCATTGGACGCCGTCCTCGGTCGAAGTGAACCACCGCGACGGCGCCGGCGCGGTGTTGTGCCAGATGTGTTTGGTTTCTTGATATTCCGCGAGCCCGGTGGGTCCGAGTTCACGTCCGTTGCCGGATTTGCCGAAGCCGCCCCATTCTGCGGCGGGGGTGTAGTAGCCGAAGTCGTTGAGCCACACCGTGCCATGGCGCAGACCCCGCACCATGCGTTCGCCGAGCGCTGCATCGGAGGTGCGCACCCCGGCTGCCAGGCCGTAGTCGGTGTCGTTGCCGAGTGCCAGGGCCTGCTCCTCGGTGTCGAATCGCTCGACGGTGAGGATCGGTCCGAAGGTCTCGTTGCGGACGATGCGCATCGTCCGGTTGCAGTGATCGAAGATGGTGGGCGCGAAGTAGTATCCGGCCGGGTCGAGCCCGTCGCGGTCGGGTCGCCCGCCGCCGGTACGGAGCACGGCACCTTCGGCTTTCGCGGATTCGACGAACTCTTCCATCTTGGCCAGCTGTGCGGCCGACACGAGCGGGCCGGTCTTGCTGGCCGGGTCGAGACCGTCACCTATGACGATCTGCTCGGCGCCGGCGACGAGTGCGTCGACGAAGTCGTCGGCGATCGAGGCGTGGACGATGAGTCGGGTGCCCGACGAGCACACCTGGCCAGAGTGCAGGAACACCCCGGTCAGCACCTGATCGACGGAGGATTCCCAGTCGGCGTCGGGGAAGACGATATGCGGATTCTTGCCGCCGAGTTCGACGGCCACCTTGGTGACGTGGCGGGCGGCGACCTCGGAGATGATGCGGCCGGTGGCCAGTCCACCGGTGAAGGAGATGAAGTCGACGTCGTCGGTGTCGGTGAGGGCGTCGCCGAGCGTGGAGCCCGCGCCCTGAACGAGGTTGAGCACCCCGGGTGGGACCCCGGCGCGCGAACACAGTTCCACGAAGGCGATGGTGCTCAGCGGGGTCACCTCACTGGGTTTGGCAACCATGGTGGCACCGGCGGCCAGCGCGGGTGCGATCTTCCAGGAGATCTGCAGCAGTGGGTAATTCCAGGGTGCGATCATCACGCAGACGCCGATGGGTTCGCGCACGACGCGGCTGATGACGCCGGGGACGCCGACATCGACGACGCGGTCGGATTCGGTTTCGATGAGTGCGGCGTAGTAGCGGAGCACGGACTCGACGTCGTCCATGTCGATCTCGCTCTCCACCAGCGTCTTCCCGGTGTCGAGGGTTTCGATGCGGGCCATCTCGGCCTTGTTGATTACGAGCAGGTCGGCAATGCGACGCAACAGGGCCGCTCGTTCGGTGACCGGTGTGTTCGGCCACGCCCCGTCGTCGAAAGTGGCCCGGGCGGAAGCGATCGCGGCGGTGGCGTCGGCGGGGGTCGCCTCGTCGACACGGGTGAACACCGATCCGGTGGCCGGATTGATGACGTCGCGGGTGCCGGCGTCGGCGGCGTGTCGCCATCGGCCGGCGATGTGGAGGTGGGCGTCGGGCAGCAGCGGTGAGTCGAAGGCGGTGGGAAGGGGCGTCGAGCCGAATGCGGTCACAGGGCACCTGATCTCTGCGCCGGCGGTGGGCCCGGCGCGGAACGGGACTGGGGATGGGGATAACTGGCGATGGAGAGAGATGACGCGACGCTGCGTCGTGCTGTCGTGCGGGATGCGGGGCTGCCCCCGATGGGCTGTTGCGTATTGTGCAACCAGCTGCATCCAATGCAACAAGTGTGCGGAATGGGCGGTGACCTGTCAAGCGTGGGGCCGTGATCGGCGGGACGTGGGGTGGCGTACCGGCCCGACCTCGCCGGGTCTCGACTCGGTCCTCCGTTTCGACGGAGATCGACGCGGCAGCCGGCGTTCCGGGCCGACTCGACCAGTGGGAACACCTGCGCGCCGGGCACGCCTCAGCCCAGCGGCAACTGGGCGACGATGTCGCCGGGCGCGGTGGAGCCGCCGGGTGGGGACACGGTGAAGGCCAGCGAGGTGGCGTCGCCGAGGTGTGGGATCACGGCGGTGGTCGACGGCGCGACGTCGGCCTGCGTCATGGTGCCCGCCGACGTGGCACCGTCCGGACTCAACAGCCACATCTGGTACACCGTACCCGGCTGGGGCGGTGGAACATCGTTCATCACGAGAACTCCGGCGTCTGCGGATTCGGAGAACGTGAGTGTTGCCCGTCCCCCGGCGACCGCCCCCGAGGAGGTGCGGACGTCCTCGGAGGTGAAGACCTTTTCGGCCGTGGGTGTTTGCGGGGTGGTATCCGAGGACAGGCCCGAGCCGATCGCCCATCCGAGCCCACCGACCGCGACGGCCACCGCAGCGGCGGCCGCCGCATATGCCCAGCGGCGCCGGGTCAGTGGGTACACCCGCGCCTCGGGCGCCGGCACGTCCGCGGTGTCCTCGGCCGGGACCGGTTCGGTGCGGCGAGGTACGACGGTCACGTCGGCCCGCGTCGCGGCCAGGATCTGCTCGCGCAACGCCGCGGGCGGGGCGGTCTCGGTGATCGAACTGACCGAGGCCATCGCCTCCCTGGTGTCGCGGACACGACGGTCGAATTCGGCGCGGGTGGCGGCATCGGCGCGCGCGCGGCGTCGATGTACCGAGTCGACCTCGGCGGGCGAAAGCGCGTCGAGGCCGAGTAGCGGCGCCAGATCGAGGAGTTCGTCGTCAGACATCGTTGTCCCCCAAGCAGTTGCGGAGACGCGTCAAGCCGTCGCGGACTCGACTCTTGATGGTCGGCAGGGCCACAGAAAGAAGCTCCGCCACCTCGCGGTAGGTCAGACCGTTGTAATAGGCCAGGGCCACGGATTCCCGCTGGCGGTCGGTCAGGCCGTCCAGGCAACCCTGCACGCGTTCACGCGCCTCCCGGCCTTCGACCTCATCGCTGACGACGTCGAAGGACCGCACGAAGTCCGCCGCGGAGTAGTCGGTGTCGCGTCGAGTGGCGGCGGTCTCCGACCGGACCCGGTCGACCGCCCGCCGATGGGCCAGGGTGATCAGCCAGCTCAACGCCGACCCGGCGGCGGGATCGAAGGTGCGCGCGGAACGCCACACCTGCAGATAGACCTCCTGCGTGGTCTCCTCGCTGTATCCCGCATCCCGGAGCACCCGCCGCACCATGCCGTAGACCCGCCGCGCAGTGAGGTCGTAGAACTCGGCGAAGGCGGCGGTGTCGCCGTCGGCAGTGCGCGCCAGCAGATCCGACAGCACTGCCGCATCGCGGGTGTCGCGGGCCGTCACATCGGCGCTCCGGTGCCGTGTGCTCCGGTGCTGTTGACTGCCGTGCGGCGCGCTCCGGAGTCGTTCGCGTCTGTGCTCATCGAGGCTCACCCTAGTGGGTGTCCGTCGCCGCCTCAACGAATCCGGTCCGCTCGGCGCCCACAGTCCGGGCGCGGTGGCCGGTACCCCGAAGATCATGGCCGTGGCCGGGTCGCCGTGGTGGATGCGTCGCCCCGCGATCTCGGTGGGCGGGGAAGGAAGTACGACGTGCGGGCTTGATACTCGGGATAGCCGGGCCGGCGGCTCATCGACTTCTCCAGGAGCCGGGCGCCGGTCGCGTACACCAGGAAGTAGGTCATCACCACCGGTGACAACACGGTGAGCGCACCCGGGCATCCGATCACCGTCGCTCCGGTGGTCATGGCACCCGAACTCGCGGCGACCAGCCAGATGCCCCACCACACCGATGCGTCGCCGAAGTAGTTGGGGTGACGGGTCCACGCCCACAGACCGCGATCCATGATCGCGCCCTTGTTGGCGGGATCGGCCTTGAAGGCCCGCAGCTGGGCGTCGCCGACCGCCTCGAAGCCCAGCCCGACGAGGAAGACCACGATGCCCAGCGCCGCCACGATCCAGGCCGGGGCGGGTGTGGGACCTGCGACGGCCGACACCTGAATGGGTAGGGAGACAAACCATTGCGCCGCACCCTGGGTGGCGAAGATCTTGCGGGCGACCACCCACAGCCCGTTGCCGCCGGAGCGTTCCAGCATCTCCTGGTACCGGGGATCCTCCCCCTTGCCCTTGGACTTGCCCACCATGTGCCAGGCCAGGCGCAGACCCCATACGCTCACGCCGACGGCCAGCAACCATCGGCGGACCGGGTCGCCGCCACCGAGGATCAGCGACAGCCAGGCCACCCCGACGAAACCGAGGCCCCACGTGACGTCGACGACGTTGAACCGCCCGATCCGATGGCCGATGGCGAAGGTCACCGCCTGCAGGACCACCACGAGCAGCAGCGCACAGGCGGTGAGAATCCCGAAGCCCGCCCAGCCGGTCACCGCGGTTCACCCCGGTCCGGCCGGGCGAAGACCAGCTGATGCACATCGAGATACCCGGCCCGAAAACCGGCCTCGGAGTAGGCGAGATAGAACTGCCACATCCGCATGAAGGTGGCGTCGAAGCCGAGTTCGGCGACCTCACGTCGCCGGGCGGTGAAGCGTTCCCGCCACAGCCGCAATGTCTCCGCGTAGTGCGTGCCCATCGCCATGGTGTCGGTCAGCCGCAACGACGTGTGCTGGGCGGTCACCGACCGCAACGCCTTCAGTGAGGTCAGTTGTCCGCCCGGGAAGATGTACTTGTGCACCCACGTGTAGGTGTGGCGTGAGGCGCGCATGCGGTCGTGTGGCATGGTGATCGCCTGGATGGCCACCCGCCCGCCCGGTGCGAGCAGCCGGTCGATGGTGGAAAAATATGTCGGCCAATACTTTTCGCCGACCGCTTCGATCATCTCCACCGACACGACCGCGTCGTAGGTGCCCTCGACGAGTCGGTAGTCGAGCAGATCGATCTGCACCCGGTCGGCCAATCCGGCGTCGGCGACGCGACGCAGCGCCAGGTCGCGTTGCTCGGAGGACAGCGTCACCGAACGTACGGTGGCGCCGCGGGCTGCGGCACACAGGCACAATTCGCCCCAGCCGGTGCCGATCTCGAGGAGCCGGGTGCCCTCTCCCACGCCGGCGAGATCGAGGAGTCGGTCCACCTTGCGGCGTTGCGCGTCGGCCAGATCGGCCCAATCCGGTGTCTGCGCATCTTCGATACCGGTGGTTGCGGGATCGGTGAACAGGGCGCTCGAGTACGTCATCGTCTCATCGAGAAAGGTGGCGAACAACTCGTTGGACAGGTCGTAGTGCCGGGCGATGTTGGACCGGGTGTTGGCGGTCGTGTTCTCCTCCTCGGCAGGATGTTTCGGCAGCACCAGCGGTCGTAGGGCCTGCAGTGGGCGCGGCACCAGGCGCGCGACCCGCGACGCGAAGGGCGTCAGCACGCCGACGAGGTCGTCGGTGCTCCAGTCGCCGGCCATGAATGACTCACCGAAACCGATGAGTCCGCCGCTGCCCACCCGACGTGCGAAGTCGTCGGGTCGGCGCAGGATCATCCGTGGTTGCACCGAATGGGCGGACCGGCCGTTGCAACTTCCATCGGGGTACTCGATCCGTACATCGAGATCGGCTGCGGCATAACGGAACAACCGGCCCGCGGCCAGTCCGCGCAGGTGGGCCGCCCGGCCGGTCGGTACCGCCGCCACGTCGGGCCAGCGGCGGGCGTCCTCGGGAGTCAGATCGTGCTCGCCCGGGTGGTGTGCGGCCCGATCGTGAGTGTGAGTGTGGGTGTGATCGGTGTTCGGGATGTGCGTGCTCATCGGCGTCCTTCCGTCACGGTCGATGCGATGGTCGAAGTGTGGTCATGGTCGGGTCGTGGCCTGATCGGCAGGCGCCGCGCCCAGAGCCGGATGCCCTGCCACCGGATCCGCGCCGAAACCACCAGGGGCGCCAGCGGTGTACGCAGTTGTGCGGCAAGGAATGTCCGCCGCGTCACCGGGACGGCGTGGCCGGTCAACGAGGCGACGAAGGGCTCGGCGCCGGGGCGGTCGAGCGTGATCGAGACGGCGACCCGGCCGGACGGATCGGGCTCGGGGAGCCGCAGTCGGTAGTGGCCCGACACGTCGTGGAACGGTGAGACATAGAACTCCTTGTCCACCATGGCTCGTCCGTGGTCGTCGGGTGTGACGACGTAGCAGTGCCGTTCGCCGTAGGTGTTGTGCACCTCGGCCACCACATACGCGAGGCTGCCGTCGCCGCGGTGACACCAGAACACGCTCAACGGGTTGAACACGTAGCCCGCCACCCGCGGCGACAACAGTGCGAGCACCGATCCGTCGGCGGGGGTGACCCCGGCGCCGGACAGATGACCATTGAGCCTCTCGCGCAACGATTCTCCGTCGGCGACCGGTTCGGGAAAGTGGTCGGCCGGACGGAACTCGGCGAACCATGCCCCGGGGCCGTCGAACCGGGGTGGCCGGTCGACGTCGATGAGCCAGGACCCGGATCGGTAGGTGAACGAATGGCGCAGGGGTGATCGGCGGGTGTGGGTGATCCGGGTTTCCACGATCCGGGCCCCGTGCGCGGCCGCATAGGCGTTCACGTCGGGTCCTGTTGCAGCATGCGATGATTCGCTTCCCGACGGTCATTCTCGCCGAGCGTGGCGATGAGGAGTTCGGCGGCGCCCGCGCCGGATGCGGCACCGTCCTCGTGGAAACCCCACCCGTGGTAGGCGCCGGCGAACACGAGCCGGTCGGTGTTGATCTGCGCCAGACGACGCTGCGCGGCAACCGATTCGGTGGTGTACACCGGATGCTCGTACGTCATCTCCGCGATCACCGACGCCGGGTCGACGAGATCGGTGCGGCCGAGGGTCACCAGCATGCGCGGCGCGGTGGTCGGCAACCGCATCAGCCGGGTCAGATCGTAGGTGACGGCCACCCCGGACCCATCGAGCGCGTCGCCGTGGACGGTGGTCGCGGCGCGTTCGACGGTGTCCGGGGTGGGGTTCGGGGCAGCGCTGATCGAGTCGGCGTTGCTCGAGCCCGGGTTGCTCGAGTCTCGGTTGCTCGAGTCTGGGCTGACCGAGTCTGGGCGGATCTGGTAGTTCCAGGACGCCCACGCACGCCGGGCGCGCGGAAGCAGCGAGATGTCGGTGTGCAGCACGGCCGGTTTGGGGTCGTAGGTGATCGCCGAGAGGACGCTGTGCTGGTCCGGTGTGGGAGCGGCGAGAGCGCGCAGGGCCTGATGCGGATGTGTGGCGACGACGGCGGCGTCGAACATCTCCAACTCGCCGTCGTCGGTGGCGATGGCGATCGACGCGGCGAGGTCGTCGATGCGTCGCACCGGGGTGTTGAGCCGGATCTGTCCGCCACGGGCGACGACCCGGTCGGCGATCGCGTTCACGTAGGTGACCGATCCGCCGACGACGGTGCGCCAGGTGGGTGAGCCGAACACCGTCAGCATGCCGTGGTGGTCGAGGAAGGTGAACAGGTAGCGTGCCGGGTACTCCGCCGCGGTCTGCGCATCACACGACCACACCGCGGCGACCAGCGGCAGCAGGAAGTTCTCGACGAAGTAGTCGGAGAAGCGTTCGCGGCGTACGAAATCCGCGAGCGCCACGTCCGCCGAACCGTCGGCAGCGGAATCGTCGGCAGCGGAATCGTCGGCAGCGGAATCGTCGAGGAGTTTGCGGGCCGCCCGATGAAAGCGGACCACCTCGCCGAGCATTCGCAGGTAGCGGCCGCGGGTGAGGGTCCGCATGGTGGGGAACAGGCCCGATACGCCCAATGCGCCCGCATATTCGAGGCCGGTGAGCTCCGAGTGCACCGACATCGACATGTCGGTGTCCTGGGTCGGCACACCGAGTTCGGCGAACATCGCCTGCATCGTGGGGTAGGTGCGGTCGTTGTGGACGATGAATCCGGAGTCGACGGCCAGGGTGGTGGCCGGGCTCCCGTCGGTGGCCGGGACGTCGACGAGATGGGTGTGGGCGTGCCCGCCGAGCCGGTCATCGGCCTCGAACAGGGTGACCGAGGCGTGCGCGGACAGTCGGTAGGCGGCGGTGAGTCCGGCGACGCCGCTGCCCACCACGGCGACGCGTGGCCGGTGGTGTGGGACGCGGGGCGTCGGGGACCCGTCGGAACCGAAGGAGGTCATGCCCGATGTTCGGACCCGGAGCGCGTTCGGATGGGTCGTGATGGGCGGTCGGTGCCTGGCGGTCGGTGCTGTCGAGTGGGAGGGTTCGGCGGGCAACCGCCCGGGTCAGTATCGGACCGGCGGCGGGGGTGGTGCGATGTAGCCGGGTGTCGCCTGGTCGGCGGGGACGATCTCGGCGCCGAGCGGCAGCAGTGAGACGGGCACCATCTTGAAGCTGGCGATGCCCAGTGGGATGCCGATGATGGTCAGGCACATGGCGATACCGCTGGTGATGTGGCCGATGGCCAGCCACAGTCCGGCGAACACGATCCAGATGATGTTGCCGATCGTCGACGCCGCGCCGGCGGTCGGCTTGCGGACCACGGTGCGGCCGAACGGCCAGAGGGCGTAGTTGGCGATGCGGAAGGACGCGATTCCGAAGGGGATCGTGATGATGAGGATGCAGCAGATGATGCCGGCGACGACGTAGCCGAGGGCCATCCAGATGCCACAGAAGAGCAGCCAGATGATGTTCAGGAGGGTGCGCATACCCCATTGTGCTCGACAAGAGGGCATATCGGGCAGCCCCGAACCCGGGCCGGGGCGGGCCGCAGGTTCTCCGAGAGACGGGGCTGCGTACCGCGACCTCGGTACGCTGCTGCCATGGCACCCGCCGCGGAGTCCGCCCGTGTCACGCTCTGGTGGATCATCACGACCTTCGTGCTCGTCGTGCGACTGCTCGCCACCATCGCCACCATCCTGCTGGTGATCGGATGGGCGGTGGCGGCCATGGGATCGTCGTCGATGAACAACGGTTTCCTCTGGCCCGCGGTCGGATGTGCTGCCGCATTGCTGGTCAGCACCTATCTTTACAGTCATCTCCGGGCCCGATATCCGCGCCGGAACGGTTGGCTTCCGTGACATATCGGTGGCTGAAACCGTGGTGTGTAGCCCACCTCACAGCGAAGTTGGCATAATCGGGGCGACAGAGGTGCTAGCGAGAGAAGAACTATGACGGAACTCGGGACGTCGCGTATCCGGCGTGCCTACGAGGATTTTCTGTCGGGGATCACGCCGCCCACGGACGCGGTGCGTTCGGTGGTGCGTGAATCCTGGTCGCGGTCCCGTGATCGCGGCATCGATCCGGTCGATCCTCTCCCCGAGGACGACGACAGCGCCACCATGACGATGGCCGAGTTCTCCCGCTACCGCCAGGACCATCCGATCACCTCGGTGCGTCCGCTCGTGCAGAACCTGATGCTCGACGACATCGCCGATTCCGGCGTCGTGGTGGCGTTGACCGACCAGGTCGGCCGCTTGCTGTGGGTGGAGGGCAGCACCGAGGCCCGCGACCGGGCCGCCACGATCAACTTCGTCGAGGGTTCGGTGTGGAGCGAGGACGTGGTGGGGACCAACGCGCCCGGTCTGGCCCTGGCCGTCGACAAGGGTGTGCAGGTGATCGGGCCGGAACACTTCTCCGATGCGGTGCAGGACTACAGCTGTGCGGCGGCCCCGGTGCACGACCCGCTGACCGGGCACGTGATCGGCGTCATCGACGTGACCGGCGGCCGGGAGGTGGCCGCACCGTTCGCGCTGGCGGCGGTGCGTTCCGTCGTCGCCGCGGTGGAGCGTGAACTGCAGTCGCGTGCGGTGAACCTGGCCGACCCGGCGACCTTTGCCGCACCGGCCGAGAGCGGGGGCGCGCGGCTGACCGTCCTCGGCGACAACACCTACCGATGGCGACGGGACGGCGACGCCGCCGGTGAGCGCACCCTGTCACGACGCCATGCCGAGATCCTGATCCTGCTGCAGGCCTACCCGGAGGGGCTCAACACCGAACAACTGGCCATACAGCTGGCCGGTGACGGGATCGACCCGGTGACGGTGCGCGCGGAGATCTCCCGGCTGCGGCGTGACCTGGGCACCGATGTGGTGTCGTCGCGGCCGTACCGTCTGACCGTCGACATGACCTCCGACATCGGTGACATCCGCCGGCGGATCGCCGACGGTGGGGATCTGAGCGCCGTCGTCGAGGCCCTCGGCCGCGGCGGACTGCTCGTCGAATCGACCGCCCCCGGCATCACCGAGATCTTCGAGGAGATCCGCGAGGACGTGCGTTCGCGGGTGATCGCCGAGGGCGAGGTGGGTGCGCTGCGGACGTGGACGTCGTCGACGCATGGTCGCGATGATCTGGTCGCGTGGCGTCGGCTCGAGCACCGGCTTCCGGTGGGACACCCGGATCGCGCGGTGGTCGGCGGCCGGATCCGGCTGCTGGATCGGCGCTACGGGGCCTGAGTCGTCACGGGGTCTGAGTCGCCGCCGGGTCACGCGGCTGCTGCGGATCGGCATTCATCGTCGGGACGATCGGCCGGTCGGGGGTCATCTCCGTGTCGACCGCGGTGATCAGCATGACGGCCATCAGCGTCGCCGCCACCACGCATGCGAGAACGAGCAGTACGCCGACGAGCGGCGACGCGGATCGATCGGTCGACGAGCGGGGGGTGCTCATGGCGGAAACCTCTCGGGATACCTGACGCGGATGTTCTCGTACACGGACATCTTTCATCTGACGCAAGAACATGCGCCATCGCGAACAGCTCTGGGATGATCGCTGCCATCGTTGCAGCTCACGGCGATGGAGTAGTTGTCCGGACCGGAAAGTTCATCTCTTCGGTAGAGGGATTTCAGTTCCTCAGGGGACGTCGTCGTCCCCCGTTCGCCACCCGCCGCGCATGCCATGCCCGGCCCGCGGCCCCGTCCGATTGATTGTTCGTGCCGCAACGTTGCAACGTCGTCGCCGACGCCGGCGACCACACCCCGGGATTGCCCTCCGGCGGTGGCTGTGAACAGCGGAAATGAGGGTATGCAACGTTGCGAACGCCGCTGCAACGTGGCTGCAACCACAGGCCTCCTACTGTGTGCAACAGATCACACACACCGCGGCAAGCGGCCGTGTGACACCCCGACACTGGCACTGAGGAGCTGGAGACACATGACTGTTTACGCGAAGCCGGGAACCGATGGATCGGTGATGAGCTTTGAGTCGCGCTACGACAACTGGATCGGCGGCCAGTGGACCCCGCCGGTCAAGGGTCAGTACTTCGAGAATCCCTCACCGGTCGACGGCAAGGTCTTCTGCGAGGTCGCCCGCTCCACCGCCGAGGACATCGACCTCGCGCTCGACGCCGCCCACAAGGCCGCCCCGCAGTGGGGCAAGGTGTCGGTGGCCGAGCGTTCGCTGGTGCTGCTGCGCATCGCCGACCGCCTCGAGGAGAACCTCGAGAAGATCGCCGTCGCCGAGACCTGGGACAACGGTAAGGCCGTCCGTGAGACCCTGGCCGCCGACATCCCGCTGGCCATCGATCACTTCCGTTACTTCGCCGGCGCCCTGCGTGCCCAGGAGGGCTCGATCTCCGAGGTCGACGAGGACACCGTCGCCTACCACTTCCACGAGCCGCTCGGCGTCGTCGGCCAGATCATCCCGTGGAACTTCCCGATCCTGATGGCCGTGTGGAAGCTGGCCCCGGCGCTGGCCGCAGGCAACGCCGTCGTCCTCAAGCCCGCCGAGCAGACCCCGGCGTCGATCCTCTACCTGATGAGCCTCATCGCCGACCTGCTGCCCGCCGGTGTCATCAACATCGTCAACGGCTTCGGCGTCGAGGCCGGCAAGCCGCTCGCCTCGAGCAACCGCATCCGCAAGATCGCCTTCACCGGTGAGACCACCACCGGCCGCCTGATCATGCAGTACGCCTCGGAGAACCTGATCCCGGTCACCCTGGAACTCGGTGGCAAGAGCCCGAACATCTTCTTCAACGACGTGATGAGCGCCGACGACGGCTTCCTCGATCGCGCCCTCGAGGGCTTCTCGATGTTCGCCCTCAACCAGGGTGAGGTCTGCACCTGCCCGAGCCGCGCGCTGATCCAGGAGAACATCTACGACGACTTCATCGCCAAGGCCGTCGAGCGCGTCAGCAAGATCAAGCAGGGCAACCCGCTCGACACCGAGACCATGATGGGTGCGCAGGCGTCCAACGACCAGTACGAGAAGATCCAGTCGTACCTGGCCATCGGTCAGGAAGAGGGCGCCAAGGTGCTCATCGGTGGCGAGGCCGCCGACCTCGGTGGCGATCTGTCCGGCGGTTACTACATCAAGCCGACCGTCTTCGACGGCCACAACAAGATGCGCATCTTCCAGGAGGAGATCTTCGGCCCGGTGCTGGCCGTGACGACCTTCAAGGACTACGCCGACGCCATCCACATCGCCAACGACACCCTCTACGGCCTCGGTGCCGGTGTGTGGAGCCGTGACGGTGCCACCGCCTACCGCGCGGGCCGCGAGATCCAGGCCGGTCGCGTGTGGACGAACACCTACCACGATTACCCGGCACACGCCGCCTTCGGCGGGTACAAGCAGTCCGGTATCGGCCGCGAAACCCACCTGATGATGCTGGAGCACTACCAGCAGACCAAGAACCTCTTGGTTGGTTACGCTCAGAATGCCAAGGGATTCTTCTGAGAAGTGAGGTAATCGATGACCACCGAACAGCAAGTGCCTGATCGGGTGGTCGCCACAGACGCCGCCGTGCAGCTCCTGACGAAATTGTCGGAGCTGCACGGCGGACTCATGATCCACCAAAGTGGTGGATGCTGTGACGGCTCGGCCCCGATGTGTTATCCGGTCGGGGAATACCGTGTGGGACAACGTGATGTGTTGGTCGGCGAGATCACGCTCCCGGAACCGCTTCCGGCGGTGCGGGTCTGGATCAACGGTGACCAGTTCGAACTCTGGAAGCACACCCAGCTCATCCTCGACGTGGTCAAGGGACGCGGCGCCGGATTCAGTCTCGAATCACCCGAGGGCGTCCGATTCCTTTCCCGGGCACGGGCATTCACCGAGGACGAGAATGTCGTCCTCGAGCAGAATCCGCCGCTGACCGGGGCTGCGGTCGGCGTCTGAATCCACCTCGCCGCCGCGCCGGCCGGTCACCCGGTCGGCGCGGCGGTGTTGGTGTTGGTGCCGGTGGCCGTCTCGTCGAGCCACCAGGCGCGGACCATACCCGCCGGTCGGCCGGGTTCCATGTAGTGCTCGGTACCGAACGCGACGGGGAACACTTCGATCGGTATCTCCAAGAGTTGTTTGACGTCGGTCTGACTGGCGTGACAGGCCAATGCTTCACGTTTGGAGATCACGTCGTCGCCGAGGTCCACGGCCCAATGTAGTTCTGCCTCGGGAGTTCCGATCGGGTTGCCGTCGTCGCCGGCGGTATCCGGGTCGAATCCGTCCATACCCGCCGCGGTGGCGAGCACGAACAGCTGCCGCATCAGGTCGCGGTTCATCGTGACCTCGAGATAGCGGGGCGTCGTCGCCGCGAGGTCGACCGCGGCGCGAGTCGCCTTGTGCAGCATGATGTGATCGGGATGGCCGTAGCCGCCGTGCCAGTCGTATCCGACGACGACGTCGGCGTTCTCCTCGTCGAGGATGTCGGCCAGCCGCCGCGCCGCCTCGGAGAGATCGGCGCGGGAGAACACCCCGTCGGCCTCGTTCTGCGCCCATCCGGTCATCCCGGAGTCGGCGTATCCCAGCCAGACGATCCGTTCGGTGCCGGTGATGGCCGCGGATGCCTCTGCCTCGCCGCGGCGGCGGCTCGCCACCGTCTCGCCGGGGGCGAGATCGTCGGGCACGTCGCCCGGATCGCCGTCGGTGCAATACACGACGACCACCCGGTGCCCCTCACGGGAGGCGCGGATCATGCTGCCCGCGGTGCCGGTTCCCTCGTCGTCGGGGTGGGCGTGGACGAAGACTATGGTGCTCACCGGTCGATCATGTCATCTCGCTGGCGCGGGTGGTTTTGTGCGGAGCGGTGCCTGCGCACTCGAGCGGTCATTGCATAGAGCGCGCGAACTCGGGCGTGCCGCGTGGGTGCGGAACGCCCGCGTGAGCGGAGCCGTCGGTGATGTCCTCACCAGAGATCGAAACCGATGTTGGTGTTGGGGTGGTGGCTGGAGAAGGTGTGGTTGATCCAGTAGTTCTTCGCGAACGGACCGGTCACCCCGGTGTTGGCGATGTTCGTGTTGTGCTGGTTGTTGCTGACCTCGTAGGTCGCGGTGGGTCCGGCGAGCCCCACGCGGTAGGCGACGTGCATGTCGAGGGTGGTGCCGTGCGGTGCGACGGCGGTGACGATCTCGGTGGCACCCGGGGCGAGGGTCTGGCGGGGCGCGTTGACCCAGACGCCGTTGGGGCCGGTGCCGTCGTTGAGGAGGTGTTCGGCCTTGTCAGTGTGGTTGGTGATCGTCATCGCGATGGTCGGCTCGCCGGGGTGGGTGACTGGCAGGGTGCCGGCGTGCGCGGCGGGTGCCGTGAGTGCGAGGGCGCCGGCGGTGAGGCAGGCGAGGCCTACTCCGGCGGCGGCGAAGCGGGGGGTGCTGACGCGGGCGGAGCTGGTCATGAGTGTCTCCTGATCATGAATCACGGTGTCCCGTGCGGATTTCGGTTGGGCCTCGGCGGTGTGGCCCGTGTCCTTCTGACACCGATTACTTTGCCGTGGATGACGCGCCCCGGGGTTCGGCCGACCGGCGGATGCGATGGTGGAAACCGCCCTCCACCGATCGGGGGACCGACTCGTCCCCCGGCGGCTCACCCCTCCGAGGTCACCGGGAGGACGGCGATCGCCACGGTGCCACCGCCGGGGCGGCGGATGATCTCCAGGCTGCCGCCCTGACCCTCCAGACGTGCTCGACGAGAGGCCAATCCGATGTGGCCGTCGGAGATCCGCCGGGCGGCCGCGTCCTCGTCGATGCCGACACCGTCGTCGAGGACGACGAGTCGTGCCTGGCCGCCGTCGAGTTCGGCTGTCACCTCCACCGTGCTCGCACGCGCATGTTTGACGACGTTGGTGAGCAGTTCACGGGCGGTCGAGAAGAGCACCGAGTCGGCGGGAGTGGTGGTGCCGGCGGGCCAGCCGGCGGTGTCGACGGCGATGTGCATGCCGGAACGGTGCTCGATCGAGCGGGTCAGGTCGGTCAGTGCGACCGCGAGCCCGGACTGCTCCAGGACGGCCGGGTGGAGCTCCCCGAGGGTGGACCGCAGGAGTTGACCCGACTCGCGTAGCGCCTCGTCGATGCGGGCGAGCGTCCGCGGGTCGACGGTGTCACCGGCGCGGAGTGTGGCCAGCTCCTGGCGTGCCCCGAGGACATACTGCAGCGCTCCGTCGTGCAGGTGTTCGGCCAGGTCGCGGCGTTCGCGTTGCTCGATCTGGATCACGTCGTCGAGAAGACGTGCGCGGGCCGCCGCGAGCGAACCGATCGTCACCACCCGGGACCGTTGCAGACGCGAGAGGGCCACGGCGCCGACGGCAAGCGTCGCCAGGGCCACGGTGCTCAGCAGGATGTACGACCACGGGCGGCCGTTGGGGTCCTTGGCGAGCGCGCTGGCGACGAAGAACACCACGACGGTCGGGATCATCACCGTCGCACAGACCACCGGCCGCAACCCGACCGCCGCGATCATCGGCACCACGAAGAATCCGGCGACGAGAATATCGGCGGTCCAACTTGTCTCATCGGATTCACCGGCGATCAGGGTGACCGCCACCAGCACCGCGAGGTCGACGAACAACGCCGTCCACGACCAGCGGATGACGTCCATGCCGCCGCGCGGCGCGAGGACAACACCCATCGCCGCCCACACCGCATACGCGGCGGCGATGGCGATGCAGGCCACCGCATGCTCCGCGGGGGCGTCGACGGTGACGGTGAGCAGGACGAAGACCGCGAGCAGCAGACGCAGCGCCACCTGGATGCGGACCCCGTGCAGGGCGTTGTCCACCAGGATGCGGGAGATGCGGCGTTCGTCGGCGAGCTCGGCGAGGCCCAGGAGTGGTGCCGCGTGGGCCGGTCCGTCGGCCGACGTCACTCGAGGAGCCCGCGTCGCATGCCTTCGGCGACCGCGGCCGCGCGGTCGGAGACGCCGAGCTTCTCGTACAGATGCTGGGTGTGGGTCTTGACCGTCGACGCGCCGATATACAGTTCGGCGGCGAGTTGCGGAATGGACAGGCCGCGCGCGAAGCCGTCGAGCACCTGGCGTTCACGTTCGCTGAGGATCGGGGCGTCCGAGGTCGCCCGGGACCGGATCTCGCCCACCAGACCGGCGGCCAATTCCGGTGGAACCACCGTCTCGCCCTTGGCCACTCGCGTGACGGCGCCGACGATCTCGTCGCGGTCGGCGTCCTTGGCGAGATAGCCCGATGCGCCCTGCTCGAGCGCCCGGAACACGATGGGTGCGTCGGTGAGCGCCGAGAGCAGCAACACCTTGGTGGCCAGTCCGTCCCGGGTGACCGCGTGTGCGACGTCGGCGCCGGTCATGCCGGGCATCTGGTAGTCGACGACCGCCACGTCGGGCAGTTCCCGTTTGATCAGGGCGAGCCCGGTCTCACCGTCGGACGCCTCCCCCAGCACGCGGATGCGTCCGCTCTGCGTCAGCCCGCGGGCCACGCCGTCGCGGAAGAACGGGTGATCGTCGATCACGACGGCCGTCACCAGAGGATCCATTCGCCCAGGGTATTCGCCCGGGAGACCCGAGGCGGGCCGTCGCGCGAAATCGGGCGGTGAAACGATTGCGGGCGGGCGACGCTCCGGACCACGGTGTCGCGGCTTCGGTGGCTCCCGGCGTCAGGGATAGAAGATCCGAGAGCGGATACTGCCCCGGATACGGCTGACGAGATTGCCGGTGACCCAGGCCCATTCGCCTCGACGGCGCCGTGACCACGCCCACGGCCACAGCGGACACAACGCGATGACGACTCCGGCGTGGATCGGCAGCCACCACCACTGCCGGCCGGGGGCGCCGTACTGCTTGGCCACGCGGGCCTCCTCGCGACCGTAGTCGATCACCTGATGCCAGGTGTCGACGATGTCGGTGCGGTACCGGTATGCAACCATCGCGTCGGGGGCGAAGCCGAATCGGAATCCGGCTTCCTGGATACGCCAACAGAACTCGATGTCGCTGCCCGCCGTCGGGTAGGTTTCGTCCCAGCCGCCGACCGCGTCGAACACTGCGCGCCGCACACCCAGGTTGCAGCCGATGGTCATCGGCAGATGACGCCCGAGCACGACCGGCTCCGACGGGTCGGGCAGGGCGCGCCAGGCCGCTACCACGGGATCGTTGAGGGTGTCGCCTTCCAGCGGCCCGCCGACGAGATCGGCATTGCGGCCCACATCGGAGAGGGCGCGCAACCACGAGGAGTGCACCGCGTCATCCTGATCGCAGTAGGCGATGAAGTCGTGTGCGGCGCAGTGCGTACCGACATTGCGGGCGTGCGACGTGCCGGCGACATCGGACGAGTCGACCCACCGCAGCGACAACCGCTCCCGCAGGGGATGGGTGTCGACGTGCCGACGTAACGCGGCACTTCCCTCGTTATCGCTGATGATCACCTCGAAGTCCCCGGTGTAATCCTGACGCGCCAGGGCCCACAACTGGACGTCGAGGTCCGGCAACCCCTGATAACAGGCGATGACGACCGACACGCTCATCGCAGCAACTCCCGCAGGTCGTCGACGCGCAGGTCGTCGACGCCGGATGCGGCCACTGCCCGCAGAATGGTGAGCAGTCCGTCGACGACCGCCGCCGCGGTGGCGTCATAGTGGCGGGCCAGCGGATACAGCAACGTGCCGGTGATGTCTGCCGGGCGGTCACCGTCGCGGAGTTCCACCAGGGTGAACTCCAGATCGTGTTTGGCGACCGTGTTGTCCGCTGGTTCCCGCGCGACCAGGATGCCACCGAGATCGATGGCGGCCGTGTCGGTCTGCCCGAGCTCGGCCTGCTGCAGGATGAGGGTCGCGGCGAAGAGCGGATCGCCGGACGGTCCGGCCGGGGCGCGTCGCAGGCCCCACTCGTCAATCAGATCGGGCACCGAGATGTCGGGATGGGCCAGACCGCCCGCGAGTTGCCGCGCGACCTCGCGCATCAAGTCGACCATCGGCATGGCGTCGTCGACGTCGAGGCGCATCGGGAGGTCCTCGGCGAAGTTGCCGACCACCCCGTCCAGCACCGGATGTGGCCGATTGGCGTTCGCGGTGGCGACGTGTACGTCGGCGGGCCGGTGCGTTCGGCGAGGATCACCGCGAATGCTGCCTGCAGGACCGACAACAGCCCGACGCGGGCCGAGCGGGCACGTCGCTCCAGGGTCGCGTGCAGATCGGCATCGATCCCGAATTGCGTGGTCGCGCCGCGTGAATCCCATTCCGACAACGGCGCGCGGTGGTATGACGGAGGCGTCCCGGGCGCGGTCCCCGGCGCCGGCATGCGATCACCGAACACGTTTGACCAGTGGGTGAGTTGACGCGCGTAGCGGGGTGAGGCGTAACAGTTGCACCCGAATCGGCGCGGCAGACACCACATCCAGTGGTGCCCAGGCAATTTCGGCGGTGACGCCGGGGAGGTCGGCCTCGGTGATGTCCCGCGGCACCACGCCGTCGTCGACGATGCCGGTGACCGCCGACGTCGGGAGGATGTGTAGTTCGGGGCCGTTCCCGTTGTCGCGGTGACAGGTTCGCAGGGTCTCATGATGGTCGACGATGTCGAGAACCGCCCCGCGCAGGGCGTCGACGTCGAGGGGGCCGGTGAAGCGCAGGGCGATCGGCACATTCCAGTCGTGGCCGGCGCCGGCCCGTACGGCCTCCCAGATCCGGCGTTGCGCCGGCGCCAACGGCACCGGGGACCGGTCGTCGGTCCGGACCAGCGCGGGCCCTTCCGCGGACTCCTCCGGTGTGCCGGCCGTAATGGCCTCGGCGAGGTCCTCGACATCGATCCTGTCGAACAACAATCGCACCGGAACTGCCACGCCCAGTGCGGATTCCAGTGCCACCGCCACCCGCGTCGCCGACAGCGAGGTGCCGCCGACGGCGAAGAAGTTGTCGGACAGGCCCACTCGGCCCGCTCCGGTCACCTCGGCGATGACATCGGCCACCCGGTGTTGGAGAGCGGTCTGCGGTGCGACGTAGGACCGTTCGGCCGGTTCGGGGTGGGGGAGTCGGGCGCGATCCACCTTGCCGTTGGAGGTGTAGGGCACGGCATCGATGCGGTGGAGTTCCGGACGCAGGTAGGCGGGAAGCAGTCGCGAGGCGTCCCACCGGACCAGGGTGAGTGACAACGACTCTCCGGTCACGAAGCCGACCAGACGAGCGTTGCCGTCGGGTCCGGGAATCGCGGTCACCACCGCGTCGTCGACGCCGGTGCAGCTGCGCAACGCGGCCTCGACCTCACCGGGTTCGATGCGGAATCCGTTGATCTTCAGCTGCCGGTCGGTGCGGCCGAGGTACTTCAGGTTCCCGTCGCCACGCAGTCGGACCCGGTCGCCGGTCCGATACATCCGGGCGCCCGGGCCGTGGGCCGGTCCGAACGGGTCTGGCACGAATGTGGTTGCGGTGAGCGCAGGTTCGCCGTAATAGCCGCGGGCCAGTTGGATGCCGCCGAGATACAGTTCGCCGGCCGAGCCGGGTGGCACCGGCTGCAGGCGCTCGTCGAGGATGCGGATGGTGACCGACGGCTGCGGTGTGCCGATGGCCACCCGCCGCCGTTCATCGGTAAAGGTAAGCCTACACTGCGGAAACTGTCCGTGGTCGCCGGTACAGCATTGCGCGTGAGTTAGGCGGAGGTAGTCCATGAAGGTTTGTGTCGTCGGAGCGGGCCCCTGCGGCCTGACGACCATCAAACAACTCCGCGACGAAGGACATGAGGTCGTCTGCTTCGACAAGAACGCCGACATCGGCGGCATCTGGCTCCGGCACGCCGGCGACGATGACGAGATGAAGGCCTTCGACAACCTGATGCTCACCATCTCGATGAAACTGATGGCCTACTCCGACCATCCGTTCAAGGGTGGCCGGGTCTTCTACTCACGCAAGCAGTATCACGGCTACCTGCGCGACTACGCCGACCGCTTCCGGCTGCGCGATCACATCCGGTTCGGCAGCGAGGTCACCGACGTCCGCAAGACCGGCAGGTCGTGGACGGGGTCGGTGCGCCGTGGCGGTGTCGAGTCGAGCGAAGAGTCCGGCGCCGTCGCGATCTGCTCCGGCCCGTTCAAGACCCCCAACCGTGCCATCGCCGGTCTCGAGGGTTTCGACGGTGAGATCGTGCACTCCGCGCAGTACCGCAACAACGAACGCTTCCGGGGCAAGCGCGTCCTGATCGTCGGCCTCGCCGAATCCGGCGCCGACATCGTCCGCGAGATCGGCGACGTCGCCGAGTCCGCCACGCTGTCGATCCGTTCCTACACGTGGCTGCTGCCCCGGGTGTTCGAGGGGGACAAGACCACCGACTACGGCACGGTCCGCTCCCACCATCACGAGATGCTGCGTCGCTCAACGGATTACCCGTTCCCGCTGGAGACGTTCTGGGGACGCAACCGGTTCGCCAAAGCGGTGTTCCTGGTGGCCTCGGTGATCCTCGGGTTCATCACGGCCGGCGTCGGCGGGCTGCGCGGTGAACTCGCCCGCCGGGCCGGACGGACACCGGACGAACCCGCCCTCAATCCCATGGGTGAGCCGATCCACCCGTTCAAGATGGATCTGGGAACGGTTGAGGACGAAGCGAATTGGGAGATGCTGCGGACCTGGAACCGGCGTTCGCATCCCGACGGGAGTTGGATCCAGCGGGGAATCTTCTGCAAGAACGTCACCTTCATCCCGAGCCTCGTGTCCGGGAAGGTCACGCTCAACGACGCCGGGATCGATCGGTCCGACGGCAAGAAGATCTTCTTCAAGGATGCGACGGCCGCCGACTTCGACACCGTCGTGCTGTGCACCGGGTTCACCACCGAACGACTCGCGATCGGCGACCTGACGGTCCGTGACAGCAATGTCCGCAACCTCTACAAGCATTCCATTCCGCCGGAGCACGACGGGACCGCCGCGTTCATCGGGTTCGTGCGGCCCTTCTCCGGTGGTATCCCGATCTGCGCGGAGATGCAGGCCCGCTACTTCGCGCGACTGTGCAGCGGAAAGCAGAAGCTGCCGGCGGACGTCGCCGATCGCATCCTGCGCGAGAAGCAGTGGGAGGAGTACTGGACCGCGCTGAGTCCCCGGCACACCGAATCGATTCCCTCGCAGGTGGTCTACCTGGATTCGATCGCGAAGGAGATGGGTGTCCTGGTCCCGATGTGGCGGATGCTGATCAGCCCGAAGCTGTTCAAGCAGTTGTGGTTCGGCAGTTTCAATCAGTCGTGCTACCGGATCGTCGGCCCCCACAATCTCGGGAAGGCCGCCCTCGAGGATCTCTACGCCGAGCCGGTCGGCCGACTCCGGAACGCGGTGTGGGACATGTCGCTGCTGCAACTGATGCCGAAGAACGTGCATCCCAAACACATGATGTGAGGCGGCTGTGTCCGGAATCGGGGGCCGGGGGTGCCAAACGGTCGGTGGCCGGTCGGCGGGCGAATTAGACTCACCGCCATGAACTGCCGACGCCCCATCGTGCATCCGAGGCGGGCGCGGTGACCTCGTGGTTCACCCGCACCATCGTCGACCCGGGGCGGCTGCCGCTGTTCGTCTTCCTGGTCGCGTTCATCCTCACCTTCCTGTTCATCCGATTCAGCGTCCGGATGATTCGGGCGCAGGTGCGGTGGTGGCCGGGCAACGTGACCCCCGGTGGTCTGCATCTGCATCACGAGTTCTTCGGCGTCATCGTGATGACGCTGTCCGGGTTCGGGCTGATCTCCGTGTCACGGTTCGACACCCCGATCGCAGACGCGGTGCTCGCGTCGTTGTTCGGCGTCGGATGTGCGCTGGTGCTCGACGAGTTCGCGTTGATCCTGCATCTGCGGGACGTCTACTGGGAGAAGGAAGGACGCGCGTCGGTGGACGCGGTGTTCGTCGCCATCGCGATCGGGCTGCTGTTCCTGATGGGGTTTCGTCCGCTCGACTTCTCCTCGGCGGTGGGCGAATTCCGTGACGACCCGGATGTGGTGCGTCGGATCATCGTCGTGGTGGGCATCGCGGTCAACGTGGTGCTGGCGATCATCACCCTGGTGAAGGGCAAGTTGTGGACCGGGCTCATCGGGATGTTCATCCCGGTCCTGCTGGTCGTCGGCGCCGTCAGGGTGGCGCGACCGGCCTCCCCGTGGGCGCGTTGGTTCTACGGCAGTCGAGACGGTAAGCACCAGAAGGCCATCCGGCGTGAGCGACGACTGCGTGAACCGATGATCCGGTGGAAGATTGTCGTGCAGGAGGCGCTCGCAGGCAGATTCGGGGTGCCCGACGCCCCGCCGGTGTCGCAACCGGTCGCGCCGGTACCCGCCCCGATCGCGCAATCCCCGTCCGTGCAGGTGCCCAACCGGATCGCCACCGCCATCCGCTGGCGCCGCATCCGACGGGAACTGAAAGTGGTGCCGACCTGGCGGCTTCCGGTGATCCTGGTGATGCTGGCCATCATCGCGGCGATCGCGTGCGTGACCATCGACGAAAACCTGGGTCTCGACGTCGATTCCGGCACCCTGGCAACCGTGCTCGGGGTGATCGCCGGTGCGACCGCCACCCTCACCGGTCTGGTCTTCACCGCGGTGACCCTCGCGATGCAGTTCGGGGCGTCGCAGATCTCGGTGCGGGTGATCCCGATGCTGCAGCGCGAACCGGTGATGCGCTGGTCCATCGGCTTCTTTCTGGCGACCTTCGTGTTCAGCGTGATCATAGCGATGGACCTGGCGTTGTCGGGGCCCGGTGACGGCACCCCCGGCGTGTCGACCGCCATCGCGGCCTTCCTCACCGTGGTGTCGGCGATCCTGTTCATCGCCTTGGTGACCAAGGTCGGCTCGGTACTGAACTCCGCCCAGTTGCTGCGGTGGATTGCCGCCGACGGACGTTCGGCGATCCGGCGGCAGTATCCCGTCGTCGGTGGGCAGACCGTGGACCACGGCTCCGATGTCGACGAATGGGGCGGTGCCGCAGCGGCACCGCGGACCGTCATCACGCTTCCGGAACTCGGTGCCCGCGGTCGGATCCTCCTGGCCGTCAATGTGCCGATGCTGGAGCGGTACGCCGCGTCGCGGCAGGTGCGATTCGACCTGCTGGTCCGGGTGGGCGACAACGTATCCCACAACGTCGGGGTGATCGCCGTCATCGGGCGAACCGACGGCGGCGACGAGGGCAGCGATGCGGATTTTCAGCGTAAAGTGCTGGGCTCCCTGTTCTTCGGCGACACCCATCAGCCGTCGGTGAGTCCGGCGGCGGCACTGCAGGCGATCACCGACATCGCGCTCAAGGCGATCTCCACCGCGGGCAATGATCCGAGCAGTGCGGTTCTGGCCCTCGATCACATCGAGGATCTGTTACTGATGCTGGCACCACGCGTGCGCGCGGCAAGCCAGTCGAGGTTCGTGCGTGGCTACCGGCGCAGTTGGGCCGACTACGTGGCCATCGGCACCGACGAGATCCGCCGCCACAGCCATGGCCAGGCGCAGGTACACCGTCGGCTACGCGCCCTCTACGAAACGCTCGCCGCGCAGTGCGCCGACGATCAGCAATCGCCGATTCTCGAACGACTCGAGGCCCTCGATATGCAACTCGCCCAGGAATGGACGGTGCCGCTCGACCGTCGGCTCGCCGCCGACCCCGACCGGCAGGGATACGGCTCCGAACGGGGTGCGGCACTGTAGCCGCCAGCGAGCGAGCAGACACCGAGCGCCCCAAACCCGTGACGGGCTGGGGCGCTTGATGGTTGACGGATCGACGCGTGTGTCAGCGATCCGTGCACACCGACCGTGCGATGTGGCCGGGGACGCCGGCGCCGAGCTTGCGCAACGCTGCACGACGCGCCCCTTCGTGGGTGTCGTACCCGCGTGCCCAGGCGACGGACTCGCCGTCGTCGGAGTAGGCGACCGCACCGCAGGAGTTGTAGAAGGTGAAGTAGCCGCAGTCCTCGCCGCACTGCGCCTCGACCACGTCGGTCGCCGCCTGCGCCGTCGGGTAGTTCCAGGCCGCGGCGGTTCCGCCGTAGTTGTCGTAGGCGATGGCGCCGAAGTTGTAGTCGTAGGCTGCGGCCGGCGCGGCCGGAGACAGGGCCAGGCCGACGCCGGTGAGCGAAACGGTCAGCGTCAGGGCGGCGAGGATGCGTCGTGCGAACATGCCGGGGACGTTAACAACGAATCCTCAGGTGTTTCTCATCGCGCGCGGCGCGTGTCATTTGGCCGAGCGAGGGTGTCGAGCCGATCGGGTGCTGCCGTCCGAGACGTCCTGGTGCCCAGCGTTACTTGCGGCCGCCGAGAATTCCGCCGAGCAGATCCCCGAGGCCGCCGCCCGAGCCGCCCTTCGAGCCACCACCGAGAACACCACCGAGAATGGATCCGAGCCCGCCGCCCGCGCCGCCACCGAGGGCGCCGCCGAGGATGGAGCCGAGGTCTCCGGCACCGCCGGACGCGGTGGTGGACGATGCGCCACCCCTGTTGAGGATCTTCGACGCCAGGTAACTCATGACGATGGGGGCGAGGATGGGCAGCAGCTTCTTGACGAGGCCCTGATCCACCGCGGCGGCCGGGACCTGATCACTCAGGGCGGTGGCCACCGAGTCGGTCTTGTCGCCGAAGATGTGCGAGACGATCTTGTCGCCGTCGGCGGTGTCGACATCGTCGAGATTGATGGTGCCCTGCGCGAGGTCGTTGTCGTGGGCAGACAACGCGGTGGCGATGCCCTGTGCCGAGGACTCGTCGGCGGACTGATGTTGCAGACCGCCCACAAGGGCCGGAAGGGCTTGCGCGACAGCGGAACGCGCGGTGGTCTCGTCGACGCCGAGTTGGCCGGCGATGTCGCCGATGGGGAGGCGGGACATCAGGTCGTCGATGTCGGACACGTCGATTCTCCTTGGGTTGGGGTGTGGGGTCAGGGCGTGTTGGTTCGGGGCGTCGTCACGGATTGGGAGATGAACGAGGCGGCGCTGCGCAGCGCATGGCCGGATTCGGGTGAGAGGCGCGGGAACATCTGGAAGACGTGCCCCTGCCCGGCCCACGATTCGATCCGTGCGTTGGCACCGGCGTCGGTCAGCATCTGGTGATAGTTACGCGCGTCCTGGCCCATCACCTCAAGACCGCCATACTGGATCAATGTGCGCGGCAACGGTGTTCGATCATCCACACTGATGCGCATGCGGGGGTGGTCGGGATCGGCGTCGCCGGTGTAGAGCCGCAGGATCTTGCGTGCCCCGATCGCGTCGATGATCGGGTCGCGTGCGCCGGCGCGCTGGTGGGCGACGGCGGTGTCGAAGGTGGGGTCGAACAGTGGTGAGAAGAGCGTCATCGCGGCCGGTTGCGGAGTACCGGTGCGCTGATTGTCGGCGAGGAGGTCGAGCGCGAGATGCCCGCCCGCGGAATCGCCGGCCACAATGATCTGCTCGGCATCGATGTCCTGGGACAGTAGCCAGTGATATCCGCGGATCGCGTCGTCGCCGCCGGCCGGCCACCGGTACTCGGGTGCGAGTCGGTAGGCGAGGCTGAAGGCCAGACATCCGGTCCGTCGGCTCAACCGGGCGACGAGCCCGCGATGGGTGCGCGTCGAGCAGACGACGTATCCGCTGCCGTGGAGGTAATAGATCACCGGCCGATCGCGGCCGATGGTCAGGTGCACGCCGTGCCGGCTGCTGTCGCCGACCCATTCGCCGCGGACCTGACCGCCCTCGAATCGCGTCGCGACGGGCCGGGTGACGACGCGTTCCGGGATCGGACTCATGACCTCCAGTGCCCGGTTCAGTCCCGGTCGGGTTGTGCGGATGACCTGCGCGGTGACGGCGGGGGAGCCGTAGCGGGCACCCGCCATCAGTGGGCGGGTGACCCGTCGCAGATACGAGTTGAGTGCCAGCGTCCGCCGCGACGCGAGGGCCGAAGAGGGATGCCGGTCGTCAATCGGGGCGTCGTGGGTGTCCGTGGTGGCGGGATCGTTGGTGTCGGGCAGCTCCGCCGCGGCACCTGACGTGGGGTTCACAAACGCGACACTATGCCTGCGTAGCCCTTCGGTGGGGGAAATCGGGCGCTGTCAGTGCGAAACCGAGCGCTGTCAACGTGGGGGTGAGCGCTGTCAGTGGGGTGGCGGGCGCTGCCAGTGGGGGAGAGCGCTGTCGGCGAGGACCTTGGGGAGGACACGCAATGCCTCATACGCTGCGTGGACGGCATCGTTGTGGTAACCGGATTTCGATACTGGGTACCCGCCGTGAGAAAATAATCGACAATGCTCAGCGAGCAGGGTGAGTCCTGCCCGACAACTGATGTCGGGTGGAATCAGTCAGCAATGGCGCTGACCCTCGGGACGCCACCGCTTGACCCTCGACAATGCCCAGGTCAGCCCACCAACCGGGGCGTGTCGAGACGGGGTCGGGGGTGTCGAGTCCGCACAAGACGTATACGGATGAATCGGTGCGCAGAGTGGCGCGCAAAGTGAGGGCGAATATGAAGCATGCTCCCGGTCCGACCGGTCTGTACGACCCCGTCCACGAGCACGATGCCTGTGGTGTCGCCTTCGTCGTCGACATGCACGGTCGACGCAGCCGCAACATCGTCGACAAGGCGATCATGGCGCTGGTCAACCTGGAGCATCGCGGCGCCGCCGGCGCCGAACCGAACACCGGCGACGGCGCGGGCATCATGATCCAGGTTCCGGATCGCTTCCTGCGCGAGGTCGTCGACTTCGACCTGCCCGCCGAGGGCGCCTACGCCACCGGCATCGCCTTCCTGCCGCAGGGCTCCAAGGATGTGACCGAGGCGGTCGAGGGCGTCGAGAAGATCATCGAGTCCGAGGGCCTGAACCTGCTCGGCTGGCGCGAGGTGCCCACCAACGAGAACGGTCTCGGGGCGCTCGCGCGTGACGCGATGCCGACCTTCCGTCAGGTCTTCCTCTCGCTCCCCGAGGACGTCGAGGATGCCGACGGCATGGCGCTGGAGCGCAAGGCGTTCGTCGTCCGCAAGCGCGTCCAGCACGAACTCGGCAACAAGGGTGCCGGTGCCGACGGCCCGGGCCGCGAGACCGTCTACTTCCCGAGCCTGTCCGGCAAGACCTTCGTCTACAAGGGCATGCTGACCACCCCGCAGCTGCGGGAGTTCTACGTCGACCTGCAGGACTCGCGTGTCGAGTCGGCGCTGGGTCTGGTGCACTCGCGCTTCTCCACCAACACCTTCCCGTCGTGGCCGCTGGCCCACCCGTTCCGCCGCGTCGCGCACAACGGTGAGATCAACACCGTCACCGGCAACGAGAACTGGATGCGGGCCCGTGAGGCGCTCATCGACACCGAACTGTTCGGCGGCGAGGGCACGGCCGAGAAGATCTTCCCGGTGTGCACACCGGGTGCGTCCGACACCGCGCGCTTCGACGAGGCGCTCGAGATGCTGCACCTCGGTGGCCGCAGCCTCCCGCATGCGGTGCTGATGATGATCCCCGAGGCGTGGGAACGTCACGAGTCGATGAAGCCGGAGCACCGCGCGTTCTACGAGTATCACGCGACGCTGATGGAGCCGTGGGACGGACCGGCGTCGGTGTGCTTCACCGACGGCACCGTCGTCGGCGCGGTTCTCGACCGAAATGGTCTGCGCCCCAGCCGCATCTGGGTCACCAAGGACGGCCTCGTCGTGATGGCCTCGGAGGTCGGCGTCCTCGACATCGACCATTCCGACGTGGTGCAGAAGATGCGCCTACAGCCGGGCCGGATGTTCCTCGTCGACACCGCGGCCGGCCGCATCGTCGACGACGAGGAGATCAAGGACGAACTCGCCGCCGAGCACCCTTACCAGGAGTGGCTGGACAACGGGCTCGTGCACATCGATCACGTCAAGGCGCTGCCGCATGAGCACATGTCGCATCACCGGGTCACGTTGCGCCAGTTGACCTTCGGATACACCACCGAGGAGCTGAACCTGCTGGTCGCGCCGATGGCGAAGACCGGCGCGGAGGCCATCGGCTCGATGGGCACCGACACCCCGATCGCGGTGCTCTCGGCACGGCCGCGGATGTTGTTCGACTACTTCCAGCAGCTCTTCGCGCAGGTGACCAACCCGCCGTTGGACGCGATCCGCGAGGAGATCGTCACCAGCATCGGCGCCACCATCGGCTCCGAAGCCGACCTGCTGCACCCGGGCCCCGAGTCGTGCCGCCAGATCGCGCTGCCCTCACCGGTTCTCGACAACGATCACCTGGCCAAGCTGGTCCGGATCAACGACGACGAGAACCTGCCCGACTTCCGCAGCGCCCACATCCACGGCCTGTATCCGGTGGCCGAGGGCGGCGCCGGACTGCGCAAGGCACTCGACGAGGTCCGCGCCAAGGTCAGCGCCGCGATCGCCGACGGGGTGAACCTGATCATCCTGAGCGACCGGGAATCCGACGAGACGCTCGCCCCGATCCCGTCGCTGCTGCTGACCGCCGCGGTGCATCATCACCTGGTGCGTGAGCGCAAGCGCACCCAGGTCGGCCTGATCGTCGAATCCGGCGACTGCCGCGAGGTGCATCACGTCGCCACGCTGGTGGGTTTCGGTGCGGCAGCGGTCAATCCGTACATGGCGTTCGAATCCATCGAGGACATGGTCGAACGCGGAGTGCTCGGCGACATCGACTTCGAGACCGCCCGCACCAACTACATCAAGGCCGCGGGCAAGGGCGTGCTGAAGGTGATGAGCAAGATGGGCATCTCGACGGTGGCCTCCTACACCGGCGCCCAGCTCTTCCAGGTCATCGGCATCAACACCGAGACCGTCGACGAGTTCTTCGCCGGCATGCGCAGCCAGCTCGGTGGTATCGGTCTCGACGAGATTGCCGCCGACGTCGCCGCCCGCCACCAACTCGCGTTCAGCGAGCGTCCCTCGGAGCGGGCGCATCGCGAACTGCCGGTCGGCGGTGAATACCAGTGGCGCCGTGAGGGTGAGTACCACCTGTTCAACCCGGACACGGTGTTCAAGCTGCAGCACGCCACCCGCACCGGGCAGTACAAGGTGTTCAAGGAATACACCAAGCTCGTCGACGATCAGTCGCGCAAGCTGGCCACCCTGCGTGGTCTGTTCGACTTCAATTTCGGTGACCGCGACCCGATCCCGATCGACAAGGTCGAATCCGCCCGCGAGATCGTCAAGCGATTCTCCACCGGCGCCATGAGTTTCGGGTCGATCTCGGCCGAGGCACACGAGACCCTCGCGATCGCGATGAACCGCCTCGGTGGCCGGTCGAATTCCGGTGAGGGCGGCGAGGATCCGCGTCGCTTCCACCATGACGAGAACGGCGACTGGCGGCGCAGCGCGATCAAGCAGGTCGCGTCGGGACGTTTCGGCGTCACCTCGCACTACCTGACCAACTGCACCGACATCCAGATCAAGATGGCGCAGGGCGCCAAGCCCGGTGAGGGCGGCCAGCTGCCGCCGCACAAGGTGTATCCGTGGGTCGCCGAGGTGCGTGGTTCGACGCCGGGCGTCGGCCTCATCTCGCCGCCGCCGCACCACGACATCTACTCGATCGAGGATCTCGCGCAGCTGATCCACGACCTGAAGAACGCGAACCCGCAGGCGCGGATTCACGTCAAGCTGGTCAGTGAAATCGGTGTCGGTACCGTCGCCGCGGGTGTGTCCAAGGCGCACGCCGACGTGGTGCTCATCTCCGGGCATGACGGTGGTACCGGCGCGTCGCCGCTGACCTCCCTCAAGCATGCCGGTGCGCCGTGGGAGATCGGCCTCGCCGAGACTCAGCAGACATTGCTGCTCAACGGACTTCGCGACCGCATCTCGGTGCAGGTCGACGGCCAGCTCAAGACCGGTCGGGACGTGGTGATCGCGGCACTGCTCGGTGCCGAGGAATTCGGTTTCGCCACCGCGCCGCTGGTGGTGTCGGGCTGCATCATGATGCGGGTCTGCCACCTCGACACCTGCCCGGTGGGTGTGGCCACCCAGAACCCGCTGCTGCGTGAGCGTTTCACCGGCAAGCCGGAGTTCGTCGAGAACTTCTTCCTGTTCATCGCCGAAGAGGTCCGGGAACTGCTGGCGCGTCTGGGATTCCGGACGCTGCAGGAGGCCGTCGGTCACGTCGAGGCACTTGATACCGGTAAGGCGCAGGCGCATTGGGCGTCGGACAAGGCCGGCAAGCTGGATCTGTCGTCGGTGCTGGCGCTGACCGAGTCGCCGTTCATGAACCAGGATCTGTACTGCTCCGGCGTGCAGGACCACGGTCTGGACAAGGCGCTCGACCAGCAACTGATCGCGCAGAGCCGTGAGGCGATCGACAGTGGTACCCGGGTGAGCTTCACCTCGAAGATCACCAACGTCAACCGCACCGTCGGCACCATGCTCGGCCACGAGGTCACCAAGACCTATGGTGCGCAAGGGCTTCCGGACGGCACCATCATGATCGACTTCACCGGGTCGGCGGGCAACAGCTTCGGAGCGTTCGTGCCCAAGGGCATCACCCTGCGCCTCGAGGGCGACGCCAACGACTTCGTCGGCAAGGGACTCTCCGGTGGTCGTATCGTGGTGCGCCCGGCGGCCAATGCGCCGGAAGGCTTTGTGGCCGAGGACAACATCATCGCCGGCAACGTGATCGGCTTCGGTGCGACAGCGGGCAAGATCTTCCTGCGTGGTGTGGTCGGTGAGCGGTTCTGCGTGCGTAACTCGGGTGCGACCGCCGTCGTCGAGGGCGTCGGCGATCACGGCTGCGAGTACATGACCGGTGGCCGGGTGGTGGTACTCGGGGACACCGGACGCAACTTCGCGGCCGGCATGTCCGGCGGCATCGCCTACGTATACGACCCGGCGGGACGATTCGCCGACAACCTCAACACCGAACTGGTGGAGTTCGAGCCGCTCGACGACGAGGACATCGCGTTCCTGTCGGCGACGATCTCCGAGCACCGCGACGAGACCGGATCTCCGGTTGCCGCAGCGGTTCTCACCGAGTGGGAGACCACGCAGAGCCAGTTCGCCAAGGTGATGCCCCGCGACTTCAAGCGGGTGCTCGCGGCGGCGGCAGCGGCCGAGCGAGATGGACGAGACGTGAACGAAGCGATCATGGAGGCCGCACGTGGCTGACCCCAGAGGATTCCTCAAGCACACCGAGCGTGAACTGCCCGACCGTCGACCCGTCGACCTGCGACTGCTCGACTGGAAAGAGGTCTACACCGACTTCGGCAAGGACGAGTTAAAGACGCAGGCCAGTCGCTGCATGGATTGCGGTATCCCGTTCTGCCACAACGGTTGCCCGCTGGGGAACCTGATCCCCGAGTGGAACGATCTGGTCTACAAGAACCAGTGGGATGCCGGCATCGAACGGCTGCACGCCACCAACAACTTCCCGGAGTTCACCGGTCGGTTGTGCCCGGCGCCGTGCGAGGCGTCGTGCGTGCTCGGCATCAACCAGCCTGCCGTGACCATCAAGCAGGTCGAGGTCGAACTCATCGACAACGCCTGGGATTCCGGCCTGGTCACCCCGGTGCTGCCGACCGAGCGGACCGGTAAGAATGTGGCCGTCGTCGGCTCGGGCCCTGCCGGATTGGCTGCCGCGCAGCAGCTCACCCGCGCCGGTCACACCGTGTACGTCTACGAGCGGGCCGACCGCATCGGTGGTCTGCTGCGCTACGGCATCCCCGAGTTCAAGATGGAGAAGCGGCACATCGACCGTCGTCTGGAGCAGATGAAGGCCGAGGGCACCGTCTTCCGGACCGGCGTCAACGTCGGCGTCGACATCACCATCGAGCAGCTGCGCACCGATTACGACGCGGTGGTGCTCGCGATGGGCTCGACCATCGGTCGTGACCTGCCCATCCCGGGTCGTGAACTCGACGGTATCCATCAGGCGATGGAGTTCCTGCCGCAGGCCAACCGGATCCAGTTGGGCGACACCGTCGAATCCCAGATCAGCGCCAAGGGCAAAAAGGTCGTCATCATCGGCGGCGGCGACACCGGCGCCGACTGCCTGGGCACCTCGCTGCGTCAGGGTGCCGAGATCGTGCACCAGTTCGAGATCATGCCGCGGCCGCCACAGGAACGTGCCGAGTCGACCCCGTGGCCGACGTATCCGCTGATGTACCGCGTCTCCTCGGCCCACGAGGAGGGCGGCGAGCGGGTGTTCTCGGTCAACACCGAGCAGTTCGTCGGCGAGAACGGCAAGGTCACCGCGCTCCAGGCGCACGAGGTGAAGATGGTCGACGGTCGCTTCCAGAAGGTCGAGGGCTCCGACTTCGAGCTGGAATGCGATCTCGTCCTGCTGGCCATGGGCTTCGTCGGCCCCGAGCGCAACGATCTGCTCGACAAGCTCGGCGTCGAGTACGACCAGCGCGGAAACATCAAGCGCGACGACGAGTTCCGGGCGATCGGCCAGGATGGCGTGTTCGTGGCCGGTGACGCCGGCCGTGGTCAGTCGCTGATCGTGTGGGCGATCGCCGAGGGCCGTTCGGCCGCGGCGGCCGCCGACGCGTTCCTCGCCGGCCAGACCGATCTGCCCGCGCCGATCTATCCGACGCAGGTCGCTCAGCGCTGACACGCCCGCTGAGGTTGGGTCCTGTTGGAGAATCTGGGTGCCACAGCACACATATTTTCCAACAGGACCCCATTGCTCTCATCCGAACCGGGGTCGTCGGCGAATCCCTGATGACACCGCTCAGCGATCGAGAGGACTCATCCGTGGTCGACGTATCCCGCACCTTCACCGTCAGCCGTCCGCGCGCAGAGGTCGTGGCCTATCTGCGTGACTTCGCCAACGCCACCGCCTGGGATCCCGGGACCGTCGAGTGCACGCCGGAAACGCCGGGCGACATAGGGCTCGGTACCCGCTGGCACAACAAGTCGAAGCTGTACGGCATCTCCACCGAACTGACCTATGAGTTGGTGCGCGACGACGCCGACCACGTCGTGTTCTCCGGCAGCAACAAGACCGCCACGACCTCCGACGATCTGTCCTTCGCCGACGCCGACGGCGGCGGGACGACGATCACGTACCGCGCGCTGGTCGACTTCCACCGGTTCGCGTTCATCGGCGAACTGCTGTTCGGATTCATCTTCGGGCGGCTGGCCGATTCGGTGCCGAAACAGATGACCGAGGTGCTCGAGTCCCGCTGAAATCTGTGTGGCGTGTGCCACTCGGGAGATTTTCCGCAGGTCAACGCGCTGGCGCGTCGCTACCGGATCGGTAACGTTGCGCGTGTCATCATCGACGTACACGGGTGAGTTGCGATTGGGGAATCGACAACTACGGTTCTTTGAAGTTCGTATCCGTTGTACTGATCAGGGAAGCCTCAAGTCATGAAATTGACTGACAGCATCAACTCTCACCGACGCCCCTCCAAACTGTTCGCGCTGGCCAACCGGCGTGGTCGCCGGCAGGCCCGGATGTTCCCGGCCGAGGCGGAACGACTGGCAACCCCCGCCGAACTCAAGCGACTGGCGCTCTAACCCGCGTCAGCCCGCGTCGCGGCCGCCCGCGGTGGCCGTACCGCTACTCGGCGACGACCCGCGCCGACTCGCCGGCGAACTCGACCACGTCACCGACGGCCAACTGCCGGCCGCGTCGGGTCTCCACCTCACCGTTCACCGAGACCTCGCCGTCGGCGATGACCTCCTTGGCCTCCGCCCCGGACTCGATGAGGTTGGCCAGCTTCAGGAACTGGCCGAGGCGGATCGTGTCATCTCTGATCGTCACGTCGAACACACGCCCATAGTGCCCGTAATGAACCACTCGTGGCGACCGCAACCGCCGACTAACGTTGGCTGCCATGGCGGTCGACACACCACCCTCGCGAACCGGCACCGACGTCCCGCATGAGCCCGACCGGACGGTCGCCGACCGGCGGTCGGCGGATCTGCTCGAGCAGATCCGGCACCCGCGGGGTTTCGGACATCGGGCACCGCAGATCGCCGGCACCGTCGTCGGCGTCATGGCGGCGATCGCATTGGCGTCGAGCATTCTGCCGTTCTTCCGGCACTGGATTCACGTACCCCGCGACTACGTGGACAACTACATCATCGCGATGCCGGAGACCAGCTTCGCGTGGGCGTACGTGCTGGCGCTCGTCGCCATCGCGCTGGCCGCCCGCAAACGCATCGCCTGGTGGATCTGCGTCATCATCCTGGTGCTGTTCATGCTCACCAACTCCCTGCTGCTCATCCCGGCGGTCGCCGACGAACTCGAGATTTCGCGGACCGAACGCGTCAACCTCGTCATCGGCTTGGGGATCGACGTCGCGATCCTGATCTTCCTGCTTCTCACCTATCGACAGTTCTATACGCGGGTCCGGCGCGCGGCGCTGCTGCGCGCGCTCGTCGTCCTGATCGTGGGCCTGTTCGTCGCCACCCTCCTCGGGTGGGCGCTGGTGGCACTGTTCCCCGGAACGTTGCAGTCCGGTGAGCGCCTGCCGTACGCCTTCAACCGGGTGGTGGCCTTCGCGACCATCGACCAACGCACCTTCGACGGTCACGCCCACGCGCCGATCAACGGCCTGCTGGGGTTGTTCGGCGCACTGGCACTCATCGCCGCGGCGATCGTGCTGTTCCGGTCGCAACGTCTGAAATCGTTGATGACCGCGGAGGATGAACGCCTCATCCGCGCGTTGATCACCCGATTCGGCGACGACGACTCGCTGGCCTATTTCTCCACCCGGCGGGACAAGGCGGTGGTGTTCTCACCCGACGGCCGTGCCGCCATCACTTATCGGGTGGAGTTGGGTGTCGGCCTGGCCGGCGGTGATCCGATCGGTGACCGGGAATCGTGGCCCGGCGCGATCGCGGAGTTCCTGACCCTGTGTGAACGGTACGGGTGGCATCCGGCGGCGATGGGCGCCGGCGAACGCGGCGCCGAGGCCTACGATGCGGCCGGGTTCAACACCCTCAACATCGGCGACGAGGCGATCATCCACACCCGCGAGTTCAGCCTGTCCGGATCGGCGATGAAGAGCGTACGTCAGGCCGTCACCCGTAACCGTCGGGCCGGGGTGATGGTGCGTATTCGTCGGCACGGAGAGCTGACCGACGCCGAGATGGTCGACGTCGTGGCGCGTGCCGACGCGTGGCGCGACACCGACGAGGAGCGCGGATTCGCGATGGCGCTCTCCCGGATCGGTGATCCGGCCGACGACAACTGTCTGCTCGTCGAGGCGATCCAGACCGGCGACGATGGCACGGAACGGGTGATCGGCATGCTGAGCTTCGTGCCGTGGGGACGGCGCGGGGTGTCGCTGGATCTGATGCGCCGCGACCGCAACGGCGTCAACGGCGTCGTCGAGACGATGGTCGCAGAACTGTGCCGACAGGCCGAGCAGGTCGGTGTCACCGACGTCTCGCTGAACTTCGCGACGTTCCGCGCGTTCTTCGAGCAGGGTGGCCAGATCGGTGCCGGCCCGGTCATGCGGGCCACCTACTCGGTGCTGATGTTCGGTTCCCGGTTCTTCCAGATGGAATCGCTCTACAAGTCCAACGCCAAGTACCTGCCGGATTGGCAACCGCGGTTCCTGTGCTTCGAGGACGCCCGGATGCTGCCGCGTGCGGGCCTGGCGAGCGTGGTCACAGAGGGATTCGTGCGGCTGCCGCGGTTCGGCCGCAAGGAACAGTACGAGGCGGGCCAGCCGTCGATCCCGGCCGGTGTCGACGTCGACGCGCTGATCGCGCAATTCGAGGCCGAGGCCGACCGCAGCGCCGTGGAGGTCCACCGCCCCGAGCAGGTGCGGGTCCGGATGGCCAAACTGGAGCGGCTCGTCGAGCAGGGATTCGATCCGTATCCACCCGCCGATGCCCCGACCCACACCATCGCGCAGGCCGTCGCCGAGCCGATGGGTACGCAGGTGACGATCGCCGGACGGGTGACCCGCTTCCGCGACTTCGGCAAGGTCATCTTCGCCGACGTCCACGACTGGTCGGGACAGGTGCAGCTCCTCGTCGAGGCCGATCGGATCATTCCGGGCACACCGGATTTCGGCTCGGATGTGGATCTCGGTGACCTGATCGAGGTACGCGGCGAGGTCGGCACCAGCCGTAAGGGCGAACTGTCGATCCTCATCGACGCGTGGCGGATCAACGGCAAATGCCTGCGTCCGCTCCCGGACAAGTGGTCCGGCCTGGCCGACCCGGAAGCCCGTGTCCGGCAACGGTATCTGGATCTGGCCACCAATGCCGAAAGCCGTGATCTGCTGCGTATCCGCAGCGTGGTGGTGAAGTCGCTACGCGACTTCCTGGCCACCCGTGACTATCTCGAGGTCGAGACGCCGATTCTGCAACGAATCCATGGCGGCGCCAACGCAACTCCGTTCCGGACCCACATCAACGCCTACAACCTCGACCTGTACCTGCGGATCGCGCCGGAACTCTACCTCAAGCGGCTGTGCGTCGGCGGGGTGGAGAAGGTCTTCGAGATCGGCCGCAACTTCCGCAACGAAGGCGTCGACTTCTCCCACAACCCGGAGTTCACCAGCCTGGAAGCCTATGAGGCACACAGTGATTACCTCAAAATGCTGGATCTGACGCGGGAGATGATCCAGTTCGCCGCGACCGCCGCGCACGGTGAACCGGTGATCTACCGGACCGGCGACGACGGCGAGACGCAGCGTATCGACATCTCCGGACCGTGGCCGGTGAAGACGGTGCACGAGGTGGTCTCCGAAGGTGCCGGCGAGGAGATCACCCCGGAGACGAGCGCCGAGGAACTGCGTCGTATCTGCGATCGGCTGGAGATCGCGCACCGTCCCGACTGGGATGCCGGCGCACTGGTACTCGAACTCTACGAACATCTCGGTGAGGACCGCACCACCTTCCCGACCTTCTACATCGACTTCCCGACGTCGACGTCGCCGTTGACGCGTGCGCACCGCAGCCGCCCGGGTGTCGCCGAACGTTGGGATCTGGTGGCGTGGGGCGTCGAATTGGGTACCGCGTACACCGAATTGACCGACCCCGTGGAGCAGCGGGCCCGGCTCACCGCGCAGTCGATCCTGGCCGCCGACGGTGATCCCGAGGCGATGGAACTCGACGAGGACTTCCTCGAGGCCTTGGAGTACGCGATGCCGCCCACCGGTGGCCTCGGTATCGGCGTGGACCGCGTGGTCATGCTCATCACCGGCCAGTCCATCCGCGAATCCCTGCCGTTCCCGCTCGTCAAACCGGACGAGGGATAACCGATGCAGGATCTGACGACGGTGCGGCAACCGCCGGGGAAGTTCTTCGAGATCGCCGGTCGGAGAATACATGTCGTCGATCAGGGGGTCGGTGATCCGGTGCTGCTGATGGCGGCGCTGGGCAGCAACTGGTTCGATCTCGATGCGATCGCCTGGCGGCTGCGCGCACGATCGCGGCGGGTGATCCGTTACGACCGCCCCGGATACGGCTTCTCCGAGGAGCCGGCGCCCGGTCATGTTCCGACGCTCGCCGACGAAATCGAGCGCATGCGTGCGGTTCTCGACGCGGTGGGGGTCACCGAGCCGGTGGTGGTGGTGGGGCATTCGTTGGCCTCGCTCTACGTCGAGGGCTTTGCTCGCGCACATCCGGATCGCATTGCCGCGGTGGTGATGCTCGACGGATCGTTCGTCCTGCTGCCATGGCGACTGGTGCCGACCGCATTCCGCGTCGCCAACGCCCATCGGTTGATCGCCGTCGTGCGGGAGGTCGCTCGGCGCACCGATCTTCGGCTGCACGGCCGAGCGCTGCTGCGTGCACGCCTCCTGCCGCAACCGCCGGAAGGGTTCGGCGACGCGGAGCAGGCGTGGGCCGAACAGCTCTTCGGTGGTACGTCGATGTTGCTGGCCACGCTGGTGGAGAATGCGGCGTTTCCGGCCATCAACGAAGCGCTTCGCCAGATACGGAAGGTGGCCGAGATCCCGCCGGTGCCGGTGGTTGTGGTGGTGGCGCTGTCCGGACCGTCGGTGTGGCAACGGGTCTGGCGGTGGAAGCAGCAACGGTATGCCCGGATGTTGGGCGGTTCGATTCGGGCACTCCGGTCACGACACTTCATCGTCCTCGACCAACCCGAGGCACTCGCGCGGATCATCGACGAGGTGCGGGCGTTGCCGAGGCCATTCGGGGGACCGACCGGGCCGAAGAACTGATTCGTCGGTGCCCACGTGCAGTGGCTACCCGTGCAGGCACGAGTGACGAGGGCACCTGGGTTGCGGGGCGGATGTGCGTGCGGAGGAAGTGCGCAGAGAGGCGGGCGTTCCGTTCTGGTCGCGGTCGGCGTTTTCGAACTCGCTGAGTGCACTGACCTTCGTGGTGCTACCCCGCGACGTACTTCCACTACACCTGATGGAAAACAACAACCGCATTCAGATGAGCAGCCACTGTCGCAACGTGTTCGCACTGCGACTGCCGGCTGTTGCCCCGCGGCGATCGATGTCGCCGCGGTGGGCGACGCCGAAGATGCGCTGACCGCCACCCTCGGGCGGCTCGGTGCGTTGGCCGAGGAGTACCCGGACCTCGGCGTCGTGCGCAGTTACGAAGCGCTGCAACGAGAACTCGGCGACACCGAGGATCGGATCGTCGTCGCGCGGCCCCTCTACAACGCCAACGTCCGCGCCCTCAACACCGGGATCGGCAGTGTGCCCGCCTCGGTGGTGGTGTCGCTGCATCGGGTGACGCCGGAGCAGTACTTCGAGATCGGCGACGTGTCGGTGCGGGATGTGGTCGACGTGGATCGACTCTTCGGTGATCGGGACGATCCGGCCTGAACCCGTACCGGTGGCCGGGTTGTCGGTTCAGATGCCGTATTCGGCGACCCGATCCACGAACATCTGCCCGGTCGGGACGATGATGCCGCCGAAGTTGTCGAGTTGCAGGGCCAGGTGCATGGCGCGCGGCGGGAACCGTGCGGGATCGGTGCTGATCGCCCACTGGACACCGTCGCGGAACACCGCGATATGCGACGGTGTCCACTCCACCGCCCAACTGTGCCAGGCGGTGGTGTCGACGAAGGTGGTGTGGGATTCGACGGTGTCCAGGGGGCTGTAATGCAGGTCGTACTGGACCGCCTGCCGGGTGGCGTCGACGATCTCCATGAAGTCGACCTCGCCGCCGACCGGCCAGTCCTCCGCGTCGGGCCAGAGCAGCGCCACCGCATGCCAATTCGGCGATGCGATGGTGGTTCTGGCACAGATCTCCCAGCGGCCGTACTTGCGTCCCGCCCACGTGGGGGTGACGCCACCGGAGTCGCCGTTGATGCTCGAGGTGATCGCCAATGCGCCGTCGGAGATGGACACCGCGTCGCGCGTGCGGCTGCCGTTCCCGGCATGGCCGGCGCCCTCGTAGACGTGCCAGTTGCTCAGCGAGTTGAAGTCATCGGCGTGATCGGGCGTGCCCCAGCCATGTTGGGCGGCGGCGGTTGCGGTGCACCGGGCCGATGACGACGATCCGAGGTCGAGGGCGTGTGCGTCGCCCGGATCGGCCGCGATCGTCGCTCCGGCGACCACGCCGAGGGTGAGAATGGGGCGAAGGAATGTCGACACCAATGGTCGCAGACGCATTTTCGGCACGGGTAGAACATAGCAGAGTATTTTGTCGGCTGCCGGGCCGGAATGCGCATTCTTTCAGTCGGAAATCGCATTCTTTGTTATCGGTGCAGCGGATGTGGTAGCCGCAATTTCGGAGGCGGCGGAATCGTCGGAATCCGGAACACTTTCCGAGGTCGGCGTCGACGTATCGGGGGTTGTGGGGTCGGGGGTTATCGGGTCGGAACTCTGTTCGGTCGAGGGGGATGTGGACGTCGGTGCCGGCGTCGACTGCGTTGATGTCGTCGTCGACGGTGTTGATGTCGTCGTCGACGATGCCGGCGAGTCCTCGGTCTCGTCGGGGTCGGTGGCCGTCGGGGTCGATGCTGTGGGTGTCGATGCTGGGGGTGTCGATGCCGAATCGACTTCCGGTGTGGACGATTCCGATGGGGACGCCGCAGATACGGCGCGTGCGGACACGGTCGGAGTCGAGGTGGGCGCAGTCGAGGTGGGCGCAGTCGAGGTGGGCGCAGTCGAGGTGACGGCGTACTTCTTCAGCGCCTCTTCGAGTTTGGCGACTTCTTCGGCGTCGGTGCGAATCCACCGGTTCCAGGTGTGGGCGCCGTCGGTGTAGATGAACTCGATGGGCAGTCCCAGGAGGTCGGCCTGTGCGTTGAGCAGCAGTGTCGACGCGAACGACACGACCTCGAGGCCGACGCCGATCGCGACGTTGAGGATCCCGCCCTGGGCCATCATCTCGTCCCACTCGGCCTGCGATGCGGGCAGGCCGTTGCCGGTGGAGACGATGATGGTCTGCCCGTTGGCCTTCGCCGCCGCGATCCGCGCGGCGACGTCGTTGGCGGCCCATGTGTTACCCGGTAGGAACGGGTTGCCCCAGAGGGCGTCGAAGCCGTTGGACACGCCTTGTCGGGTGGCGAGAATGAACGGTACTGCGAGATACCCGAAGATATTGTCGGTCTGGTAATAGCCCGAACGGGACACCGCGACGGAGAAGACGTCGGGATATTTCAGCGCCAGATTGATGGCCTGTCCGCCGGAGATCGACAGGCCGGAGATGGCATTCCCCGACGTGCTGATATCGAATTCTTCATTCAGGAATGCGGGCAGTTCTTCCCCGGCGAAGGTCTCCCAGGCCGGATAGAACTCGCCCCCCTCGTAGGTGGTGAGGACGTTGCCGTCGTTGTCGCGGGGTGTCGACTGCCAGTTCGCCGACCAGGTGGTGGCCGAATCGGGGATGGCGACGAGGTTGTACTCGGTGCCGTACAGATCGCCGCGGCCGTTGGTGCTCGGGTCGCTGAGTTGGCCGAGGAAGTACACGGCCTGTTCGGATTCGCCTGCCTCCTGATCCGACGGCCGGATCTTGACCGTCACCGAGGTCTGCATCGACTCCGACCACACCCAGCAGGTCTGGATGTTGGCCGCGCGATCGGCGTCGCTGGTGAACGCACACCCGTCCCGGACGACGGTCGGGTCGACCGCGAAGGCCTGCCCGGCGCCGGTGGCCAGTCCGACGGTGGTGAGCACGGCGACGGCGCAGACCGCAAGGCGCGTTCGTGGACGACGCATTCCGGATGTGGCGGAGGTGCTCCGGAGCGGCATCGTCGGGTCTCCTTGCTCGGCGGCGGTCGGCGAGAACCGACCCTACCCTAAGGATTAGGTAAGGCTAACTTCAGGTGTGACTCAGCTGTCGGGGCGCCGACGGTCATCCTGCTCACACCGGCCATACGTGTGCCCGCGGGTAACACCTATGCTGGTCGGCATGAGTGAGCTCACTTTCACCCCGACCGCGGATCTGGTCGACGAGATCGGCGCCGACGTGCGCAGCTGCGACACCCAGTTCACCCAGTACGGTGGCGTCCGCGAGTTCGTCGGAACCGTCAGCACCGTCCGATGCTTCCAGGACAATGCGCTGCTGAAGTCCATCCTCGGCGAATCCAACCCCGGTGGCGTCCTCGTCATCGACGGCGACGCGTCGGTGCACACCGCGCTGGTCGGCGATCTCATCGCCGAACTCGGCCGCTCCAACGGTTGGGTCGGCATCGTCGTCAACGGTGCGATCCGCGACGCCAAGACGATCGGCGGAATGGACATCGGTGTGAAGGCCCTGGGCACCAACCCGCGCAAGTCGACCAAGACCGGTGTCGGTGAACGCGATGTCCCGGTGGAACTGGGTGGGATCACCTTCGCCCCCGGAGACACGCTCTACTCCGACGACGACGGCATCGTCCTCGTCGCCGCCGTCTGACCTTTCCGACCGCACCACTCACCGAGGAGTCCCGTCATGCCGAAACCCACGTCTGCGTACTTCGCGCGATTGGGCGCGTTGGTGGCCATCGACGACGCCGACAAGCGTCCGACCCGTCCGGTGCTCGAGGCGTTCAGCGGCGTCGAGATGGCCACGATTCCGGTGGGGACGGCCCAGGACCTCGAAACCGCCGTCGCCCGGGCGCGCGTCGCGCAGGAAGGGTGGGCCGCGCGGCCGGCTGCGGACCGCGCCAAGGTGATCGCGAAGTTCTCCGAGCTCGTGCACCGCCACGCCGACTCGCTGATGGACATCGCGCAGGCGGAGTCGGGCAAGGCCCGGATCTACGCGCAGGAAGAGGTCATCGACGTCGCCCTCACCGCGCGGCACTACGCCACCGTCGGGCCCAAGGCGCTGGCCGAGCACAAGGTCAAGGGCCTTATCCCGGGGGCGACCAATGTGCGGGTGCGCTACCAGCCCAAGGGCGTCGTCGGCGTCATCAGTCCCTGGAACTATCCGCTGACGCTCGCGGTGTCCGACGCCGTGGCCGCGCTCATCGCCGGCAACGGCGTCGTCATCAAGCCGGACAGCCAGACCCCGTACTGCTCCCTGGCGCTGGCCGAGTTGCTGTACGAGGCAGGTCTGCCGCAGGAACTCTTCGCCGTCGTTCCCGGCCCGGGCAGCGTCGTCGGGCATGCCATCGTCGCCACCACCGACTACGTGATGTTCACCGGCTCCTCGACGACCGGCGCGACCTTGGCGGCGCAGGCCGGGCAACGCCTCATCGGGTTCTCCGCCGAACTGGGCGGCAAGAACCCGATGATCGTGACCGCCGGTGCCAACATCGACCGGGCCGTCGAGGGCGCCGCGCGGGCCTGTTTCTCGAACTCGGGACAGCTGTGCATCTCCATCGAGCGGCTCTACGTCGACGCGATCATCGCCGACGAATTCACCGAGAAGTTCGGTGCATACGTGCGCAACATGAAGCTGGACGCGACCTATGACTTCCGTGCCGATATGGGTTCGTTGGCCTCGGCGGCGCAGGTCGACACCACCGAGGCGCATGTCGAGGACGCGGTGTCCAAGGGCGCCACGGTGATTGCCGGTGGCAAACGCCGCGCGGATCTCGGCCCGTTCTTCTATGAGCCGACCGTCCTGACCGGCGTGACCGACGCGATGACCTGCTACGGCAACGAGACCTTCGGTCCGGTGGTGTCGATCTATCCGGTGGATACCATCGACGAGGCCATCAAACTCGCCAACGACACCGACTACGGCCTCAACGCCAGCGTCTTCGCGGGCAGCAGCGAGGAAGCCCAGCGGATCGCGGAGAAACTGCGCGCCGGCACCGTCAACATCAACGAGGGATACGCCGCGGCGTGGGCGTCGACGGCCGCCCCGATGGGCGGCATGGGCATCTCCGGTGTCGGGCGGCGTCACGGCGAGGAGGGGTTGCTCAAGTACACCGAGCCCCAGACGATCGCCGAACAGCGGTTCCTCGGCATCGACCGCGCACCGGGTATCCCCAAGGACTTCTATCGTGCGCTGACCCCGATGGCGATGCGCGCACTGAAGTACCTGCCCGGCCGCTGACCCGCGTCAGGGCGCCACCGCCGATTTCCACCGTTTGTACGACGCGCGCCCGAGACGTGAATCGTGTTGGATGCAAGGGTGTTCGGTGAAAGAGGCCGATGGCGTGCCGTCGGAGTGGGTGTGGTGCTGGCGGTTGTCGTCGTCGCCGTGGCGGCGGCGTCGGCGGTACCGACCGGGGCCGTGGCGATACACGCGGGATCGACGAGTGCGGTCGTCGAGCCCCCACCCGTCGAGCAGCAACTGGTCCTCAGTTTCACCGGCGACAACATCCTGGGTACCGACGACAAGTTCTCCACCTCGAACTCGCTGCCGACGCTCTGGGAACAGAGCGGGCGACGCCCCGACTACTTCTTCCAGAACGTCAAACGATTCCTCGACGCCGACGACCTCACCGTCGCCAATTTCGAAGTGGCACTGACCCGTCGGCTGAATCAGCGGTACAAGGGCGAGGGCGAGGTGTACCACTTCCACGGGGAGCCTGCCCTCGCCGCGACGCTGCCGGCGGGCGGGATCGACGTGGTGACCGTCGCCAACAATCACACCTTCGACTACGGCCAGGCCGGCTTCGACGACACCCTCGCGGCGTTGCGGGGCGTCGGCGTCGAATACTTCGGCACCGGCTACGAGGGTGAGGGATCGACCTACGACATCCGTAATCTGACGACGGTCAAGGGTGTGACGTTCGGCTTCGTCGGCTATCAGGCGTGGACTGACGATCCGGCGATGCGCCGGAAACTGGTGACCGACATCCATCGCCTGCGCGCGGCCGGCGCCGACGTCGTGATCCCGTTCATGCACTGGGGAATCGAGTCCGAACACGTGCCGTACAGCGTGCAGACCGAGTTGGCCCACCTCGCCATCGACAGCGGTGCCGATCTGGTGGTCGGCACCCACCCGCACGTGATCCAGTCGATGGAGATCTACCGCGGCAAGCTCATCGCCTACTCGTTCGGCAATTTCGCCTTCGGCGGCAACAGCAATCCGACGGACAAGCGGACGTTCATCCTCCAGACCCGATTCGACATGTCCGGCAAGGACGTTCGGGGAGTCGACTTCCGGGTGATCCCGACGCGGGTCTCGCGAACGGAGGCGTACAACGACTACGTCCCGACGCCCTATCCGCCGGCGGAGGGCCGGGAGGTGTTGGCCTTCATCAACGAGATCTCGCCGACGCTGCGGGGTCGTGCGGTCAACGCCTTTGTTCCGGTGGCGCCCCGCCCGGTGACGTCGCCGCCGGCATCGCCGTCCGTGGTGGCCGGTCCGGGCTGAGGTGCCTTTCCGCAGGTAGCAGCGTGTTATGTGGGTGATGATCTCCCGCAATGCACGCATTCGTTGACGTGAGCAAGGTGCGAGGAGTTCCCGATTTGTCCTACCGCCACCGAAGACCGACCCAGGAACCCATGGCCCTGGATTTCCGACGCGGTCGTGTGGTGCTACGTCAAAGGTGGCGACTGACGCAGAAGAGCAGAGCCAGTCATTCGATCGACGATCCACGTCGACGGTCCATCAACTCCGTGATGGAGTACTGACCTGATCCGTAGTCCCTTATCCGTAGTCGTGCGGATATCCGTTTCTGTTGCAGGACAAAGAGTTTCGGCTACCTACCGAGTGGTCGGCGAGTTTCTTCGCGCCTCGGCCACGCCCTCCACCGTCCGCACTCGGTTCGGGTCGGATTCGAACTCGGCAAATGCAGCTAGTGCGCGGCCCAACCGTTGGCGTTGCCTGCCTGACGCCACTCCCGGTCCCACTGATCGGCGTGGGCGCGCGCCACCCGCCGGCGGACGAGTGCAACCGCGCCGATCATGATGGCGAAGACCAGCGCCCAGCTGAGAATGCCGACCCAGACGGCACCGAGGATCCGCTCCAACGGGCCTGCATGCTGCTGCAGCTGGGAACCATCGGCGGTGGTCCAGATGTCGATCGACGAACCCTCCGCGGTGCCGTGCGGTACCGACGTGATCGCGGTGTGCGTGCCGTCGGCGTTCCGCCAGGAGACCGTGGCGGACGTGTCGATCGCGGTCGGGTCGGCCGCGACCACACTGAGGACCGTCGCCGACGCCGGGATCGCACGATCGGCGCGGGCGGTGACCGAGTCATAGGTGGTGGTGGCCGCCCAGATGCACAGCGGAATCGCCAGTACCGTCACCAGCACGGCCGACCAACCGGCGCGGGCGAGATGTCGATCGCCACGACGCATCAGCGGGTTGGTCGACCACGGATAGAACGCGGCGAATCGCCGGTACGTGGTGTGCGCCGCCATCTGAACCTCGTCACAAAGGGGAACTCTCGTATCCAGAATTGGCCTCTGGGCGCCGCAATGCCAACCACAATGCCGGTTGACCGTGGTTTTTGTGACCAACAGAACACTCCGACGTTCACAGACTTCTCCCAGTTGGTGTCCAGTCTCAGCGGAGCCCGGCGACCCACTCTGGTACTCGACGCAGTGCGTGTGATGCCTATCGGTACGGCGCACGCGAAAAGACCCCGATCCGCTCAGGAGGAGTGATGACCGCAATTCTGGACCGGCCGAGCACGTCGCCGCCGGCCGACGATGCCGCGCCACCGGCGCACCGGCGATCCCGACGTGCCGTGCCCTGGAGCAAGCTCTCCCTGGCCGGACTGTTGACCGCAACCGGATTCCTCTACCTGTGGAATCTCTCGGCCAGCGGCTACGGCAACAGCTTCTACGCCGCCGCGGCATGGGCGGGATCGGAGAGCTGGAAGGCCTGGTTCTTCGGAGCCCTCGATCCGTCGAACTTCATCACCGTCGACAAGCCGCCGGCCTCGCTGTGGGTGACCGGACTGTCGGTGCGGATCTTCGGGATGAACTCGTGGGCGGTACTCGCCCCGCAGGCCATCATGGGCATGTTGGCCGTCGCACTGATGTACGCGACGATGCGTCGCGTCTTCACCGATCCGCGTCACGGCACCGCCGCGGGCCTCATCGCCGGTGCCGTCCTCGCCTTCACACCGGCCGCGGCGCTCATGTTCCGCTTCAACAATCCCGACGCGCTGCTGGTCCTGCTCATGGTCGCCGGCGGATATTGCATGACGCGGGCCATCGCGACGAACTCCGGCCGCTGGCTGGCCCTCGTCGGTGTGGCGCTCGGCTTCGCATTCCTCACCAAGATGTTGCAAGGTCTGCTGGTACTGCCGGCCTTCGGCTTGGCCTACCTGATCTTCGCCAACAACGGATGGATCAAGCGCATCGCCCACCTGCTGGGTGCGGCACTCGCGTTGGTCGTCTCGGCCGGCTGGTTCGTGGTCGTCACGATGATCGTGCCGGCGAGTTCGCGGCCCTACATCGGTGGCTCCATCGACAACTCGTTCATGGATCTGGTCCTCGGCTACAACGGCGTCGGACGCATCAGCGGTGGCCAGGGCAATGGGCCCGGCGGTGGCGGTGGTACGGCCGGCGGTTCGTTCGGCGGCTCCACCGGCCTCGATCGGCTGTTCAGCTCGGAGATGGGCAATGAGATCTCCTGGCTGCTGCCCGTGGCCCTGTTTGTGGTGGCCTTCGGCGTGTACCTGATGATCCGCAGCTTCCCGACCTTCTCCTACCGCAACGGGGTGAATCGGGTCGAGTCCGGCGCCATCGTCACCTGGGGTGGCTGGCTGCTGGTGACCGGCATGGTCTTCAGCTACATGAGCGGCACGATCCACCCGTACTACACGGTGGCCCTCGCCCCGGCGATCGGCGCCCTGGTCGGCATGGGAGCAGTCTTCGCCTGGCGTCGACGTGACCACTGGGACGGCCGCATCGCGATGGCCGCGATGATCGGACTGGCCGCCGCGTGGTCGATCGTCCTGCTCGATCGCAACGACTGGGGTCCGGTGTGGTGCCGCTGGCTGATCGGTGTGGTCGCCGTGGTCGCAGTTGTGGGCGTCATCGCCGGCTCCGTGCTCGGACTCAAGAAGCTCGTTGCGGCGTCACTGATCGCCGGATCACTCGCCGGTTTCGGTGGAACAGCGGCCTTCTCGATCGCCACCGCGGCGACCGCGCACAGCGGCTCGATCCCGACCGCGGTCCAGACCTCCATGGAAGGTGGCGGCATGGGTGGCCCCGGCGGCGGAGGTAACCGCGGAGGCGGCACACCGCCCGGACAGAACCAGGGTTCGACGCAGGGTCAGGGTTCGACCCAGAATCAGGGTCAGGGTTCGACGCAGGGTCAGGGTTCGACGCAGGGCCAGGGTTCGAGCCAGAGCCAGGGTTCGACGCAGAGCCAGGGTCAGGGCTCGACCGCCGGCCAGGGCAGCGGCCAGCAGACCGGACAACGTTCGGGCGGTGGCGGCATGGGTGGCCCCGGCGGCGCGTCGACCAGCGCCGAGTTGGTGAAACTCCTCCAGGCCTCCGACACCAAGTGGGCGGCGGCGACCAACGGTTCGCAGTCGGCAGCGGGTATCGAGATCGCCTCGGGTGAGGCCGTGATGGCCATCGGCGGTTGGAGCGGTGACCCCGCTCCGACGCTCGATGAGTTCAAGCAGATGGTGGCCGACGGCCAGATCGCCTACTACATCGGTGGTTCCGGTGGCGGTCCCGGCGGGAACTCGGAGATCTCCACCTGGGTGTCGGAGCACTTCACCGCGATCACCGTCGGCGGGCAGACGGTCTACAAGCTGATCTGACCCATCCGGCAGACACCGGCACAACAGCCGCGACCATTCCGGTCGCGGCTGTTGTCGTCCCTGGATTGCTCAGCGCATCGAATAGTGGAAGGTGATCGGATACCCGTCGTCGCTGTGGCCGGCGATCTCTATCTCGGCGTGGCCACGCATGTCGGCGAGGCCGCCGGTGCCGAGCCCGTCGACGATGTCGAGACGTTCGTGCACCCCGATGGCATCGTGGGAACCGTCGTGGCGCAGGACCAGTGTTCCGTCGTGCCCGTCGATGGACCCCTCGAAGGCCTGGAGACCGAGCGTCGGGGCCTCGGTGCCCTCGATGTAGGCGATCAGATAGGCGAGCGTGCCGGTCCCGTGAACGTCACCGGAGTAGTCGTAGGACACGTCGGCGCGGGTGAACCCGTGTGCCGGGTAGGCAACGCCACTGATTTCGACGGTGCGGTCGTCGCGGGTGTAGACGGGGGTCTCCGACCAGGCGGTCACCTGGAATGTGCCCGTTGCGGTGTGTGTCGTCGTGGTTGTCATGTTCTCAGGCTGCCGCGTCGCCGCAGCCGGGTCTTGAACAAACACGACATCAAGCCCGACACTGGAGGCGATGAGCGAGAACGCATCCGCCGACGCTGCCGGTGGCACCGATGAGCCGGAGGGACGCGGCCGATCGGCGATCATTACCTCCGTCGGCGCCGCGCCACTGCAGATCACCCGTCATCGGCCGACGCCGGACCTGGCGCTGTGGCTGGATTACATCTGGATCGTCCGCTGGGCCGTGGACACACCTGTTGTGCAGCAGGTGATTCCGCAACCCGTGGTGCATCTCGCCGCCGAGGGCGGACGACTCAACGTTAACGGGGTGGGGGATCTGCATTTCTCGCGAACCCTCGCCGGTCGCGGACACACCGTCGGAATTGCGTTCCGCCCGGGTGGTTTTCGCGGATTCTCGAACGAGCCGGTGAGTACTCTGACCCGATCGGTGATGCCGCTGGAGACCGTGCTGGGCGTCGACGACCGGCCGATCGCGGCGACACTCCTCGACCCGGAGCGTGGTGACACCGATCTCGTCGCCGCCGCATGCGACTGGCTGGAACGGCTCGGGCCGCGTGCGGATCCGGTGATCGGGGAGGTTGGAGCGCTGGTGGACGCCGCCGAACACGATCAGGACCTCACCCGGGCCGAGCACCTGGCCGCGCTTGCCGGCGTCAGCCTGCGGACACTGCAGCGGCAATTCGGCGACTACGTGGGAATCGGGCCGAAATGGGTCATCCAGCGATTCCGGATGCTCGACGTCGCGGCGGTCGCCAATGCGGGCGGTGACATCGACTGGGCGGAAACGGCTGTGCGCCTCGGATTCAGTGATCAGGCACATCTCACACGGGCATTCACACGGATCGTCGGGACCTCACCGGCCGCGTACTCGCGTAATCGCTGAACCCGACGATGTACCATCCGAAATCGACACAGTGGGTCATCGGGTGGGCAGTGGAGGTCGGCATGCCGAGAAAGATCACCGAATTCAGCAGGGACGGTTACGTTTTCGATGTCGTCGACTCCGGCCCGATCGCCGACGGTGATGAGACGTCGATACCGGTGATCCTGCTCCACGGATTCCCCGAGCGCGCCGACTGTTGGAGATCGGTGACCCCGCTCCTCAACGCCGCGGGCCTGCGCACCATCGCCCCCGATCAGCGCGGGTACTCGCCGCGGGCCCGACCCACGAAGGTGCGTGACTATCGGATCGCCGAGTTGGTGGCCGACGTGGTGGCCCTCGCGGACGCCGTGGAAGCTCCCAAAGTACATCTGGTGGGCCATGATTGGGGATCGATAGTGGCGTGGGCGGTGGCCTTGCGGTACCCGGACCGGTTGGCGACGCTGACCACGCTCGCCGTCCCGCATCCGGGTGCCTACATGCGCGCGATGCCCCGGGGGCAACTCCTCCGGTCGTGGTACATAGGCGTCTTTCAGATCCCCGGCCTGGTGGAGTGGCTACTGCCCAAGGCGTTGGCAAGTGAAGGCGCAGAAAGGTTCGGGCCCAAGGGACTTGCCGATAAGTTGCGCACCGACATCGTCGACTACGGTGCCCTGCCCGGCGGCCTCAACTGGTATCGGGCGATGCGGTACATGGACCGGGAACTGATGCGTCGCAAGACGACGGTTCCCACCACTTACATCTGGAGCGATGGCGACATCTACCTGTCGCGCGCGGGGGCCCGCGGATGTGCGGCGATGGTCGACGCGCCCTACGACTTCATCGTGCTCGAGGGTGTCGACCACTGGATTCCGGAGCGGCGGCCCGACGCGGTGGCCGACGCGGTCCTCGCCCGGATCGCCCACTCCGCCTGACGCTCTGGGATCCTGCTCAGTGGCGCAGGCGCCGCAGCAGCACCCCGATCACCGAGAGGGCCGCGATGATCGCGGCGGCGATCACCGGCACGCGGATCGGGAACGGGAGTTCGGTGGGGGCGCCGGCGCGCAACTGCGCGAACGTCGCGCGCTGGGCATCGGCCTCGGCGACGGCGTCGACGACCGGAGTCGCCGGCACCGGCGTCTCGACAACCGAGGTCTCGGCGACCGGTGTCTCGGCGACCGGCGTCTCGATGATCGGAGCCTCGTCGACTTGCGGTGTCGGCACCACGGTCGGCGGTTCCGGGGATGACGACGATGCCGCCGGATTCTGTGCCGCCGCGGGAGATCCGGCGTTCGGTGAGGTCTTGGGCGGAGCCTTCTTGGCCGGTGCGGTCCCGGCGCCCGGGGCCGGTTTCTTGGCGGCCGGGGCCTTCTTGGCGGGGGATTTCTTGGCGACCGCCTTCTTGGCCGGGGCTTTCTTCGCGGGAGCCTTCTTGGCGACCGCCTTCTTGGTGGGAGCCTTCTTTGCGGCCGGACTCTTCTTCGCGGGAGTCTTCTTCGCTGCGGCCTTCTCGCCGGCGGGTGTCGCGCCCGAGTTCTCGGGTGCGGGTCGGTCGACGGGGTCCACAGGATCCGATTCCGTCATCGTGAGGTCGCTCCCTTGCGTGTCACCGGGCCTTTCACCCGATCCTAGAGGACACCGGAGCGTTGCCTGGCAGCCGCACGCGCGGTTCGGTCAGGCCCGCACACCCAGGCGTGCCAGGATGTCGGCGTCGATGGCGCCGAGCTCATCCTCGATCGCGCGGTGGGCGGTGCGGCGCTGTCCGGACGACATGGCCTCCGACGCCTCCACCGCGATCGACAGGTTGTCCAGTCGCCCGCCCATGGTGTCGACGAATGTCTTCGCATCGTGCGAGGTGTCCTGAGCGGACACCTTCTCCAGCGCGGACCGGGTCGACGCGATGCGGGCGGCCAACGGCGCACCGTGACCCGAGTACTGGCGCAGCAATTCGGGCGAGACACCGGCACGATCGGCCTGCAGGGAGGTGATCCGGCCGCGTCCGGCCACCGCCGCGCGGTAGACGATCGGCGCGACGATGGGAGCCACCAGCCGCGCAACGGTGAGGTACCGACGAACACTGGCCGGGCTGAGGGGACGTGCGTCGGCGGCGGCCTTGGCCTTGGCGGCGACCGTCTTGGTCTCCGCCTCGGCGACCTTCACCTGGGCTTTCGCCACCTTGCGCTCGGCCTTGGCGGACTTGCGCGCCACCTTCTCGGCCACCTTGGCGTCGGCCTTGCGTTCCTTGTCGCGGAGTTTGCGTTCGGCCTTGAGCCGGGACTTCTCCGCCTTGCGACGGTCCTTCGACTCGAACTTGGCCTCGAGCTTGGCCTTCTTCTTCAGCGCCTTGGCCTCGGCGCGACGCTGAGATCGGCTCTTTCCGTCGGACGAGAACACACCCATCAGGGACCTTTCGCTGCGGACTGCCGGTGGCCGGTTCACCCGGGTGTCCGCGGAGGGGCCGGACCGGTGGTGACGTGAACCTGATCAAGCATTGCATAGGCTCGGGAGGAGGCGGTGGACAGGAAGCCAAAACACCCACGGCCGCCCGATCACGATGAGGAGAGGTGGTGAGGGGGTGAGGCCGGCCATCCTGCATGCGCGCGACCTCGCCGGCTGTGAGCACCGGCTCGCCTTGGATGTGTCGCATCCGCAACTGGCCGCCGACCGTCCCCGTACCGCCGAGGCCGTCCGACGCATCGAGGCCGCCAACTCCCACCGCGACCGGGTCCGCGATCTCCTGCGCGCCATGCACAGCGATCAACCGCCGGGCACCTTCGTCATCATCGGGCCGGAACGCACATCCGAACGCGTCGCGGCGACCCTGCGGGCCTGCGCCGACGGGGCGTCGTGGATCTGGAATGCCACCCTGCCCACCGACGTCGACGGCGGCCGGCGTGGCCACTCCGAACTCCTGGCGCGCGTCGGCGACGGGTACCTGCCGGTCATCGTCGTCAACCATCGTGTGTCCTATCCGGCGAAGGTGCGCCGAGACCTCACCCCCGACGCCACCCCGTTTCTCACCAGTCCGTTGTGGGGCTGGCTGCCCACCCACGATCCGTACCGCACCGGGCGTAACCATCGCCGCGATCAGATGCGATTGGCGCACCTCACCCAGATGCTGCTGGATCTGGGACTGGCACCGTCGGGTGACGAGTCGAGGTTGCTCGGCGGTTCCATCGGGCTGGATGCCGATTGCATCGTCGTCCACCGGACGGGGACGCTGCTGCGCGAGTACCGGGAGGTGTTCACCCGCCGTCAGGCGGTGGCCTCCGGCGACGTGCTGACCGCCGCCCGCCGGGTCTCGGAGTGCCGGAGTTGCCCGTGGTGGCCGCGCTGCGAACCCGAACTCGTGCAGCGTCGCGATGTCAGCCTGGTGGCGTCGGGAAATCAGGCCGACCTGCTCGTCGAGTCGGGGGTGACCACCATCGACCAGTTGGCGCGCCACCGCGGTCCGGCGCCGCAATCGTGGCCGTCGAACATCGCCTTCGACGATGCGGTGTCCACCGCGATCGCCTGGCTCGCCGACATCCCCCTCATCCGTCGTGTCGAGGAGCCGCAGGTGCGCCGCGCCGACGTCGAGGTCGACGTCGACATGGAGAGTTACGGCGAGGACGGCGCGTACATGTGGGGCACGCTGCTCACCGATCGCGTCGAGAGCGACCGGCCGGTGATCTACCGTGCGTTCGTCACCTGGCAGCCACTGCCGACCAGGGATGAGGCGCGCTCGTTCGCCGAGTTCTGGACCTGGCTGATGGCCGAACGTGCCGGCGCCCACGCCCAGGGCAAAACGTTTGCCGCATACTGCTATTCGCAACAGGCCGAGAACCGGTGGCTGCGGTCGACGGTCGATCGGTTCGCCGACGCCGACGGCATTCCGCCCCGGGCCGACGTCGAGGACTTCATCGCCTCGGACGAGTGGGTGGACATCTACGAGGCGGTGGGCGCGAACTTCGTCTGTCCACAAGGCAAGGGACTCAAGCGCATTGCGCCGGTGGCCGGCTTCACCTGGCGTGACGCCGAGGCCGGTGGTGCGGCGTCGATGGACTGGTACAAGCGGGCCGTCGGACTCGACGGTGTCGATGTCGACCTCTCCCAGCGTGATCGGTTGCTGGAGTACAACGAGGACGACGTCCGGGCGACGAAGGTGTTGCGCGAGTGGATGGTTGAGCCGGCTGCCCGGGCATTGCCGTTGCGCGACGACCTGCTGGCGTTTCGGCGGAGCGGATCCGATTCGCGCACAACGGCGTCGGACTCACACGCGCATCGAGCGTAGGGCCTCGAGGAAGGGTCCGCTGCCGATCAGTGCGACGGCACCCAGCAGCAGGAGCAGGCCGGGCGCGACGTCGCCGAGGAAATCGCGCACGCTCACCAGCGCCACCGATGTGCCGGGCGCGGCCTGCGGGACGTGAGGGGTGGGCCCCGACGTGCCTGCAGGTGTGACGGCGGGCTCGCCGGCGGTCGCGGGTGCGGGATCGGCCTGCGGTGCCGGAGGGTTGATGCCGGCCGACGGCGCGGCGGTCACCGAGCCGTTCGGTGCCGCCGGGGCCACCCGGGGCACGGCGACCTGGGGGGCTTGGGGTGCGGCGGCCGGACCGGTGGCGGGTGCGCCGGGATTGGCGGCGCCGGGATTGCCCGAGCCGGGATCGGCGCCGCTCGGACCGGGGGTGGCCGGTCGTCCGGGTGCCGACCCGAGGTTCGCCGACGGCACCGTCGTGGTCGGCAGGGTGGGTACCACGGCACCCGCACCTCCGCCTGTGCCGTGCCCGCTGCCACTTCCGGCGCCGGGCCCGCCCGGGGTGACCGTGAGGCCTCCCGACGAGGTGGTCGTGGTCGGATCGGTAGTGGTCGGGTCGGTCGTGGTGGGCTCGCTGGTGGTGGTCCCGGTCGACGGTGTGGTCGTCGGCCAGTGGTGGCCACTTCCCGGACCCGTGCCGGTGCCGGTCCCGGTGCCACTGCCGTGGCCCGGCGAGTCATGCCAGGGGTGTGCGGCGGCCAGGCCGACGCCGGGTCCGAGCGTGAGGGCGATCGTGGCGGCGCCGAGCAGTCGCGTCAGCCGCAGTCGTCGTCCCGCCACGAAAACCCTCTCCGTCCCTCGTCTGTTCATCATCGTTCGTTCATCGCCGGTTCACCCGACGGCGGCTTTCGTCTCTGCGTGATCACGGTGCGATCACAGCGCGATACACGCCCGGTATCAGAAGTGTGACCAACAACACAGTAACGTCAGCCGCGCTGGCAGTGGCCTCGCTCTGCGTATGTATGCGGCCGTCGGGTAATTATTGATGATAGCGGCCGTTGCGCGCGATCCAGTTTGAGGTATTTAATGTTTGCACATGCAAGCTTTAGTTTCGGAGAGTAGATGATGACCACTCGAGGGGATGACATGTCCACAGATCGTGCGACAGGATCCGAGCGACCGGTCGATACCGACCCGGGACTCTTCGCCCGCCGGCTCGAGGAACTGTTCCGTACCGTTCCCGGACCCAACGGACGCGCCTACAGCGCCAAGGCGATCGCGGCGCGATCCACCGAACGTGGATTCCGCCTCGGCGAGTCCTACCTCAGCCAGCTGCGCTCGGGGAAGGCCAAGTCGCCGTCGTTCCGCACGGTGGAGGGCATCGCCGCGGCGTTCGGCGTCGACGTCCACTACTTCCTGGAGGATCGCGCGGCCCAGCGCACGCGCGACGAGATCGACCTGATGCGCCTGCAGGCCGACACCAACGTGCAGCTCGCCGCGTTCCGTCTGGCCGGGCTGTCCAGCGATTCGGTGACCGTCGTCAACGAACTCATCAAGGTGCTGCGCGAACAGCAGGGCCTGCCGAAGGATCCGCCCGACATCGTCGCCGCCGGACTCACCGAGGACCAGGGTGATGCGCTGCTGCGAGTCGTCGGCGGCAAGGAAACCCAGGACTGACGATCGGCTTCGGTAACCGCCGTCGGCCTTCGCGGAAACCTTCGTCGCAGGCGGGGGACGGTTCGGTGATGCGCAGTCGCCGGGCCATGTGGTCGCTGTGCAGGTCGACGCTGAGTGGCCTCGACCTCGACCTCCCGCTCGACGTGGATCAGCTCTGTGAACGCCACGGACAGCGGCGGGGTCGTCCGATCCGCGTCGTCGCACATCCCCTGCCGGCCGGCGTCCCCAACGGGATCTGGCTCGCGGCCGAGGACGCCGACTACTTCTTCCATCAGGCGAACACCACCCGCTGGCATCGCGATCAGATCGTCATCCACGAGTTCGCCCACCTCATCGCCGGGCATCAGATGCTCAGCGATCTGCCGACCGTGATGGCCGGGCTCAGCGCCGCCGACACCGAGGCGACGTTGCGGCGCACCTGCTATGACGATGTCCGCGAGGCGGAGGCCGAGACCATCGCCTCGATGATCCTCACCTGGGCCGCCGAGGCCAATGACGGCGTCGGGCGCAGCGCATCGGATACCGATGTTCGTGGACTGCAGCGTCTGCTGGGAGGCCACAAGGGATGGCTGTGATGGCCGCGCAGTGGACGGCGGCGGCCGCGACCGTCAACGTGCTCGCCGTGGTGGTGTTCGTCTCGGCGTTGTGCTGGCGGCTCGATCAGATCCGGCGGTCCGGCGGCGGACTGCAGGCGGTGGCGATGACGATCTCGGTGGCGGCCCTCACCCTCGCATTCGCGGTCTCCAACGCGTCGGCGGCGCGCACCCTCGACGACGTCGTGTTCGCCGGGGCCGCCCGGGTCGCGCTGTACGGCCTGCTGGCGATCGGGGTGGCCGGTCTGATCGTCGTGTTCTTCTATCCACGCGATCGGGTGACGCGGGAACGCCGCGCCGGAGTCGAGGCGGTTCCGCTGGTCGCGGCGCTGGTCGGGCTGCAGGTCAGCCTCTACCTGGTGCCGTCGGACATGCGCACCGCGTCGATGAGCGAATGGACCCTGACCAACTGGGGTTACGCGGCGTTCTATCTGATCGCGACCGGGTATCTCGCCTACGGGTTCCTGGCCTGCCTGCGCAGCGTCTGGCAGTACCTGGCGCTGGCGGACGGCTATCTGCGGCACTCGTTGTCGATGTTGATCGGCGGGCTGGGGCTGCTCGCCGTCGCCGCGATCACCGAGATCGTCTACGTCCTCGGAAACGCGAGCGGGCTGGTGCACCTGCAGGGGCTGTTGACCGCGAGCCGGGTGATCGCCGTTCTCGGCGTCGTCGGATTCCTCCTCGGCATCAGCTACCCGATGGTGCAGGCGCGGTGGCGTGAACTCGCCTCCCGCCGACGGCGGCGGAATGCGGCGCGCCGGCTGCTGCCGCTGTGGACGCTGGTGACCGACGCGGTGCCCGAGGTGGTGCTGCCGGGCACAGATGACTTGTCGCCCACCGCATTGCTGCATCGCCGCGTCGTCGAGATCCGGGATGCGCTGACCCAGCTCAGTCCGTTCCTCCCGCCGGTCTTCGACTATGCCGAGGCCGACGTCGCGGCCCGGATGATCCGGCGAGCCGTCGACGAACGGCTGGCGCAGGGACCGCGGGCCGGTGCCGTGCGCCACCTGCTGCCGGCCACCTCCGACACCCTCGAGGGTGATGCCGAACCGCTGCTGGCCGTCTCCGAGGCGCTCGCCGCCGAGACGATCACCTCCGAGACGATCACCACCGAGGCGACCACCTCCGAGGCCGTCACACCCGTTGTCGGGGAACAGGATTCACCCGACATCGCGGTGCGGGCCCGCCACCGCAAGGGGTAGCGGGCCCGCACCGGGTCGGCGTGTTCTCGCCTCAGCGCGGTGCCATCCGCAGCGCACCGTCCATCCGGATCGTCTCGCCGTTGAGGTAGTTGTGCGTGACGATGAACTCCGCGAGCTGCGCGTACTCGGTGGGCTCGCCGAGTCGCTGCGGGAACGGGATCGCCTCGGCCAGGGTCTTCTGGAACTCGGGGGTGATGCCCGCGAGCATCGGGGTGCTGATCGTCCCGGGGGCGATCGTGCACACGCGCACACCGACCTGCGCCAGGTCGCGCGCGGCGGAGATGGTCATCGCGTGCACACCGCCCTTGGATGCGGCGTAGGCGATCTGACCGATCTGGCCCTCGAAGGCCGCCACCGACGCGGTGTTGATGATGACGCCGCGGGCGCCGTCGTCGTCGACGGGTGCTTCCTTCTGCATCTGGTTGGCGGCCAGGCGCATCACGTTGAACGTGCCGACCAGGTTGATGTCGATGACCTTGCGGAACAACTCGAGGTCGTGCGGACCCTTCTTGCTCAGGATGCGCGAGGCCCAACCGACGCCGGCGCAGTTCACCGCGACACGCAGTGGGGCGCCGGACGCGGCGATGGTGTCGATGGCGGCCTGGACCTCGTCCTCGCTGGTCACATCGGTGGCGATGAGCGTGACACCGCCCACGGGCTCGGCCTTGTCGATCGACGGCTGCAGGTCGAGGCCGAAGACCTCGGCGCCTGCGGCGGCGAAACGGGCGGCGGTGGCGGCGCCGAGGCCGGAGGCGGCGCCGGTGACGATGACGGAGGAGCCGGAGACGTCCATCGGGTGTCCTTTCGGGGAGTCGGCCGAGCGTTCGCTCGGTACCCCGTCACCCTAGACAGTCGCCGGCCGGCCGCTCATCCCGACCCTGCCGCACTCAGTGGCCCGGCTCGTCCCCGCCCGGTCCTTCGCCGTGCGCGTGTGCGAGCACCTGCTGGGCCTCGTCGAGTCGGGCCCGCACCCGCCGGCGATGCACCCGGTGGATGTAGACCGAGCCGACGCCGATCAGCACGACGACCGCGGTGACGGTGCCGACGATCACCGGGGTCGAGGCCACCGACAGGCCTTCGTAGAGCAGCCAGGCCGCGAAGACGAAGAACAGTGCGGCCGCACCGAGTGCGATGGTGCGTTCGGGGAGGTGCTTGCCGAGGACGGCGCCGACGGCGATGGCCAGCGCGTCGGCGGCGACCATACCGATGGTCGATCCGATCCAGACGCCGAGCCAGTTGTTGTCGGTGGCCAGGGTGATGGTGGCCAGCATCGTCTTGTCGCCGAGTTCGGCGAGGAAGAACGACGACATCACGGCGAAGAACACCGAGGCACCCACGCGGTCGGCCTTGCTCTGCTCGTCGTCGTCGAGGTCGTCGCCGCGCAGGGTCCACAGGCCGAAGATCAACATCGCCAGACCGCCGACGATCGAGATCAGATCCGACGGGATCGACAGGCCGAGGAAATGGCCGAAGAAGACCGACACCGCGTGCACCGCGGTGGTGGCGACGGTGATCGCGGCCAGCACGATCCACCACTTGTAGCGCAGGGCGTACGTCATGGCCATCAGCTGCGACTTGTCGCCGAGTTCGGCGACGAAGATCACGCCGAAGCTCAACAGGAGGGCAGCGATCATGAAGGCCAGGTTAGACAGCCCTCAGTGATGTGTGCAACGTCTCGCTGATCCGTATTTATGCAGGTAGGGGACTCAAAACCAGGAGTTAGGGTGCCCTGAAAAACAGATCCGGATGCTCACGCCGCGAGCAGCATCGCCAGCACCGCGGTATCGGGGTCGGCGTTGGGATCGATCCCCACCTTGTTGCGCAGCGTCACCACGGTTCCGTCGGCCTCGGCCTCGGCCCACCCGGCCCGGTGCTCGAGGCCGAGTTCCGGCAGTCCCGGCAGCAACACACAGCCGGAGGCGACGTCGGCGCATTCCGGCAGGGACGGACGGGTCCGTGACGGCGGATGCAACATGAACAACGCCGGCGGATTGGTGAGGAAACGCCCGGCCTCGAGGAAACTGTCGTCGACGACGTTGCCCACGGCCACCATCATCCCGACGGTCTCGGTGTCGGCGTCGTCGGGATGCTCCTCGACCACCCCGAAGATCGTGGTGGTGGGCAGGAACCCGGGACGGCAGGCGATGCGGACCGAGGCGACGAGCGTCTGGGTCCATTCCAGCGTCGATTCCGGCCAGCGACCGGAGATCAGGATGCCGTTCAGTTCACCTTCCTGGTGAACGGGTGTGAGTCCGATGGGGATCGACTGCATGGTGTCTCCCTTCCGCGCAGGTGACGAGCGAACCGGATGCGAACGACCGGTGGAAAAAGAATCCACCCTGCCCCTGCGCCGGACAACTCGAAACACCGGATGTGACGGTTCTTTTACATCGCGCGGCGCAGGACTCTCCGGCAGGTACGTCGGTGGGCACAGGCACACTGGACGGGTGCGAAGAAAGACCGATACATCGTCGACGGGGTCGGCCGGTGTGCGTGGACCGTTGCGGCCGGTGGAGATCGCCACGATCGCGATCTTCGGCGGACTGGCCGTCGCCGCGGTCGTGGTGGCCGCGGTCATCCCGCTGGCCAGTGCCGTCCGCGTGCTCGCCCCGGTGCCGCTGGCACTGATCGCGGCGCGAACCCGCCCCCGTGCCATGGTCGCCGCGGCGGTGGCCAGCACCGGTGTGGCCTTCGCGATGGCCGGGTCGGGTGCGGCGTTGTCGGTGTTCGGGTCGGCGGTCCTCGGCGGCATCATCGGCGAGATCAAACGTCGCGGTCGGGGCGTGCCGACGATGCTGGCAGCCGCACTGGTCACCGCACCCCTGGTCACCGCGGTCACCGTCGGTGTGTTGTTCCTGCTCAAGCCGCTGCGCGAGCTGGTGCTCGCCGCGATGCGCAACAGCATGGAGGGACTCGGCCGCTGGGTTGCCAAGGTCCCGGGCCTGAGCGGTGTGGGCGACTTCCTCAAGGGCTTGGGCACCAACATCGCCGACTACTGGTGGGCGTGGGTGCTCGTGTCGGGGACCGTCGGGACGTTCATCACGATCGTCGTCGCCTGGTGGATTCTGGGTGCCATCATCGCCCGGTTGGCCGATGTGCCGAGCGAGGACACCCTCGACGCCGGTGACGCCGCCGGCTCCGGGGTCGACTCCGCGGTCGGTTCCGGGATTGTCGCGCCCGTTCCGATGACGCTGCGCGACGTCGAGTTCGCCTACGAGGCGGGCGGTCGGCGCATCCTGCGCGGCGTCGACCTCATCATCGAGCCCGGTGAGTTCGTGGCCGTCGTCGGGGCCAACGGTTCGGGGAAGTCGACGCTGGCCAAGGTGCTCGCCGGGCGCAGGCCGTCGGCGGGTGCGGTGATCCGTCCCGGGCTCGCCGGCCTGGGTCGGGCCGGCGGCACCGCGATGGTGCTGCAACGCCCGGAGACCCAGATGCTGGGCTCGCGGGTGGCCGACGACGTGGTGTGGGGTCTGCCACCGGAGACCGAGGTGGATGTGGATGCGTTGCTGGCCGAGGTGGGTTTGGCCGGACTCGGCGAGCGGGAGACCTCGGACCTGTCCGGCGGTCAGCAACAGCGTCTCGCGATTGCCGGTGCGCTGGCCCGCGATCCCGCGCTGTTGATCGCCGACGAGGTGACCTCGATGGTCGATCCGGTCGGTCGGGAAGAGATCATGGCCCTGCTCACCGAACTGCCCCAACGACGCGGCGTGGCCGTCGTGCTGATCACCCACCGGGCGTCGGAGGCGCGGTCGGCCGACCGCGTCATCCACATCGTCGACGGCCGGGTGGCGCCGACGCCGCCGGAGTGGATGGCACCGGAGGCCCAGCGCGTCGAGGCACTCCCGGAATCCATCGGCGACACCCACGCCATCCGCAGTCGCCGACCGCTGTTGCGTCTGGCCGGGCTCGGACACGTCTACCTCGCGGGTTCACCGTGGGAGGTGCGGGCGCTGCATGACGTGTCGCTGCACGTCGATCGCGGCGACGGACTGCTCATCGTCGGTGGAAACGGTTCGGGCAAGACCACTTTGGCGTGGATCATGGCCGGACTCATCGCCCCTACCGAAGGGTCCTGCGAACTGTTCGTCGACGACGAGTGGCAGAAGGTCACCGACTCGGTCGGCGAGGTCGGGCTGGCCTTTCAGCATGCACGGCTGCAGATCCAGAAGCAGAACGTCGGCGACGAGATCATGGCCGCGGGTGGTGAGAAGGTCGGCACCACCGAGGTGGCCCGCGTCCTCGAGGCCGTCGGATTGCCGCGGTCGATGGCGGCGGCGCGCACCGACTCGCTGTCGGGCGGTCAGATGCGTCGCGTGGTCCTCGCCGGGTTGCTGGCGCGCACCCCGGAGATCCTGGTGCTCGACGAACCGCTGGCCGGACTCGACCCGGGTGCGCGGACCGAGGTGATCGGGGTGCTCGCGTCACTGCGGCAGGCGGGGATGACGATCGTGATCATCTCCCACGACTTCTCGTCGTTGGAGCAGGTGTGCGACCGGCGGGTGCATCTGGTCGGCGGCGAACTCACCGCCGGGGGAGAAGAGATGCCCGGGGGACCGGGCGGTGCGGTCTGGCCGGTGCGTGGCGAGGGAATCAACGCAGAGGGGATCAACGCCAAGGGAATCAACGCCGAGGGGACGATCGAATGACGATGCGGACGGTGCCGCTGCGGCAGGTGCCCGGCGATTCGGTGATCCACCGCCTCTGGGCCGGGACCAAACTCCTCGTGGTGTTCGCGCTGAGCGCGATGACGTGGGTGCTGCCGTCGTGGCCGGCGCTGGGCATGGTGGCGGCGGTCCTGGTGATCACCGCGCTGCTCGCCGGAATCCCGTTGGGCGCCATCCCCCGACCGCCCTGGTGGTTCTGGGGACTGATCCTCGTCGGCGCCGCGGTCAACGCCGCCGTCGGGCTGAGCGCGGTGGTGATCTTCCTGCGGGCGACGGCCCTCGGGTTGGTGTTGCTGGGGACGTCAATCCTGGTGATCTGGACGACGCCGCTGGCCGAGGTCGCGCCCGCGGTGGCCACCCTGATGCGACCGCTGCGATGGTTGCGGCTGCCCGTCGACGAGTGGGCGGTGTCGATCGCGTTGTGTTTGCGTGGGCTGCCGATGCTCATCGAGGAACTGCGACTGCTGCGTGCCGCCCACCGCCTGCGGCCGACCGCGCCCGCCAACTCCGGGCATCCCGCCGCGGAGATGGGCATCATCGACATGGTGGTCGCCGCGATGAGTTCGGCGCTACGACGCAGCGAGGAGATGGCCGAAGCGATCACCGCTCGCGGCGGCACCGGCCGGTTGACGGCCTACCCGTCGCGGCCCCATCGTCGGGACTGGGTGGTGCTCGCGGTGATCGTGGTGGCGTGTGCCGCGGCGATCACGGCGACGGTGGTGTGGTGAGGCCGGTGTTCTGAGGGTCGGCCGCTAGGAGAGCGCGAGGGTGATGACGGTCAGCACCGCCGCGACCGCGCCGATGATCTGCATGAACTTCACGGACATCTTCCTGCCCGCGACGTTCTTGTTGACGGCTTCTTTGACCCACATCAGCGCGAAGTAGAAGACCAGGAACCAGGCGATCCCGGCAGCCAGGAGCAGCCCCGTCGGTGCGCCGCTCAATTCTCCCGACGCCATGAACATGGTGGTGACCCCCAGTTGTCGTGAAGTGACCCGTAGCCTCTCATGTCCGACGTGGCCGGCGTGACCGGGCCGGTCGGGTGAATGACGCCTGGAAACGGCACAGGGTGCCGCACGCGTGAGCGTGCGACACCCTGTGGCGGTGTGAGTTTAGTTGGGGCACTCGACGCTGAAACTCCACTTGGTGTCGACGTCGTCGGTGTTGACCCGGACCTCGATCTGGGTGGAACGTCCGGCGGGCAAGGTGATCCGGACCGAGTCGCTGGGGCCTCCGCTCAGGGTGTGGCCCTGTCGGTTGGCTTCTGCACTGTTAGTGCCTCGCCAGCCGGTGGTGTAGACCTGCTTGCCGTCGTAGAGGATGTCGAACTTGTCGGGGATGTTGATGGTGTTGTATTCAAACGTAAACGTACTGGGTCCGCGCTTGTTGAGCTCGATGGGGAAGTACGACGGATTCGCGCTGTACTCGCCACCCTGTGCGCCGCCGGGGCATTGCTGCAGCGGTGCGCGTCGTTCGTTGAGCTGGGTGCCTTGATCCGAGTCGGCGGTCGGCGGCTGGCTGTACGCCGGGTCCTGGGTTCCATCGGCATGGGCGACGGCGGGTGCGGCGACGGCGAGGGCGGCGGCGGACAGGCCGACGGCGGCCAGCGTTCGCGAGGTGCGGTTGAGCACGGAATCTCCTTCGGGGACATCAGGTGTCGGGGGACAGCAGTGCGACGCTAACCGCACGTGTCGCGACCCCGATATCGGCCGTTCGGGGGATTCACTCGCCGATCGTGTCAACTGTTCGGACGAAAACCGATGTGTGTCACCAGGATTGGTGACACCAGACGGAGGGTCGGTGTCCTCGGTTCTGACGACAACGGCGGCCGACCCCCTTTTCGGGGTCGGCCGCCGTTGAGGTCTGTCCAGCGATCAGGCGGGGACGATGAGTCCCTTGCCCTGGCTGGTCGCACGGGCGAAACGCTCGGCGGCGTCGGCCCAGTTGACCACGTTCCACCAGGCCTTGACGTAGTCCGGCTTCACGTTCTGGTAATCGAGGTAGAAGGCGTGCTCCCACATGTCGAGCATGACGACCGGGATGATCGCGGCGGGGATGTTGCCGCTCTGGTCGGTCAGCTGCAGGGTGACGAGGTTGCCGCCGATGGTGTCGTAGCCCAGGATCGCCCAGCCCGAACCCTGCAGGGTGGTGGCCGCGGCGGTGAAGTGGGCCTGGAACTTGTCGAAGCCGCCGAACTGATCGTCGATGGCCGCGGCCAGGTCACCCTCGGGCTTGTCGCCACCGTCCGGCGACAGGTTGTTCCAGAAGATCGAGTGGTTGGTGTGTCCACCGAGGTGGAACGACAGGGTCGCCGACAGTCCGTAGACCTTGCCCGCGATGGTGCCGTCTTCGCGTGCCTCGGCCAGCTTGGCCAGGGTGTCGTTGGCGCCCTTCACGTAGGTGGCGTGGTGCTTGTCGTGGTGGAGCTCCATGATCCTGCCGGAGATGTGCGGCTCCAGTGCCGCGTAGTCATAAGGGAGATCCGGCAAGGTGTATTCGGCCACGGTATTCCTCTCTGTGCATATACCCTTTGGGCACATACCGTCTGGGGGTATTGCTTCTCAACTATCGACACGCGCGGAATCGTCTGGGTGGACGACGCATCGCGGACCCTTCCACCCTTACGCAGTGGTTGACCGAATGCAACAAAATCGACCCAACAAACTTCAACCCTGGTTGAGGTCTGTGGGTCGTGTCAGGTACTCGATGGGCTCCGAATATCGTTGCCCGAGAATCGATGTGGACTTACATGAGGGCCAGGATGCCCAGCAGGATGAGGAGTCCGAAGATGCTGGCGCCGATGCCCATGCAGGAGGACCGGACGTCGTAGGTGGCGCGGGGCGTACTCGGGCCACGGGTGATCGATCGCAGGTTGCGCGTCGCATCTGTGGCCATCGCGGTCCTCCACTGAGGGTGTGAGAGACCCGGGCGGAGCAGGTCTCGGGCTCGACGGGAATAAAGCGCTGTGGTGATCGGTGTCACATCCCGTGTGGCTCAACTTAAGCACAGTCGGACGGCCGACTCAAATGAGGCCCGGAACTCCTTGCGTAGGATTGACCCATGTCATGGCTTGACGAGCTCTTCGCGTCCCGGTCCGGAAAGCAGCAGCTCATCGATGCCGACGCGGCATTACCGGGCCGGAGCACCCCGGTGCCGCTCGCGCCGGAGAACATCGTGCTGCATCACCCGATGCGGGGTTCGGGTTTCGAGAACGGCACCGGCATCGGCACCTTCGACGACGGATTGCAGGCGGTCGTGCTGGCCGGCGGCTGTTTCTGGGGTGTCGAGGAGATCTTCTGGCAGGTGCCGGGTGTGTGGACGACGGCGGTGGGATACGCCGGCGGATACACCCCGAATCCGACCTACGAGGAGACCTGCACCGCCCGGACCGGGCACACCGAATCCGCGCTGGTGGTCTTCGACCAATCGCAGGTCGACCTGCGCAGCATCTTGAGGACCTTCTGGGAGACCCACGACCCGACACAGGAGATGCGTCAGGGCAACGACATCGGAACCCAGTACCGTTCGGCGATCTTCACCACCTCGGCCGCCGACGCCGACCTCGCCCGAGAATCGGCGACCACCTTCCAGACCGCGCTGGATGCGGCGGGACTGGGCCCGATCACCACCGAGGTCGCACCGCTCGATCAGGCCGGTGACGGACACTTCTACTACGCCGAGGACTACCACCAGCAGTACCTGGCGAAGAACCCGCACGGGTATCGCTGCCACGCGGCCACCGGAATCACCTTCCCGGGCTGAGACACGTGCCCGAACCCATCTCGGTCGGTCAGTGGAATCGCACGCTGCTGCACCGTCAGCATCTCCTCGCGCGCGCCGACGAGGACGCCATCGAGGTGATCGATCGCATCGTCGGCATGCAGTCGCAGGATCCGCGAGCGGCGTTCTTCGGATTGTTCTCCCGCATCGACGGCTTCGAACCCGGCGAACTCGACGATCTGCTCACCGATCGTCAGGTGGTGCGGATGGCCCTGCTGCGCGGCACCATCTTCCTCGTCGACGGCGACGACGCACGCTGGATCCGGCCCGTCGCACAGGAGGCCTTCGACACCGAGATCCGCGCGATCCATCGTGGCCGTCTGTCCGAGGCCGATCCGTCGGAGGTGATCACCGCCGCGGTCGACATCCTGGCCGGGCGGTCTGTCGGTGGTGCCGAACTCGGTGCGACGCTGTCGCAGCGGTTCCCCGAAGAGCAACCCGCCACCCTGGTCGCCGTCGCCCGGTGCGGCCTTCCGCTGGTGCAGATCCCGCCGCGCGGGATGTGGCGGGGTCGGGGTGCGGTGACCTACCGGTTGCTCGACGAGTGGATCGGTCCCGGCGAACCCGCCCTCGTCGGCGACGAGGCGCGCCGGGAACTGATCCGGCTCTATCTGCGCGGATTCGGTCCGGCGTCGGTGCCGGCCATCCAGACGTGGTCGGGGCTGCGTGGACTCCGGCCCCTCGTCGAGGAGATGGAACGCGACTGGGAGCTGCAGTGCCACACCGGCCCGGACGGTCAGACGCTCTACGACCTCGAGGGTCTCGATCTGATCCCCGCGGACACCCCGGCACCGGTCCGACTCATCGCGCCGTTCGATCACATCCTGGTCGCGCAGGCCGACCGCGCGCGGATCGCCGACGAGAAACTGTTCGCCCGCACCGTCACCCCCAATGGCCGCTCACCCGGTTTCGTGCTCTGCGACGGCCGGCTCGCAGGAACCTGGTCACTCGCCGACGACGGACCGCGTGTCGACCTCTTCGTCGAGCCCTCTCGTCGCGTGGCGGGCGAACTCGACGGCGAGGTGGACCGGCTACGTGCCTGGCTCGCTGCGGGAGACTGAGCCCGCCGGTCACCGCCTCAGTCGCCGGTGCGGGGATTGCGGTCGGTGATGCAGTAGCGGCGTCCGGCCGGATCCATCATCACCGCCCACGAATCGAAACGCTCGACCATCGTTGCGCCCCAATCCTCGTGGCGGGCGATCTCGTCGTCGACCGAGGTGGTCGCCAGGTCCAGTTGCGCGGTCGCACGCAATCCCCCCGCCGTCGCCGCCGACCCGTCGAAGGGTAAGCGCTGCAACAGGATTCCCAGGGCCAGGCGTGGATCTCGCTGGAGGCGGACGAATTCGGGGCGACGCGCGGGCAGGGTGGGTCGTCCGGTCAGCTCCGACCAGAAGGACACCTCGCGGTCGAACAGGAAGTCCGGGACGTCGATGCACACCTGGTCGATGATGCTGATGGTGTCCTCGGGCCAGCGGATCGGACGGGATCGGCGCGCGGTCGCGGCCGCGGGGACCAGGCAGAACCGCAGACCCGCCGGTGATTCCATGACCAGGAACGACGCGTTGTCGGCCGCCAGGACGGCGCCGAGTGCGACGGCCTCGTCGGCGGCGGCCCGCACATCGTCGGTGTGGATGTCGACGTGCACGCCGCCGACGCCGGACTCGATCCGCTGGACCCGCAGGTGCGCATCGCCGTTGAAGGGTTGCAGCGTCGCGAACTCCCGATGCTCGCCACGTGGCGGCGACACCGTCGAACCGGCGATGGCCCGCCAGAACGTGACCTCACTGCCGAACTGCCGCGCGGGAAAGTCGAGGAACGCGGTGAGCCACCGGATCTGCACGTGAGCAGTGTAGGTGGTGGGTGTGCGGATCAGGCGTCGCTAGACTCGGCGAGATGACTGCTGCAGCGATCAAGCGGATCGCCAAGAAGCTCGGCCGCGCGCGTGCGGAGAAGGTCGCGGTGGTGCGACTCGACGGCGTGATCGGTCACGTGGGGCCCGGGCGGGCAGGGCTGACGACGACGTCGGTGGAATCGGTGCTCAAGCGGGCGTTCGAGACCGAACATCTGCGTGCGGTGGTCATCGTCGTCAACTCGCCGGGTGGATCGCCCACGCAGTCGGAGTACATCGCCGAACGCATCCGTCAGCTCGCCTCCGAGAAGGGTGTCCGGGTTCTCGCGTTTTGTGAGGACGTCGTGGCCTCCGGCGGTTACTGGATCGCCTGCGCCGCCGACGAGATCTATGCGGCACACACGTCGCTGGTCGGGTCGATCGGCGTGGTGTCGTCGGGATTCGGCTTCACCGATGTGATCGCGCGGCTGGGCGTCGAACGGCGTCTGTACTCCGCGGGGGAGAACAAGGTGCGGCTCGATTCGTTCTCGCCGGTCAACGCCGACGATGTGGCGTGGCTCGAGGGACTGCAGGGTCAACTCCACGAGACGTTCATCCGGTGGGTACGTCAACGTCGCGGCAAGCGCCTCGAGGGCGACGACGCCGCGCTGTTCTCCGGTGACGTGTGGATCGGCGAGAAGGCAGCCGCACTCGGCCTCGTCGACGGTGTCGGCGTGATGCGGTCGGTGGTGGCCGAGCACTATCCGGATGCGGAGATCGTCACCGTCGACGCGCCGAAACCGCTGCTGACACGCATCCTGGGCGATCAGGTGCATGCGGCGGTTCTGGCCGAGGATCTCATCGGTGGTGCGGTGCGTGCACTCGACGGCGCCAGTGGTGTGCGTTTTCGTTGATTGATTGATCCACTTGCGGCGTGTTGTCCCCACGTTATCCACAGGACCTGTGGATTTCAGTGATTTGTCAAGCCGGTCGGTGGGCGTGTACTGACGTGAACACTGTGCGGAATGTTCGCACACATCGAGTGACTCCGATCACAATTGCTGGTGCGCGTAGTGCGATTCTCCACAGATTCCACAGTCTCATCCACAACTTGAGCCTTGGCTGGTGACGCAGGTCACAGCCCGGTATCGCCGCATGTGGATAGCGTTATGCAGTCCTACATAGTCTGTTGGCGGGCGGTTCGGGCACGTCAAACCGGCTGTCCCGCGATCGACGGTCACACGAAGCATCCCAGGGTGTCGGGCCGCGGCGTTGGGCAGGCGGGCCTCGGCGCGCAGCCGCCTATGCGAACATGGATCGGTGAGCATGGGAGAGATACCGCAGGTTCCCGTGACGGAACTCCCGGACGATTTCACCGCCGACGCCGACCGCGTTCTCCTCGACGTCCGTGAGGACGACGAGTGGACGGCCGGGCACGTCCGCGGCGCCGTCCACATCCCGCTCGGCGACGTGCCGGGCCGGCTCGACGAGATCGACCCCGACGCCGATCTCTATGTCATCTGCCATTCGAGCGGCCGGTCCATGCGGGTCCTGCAATACCTCGAACGGGTCGGATACGAGGGAACCTGCGTGCAGGGCGGCATGCTCGCCTGGGTGCAGAACGGCAAGCCGGTGCAGACCTCCGGTCCGACCGGAGCGGGACCTGCCTGACCATGCTGGATCTGTGTCCCCGCTGCCGTATTCAGGCGCCGCATCGCCCTGGTCGTGACCGCTGCCCCCGGTGCGGTGGCCCGCTGACCGTCGTCGCCGACGATGTCGAGGCGAGTGCTGTCGTCGCCCGGTATCAACAGTCCGGACCGCCACCGCCGCCACCACCGCCCATCCGGTCGGCGTCGCACATATACGGCAGCCGAGCGGTGCGGTGGATCGCGCGACGTCCCGCCGACACCCTGCCGCCGCCACCCGCGCCGCACCGGGCGGTGTCGCATCGGATCCCGCGCTACGCCTACATCCCGCAATGGGGTCTGCTCGATGCGCCGGTGTCACCCGACGACGGGCCGTCGGCGACAACGCGCCTGACGAACGCGCTGGCCGGCGGTCTGCGGGTGGTCGGATTGGTCCTCGTGGCCTCGGCGGTGATCCACCTGTTCCGCTATGTCCTGTTGGCGATCAACCGGACGAGCACCCTTCCGGAATGGCTGATCACCTTCAGCACCATCCTCGTGCTCGTCGCCGGGGTGGCGGCCCTCGGGTGCTACGTCTACGCCACCGTCGTCTTCGTCCGGTGGCTGCTCGCCAAGCGCACGGAGGCCTATGCCGCGGCGGGGTATCTCGATCCGCGGCCGCGATGGATGAGCATCCCCCTGGCAGCGATCCCGCTGGTCAACGTGGTCGGTGCACCGCTGCTCATCCAGGAGGCGGCCGTGATGACCGGCGGCTCCGACGCCCGGGGGTCATCACGACTGCGCACGCTGTGGGTGGCGTGGGTCCTGGTCAACGCCGTGGCGGTGCTGGCCGCGATCACCTGGTGGGTGGCCGCCGAATCGGGGTCTATCCAGACCGGGGCCAACGCCGTGCTGATGGTGGTCATCAGCGCGGCGGTGTCGGCGGTGTTCGCCCTGTGGGTGGGCCCCCGACTCATCGCGATCTTCGATCGCACCCACGTCGACGCGGCCCCGCATCGGCGATGGGTGGTGGCCGCATGATCGGCGACCAGGTCTCCCGGTCGGGCAAGCCCGCCGTCGTCGCCCATCGCGGTGCGTCGGCCGATCACGCCGAACACACCCTCGCGGCCTATGAACTGGCCCTCGCTCAGGGCGCCGACGGTCTGGAATGCGACGTCCGGCTCACCGCCGACCACGAGTTGGTCTGCATCCATGACCGCACCGTGGACCGCACGTCGGACGGATCGGGCGTGGTCAGTGAGATGACCCTGCCGCAGTTGCGTGAACTCGATTTCGGGAGCTGGCACAACGCCGGCAAGCCCGCGCAGGTGCTCACGCTGACCGAGTTGCTCACCCTCACCCTCGATTGGCGCCGGCCGGTTCGGCTGTTCATCGAGACCAAACATCCGGTGCGGTTCGGCAGTCTCGTCGAGCAGCAACTGCTGTCCACGCTGCACGATTTCGGGGTCGCGACGCCGCCGTCGGCCGACCACAGCCGGGCCGTGGTGATCTCCTTCTCGTCCTCGGGGGTGTGGCGGATCCGTCGGCACGCGCCCATGCTGCCGACGATCCTGCTCGGCGAGACGGCACGGGTGCTGGGCGGCAGCGCCGCCACGGCGGTCGGGGCGACGGGCATCGGCCCCTCGGTGGAGACCCTGCGGTTGCATCCGGATCTGGTGGACAAGGCCGCCGCGGCCGGTCGGGTCACCTACTGCTGGACGGTCGACGAGTTGGCCGACGTGCAACTGTGTGCCGACCTCGGGGTGCGCTGGATCGCGACGAATCATCCGCAGAAGGTGCGCGACTGGCTGGTGACCGTCGACTGACGGCCGGGCCCCATGTTCGGCCGGGCCACATGAGAAGGTGGACCGATGGGCAAGAAGAGCAAGCGGGGAAGTGGGCCGCGTCCGGGGAGCAATCGAGCCGAGCGGGTCGCGGCGCGTAAGGCACGGCAGGCGGCCGCGCTGGTCGCCCCGCCCCGGCCGTTCGCCGGGCTCGCCGCCGAATGTGATCTGGTGGCCCTGCACACGTTCGTGTCGTCGGCGACCGCGGTCCTCGACCTCATCGAGCCGGGGCCGCCGCCGGTCGAGTTGACGTCGGTGATGCCGGATGAGACCGCGGTGTTGCCCCCGGTGCCGGCCGGGACCCGCAACGAGGTGATCCTGGCGACCATTCTGCCCGGAGCCGTCGCGGCGATCACCCGGGAATCGCGGGGCCGGACCCAGGGTCTGGTGGCGCTGCAGTCCGATCCCGAACCGGACGACCTCGCTGCGGCGCTCGCCGGCGCCATCGACTGGGCCGCGCATAGCGATCCCGGCGGCGAATTGCGGGGTGCATCAACGGAATCCGATCTGCGTCTCACCGATGTGCTCAACGCCGACGCCGATCTGTCGATCACCGTGCACGGCGACTTCTCCTGGTGGTTTCCTCCGGGTACTGAAGTGCCGCAAGAGATCTCGGTGATGCTCGACCGCGCGAACGACACCATCATGCCGACCGCACGGTTGAACGTGACGAGTGGCAAGGGTGCGCCGTGGTGGGTCGATGCCGGGGAACGCGCCCACCTGCGGTGGGTGCGTCCCGAACCCGAGGACGAGGTGATGACGGCGCTGGCACGTCTGCATGCCGCGGGTCGGCTGACCCTGGGTGAGGGATCGCGGTTCGCCGGGTCGTTCCGCACGCTGGGGTTGTTGGTGCCCGTCTTCGACCTGGACAACGAACGTCACCACGAGGAGTGGTACGACGGACTCGATCAGTTCGACACCTGGCTGTCGGAGGCGCTGACCGAGACCGGCGACCTCACCACCGCCGAACGCAGTTCCCGGGACGGTCTGCGCGGGCGGCAGGTCACAATACGCTGATGCGCCCGTCGGCCCGGGATCGGCGGGTACGCGATGCGGCCGCACCGAATCCGACGAGCAGGCTGGCCATGAGCGCCGCGGCGAGCACCGCCGACGGCCACCACCGGCCCACCCCGTCGACCAGTGCCGCGGCGGTGTGCGTATTCGACGTGCTCGCACCCAGGTAGAACGCGACGGCGAGGAAGGTCAGCAGGCTGCCATAGACGGCGGCGAGCACCGCGAACCATCGCGGCACGGTCGTCGATCGGGTCGTTCTCCTGGTGTGGCCCGAACGGGCAGGGCGGCCGGAGGAGGCGGGGCTGTTACCGCTTCGTGATGCCATGGGACCACCCTGCCGCATAGGGCTGAAGAATGGCTGAACATCACCGGAGATTCACCCAGATCGTGGGATCAACCCCGGGTTGTTCGACCGGACCCTCTCAGAGGTTGCCGCCCGCGGCCACCGGTGCCATGGCGTCCCCGGTGCTGCCGCCGGCGAACTCGCGTTCGACGAAGTTCTCCAGATCGAACAGGTTGCCGTTGGCGCGCTCGGCGATGGTCTGCAGGGTCGTCATCGTGGCGACCTCCTCGACCTGCTCCTTGAGGAACCACTGCATGAACTGCTCGCCGAGGTAGTCGCCGCTGTCGCGGGCCGACTTGGCGAGGTCGACGATCTGCTGGGTGACCCGTCGTTCCTGGTCGAGCGCCAACTCGATCGGCGCCTTGTAATCGTCGAATTCGGTTCGCGGGGCCTCGATTCCGGGGATGGCCACCTGGATGTCACGGTCGAGGAAGTACTGCACGATCATCATCGCGTGATTGCGTTCCTCGACGGACTGCTGATAGAAGTGCTTGGCCAACTGCGGCATGTCGTGGTTGTCGTAGTAGACGGCGACGGCGATGTACTGCTGTGACGCGGCGAATTCGTGGCCGACCTGGTCGTGGAGCAACTGGTGGAACTTGGTCGATTCGGTAGTGGTCATGTGTCCGATTCTACCGGCCGATCCGCCCGGTTTCGGCTCAGTTGACCCTTACTGAGGCCAGTCTGACCTTGGTTGATGCGCTCGGCCGCACCAGGATTCGCCCGGCAGCACCGGCCGCACCGGCGCGGCCTCACTGCTGCGGGATCTGCCTGCCCATGCGGATCGCGTCGAAGAACTCCGTGGTGGAGTCGTCGACCGCGAGGGAACTGCCGTCGTCGGTGTCGACGGCACCACCGTTGGGGGTGGTCACCGTCTGTGGCGAGCTGCGTAACCACCACGCGAGCATGGCGAGATTCCAGATGTGGGTGCCGTTGTCGACGGTGAGGGTGTCGACGACGCCGTTGACGAAGGGGAACAGGCGAAACGGGTTGGCGATGACCGACGGGCTGGTCGCCTTGGACATCAAGGCGGCCAGGAACTTTCGTTGATTCTGAACTCGCTCGAGGTCGGCGTTGGGGAAGTTGCGGGTCCGGACGAACCCGAGAGCCTGTGCGCCGCCCAGTGTTTGGCATCCGGCCTGCAGGTTCAGGCCGGCCTTGGGATCGCGCAGGGCGGTGTCGATACAGATGTCGACGCCGCCGACGGCGTCGACGAGTTGGTCGAATCCCCCGAAACCGATCTCCGCGTAGTGGTCGATGCGCACCCCGGAGAGTTGTTCGACGGTCTGCACCAGTAGCTGCGGACCGCCGAAGTTGAAGGCCGCGTTGATCTTGTGCTGCCCCTGCCCGGGAACTGGGACGTAGAGATCACGCGGGATGCTGATGATCGACGCGTCCCCGGACGGCGGCTTGTAGACCATCATGATGGTGTCGGTCCGTGCGCCGTCGCTGTCGCCGGTGGCCAGTTCGCGCCGTTGCTCCTCGGTGAGATCGGCGCGGGAGTCGGTGCCGACGATCAGCCACGTGGTACCGGGGGTGTCGGCGGGACGGCCCGCATACGGCGCGAGGGCGTCGACCCGGTGCAGCTTCGAGTCGTAGTAGAACATCAACGCGATCGGCGTGACCAGTGCGACCAGCAACGCCACGAGGAAGATCGTGCCGACGCGGCGACGGGTGAATCGCCGGCCGGGCCGGCCCGGGGACCGACGAAATGCCGACATGCGACGTCGGCGGGGCGGCTCCGAACCCGCCGAACGGGGTGCGGCCGGTGGGCGCGGCGGTTGGTCTGCGCCGCGGGGGCGCCGCTCGGGTGGCCGCCGGTCGGGGGGAACCGGCCGGCGGTCGCGGTCGGGAACCGGTTCGGGTTTCTGCGTCGGTGCGTACGCCGATTGCGAATACGCCCGGGGCGGTGGGGCCGCGTCACGCGGGTCGGCGACCCGTACGGTCGGCGGCTCGGCGAACGCCGGCGCCGCGTGCCGGGACGGCGCACGTTGCGGTATCGGGAACTGACCCGACTGGCCGGCCGGCAGACGTGGCGGACGGTGGCCCTGCGGACCGGGTGCGGGGAACCTGTCGCGACCGGGTTGCTGCGGTGGGGCCTGACGTGGCGGGTTGTGGCGTCCCATCGGGTTCTGCTGTGCCCGGTTCCGCTGTGCCCGGTTCTGCGGTGGCGGGACCTGCCACTCGGGCGTGACGCCGGGCGGGGGTTGGGGTGCCGGATTCCGTCGGCGCGGGGGCGGCGGCGCGGAACCGCGGCGCCCCACGGGAGGCGGATCTGGCTGGTTCATCCCACCGAATGTACCGACGGCCCCGCCACTTCCGTGTCATTCATCCGGTGTGGCCCCCTCATCCCACCCAGCCCAGATGGTCATGCGCCAGCGCATATCCGACAAAAGCGACCACGTCGATCACCGTGTGCGCGATGACCAACGGCCAGATGCGGGAGGTGACCTGGTAATACCGCCCGAAGATCACCCCCATCGCGATGTTGCCGATGCCCGCTCCGATGCCCTGGTAAAGGTGATATCCGCCGCGCAGCACCGCGCTCGCGGCCATCGAGGTGTTCTCGCCCACCCCGAGCTGGCGCAGCCGGGTGATGAAGTAGGCGACGACAACGATCTCCTCCGCGGCCGCGTTCCCGATCGCGAGCAGGATGTAGAGGGGCCATCGCCACCAGGCGCCGTCGGTCTCGGCGGGAATCAGGTGGGCGTTCATGCCGAGGGCGCGCGCCGCGGCGACCAACGCCAGTCCGGGCAGCCCGATCACCGCGGCCAGGACCAGCCCCGGGGAGATGTCGGGGGTGCGGATGCGGCCGAGTCCCACCCGGCGCAGGACGATCCCGCCGCGCCAGAGCAGGTAGGCGCCCAGCGCGGCGATGGCGTAGAGACGTGCGGCGCTCATCAGCTGACGGAGGAAGTCGATCACGCCGACCGACGAACGGCTCGGATTCAGCGCGACGGTCGCATTACCGACACCCACCGAAACCTGCAGTTCGATCAGCGACAAGATGGCCGACAGCGCGGAGAAACCGAAGGTCAGCACGCCGACGATGGCGAGTTCGATGATCAACGCCCGTCGCTGCACGCGATCGGTGACGACCGGGACGACGGTCTGTGCGGGCGGGCGGACCCAGGTCCGCGGGGTGGCGCGCATGTCGGTCAGGGTAGTGGGACGAATGTGTGCCGGTGGATCACCCCAGGAGGGGTTCGCGGTGATCCACCGGCACCACATCCGGAGTTCGCCTCATCGATCTCGGTGGCCAGCCCAACCATCGAGACCGGGGTGGAACTCCGTCGGGTGGTCAGTCGGGCAGGCTGTTCATGAACGGACAGCCCGCCAGGGAACGCAACGCCCGCGACAGCTCACTCACGTCGTTCACCGGGCGCGGAAAGGGAAGTCGGACGTCGGCGTCACCGTCGGAGCCCTCGACGCGGAAGCGGATGCCGAAGCGGTCCAGCCCGAGCGGGCGAACCCGGCCGTTGCGCAGGTCGCGGGGAAGCTTGCGGGCGAGTTGCCCGACGACGTCGGCGTGGTCGGAATCCAGGTGCGCGATCCAGTCGCCCTCGTACTCCCAGAACGGGTCCGGGTCGGCGAGGGCGAGCTCGGACGCCTGCACGCAGGCCGCGCCGGAGCTGCTCGCGACCACGGCGTTGTCGACCTGCAGTCGGATCATCGACCGGCCGTGGCCGATGTCGAGGAGTGCGCCGTCGGGGTGATCCGCGGCGATCTCGAGGGCCAGGTCGCGTTCCAGGTCACGCGGGACGGCGTGTGCGGTTCCGTTGAGCCAGACCAGTGACCGCACGCGTTCCCGCAGGTCGATCGGGGCGCAGTCGGTGATCTCAACCATCGCCGGGACCCCCTCGGGCGAGCCCGACGCGAGCTCGATGACCTCGGAATCGGTCGGCACCAGCAGGAACGCCTGGGATTCGAAGAGGTGGACCAGGCCCACCGTCGTCGGGCCACCGAGGTGTTCCGCATCGGATGCGGGGGTGCGACCGGCGACCTCGACGGCCAGCATCGCCGAGTCGGCGCGTCGGCAGGCCGTCGCGATCACCTCGGCATCCGACGGTCGGTCGGTGATGGCTCGTGTCATGGTCGGTCCTCACTCGGTCTGACGTGTGGCTACAAAGGTAACCCTAACCTAATTTGAGGCGGCGTCAACCGGCAAGGGTCGAAATACCTCTGAGTGAAATTCGCCCGGACCGATGAACGGCTAGGCTCTGGTCGTGACACAGTTCGCCTACTTCGGGCCGTCGGGGACGTTCACCGAGATGGCCCTCGATCGGTTCCTCGCCGACGCGGACCTGATGTCGGCACTACGCGGCGAGGGTGGGTCGCCCTCGGGGGAGCCGGGAGCGACGGGACCGGGGGCAATCGAGAAGGTCGTCGCACCGAGCCCGGTGGCGACCATCGACGCCGTCCGCTCCGGACGGGCGGAGTTCGCCTGCGTGCCCATCGAGAGTTCCCTCGAGGGTTCGGTGCCGGCGACGATGGATGCCCTCGTCCCCGTCGCGAGTGCGGTGATACCGCGGGTGCAGGTGTTCGCCGAGGTCCAGCTGGAGATCGCCTTCACCATCGCCGCCCGACCGGGCGTCGAGACCGGCGACGTGCGCACCATCGCCGCCTATCCGGTCGCCTCGGCGCAGGTACGCACCAGCGTCGCCCGGTTGTTCCCGGAGGCCGGGTTCGTCACCGCCACCTCGAATGCGGCCGCCGCACTCGACGCCGCGGCCGGCGTGACCGACGCGGCGGTCACCACGAGTCTGGCCGCCGCCTCGTCGGGGTTGGCCGTGCTGGCCGACGGGGTCTGTGACGCCACCGATGCACTCACCCGGTTCCTGCTGATCGGTCGGCCCGCGGCCCCGCTGCCGGCGTCCGGCGCCGACCGCACGTCGGTAATCCTCGAACTGTCCAACGAGCCCGGCAGCCTGATGGCCGCGATGAACGAATTCGCTTCGCGTGGAATCGATCTCACCCGAATTCAATCGCGTCCCCGGCGCGATCTGGACAACGGCACGACGATGCCGGGGCAGTATCGTTTCTTCCTCGACGCCGTCGGACACATCGATGACGCGGCCGTCGCGGAGGCCCTGCAGGCGCTCTACCGTCGGGCTGAACGCATCACCTACCTCGGATCGTGGGCGATGACCCGGCCCGGTGGCGCGCCACCACCCGATCTCCGCGCCGGAGCGCAGTGGCTCGAGCGCATCCGCAAGGGGCAGGACTGATGGCCCGGTTGCATCTGGTCCGCCACGGTGAGACCACATCCAACGTCATGCGCCGCCTCGACACCGCGCTGCCCGGTGCGGCACTGACGGATTTCGGTGTGCGGCAAGGTGTGCGATATGCGCTGGAAAGCGGGAGGCAAACACCGGCGGTGTTGGTGAGCTCGGTCGCGCGGCGCGCACAGCAGACCGCCGAGTTGATCGGCTCGGTGTGGGAGGTGGTGCCCGAGGTCGTCGAGGGAATCCACGAGGTGCAGGCCGGCGAACTCGAGGATCGCAGTGACGAGGAGGCGCACGGGGTGTTCCGGTCGGTCCTCGACGCCTGGTACGGAGGTGCACCGGACACCCGCATCCCCGGCGGGGAGTCCCTCGAGATGGTCTATGCGCGTTACCTTCCGGCGATCGACGTTCTCGCGCAACGGCATCTGAGCGGACCGGACGCCACCGACGTGGTGGTGGTCAGTCACGGTGCCGCCATCCGGCTGGTCGCCGCCCGCCTGGCGGGAATCGACGGAAAGTTTGCTGCCGCAACACATCTGCCCAACACTGGATCGGTGGAGCTGGAGTACCGGGACGGGCTGTGGATCTGCCATCGATGGGGTGCCACCCGCGCGCCGTTCGGGGATGTCGTCGACGAGCCGCTGGTGGTCGACGACAATCCGATGGGGTAGGAGTGCGGTCCGGCTCCGACCGGGCTGCGTCCCGCCGCTCAGGCGCGGCTGGGCAGAGGCGCCGCGGACAGGCGAGAGTCCGAAGGTGCGCTGGAGTTGCGCGATGTGGCGACGAACCTCATAGAGGTCGGCGGTGAGTTGATGCCGCTGAGGTGAGCGCGGTGACAGGTCGTCGAGTTCGGCCACCAGCGAGTCGGCCATCGCCTCGAACTCGTCGACGAAGATCGTCGCCTGTACCCGGGCGGCATGATCGGGTACAGGCTGCATGTCTGCGAATGTAACCCATTGTTCGTCGACAGGTGAGGCGGATCGAGAGCGAGGGTGACCCGACCTCACCCCCAGCCGTGGGCGTGCAGCCACTCGTCGTCGATGCCGAAGTGGTGGCCGATCTCGTGCACCACCGTGACCGCGACCTCGTGCACCACCTGCTCGCGGGTGTGGCACATCGCGAGGATCGGTTCCCGATAGATGGTGATCGTGTCGGGCAGGAACCCGCCGTAGTCATGGGTCCGTTGGGTCAGTGCCACACCGGAGTACAGCCCCAGGATGTGATCGGACTCGGGGTTGCGGGGTTCGATGAGAATGACGACGTTGCTCATCGCATCCGTCAATTCGCTCGGGATGGAGTCGAGCGCATCCCCCACGAGGATCTCGAAGTCCTCGTCGCGCATCGGTACGGGCATCGTGCGCCTTTCTCAGCCGGCCGGGGCGGGAGTCTCGACCGGATTGGGCGTCACGCCCGGCGGCAACGGAACCGGCGTCGGCAGCGCCCGTCCGGGAGGTGCCTGCGACGGCGCCACCGGCAGCTTGCCGTTGATCAGGACGGTGCCGCGCGCGTCCCCGACGAGCGTGGCGAATCCACCGCGATCGGGTAGACCCAGGTAGCACACCACCTTTCGGCTCCCCGACAGCCAACGCGGCTCACTGATCACCGACCACTGCACGTTCAGCGTGGTGGCGTCGAGTTTGGTCTTGCCGCCGACGAATCGTTCGGCTTGGGCGGGGCAGATGGTGGTCAGATACGCGTTCTGGTCCTTCACCGCCGGCCAAGGACGTCCGGAGTTCTTGTCGCCGAACCGTTGGGCGAGGTCGACGATGCCGGTGGTCTGGAAGGCGTGCGGTTCCGAGCAACTCACCGTCGTCGGCGGTACTGCGACCTGACGCGTCTCGGGGTTGATGCCGATGCAGGTGCCGGCCGCCCACTGGAACGACTGATCCTGATCGGCGACCTTCCCGGCGAACAGCTGCGGCGTGCCGTCGGCGCCGGTCACCTGCAGGCCGCAGCGCAGCTCGCGGGCACCCTTGACCCACTGATCCTGTGGCGGATACATGAGGCCGACGGAGAAACGGCCCTGCGGATCGAGCCGTCCGTCGAGGTAGCGGTTGACGATCACCGGGCACTGCTCGTCGCGGATCTGCCCGAAGCGCTCCGTCCCAGGCCAAGGCGCCGACTCGCCGAACTCCGAGCCGGGCAGGATCGCCGTGTTCAGCGCGCCGGCCACCTCGAAGCGGTGCTCCTCGGCGCACGGCACGTTCACCGGCTCACCGGGCTTGTTCTCCGGCCACGTCAGGCAATCCCCGGGACCCGACTGGGTGAAGGCGTTCTCCGCGAGACGTTCGCTCTCGCCGATGTCGGTGTCGCCGACGCTGCCGCGATCGTCGAAGGCGCCCATCGCCACCGCGATTCCACCGGCGACCAGCGCGCCCACCAGCACCGCGGCCAAACCGATCAGCACGATGTTGCGCTGCAGCCAACTCGACGATTCGGCGGGTTCAGCAGATTCGCCGGGTTCGTCGGAGTGCTGGTCGGTGGCGGGGACGAACTCGGTGGTGTCGGCGTCCGCGTGGCCCGAATCGACCGCCGACCAGGCCTGCCGGGTGCGTTCCGGGTCGTCGTCGACCGGGCGGAACTGGGTGGTCGGCCGATCGTCGGCGGCATCGTCGTGTGGCGGCGCGGCGTCTTGAACGTCGTCGACCGGTGCATCGTCGTCCCGAACGTCGTCGTCCCGAACGTCGTCGTCCCGAATGTCGTCGTCACGGTGGGCTTCGTCACTCATCGCCATCCATCATGCCTGGTGCGGCCCGCACGGCGAGCGTCGCCACGGCCCCGGAGTCCGCGCGCCTAGACTCGAGCCCGTGTCTGCGCACGCCGATGAGCCCGAAGGCCACGCCCCCGGACCTGACATCGACCCGGCCGTGATCGAGTTGGCGACCCGGCTCTTCGACCTCGCCCGGGCCGGTGCGACCGCCGAACTCGCCGCCTACCTCGACGCCGGTGCACCCCCGGACCTGCGCAATCGGTCCGGGGACTCGCTGCTCATGCTGGCCGCCTATCACGGGCACGCCGACACGGTGATGGCGCTCGCCGAGCGTGGCGCCGACGTCGACCTGGCCAACGATCGTGGTCAGACACCGCTCGCCGGGGCGGTGTTCAAGGGAGTCGACGACGTGGTCGCGGCACTCGTCGGGGCGGGCGCCGATCCCCGAGCGGGGGCACCCACCGCGCACGACACGGCGACGATGTTCGGCCGCGACGACTACCTGCGACTCTGGGACTCCTGATCAGCTCGCGTAAGGTTTTTTCTCGTGATCGACCTCAAGATTCTGCGTGAGAACCCCGACCGTGTTCGCGAGTCCCAGCGGGTCCGTGGCGAAGACCCCGGACTGGTCGACCAGCTGCTCTCCGCGGATGCGACGCGTCGGGCAGCGATCGTCGAGGCCGATGCGCTGCGTTCGGAGCAGAAGACCCTCGGCAAGCAGGTCGGCAAGGCGTCCGGCGACGAGAAGACGGCGTTGCTCGCCAAGGGCAAGGAACTCGCCGACCAGGTCAAGGCCGCGGTGGCGCGTCAGACCGAGGCCGACGAGGCGTCGAAGGCCGCGCACATCGCGATCTCCAACGTCGTCGAGGGGGCACCGCCCGGCGGCGAGGACGATTACGTCGTGCTTGAGCACGTCGGTGAGCCCCACCCGATCGAGAACCCGAAGGATCACCTCGAACTCGGCGAATCCCTCGGCCTGATTGACATGGAACGTGGCGCCAAGGTGTCCGGGTCGCGGTTCTACTTCCTGACCGGCTTCGGCGCGATGCTGCAGCTGGGGCTGCTGACGATGGCCGCACAGAAGGCCGCCGCCAACGGTTTCACCCTGATGATCCCGCCGGTGCTGGTGCGTCCGGAGGTGATGGGCGGCACGGGATTCCTCGGTGCGCATGCCGACGAGGTCTATCACCTCGACAAGGACGACGATCTTTACTTGGTCGGTACCTCCGAGGTGCCGCTGGCCGGCTACCACATGAACGAGATCATCGATCTCGCCGATGGGCCCAAGCGCTATGCCGGATGGTCGAGCTGCTTCCGCCGCGAGGCCGGTTCCTACGGCAAGGACACCCGCGGCATCCTGCGCGTGCACCAGTTCGACAAGGTCGAGGGTTTCATCTACTGCAAACCCGAGGAGGCGCAGGCCGAACACCAGAAGCTGCTCGGCTGGGAGAAGGAGATGCTCGCGGCGATCGACGTGCCGTATCGCGTCATCGACGTCGCCGGCGGTGACCTCGGATCGTCGGCGGCCCGCAAATTCGACTGCGAGGCCTGGGTGCCCACCCAGGACACCTATCGCGAGCTCACCTCGACGTCGAACTGCACGACCTTCCAGGCTCGTCGACTGTCCATCCGCTATCGCGACGAGACCGGCAAGCCTCAGGTCGCGGCCACACTGAACGGCACGCTGGCCACCACACGCTGGCTGGTCGCGATCCTGGAGAACCATCAGCAGCCCGACGGTTCGGTGGTACTGCCGCCGGAACTCGCGCGTTTCGTCGGCACCGAGGTGCTCACCCCCTCAATGTCGTGATGTGAGTTCGCGATGACCCTCGGAATCATCGTCGCGGTGATCGGCGCATTCGCCTTCGCCGCGGCGGCCGTACTCCAGGCGCTCGGCGCCGATCAGGTGGCCCAACGCGCGGCGATCCGTGAGGAACGCCGTGAGTCGAACAAGGCGCATCCGTCGTTGCGGTCGACGGCGGCGACGATGCTGACGGTCCCGTTCCTGATTGGGTTCATCTTCGACATCGTCGGTTTCATCGCGACCCTCGCCTCGGCGCGACTCATCCCGCTGTTCCTGTCGCAGACCATTATTTCCGCGCGCCTCGTCGCGACCGCGCTGCTCGCGATGGTGGTGCTGAAGGTCGGCCTGAGCACGCGCGACTGGATCGCCGGTGCGGTGGTGGTGTTCTCGTTGATCCTGCTGGCGGTGTCGGCGGGCCGGGAAGGCGCCGACGACATGTGGTGGATGCACTGGGCGGTGCTGGTGGCAGGTCTCGGACTGTTCGGTCTCGGACTGGTGGTGATGCGCACGATGCGTCGCCACATTGCCGCGGCGACCGGTCTGATCGCCGGTGCGGTGTTCGGAGTGATGGCGGTGGCGTCGCGAATCCTGGACGGTGTCAGCCCCTTTGAGCCGGGTGTGTTGTTCACTGACCCGGCGCTGTATGCGCTGCTGCTCAGCGGCATGGGTGGCTTCTACCTGTTCACCGTCGCCCTGCAGACGGGGTCGGTCAACGGCGCCGCGGCCGCCCTGGTGGTGGGGCAGACCGTTCTGCCCGGTGCGGTCGGACTGATCTTCCTCGGCGATCTGGTCCGCGACGGCTGGGGCCCGGCGGCGATCGTGGCCTTCGTCGCCTCCGTCCTGGGCGGTGTGGTGCTGGCGTCGTCGAGTGCGGTGACCGCGGTCGAGAAGGCCGACCTGACCAACCGGCCCGCGGGATACGGACACGGCTGACGCGCCGCGCCGGGGCCCGGTCGCTCCCGTCGTGACCGGTCATACTGACACTCATGGTGATCGGCATCGTCGCGGCGATCGTGGCCGCATGCGCCTACGGCACGGCGTCGGTGCTGCAGGCCAAGGGCGCCACGAGTGTCCCCGACGACACGAATGGCCACGGCGCGCCGAGCCTGCGGTCCACCATCGCGGCGATGCTCACCGCCACGTTCATCACCGGACTGGTCCTCGACGGACTGGGCTTCCTCGGCAATCTGTTCGCCGCGCGCACCGCGCCGCTGTTCCTCGTACAGCCCATCATCGCGGCCAATCTCGCGGTCACCGCGGTGCTCGCATCGATCGTCCTGCACATCGGTCTTCGGATGCGGGATCGTTGGGCGATCGTGGCGGTCGTGGTCGCGTTGGTGGTGCTCGGGGTGTCGGCCGGTGAGGAGGGACACGACAACACCGAATCCGGCCACTGGATGGTCCTGGGGATCGGACTGGGACTCCTCGTGGCCGGCCTCATCGGGATGCGGTTGCTCACCGGTCGCGTCGCGGTGATGGCGGGCCTGCTCGGCGGCACCCTGTTCGGTGTGATGGCGGTGGCCGTACGCCTTGTCGACGGACTCGATCCGTTCGACCTGCCGACGCTGCTGACCGACCCGGCCGCCTACGCCGTGGTGGCGTGCGGTCTCGGCGGCTTCTACCTGTTCACCATCGCGTTGCAGACCGGATCGGTGAGCGCGGCCGCCGCGTCGATCGTGGTCGGCGAGACCGTGATCCCCAGTGCCGTCGGCATTCTCTGGCTCGGCGACACCGTGCGATCGGGATGGGGGCCGATTGCCGTGACCGCCTTCGTCGTCGCGGTCGCCGGCGCCATGGTGGTGGCGACGTCGTCGGCGGTCACCGAGGTCGAGCAGGCCGAGAACGCCTGACGCTCACAGGTGTGAATCGACGCGGCGGGGAGATCAGGCGGGCAACGGATCCCGGATGATCGGGCAGGTCATGCAGTGCCCGCCGCCGCGTCCGCGGCCCAGTTCGGCACCGACGATGGTGATCACCTCGACGCCCTGCTTGCGCAGCAGGGCGTTGGTGTAGGTGTTGCGGTCATAGGCGAAGACGACGCCGGGCTCCACGGCCACCAGGTTGTTGCCGCTGTCCCACTGCTGGCGTTCCGAGGCGTAGGCGGTGCCGCCGGCCTCCACCACCCGCAGACCGTCGAGCCCGAGGGCCTTCTGTACCACCTTGAGGAAGTGGTCGGTCTCGGTGATGACCTCGACGCCGGGTTCGGCGTCGCTGGGCACCAGGGTGAACGGGCGGACCGCGTCGATGATGGTGGGGTATACCGATACCAGGTCGCGGTCGGCGAAGGTGAACACCGTGTCGAGGTGCATGGCCGACCGCAGTTTCGGCATCCCCGCCACCACCACCTTCTCGGCGGCGCCCGCGGCGAACAGGTCGCGGGCCACCTGGGTGACCGCCTGGCGGGAGGTGCGTTCACTCATGCCGATCAGCACCACGCCGTTGCCCGGCACCAGCACGTCTCCGCCTTCGATGGTTGCTGCGCCCCAGGACTTTTCCGGATCGCCCCACCACACCGCCGAGCCGACGAAGTCGGGGTGGAACTGATAGATGGCCTTCATCAACAGTGTTTCAGCATGGCGCGCAGGCCAATACAACGGATTCAGGGTGAGGCCGCCGTAGATCCAGCAGGTGGTGTCGCGGGTGTAGAGGGTGTTGGGCAGCGGCGGCATCAGGTACTCGCCGCGTCCGGTGGCCTCGTCGACCAGATCGATGTAGCGGGGGCGCAGTTCGGTGGGCAGGTCCACCGTGGACAATCCGCCGATCAGGAACTTCGTGAGGTCACGTGTGCTGATGTCGTCGAGGAATTCGCGGGTGGCGCCGACGAGCCCAATGCCGGTCTCGTTGGCGACGATCTTGCGGTCGAGCAGCCACGTGCGTGCCTCGGGAATGTCCATCGTCTCGGTGAGGACGTTGTGCAGCTCGACGACGTCGACGCCGCGGTCACGCATCTTGGTGACGAAGTCGAAGTGATCGCGTTTGGCGTTCTGCACCCAGAGCACGTCGTCGAAGAGGAGTTCGTCGGAGTTGGTGGGGGTCAGTCGTTCGTGCGCGAGTCCTGGGGAGCACACCAGAACCTTGTGCAGTTTCCCGACCTCGGAATGAACCCCGTACTTCGCTGATGGTGCAGTCATTGCGTCCGTCCTGTCTCGATGATGTGTGCCTGTCCGATGAGGTGGTGGCCGTTCGGTCGGAGGTCAATCCGGTTGTCCGGCTTCGGGATATTCGACGTAGTTGGAGTGCCGCTCCTGTTCGGGATGGTCGTAGATGTCCTCGGCTCCGGTGGCGAGGTAGATGACACCGCCGATCGCACCCACCAGGAATACGCCGAAGATCGCGGCCTCGAATCGCCGGAAGACGGGCAGCTTCTGCTCGCGCCGGGCGATGACGTAGAGGATTGTGCCGAGGGCGAACAGGATGCAGGACAACAAGAGTTTGTCGATTCCGGCTGCCCACAGCAGGAAAACGGTGTAGATCACCGCGACGACGGCGATCGTCATGTCGGTGCCTCTGCCGCGGCTGCCTTCGGAACCCGGTTCGCCGTCGTAGGTTTCGCGGGTGAGCGTGAGTTTGAGCATGTAGGCGGCGGCGAGCAGATACGGAAGCAGTGCCAACGCCGAGGTCAGATCCAGCATGAAGTCCAGGGCGTCGTCGACGAACAGGATGATGATCAGCAGGATCTGCACCAGGCCGGTCGCGAAGATCAGTGCCGGGACCGGGGCGTCGGCCTTGTTGGTGCGCGAGAGGAACTTCGGCATGTCCGCGGTGCGGGCGGGGATATAGAGGATCTCGGCTGCCATCAGTGTCCAGGCGAGGTAGGCGCCGAGCACCGAGAGGATCACGCCGATGCGGATGAACACCGAACCCCACTCGCCGACAAGCAATTCCAGTACCGATGCCATCGACGGCTGGTCGACCTCGGCGAGTTGGCCCTGCGGCATCGCGCCGTAGGAGACCAGGGTGACCAGGGCGAAGACACCGAGCACGCCAAGGAAGCCGAAAACCGTTGCCCTGCCCACATCCTCACGCTTCTTGGCGAACCGCGAGTACATGCTGGCGCCCTCGATGCCGAGGAAGACGAACACCGTGATGAGCATGGTGCCCTTGACCTGCTCCCACAGCGAGCCGGAGTCGATCCCGTTTCCGCCCCAGAAGTTGTCGGAGAAGTATCCGGCGTCGAACATGACAAGTGCGAGCACGATGAAGACGATGATCGGCACGACCTTGGCGATGGTGGCGATGCGATTGATGATGGCCGCCTGCTGGACGCCGCGACTGATCAGGAAGCAGAACAACCAGAGTCCGACGGAGGAGAGTACGACGGCCAGCAGCGTCGACCCGTCTCCCAGTGCCGGGAACAGGGCGCTGGTGGTCGCCATGATCAGCACCCAGTAGGACGTGTTGCCCGCACAGGCCGAGGCCCAGAAACCGAAGGCGGAGCTGAATCCGACGTAGTCACCGAAGCCGTCCTTGGCGTAGGCGAAGATTCCGGCGTCCAGCGCCGGCTTGCGCACGGCAAGTCGCTGGAAGACGAAGGCCAACATCAGCATTCCGGTGCCGGCGATCGCCCAGGCGATGATGGCGCCGAGGTGCCGAAACGCCTCGGCAACAGGAATACTCCCGATCCGACCATGGAGCCGACGACCATGGCGGTCAGGGTGGCGAGATTGACCTTGCCGGTGGTGGTTGCCGGGTCGGTGTCCGACGTCGGAGATGCCATGAATGATCCTCCTGCGCTGCGATGCCGTAATGGGGATCGAATATCGGCGAACCGATGATGCACGAGGCTCATTCTGCACGTCGCGCGAGGGCGCCGATGTCGAGTTGTTTGTCCACATTTCGGGGGTCAAGGATGCGAAGGCGAACCGATAACCCCAGGTCACGGGCGTGACCGCGATTCCTATCGGCCAGCGTACACCCATCGTTCATCACGCCTTCGTTTTCGGCATTTCTACCGACCACCGACATCGAGGCGCTCGACGAACTCGAATCACTACGTGTGTCCGACATCGTCGTGCCGGCCGGTGCCCGGGTGTTCGACCGGGACGTCACCGTCGACGATGCGGATGATCCGGAGCGGGCGCTCGGTGCCCAGCCCCGATGGCGTCGGGAGGGGATCGTCGGTCTGATCGGCGAGGCGATCACCAACTCGGCCAAACACTCCGGGACGGATCAGGTCGCGGTCCACTTTGATCGCCGATTCCGACGGAGCACGTTGTGCGACAACGGAACCGGAATGTTCGACGCCGATACCCTGCGAGATCGCTTGGCGCCGAGAGCACTCGACGCCATGGCCGATGTGGAGGTCGAGCCCGCGCGCAGCAGGGGACGACGGTCACCCTGACGGTTCCGGCGCTGCAGTCCGTCGACGAACGTAGCGTGCTGACCACCGCGGCGGCCGAGATACCGCTGATGCTCATCGAGTTCCTGACGGTGGCTTCGATCGCCACCGCCCTCGGACCGGAATGGTCGCCGGCGGCGTAGGTTTGGTCCCGGCGGCTCTTTCGGGTGACCCTGTTCGGGGGTCACATGGTGTGACCCCCGAACCTCTCACGACCTCTCAGCCGTCGAGGTGCTTGGCGCGCAGCTCATGTCCCTTGGACGTGAGGCAGCGGCCGGTCGGCAGATCCCACTGCCAGCCGTGCAGGTTGCAGGTCAGCTTCTCGCCCTCGATCACCCCGAACTTGCTCAGGTCGGCCTTGAGGTGCGGGCAGCGGCGCTGAATCTGCCAGCCGTCCTTGGTGATCGACGCCGAATCGTCGTGCGCCTCGGAGAACCAGCCGTCCGCGTAGGCAATGCGTTCGTCGGTGAGGCACTTGAAGAAGGTGTAGAGGTACTCGTTGTATCCGCCGATGCGCCAGGTGGTGAAGCGCGTCGACAGGAAGATGGTGTTGACCCAGTCCGGTTCGTCGTCGCGCAGGACGGTGCGCACGATCTCCGGGGAGATCCGGAAACCGTAGCGGTACTTGCCCTCTCCCTCCTTCGGCTCGCGAACGATGCGATTGGGGAAGTCCAGGACGACGGTCTCCTCGCCCATCACCAGACCGACCGGGTAGCCGATGCCGTCGCAGATCAGGTCGGAGGCGGCCATGATCGGCTCGAAGAGTTCCTTGAGCGGCGGCAGCAGCGGATCGCCCTCGGCCGACGCCCAGCCGGCCTTCTCCGCGGCGATCACCGGGGCGAACTTCTCCTTCATCCGCTCCAGATAGGCCTGCTTGTTCTCGCCGAAAACATCGTGCGGCGCATAGGGATGCGTGACGTCGTCGAGAACATCACCGGTGAAGTTCGCGACCGAACCGGACACCATCATCAGCCCACGATGCTTCACGCCGTCGTCGGTGCCGTGGATCCGCATCTGCTCCAGGAAGGTCTCCTGATCGGGGAAGATCGAGGTGACATCGCCGGGGCGTTCGTTGTCCGAACCCTCGATCCCCGAACCGAAGTCGTTGAGCGAGAACAGGTCCTCGTCGAGGAACATCGGCGGACCGGCCGACGGCACCACCCAGGTGGCGCCGACCTGCTCGATGTAGGACCGGGCCCGATCCATGCCCCGCTGACGCTTCTGTGCGGCGAAGTTCGCCTTGGACCGGCGGGGGATGTCGTAGACCATCGGATACCAGATGGCGCCCGAGTACTGCAGCAGATGCACGTCGACCCGACCGAACTGCTCGTCGATGACGTCGAGGTCGATGGGGCGGGCGTCGTTCATGTTGAACGCCACGGTCTCGCCGTCGTCGACGATGAGACCGGAGTCGCCGATCGGGCCGTCGGCGGGGGCACGCAACGCGATGATCATGACATCGAGGGAGCCCTTGGGGCCGGTGACCGTCGTCTTCTCCGAGTCGGTGGTCTCCACGAACTTGGTGAAACCGAGCTTCTCGAGTTCCCGCTTCAGATCCGGCACCGGGTAGTCGGGCAACAGCACCGTCGCGTCCTTGCTGACGTTGTCCCGCAGGTTCTGCTCGTCGAAGTGATCGCGGTGCAGATGCGAGACGTAGAGGTAATCGCACTGGCCGAGGGCCTTCCAGTCCAGCTCGGAATTGTCCGGGAACGGGATCCACGAGGCGAAATACGCCGGATTGGTCCAGGGATCGCAGAGGATCGACCCGGCCGAGGTCTGGATGTGGAATCCGGCATGGCCGATGCTGGTGATCTGCACGTGGGGCCTTTCTGCTTCGCATGCGCGGGGCTGCGCGCCTGTCGCTTCGACATACCAATCTAACGAGCCCGGCGTGGTGACGTCGTGGGCCGTAGGGCTGTGTTTGTCGGCGCCGCCTCCGGCGAGGCGTGTGCGGCCCTGTCGACGCATGACCGCGCTCACATCGCGGAACCGCAGGGCTGTCCCCGGCGACCACTGTCCTGGGTGATCGTGATGACCGCCCTGCAGATGACGACCGACCAGGTTCAGGGGAACGCCATGATCACGCTCGCCGACGAGATGCCCGGCATGCCGATGGAGATGCAGTCCGATATGCACGAGATGGCACCGGGGATCGACTGGTTCCCGCCCTGGCTGACGATCCTCGTGTCGATCCTGCTGCTCGGCGCGGCTCTGCATCACGTGCCGTGCGTGATCCGCGGACACGGAAATCGCTGGTTCCACCTCGGGCACATCGTCATGTGCCTGTCGATGATCTACATGTACCTGATCATGTCGTTCCGCCCGCCGGAGTCCTGGGGGCCGGATGTCTCGCGGGCACAGATGTGGTTCTTCGTCGTCATCAGCGCGCTCGTCCTGGCCTATCTCGTCAGCCTGCTCGCCCGCCGACGATCGTTCTCGTTGCTGTGGCTGCTGCTGCTCGCTCAGCAGGCCGGAATGATCTACATGTGGCTGCCGATGGCGTCGTGGAGCGGACTGCTCAGTGTCGTCCTGATCGTGTGGTTCGTCGCCGAGGCGATCGGGTGGCTCAGCGACATCTTCCGCGGATACTCGGTCGTGCCCCCGGGAGCGGGCAGCGATACCGGCTCCGAACACAGCCACACCGCCGGTGATGACGCCTACCTGCCGTCCGGGTGGCCGGACCGGCTGGCGATGGCGTTCATGGCGTTGAGCATGGCCTACATGTTCTTCGGGATGCAGGGCATGGCCGGGTTCTCGCTGTGAGCGCCGTGACGGCCGCGTCGGCGCCGAGTTCTCGGCACGCGGCTACGCACCCGTAACCACCTCGCTAAGCTCGTCTGTCATGGAACCCGTGTACTCGTCCGTCATCACCACCGCGCGCCTCCTGTGGCTGGCCGAGGGACTCAAGTTCTCGGTGTCCGGCGTCGAGAACGTGCCCAAGACCGGGCCCGGCGTCGTCGCCATCAATCACACCGGCTACCTCGACTTCACCTACGCCGGCATCCCGGCCTTCCTGCAGGGCAAGAGGTATGTGCGGTTCATGGCGAAGAAAGAGGTCTTCGACAACAAGTACTCGGGTCCGATCATGCGCTCGCTCAAGCACATTCCGGTGGATCGTGCTCAGGGGGCGGAGAGCTACCGGACCGCCGTCGAGTACCTGAAGGACGGCGAACTCGTCGGCGTGTATCCGGAGGCGACGATCAGCCGCAGTTTTGAGCTGAAGGAATTCAAGTCGGGTGCGGCGCGGATGGCGATCGAATCGGGTGCGCCGATCATCCCGACCGTCATCTGGGGCGCGCAGCGGGTGTGGACGAAGGGCCATCCGAAGCGGTTGGGTCGGACCAAGACGCCGATCGCCATCGGGGTGGCCGAGCCGATAGAGCCGGTCGGTGATCCCGACGCCCTCACCGCCCAACTACACAAGGTGATGAGCGAGAAGCTGCTCGAGTTGCAGGAAAGCTACCCCGATCATCCGAAGGGTGCGTTCTGGGTACCCGCGCGCCTCGGCGGCTCCGCGCCGACTCTCGAGGAGGCCAACCGGATGGACGCCGAGGAGCAGGCCGCGAAGGCGGCCAAGCGTGCGCAGCGTGAGGGTGGTTCGGCGGAGTAGGTCACCTCGTCACTCGGTCCACTCCGAAGGCTGTGCGGGCCCGGGTGACGAATGCCGCCACCGCCGGTGAGGGACTCCGGCGCCACAGCAGGGCCAGCAGCGCCTGCTCGTCGACGCCCCGAATGCGCAGGCCACGGATGGTGTCGGTGGCACCGGCCGCGATCGACTCGCTGAGGATGCCGACGCCGACGCCGCTGCGGACCAGGGCCAGGATCGCATCGGGTGAGCTGGCCTCGACGTCGATGCGCAGATCCGGACACCCGCGATCGAAGACGGTGCGGATGCCGGCGCCTCGCGGCAACCCGACGAGCGTTTCGGCCGCCAGGTCGGTGGGGGTGAGCCGGGCACGTCCGGCGAGGTGATGACCGCGCGGTACCACGGCGACGATGTGCTCGGCGATGATCACCTGGCAGGCCAGATCGGCCGGAGTGGTGCCGGCCAGGCCGGTGAGCGCGACGTCGAGATCGGCGGTGCGCACGCGGTCGGCGAGTGCCGGGGATTCGTCCTCGCACAGGGAGAACCGGACGCCGGGGTGAGCCCTCCGGAACCCGGCGAAGGCATCGAACAGTGCGCCGATGGTGCATCCATCGACCATGCCCACCGACAGCGATCCGGCTATGACCTGCCCGACGTCGGCGACCGCTGTTGCCGCGGCCGCCGCGGAATCCAGCGCCGCGCGAGCGTGCGGGAGGGCGGCGGCACCGGCGTCGCTGAGGGTGACGGTGCGGCCGACACGCTCGAAAAGTGCTGTGCCCCATTCGCGTTCGAGGCCGCGGATCTGGGCGCTGACGTTGGGTTGTGAGGTGTGGGTGAGTTCGGCCGCCCGGGTGAACGAGCCCGACTGTGCGACGGCGACGAAGTACTCCAGCTGCCGGAGTTCCATAACTGCCAATGATAGTTCAGATCAAAGATGCGTCTTGGACTTATGTGTGGATGCGTTCGATGCTGGAGGAGCACATCAACCACCGGAGAGGACCACCTCATGTCGACGGACACCACCCGACCCACCGCCACCCGACCCACCGCCACCCGACCCACCGCCGCCACCCCGGAGGACATCACCCGGCTGTTCGTCGAGTTCTCGAATGCGGGCGACGCCGACGCTGTGGCCTCGCTGTATCACGAGGATGCGGTGATGGCCTTCCCGCCGGGAGAGGTGACCCGTGGCCGCGATGCCATTCGCGATCTGTGGGCGACGGTGCTGGCCGACCGGCCGACTTTCACGCCGGAGCCGCCGCTGCCGACCCTGTATTTCGGTGACATCGCGCTCACCTCCACGCCGCCGAAGGACGGCGCGGGAGCGCGAGCCCAGGTGGTCGTGCAGCGGCCCGACGGATCGTGGGTGCGGATCATCGATCAGCCCGAGTTCGTGCGGTCGAGCGACGACTGAGGGTTCGCTGTCGGAGGCTACCGATAGGGTGGCCGCATGATGACTGCGGCCGGGCCGACCGGTTCCCGGTCCCGACCTCGGCGTCGGGAGCCGGTCTTTCGCACCCTCGAGATCATCGCCTCGACGCTGCGCCGTGCGCAGAACGTCGATCTGCAGTTCACCGGGCTCGACAACATCCCGGCCTCCGGCGGTGCGGTGCTGGTCCTCAATCACACGTCCTACGTCGACTTTCTTCCCGCTGCCCTCGGTTTGCACGCCGTCGGCCGTCGAATCCGGTTCATGATCAAGTCCGAGGTCATGGACATCGGCATCATGCGCTTCCTGGTCACGCACACCGGCACCATTCCGGTCGATCGTTCACAAGGTGCCGACGCGTATCACGCGGCGGTCGATTCCTTGCGCAGTGGTGAAATCGTTGCGGTCTATCCCGAGGCGACCATCAGCCGCAGTTTCGAGCTCAAGGAGTTCAAGTCCGGAGCGGTGCGGATGGCCGCCGAGGCGGGTGTGCCCATTGTTCCGGCGATCGTGTGGGGCGCTCAGCGTCAGTGGACCAAGGGCGGTCGGCGGAACATGGGACGCAGTGGGATCCCGGTCCGCGTGAGCTACGGTGCGCCGATTGTCGTCGATGTCGATGCCGACATGGATGCCGAGATCCTGAGGGTGCGCGACACGATGACGACGATGCTGCATGAGATCCAGGAGCACTACTCGCATCCGGCCGGTGAGTTCTGGGTCCCGGCCCGCCTGGGTGGGTCGGCGCCGACGCCAGAAGAGGCTGCGGTGATCGAAACCGAAGAGGCACAACGCAAAGCGGAGGCGCGGGCCGCGAAAGCCGCTGCGCATGACCGGAAGGCCGGAAAATGAGTGGCGTCGGGCAGCGACCGACCCTGATCGCGAGCGACGTCGACGGAACGCTGATCGACGACGACAATGTGGTGTCCGAACGGACCAAGTCGGTGCTGGCCAACGCCGTCGCCCAAGGGGTCGATTTCGTTCTCGCCACCGGACGTCCGCCGCGCTGGATCGCCGAGATCACCGATCAGTTCGATCCGTCGGTGCTGCCGGTCCGCCATGCGGTGTGCGCGAACGGCGCGATCGTCTACGACGTCGAGAGCGATCGGGTGCTGTGGGCGGCGACCCTGGCCCCGGAGGTGCTCATCGAGCTCGGAAGACTTGCCCTGGAACACCTTCCGGGCTGTGGTATCGCCGCCGAGCGGGTGGGGGAGTCGGCCCACGATGCCGCCACCGCACCCTTCGTTGCCACCGCCGGATACCAACACGCCTGGCTCAACCCCGACCACGTGGAGGTCGGCGACCACGAGATCTACACCGAACCGGCTGTCAAGCTCCTGGTGCGCGCGCCACGGATGCCCAGTGCCGAAATGGCACAACGGCTCTCGGGTCCGATCGGTGAGCTCGCCCAGATCACCTACTCCACCGACAACGGCCTGATCGAACTATCCCTGCCGGACACCCACAAGGCTTCCGGGCTGCGAAAGCTGTTGGAATACACCGGTAGTGACGCGTCCTCGACGATCGCCTTCGGCGACATGCCCAACGACGTCGAGATGCTCACCTGGGTCGACCACGGCGTGGCGATGGGGCATGCCCACCCCGCCGCCCTCGCCGCCGCCGACGAGATCACCGTCGGCAACAACGACGACGGCGTCGCCCGGGTCCTGGAACGCTGGTTCGGCTAGCCTGATCGCAGCGCCGGCGCTCTCAATCCCGTTGACGGCGCCCTGAATTACGTTGACAGCGCTCGGTATCCCGTTGACAGCGCCCTGAATTACGTTGACAGCGCTCACCTCGTCACTGACAGCGCTCCCTATTCCGTTGACAGCGCTCACCTCGTCACTGACAGCGCTCTCTATTCCGTTGACAGCGCTCATATTACGGTCGAGTCGGCCCCATCCCTCCGGTCGAGCCACATCCTCTCGCCGGTCGAGGCGGCCCCATCCCGCCGGTCGAGCCGGACGGAGCGCTAGCCGCCGCGTTGAGCTCCGTCGAAACGAAGTCCGTGTCGAGACCAGGTGAGACAAGGCTGGAACCCGTACCACTACAACGTCTCCCGTGAACGTGCCGCGCTATAGCACAGCCCACCGACAAGGGATCGACGCCGACGATAGGTTATTCACAGACCAAAAGTTATGCACAACAACAGGATTCACGACACTGACCCTTGCGTCGACCGCCAACCCGGCGTACTGTGGTGGACATGACATCGGGGGAACTTGACACCACCATCGACTTGTTGTCGGAGCTTGACTTCGCCACCGGCAGCCTCACCCACGAGGACGCAAAGAGCGCGCTGCATGCCATCCTGCTGATCCGCAATCTGGTCGATCACCACGCCAGTGTGCTTGTCGGACTTTGCGATCACCTGAAGGTTGCAGAGAAGGAGGGTCGCAAACTGCAGGAGCTCCTGCTCGAGTGGGGTGTCGCCCCGGCCTCGGCGTCCCGCATGATCCGCCTGGGTACCACTCCCGATATCGACCGCGTACACCGCCACACCGCGCTGGGCACATTGTCGGCCGAACACGCCGACGCCATCGTCCGAGGATTGACGCACATCGAGAAACGATCCGGCGAACCCGTCACCGCCGAAGAACGCGACGCACACAGCATTGCCCTACTCGGGCACGCGACCGCCGGGTTCACGCCCGCCGAGATCCGTGACTACGCCAAGAGTCGCGGGAATCAGCAGGCCGACGACACCGATGGTCTACCGGCGGGCGAAGATCGCAGTATCAACACGCTGGACTTTCACGATTCCGACGACGGACGACTCACCGTCACCGGCGATCTGCATGCCGTGCTCGGGGAGAAACTACGGACCGCGATCGAAGTGTTGTCGGCGCCACGACCCCAACCCGACGGGTCCCGCGATCCACGCTCGGCCGGGCAAATGCGTGCCGACGCCCTCGAGATCATCCTGGACACCGCCGCCCGTGTCGCCACCGGACAGTACTGCGACGACGACGGGCCACGCATGCCCACCGAACTGGTCAACCTCACGATCCCCACCGGCACGCCCTCGTTGGCATCGCTGCGGTTCATGGGATCGGTCACCGAAGCCACCGCCCGAAAACTGTGCTGCGACGCCACCGTCGGTGTGATGATCGTCAGCAAAGACGAGGTACCCCTGTCACTCGGACGGACGATCCGACTGTTCAACCGGGCCCAACGCCGCGCGTTGACGCACCGCGACAAAGGGTGCATCAAGTGCGGTGCGCCGCCTTCGCGGACCCAGGCGCACCACATCGTCCATTGGATCGATGGCGGCGAAACCTGTGTGGAGAACGGCGCTTTGCTCTGTTCGTCCTGTCATGACGATGTCCACCATAACGGATGGGACGTCGTCATGGGAGCCGACCACCACCCGTGGTTGATCCCACCGGAAACGGTTGACCCACAACGCCGATGGCTGAGGTCGTATCACCGCAAGACCATGACGTTGGATGGATTGCCGGGTGCGGCATGATAATTCGAGTTCCAGCCTCGGGTTGCGAGGTCTCCTTGCGTTGAGCTCCGTCGAAACGACACGGCTCGTCGTTTCGACGGAGCTCAACGCGGCGGCTAGCGCTCCTCACCGGCTCGACCCACGGGCAAGGGACTCGACCGACGGGCAAAGGGGCTCGACCGGCTGGCAAAGGGGCTCGACCGGGGAGATGGGGGCTCGGATCGAGCAGCTGGATAAGGGAACTACCAGCGCCCATAAAGCCCACAGATAGACAACAGACCAACCAACCCGCACCCGGCCCCGGCTGGGACCGCATCCGTTCTTTGACAAATCCACAGTGAAATGTAGACGCCGACAAGAGGTGTCGTGCGCTCGACGGCCCCACGTCGCAGGGGTGCGCAGCGTGAGATGCCTCGGCGGGTCCAGCCTGCCGTGAGGGCAAGTGAGTGAATACTATTGCGCCGGTGCGATCACCGGTGGATTCGTCGGTGCAACTGGCTCGGTCTCACTCGGTGCGATCTCGGGTTGTGTCTCCGCCGGGGGCGGGGCGATCGCCCCGGCCAGGCCGCGGATCTGCGTTAACGCCGGATAGCCCAGGATCCCCGGGCAGGAGGTGTTGTTGTAGTCCCGGTGTCCCGCGATCATCGGCATGTGTGTCTGGGTTCCGGCGGGAAACTTGCTGTCGGAGAAGTACTCCGACGTGAGGTCGGCAGTCCCCGCAGGATTCAGTCCCGCCAGGTTCAGGCGCCACTTCAGGAACCGGCCGGCCGAGGCGATCATCGGTCCGCTCGGCGCGATCTCGTCGAGATTGCCGATCATCGACAGTCCCACGGTGTCACGGTTGAATCCGCCGGTATGCGTGCCTTCGACGTTGCGGTCCAGACCGCCGAATGCGCCCTCGAAGGTCTGGCCGTACTTGTCGACGAGAACGTTGTAGCCGATGTCGCACCAATTGAGAGTGCGTGCGTGATACGCGTAGATACCCCGGACGATCTCCGCCGACTGCTGCGGTGTGTAGTCATTGCTCCCGGCCGTGTGATGCACGATCGCGCCACGCAACGTCGGAGACAACGACGGCTGAGAGCAGCGGATGGACTCATCGGCACCCCACGCCGCCCGGGAGATCACCTGAGGACCACCGGACAGCGTCGTCAGCATCGACGATCCGAGGGAGAGCAGGCTGTCCGGATTGAGTAGGGTCGCGGTCAACTCAGGGAAGACCGTGCCGGCGAGGTTCTTCACGATCTCGGCGCCACTGCCGACGACGAGATCGAGGAGGCCGCTGCCGGTGTCGCCGGCGGCAAGCGTCGCGGGAATGGCGAGACCGTCGGCGGCCAAGGCGACCTGGATCTCCTTCGCGCCGCCCACCCACACGGGTTCGGTGCCGCCCGGTTGTCGCGCCGACGGCTCACCCGATGTGTGAATCGGTTCGAGCTCGATCCAGTCGCCCCAGCGTCCATTGGGCTGCTTGGCCCGAAGCAACATCGTCTGCTCGTCGGCATTCCACACCGGCCTGGTCCACGTGAATCCGACCATCTTGAACGGCGTGTCCCGCACAAGATGCTTCACGAGTGCACCTACCGGGCGACGCCCCGACGGGGCGCTGCCGGACGGTGAACCGCTCGCAGCCGAAGGCGAAGTTGTCGACGGCGAAGTTGCCGACGGCGAAGTTGCCGACGGCGAAGGGGCTGCACCGGACGGTGTGGAAGTGGCCGGAGCAGGCACATCATCGGCCACCGGCATCTGCGACAAATCGAGGCGGGGCAGGGTGATCCCCGCCCGGCCCAAGCCGGATCGCGCGAGGTCGAGTGCGGTGGCCGGGACATCGCGGAGTTTCACCGTCGCGCTCTCGACGGCGTCGGTCGGCGCGTCCTCGAGGCTGCGTTGGGTGTCCACCGCGCGAATATCCGCCGATCGCTGGGCGCCGGCGTCGACGAGGAAGCCCGCCCCGACGATCACGGCGATGGCGGCGATCATCATCGAGGGTCTGCGTCGCGGGTATCGCACGGGTGGTCCACTCCTTCACGTCGGTATGGCCCGGTGGGCTCTCGTCCGCACCGGCCGCGCTGATCCTCCACGGCCGACGTCGACGACGCGCCGACCCCACGCCGCGTACCCACAACATGTGATGTGGTTGTTATCTCCTGTGGTTGGTGATTCTCAAGAGACTTGTCTATCGTCACTTGAGTCACATAAACACCATCCGTAACAGCCGGTTGCGGTGTTCCGGCCGAAGGGGGAGGTGTGTTCGAGCGATGGCGACTCGCCTGACACGAGCGTTGACGACCCGGGTTCGCCCCGGTCTGGCGCGTCGACGCCGCACCTCATCGGTGATCGGGGCGGCGGCCGCACTGACGCTCGTCGGGGGTATCGCGTTGGTCGGGACCACCGCCGACCGCGCACCCGACATCGGTCTCACCGCGGGCTCGGAGATCACCCTGATCGGTCACGGATACGGCCACGGCCGCGGTATGGGCCAGTACGGCGCGTACGGCTACGCCAAACGCGGCTGGTCGTATCAGCAGATCCTGCAGCACTTCTACGGCGACACCACGGCCGGACGTCCGGCCAACCCCGAGATCCAGGTGGGTTTGACCAACGTCGGCGGCGTCAGCGTCCGTTCCGATGCGGGTATGCGCGTTGGCGGGCAGCCCGTCGAAGCCGGCCAGGCGGTCAGCCTCGCGGGCAACATGGCCAACATCCTCTCCGGCTGCGGCGGCTCGGTGATCCGTTCGGTGCCGCTGACCCAACCCTTCGTCGATCCGGTCAACGCCGCGCCGAACCGGCCCGCCAACGAATTCCTCAAACTGTGCGGCTCCAACGCCGCCTACCGCGGATCGCTCGGGCTCGATGGCGGCCGCGTGGTCAACAAACTCAACGTCGACGACTACGTCAAGGGCGTCATCCCGCGCGAGAGCATCCCCGGCTGGGCCGACTCCGGCGGCATGGAGGCCCTCAAGGCGCAGGCGGTCGTCGCGCGCAGCTACGCGCTGGCCGCGATCGCCGGCGGCAAGAAGATCGACGACACGCAGAACTCCCAGGTGTACGGGGCCGTCGCGGGTGAGGACCCGCGGACCAACGCAGCGGCCGATGCCACCGCGGGCCAGATCCGGCTACAGAACGGTCAACCCGCCTTCACCGAGTTCTCCTCATCCACCGGCGGGTTCAGTGCCGGCGGCAAGTTCCCGGCGGTGGTCGACGACGGTGACGCCGGATCGCCCAACCACGACTGGACCGCGACGGTGAGCCCGAGTGCGGTGGCAGCGGCCTTCGGGCTGGGCAGTCTCGACAAGTTCGAGGTGATCGAGGCCAACGGTCTCGGCGCCGAGCACGGCCGCGCACTCAAGGTGCGTGCCACCGGTGGTGGCCGCAGCGTGGAGGCGACCGGCGAGGAGGCGCGGACCAAACTCGGTCTGAAATCGTCGTGGTTCTCCGTCCAGGGTCAACAGACGCCGCCGGCGATCGTGAAACCGCCGACCGGACCCGCCGGTGGGGCCGGGTCGCTGGATCTCGGTTCCCTGGGCGGGCTCGCCGACCAGCTCCTGCCCGGTGCCGGTGATCTCCTCAGCGCGGCGACCAGCGCATTCCAGGGGCTGTCCGGCGACCTCGGTGGCATCACCGGACCACTCGGCCAGGCGCTGGGCGTGCCGACGCTGACCCCAGACGGCGCGGGCGTCACCCAGCTGTTCCAGAAGGGCATGATGTTCTTCTCGCAGCAGACCGGCGCGCACGCACTCGCCGGGCAAGGACTCGCGCGGTATCAGGCGCGCGGCGGAATCCCGGTGCTGGGCTTCCCCAAGCGCAACGTCCTGCGGTAGCGGGCGTCAGCTCCCCGGACCTGCGGCCACCACGCCGCCGGCCACATCGACGAGCTTGGTGTTCGACTCCTGGGACAACTTGGCCAGCAGGTAGAACGCCGCGTCGGCGTCGATGCGGTACCGCTCCATCAGCATGCCCTTGGCCTGCCCGATGAGATCACGCGACGACAGGGCACGACGCAACTGTTCCTTCTCTCGCGCCGCGGCGAACGTCGTCGAGCAGTGCGCCGCGAATACCTCCGCGAGCGCCTGCGCCTGCGCGTCGAACGCGTCGGAGGAATGGCTGTGCAGGTTGAGTGCCGCGAAGTCGCTGCCGTCGATGTAGAGGGTGCAGCACAGCATCGAGGCGATCCCGGCCTGTGCGGCGGCCGCGGCGAACCGGGGCCAGCGCTCGTCGCGGGTCATGTCGGTGATCGACACGGTGGCGTCGTCGACCGCGGACCGCACGCACGGTCCCTCGCCGAGTTCGCGTTGGATGTCGTCACAGCGAGCAGCACCGGCGCCGACCGCGACCGGCGTCTCGATCTGTCGTCGTGTGACCACCGTGACACTGGCCTCGTCGGCGCCCGGCACGGTTCCCACCGCAGCCGCCGTGATGGCACGCAGCACGTCCTCGGCACCGTCACTGCGTATCCGCAGCTCGTTTACCAGGGTGGTGATCAGCGACGTCATGTCCGTCGTCAACTCGAGTCCTCCTCGCCGGGACAGAGAAAACCAACTCCATAAGGGTACGACGCGCAGCCGTTGCCTCGTGGGTCGGCGAATCCTCAGGTTCGGTCCGTTACGCTGAACACCCGTGGCATCCAATAGCAGCGCAGCTCCTGACTCGTACCAGGGCTACGACCTGATCGTCGTCGGATCCGGCTTTTTCGGCCTCACCGTCGCCGAACGCGCCGCCACCGAGCTGGGCAAACGTGTCCTCGTCCTCGAGCGGCGTCATCACCTCGGCGGCAACGCCTACTCCGAACCGGAACCCACCACCGGCATCGAGATCCACAAGTACGGCGCACACCTGTTCCACACGTCCAACAAGAAGGTGTGGGAGTACGTCAACAGGTTCACCGACTTCACCGGCTATCAGCATCGCGTCTTCGCGATGCACAAGGGACAGGCCTATCAGTTCCCGATGGGACTCGGCCTGGTCGCCCAGTTCTTCGGCCGCTATTACAGCCCCGACGAGGCGCGTGCGCTGATCGCCGAGCAGGCCAGCGAGATCGACGCCGCGGATGCGACGAACCTCGAGGAGAAGGCGATCAGCCTCATCGGTCGCCCTCTGTACGAGGCCTTCGTCCGTGATTACACGGCCAAACAGTGGCAGACCGACCCGACGGAACTGCCGGCCGGCAACATCACCCGCCTCCCGGTGCGCTACACCTTCGACAACCGCTACTTCAACGACACCTACGAGGGATTGCCCGTCGACGGGTACACCGCGTGGCTGGAGAACATGGCCGCCGACGAGCGGATCGACGTCCGGCTCGACACCGACTGGTTCGAGGTCCGCGACGCGGTCCGCGCCGCCAACCCCGACGCGCCCGTCGTCTACACCGGGCCGCTGGATCGGTACTTCGACTACTCGGCCGGGCGGCTGGGCTGGCGCACCCTGGATTTCGAGACCGAGGTGCTGCCGACCGGCGACTTCCAGGGCACCCCGGTGATGAACTACAACGACGCCGACGTGCCCTACACCCGGATTCACGAGTTCCGGCACTTCCATCCCGAGCGGGACACCTATCCGTCGGACAAGACCGTCATCATGCGTGAGTACAGCCGATTCGCCACCGACGACGACGAACCGTATTACCCGATCAACACTCCGGAGGACCGCGACATGCTCGCCACCTACCGGGATCTGGCCAAGGCCGAGACGGTGCAGGCCAAGGTGCTCTTCGGTGGGCGCCTGGGCACCTATCAGTACCTGGACATGCACATGGCGATCGCCAGCGCGCTCACCATGTTCGAGAACACGCTGGCACCGCACCTGGCCGACGGCGCATCGTTGACGGGCCGGTGAACCGGAGTGAAGCAGACCGGAGTGAAGCAGGCCGGAGTGGAGAAGACAAGGCAGTGACCGTGACCCAAACACAGCCCGAGACCACCATGGCCGAGGAGTCCAAGGCCGTCGAACTGTTGCAGCGGGTGATCTTCCCGCGGCCCGGTGAACCGGTCGACGTGCGGTCGCTGTACCTCGTCGAATCGTGGGGCAACAGTCGTCGCGCACACTCGCCGAGCCGCACCTCGGTGGTTCTCGGCGCCGAGTCCGAGGTCAGCTTCGAAAGCTACTTCAACGCCTTCGCCGCCGCCTACTGGCGCCGCTGGAGTGTCCTGAGCACGGTGGTGCTGCGTGTTGAGGTCATCGGCACCTGCCGGGTGGATCTGTACCGCTCCAAGGTCGACGGTTCCCGGATCGGTATCGGCGGGGATCTGATCGCCACCGACGAGAACGGCCGTGGCGTCATCGAATTCGAGTTGGACCTCGGGCCGTTCGAGGACGGCGGCTGGATCTGGTTCGACATCACCACCGACACCGAGACCGAAATCGTCTCCGCCGGTTGGTATTCGGCGATCGAATGCCCGCAACCGGCAGACACCAAGCGGGTCACCGTCGGTATCCCGACGTTCAACCGGCCCACCGATGCCGTCAATGCGCTCGCCGCCCTCACCTCGGATCCGTTGGTGGACGAGGTGATCGACGCCGTCCTGATGCCCGATCAGGGCACCCGCAAGGTCGTCGACGAACCCGGCTACGCCGAGGCCGCCGGAGCGCTCGGCGAGCGACTGCGCATCTTCGATCAGGGAAACCTCGGTGGTTCGGGCGGGTACGCGCGCATCATGTATGAGGCGCTGCGACTGACCGACAGTCCGTATGTGCTGTACATGGACGACGACATCGCCATCGAACCCGACTCGATCCTGCGGGCCCTGGCGATGTCGCGATTTGCCAAATCCCCCATGCTCGTCGGTGGGCAGATGCTGAACCTGCAGGACCGCAGCCACCTGCACTGCATGGGTGAGGTCATCAATCACCACACCTTCATGTGGACGGCGGCGCCGTTTGTCGAGTATGACCACAACTTCGCCCAGTACCCGCTGCGTGACCGCGAGAACTCCAAGAATCTGCATCGGCGCATCGATGTGGAGGGCAACGGCTGGTGGATGTGCATGATCCCGCGGCAGTGCGCCGAGGAGATCGGCCTGCCGATGCCGTTGTTCATCAAGTGGGATGACTGGGAATTCGCTTTGCGCGCAGCGAAAGCCGGCTATCCGACGGCGACGGTGCCGGGAATTGCCATCTGGCACATGGCGTGGAGCGACAAGGACGACGCCATCGACTGGCAGGCGTACTTCCACCTGCGCAACCGGCTCGTCGTCGCGTCCATCCATCACGACGGCCCGATCAAGGGCATCTTGCAGTCGATGGCGAAGGCGACAGCGAAACATCTTCTGTGCCTTGAGTATTCGACCGTCGCTATCCAGAACGAGGCGATCCGGGACTTCCTGGCCGGTCCGGATCACATCCGTTCGCTGTTGCCGACCGCGCTGCCCAAGGTGGCCGGCATGCGCAAGCAGTTCTCCGACGCGGTGGTCCTGCCGTCGGCAACCGAACTGCCCCGGACCAGTGGTGAGGCAACGCATCTGGGCACCAACATCCCAGAGGGCGCGGTGGCCAAGCTGCGGGCGCTCGCCGGTGTGGTGGTCAACAACATGCGTCCGGCCGACCCGCGGCATCACGAAGTGCCCCAGGCGAATTACCCGCCCATCGAGGCCCGCTGGTTCTCGCTGGGCCGGGTCGACGGCGTCACCGTCACCACCGCCGACGGTCGGGGCGTGGTCTACCGCAAGCGTGATCGGGACACGATGATCGCCCTGGCCCGCGAGTCGGCAGCCCTGGTCCGGGAGTTGAACGAGCGATTCGACGAGATGCGCGAGCTCTATCGCGGCAAACATCAGGAATTGACCAGTAAGGAGAGCTGGGCGGGTGTCTTCGGAATCGACTGACAGCGACGTCAGCACGGTCAGTGTGATCGGCCCGGCACCCACCGGGGAGGCGGCGGCCCTCGTCGCGATCCAAGGTGCTCTCGCGGATCGGCCCGGTGTGCTGCCCGCGGCGCGCGGGCTCTCGCACTTCGGCGAGCATTCGCTGGGGTGGCTGGCGATCAGCGGTATCGGTTGGGCGCTGGCGGTACGCCGCGACGACGAGGTGGCCCAGCGCCGCTGGATCGAGGCCGGTGTCGGTGCCTTCGGTGCCCACGCCGCGTCGGTGATCATCAAGCGCATCGTGCGGCGCCGGCGACCACATGACCCGCGCATCGTCGTCGGGGTGTCGACGCCGAGCCGATTGAGCTTCCCGTCGTCGCATGCCACGTCGACGACGGCGGCGGCCATCCTGATCGGTCGCGCCGCCGGATTACCGCCCTACCTGCTCCCGGCCGCGCTGGTGCCGCCTATGCTCACCTCGCGACTGGTACTCGGTGTGCACTATCCGAGCGACGTCGCCGCCGGTGCGGCGATCGGTGCCCTGAGTGCCGGTGCCGTCGTTGTCGGCGATCAGTTCATCGAGCGCGCCGCCGACACCGCGGCCCGCCATCCGACCACAACCCGGCTCGCCGGCGTGGCCGCCCGCCTCGGTGCGCTCGCACTGGTGCCGGGATCGACGGCCCGCCTGGTGATGTCGCAACTGGTCGGTGGGAAGTTCAGCAACAGGGAGAACGCATGAGCGAGGAGCCGATCGAGCACGGGAAGGTCCTTGGTCCGCCCAAGAACCTGACCGCGGGGCTCATCAAGGCGGTCCGTCCACGTCAGTGGGTGAAGAACGTCCTGGTTCTCGCCGCGCCGCTGGCCGCGGGCAACATCACCGACTCCACCGTCCTCTGGCGGGCCGGCATCGCCTTCATCGCCTTCTGCATGGTGGCGTCGTGCATCTACCTGGTCAACGACTCGATGGACGTCGAGTCCGACCGTAATCACCCGACGAAGCGTTTCCGCCCCATCGCGGCCGGCGTCGTCCCGGTGCCGTTGGCCTACACCCTCGCGGTCATCCTCGGCGCCGGATCGCTCGCGGTGGCCTTCGTCGCGAACTGGCAGACCGCGGTGGTCATCGCCATCTATCTGGTGATCCAGCTCGGCTACTGCTTCGGTCTGAAGAACCAGGCCGTCATCGACATCTGCATCGTGTCGTCGGGCTTCCTGCTGCGGGCCATCGCCGGTGGCGTTGCCGCCGAGATCCGCTTGTCGCAGTGGTTCCTGCTGGTCATGGCGTTCGGGTCGCTGTTCATGGCCGCCGGCAAGCGTTACGCCGAGCTGCAACTCGCCGAACGCACAGGAGCGAAGATCCGCAAGGCGCTGCAGTACTACACCACCACGTACCTGCGGTTTGTCTGGACGCTCGCGGCCACCGCGGTCGTCCTCTTCTACGGTTTGTGGGCCTTCGACAAGAACTCCGACCACGACACAAACGTCGCCTACGCCTTGTCGATGGTGCCGTTCACCATCGCGATCCTGCGGTATGCGGTCGACGTGGACGGCGGCGAGGCCGGTGAACCCGAGGAGATCGCGCTGGGTGACCGCGTACTGCAGGTCCTGGCCGTGGCCTGGATAGTATGCGTGGGTGTCGCGGTCTATGCAGTCTCCTGATCGACCCGCCGACGACCGCCGCACGGCCGACGAGGCGTCGCGGCGTTCGGCGCGCAGAGCCCAGCCCGAGCCGGACGACAACCCGACGCGGTGGCTGCGACTGAATCTCGACGACGAGGGCGCTGCCAGCGATGACGAGAGCGCTGTCAACGGGGACGAGAGCGCTGTCAGCGACGACAAGGGCGCTGTCAGCGACGACGAGAGCGCTGTCAGTGACGACGAGGGCGCTGTCAACGGGGACGAGAGCGCCAAGCCGCGTCGCCGCTGGGGTGGTCGCGAGTGGACCGCCACGATCAGTTTCCTGATCGGTACGGTCGCCGTGACCATCTTCTTCGCCATCGGTGCCTGGCAGCGTCGCTGGATCGCCGACGACGGCCTCATCGTCCTGCGTACCCTGCGTAACCTCTTCGCGGGCAACGGCCCGGTGTTCAACGCGGGGGAGCGGGTCGAGGCCAACACCTCCACCGCCTGGACCTACCTGTTGTGGTTCTGGGCGTGGGTGACCGACGGTCAACTCGAATACGTCGCGCTATGGGTGGCGCTGGTGCTCTCGGTGGCGTCCATCCCGATCGCCATGTACGGCACGGCCCGACTGATGGGGACCCGCCTCGGTGGCATCACCGGCGACGGCTACACATTGCTGCTGCCGCTCGGCGCGATCATCTACATCGCTCTCCCGCCCGCCCGAGACTTCGCGACCAGCGGACTGGAGAACGGTCTCTGCATCTTCTGGGCGGCGACGCTGTGGTGCCTGCTGGTGTCGTGGAGCAGGCGGCCTAGCCGACGACGTTCCGGCGACGACGGAACCCGGTGGGGTGCCGCGGCCACGCTGTTCCTCGCGTTCTGGGCCGGTCTGGCACCGTTGATCCGCCCCGAACTCGCCATCGTCGGCGGCATCGCCCTGATGTTGGTGTTTCTCGCCCCGCTCGGATGGAGGATGCGCGTCGGTGTGGTCGTGGTGGCCGCGGTGCTGCCGGTGGGCTACCAGATCTTCCGGATGGGCTATTACGCGCTGCTGGTCCCGAATCCGGCGGTGGCCAAGGACGCCAGCGGCTCCAAGTGGCATCAGGGATTCCTCTACCTGGCCAACCTGTTCGGCCCGTACACGCTGCTTCTGCCGGTGATCCTGGCGTTCGTCGCCGGGATCGTGCTGATCGTCGGTGTGCGGCTGCGGCGATCCCGGCCGACGGCCGCCGCCCCGACGCCTGCTCGCCCGCAGTCGCGGCGCGAGCGCGTGGCCGGCTGGTCGGCGCGCCTGCAGACGCCGAGTGCGGTGGTGATCGCAGTACTGCTCGCCGGCGCCGTCGTCTTCATGTACTGGCTGCGTCAGGGTGGCGACTTCATGCACGGCCGAGTGCTGCTGACCCCGCTGTTCATCCTGTTGCTGCCGCTGATGGTCATCCCGGTGACGATCCCGGTCCACGGCATCCTCGCCGCATTCCGGCGGACCCCGGGCGCGAAGCAGCAGCCAGACACCGACGACATCGCAGCCGATACCGACGCGGTCGACGACATCGCAGCCGATGCCGACGCCCCAGCGGATGACATCAACTCCGAGGCCTCCGATCAGCCCGGCACCGACCCCGACCGCAACCGACGCACGCGACTTCAGCTGGTCGGTTCGGCCCTGATGCTGGGCATGTGGGTCGCGACGGTGATCTGGGCGGTCGCCGCGCACGAGACCGTGCTGCCCAATGCCGGTATCGACATCGGTCGTAGCGGCATCGTCGACGAACGCCGTTTCTACGTCACCAACATGGGCAACGAGAATCCGGTGACCGCCGAGGACTATCTGCACTACCCGCGGATGCAGGCGATGGTCGAAAACATCGAGAAGTACCGCACCGAGGGCGGGGTACTGCTGGCGTCGTTCAACTACGACGAGTGGTATATCGCCAAGCTGCCGGAGCGGACCCCGGCCGACAAGCGGCAACTCACGGTGTACTTCCTCAATCTCGGTATGACGAGCATGAACGCGCCGCTCGACGTGCGCGTCGTCGATCAGATGGGCCTGGCGTACCCGCTGGCCGCTCACACCGAGCGGCTCGAGGACGGCCGCATCGGGCACGACAAGGTGTTGCCGTCGGAATGGGTGGTCGCCGAGGCCGGTGCCAACCCACGCAAGCCGGTGCTGCCGGGATACCTCGACGAGGACGTGGTGCGTCAGGCTCAGGTGGCTCTCACCTGCCCCGCCACCCGGGACCGGTTCGCCTCGTTCGAGGAGCCGTGGTCGTGGTCGCGGTTCAAGCGCAATCTGGTGCAGTCTTTCGGGTTCACCGACTACCGGATCAATCGCAATCCCGAATACGAGATCCAGCGCTGTGGCCTGCAGATGCCGGAACGTCTCAACCCGCGGTGATGCGCGGTCTCGCACGGGTCGCGCACAGAACTTGCGAGAAATGATCTCGAATCGGTAACGTGCCGCGCGGCGCGATCGATAGAACGACCGTGAACAAGACGTCCGGTGACGTCTGTCAGCACCAACCTGAGAGCGATGTGAGAGAGATCACAGAGTTTGTCAGGGTTCGGCAACTCACATAGGCTGCCGAAAGTCCCGTGCGAGCGATCGCACGAACATGTGGTGTTGGGGGTCAACCGGATGTCGTCGTTGTAATCCGGCGTGGGCGGACCGATCTGACGGGTCCGTGACACCGGTGACAGAGGGAGATTTCAGTCGATGGGTGCAGGTGAGATGAAACCGAAGGCGACCGGTGGGTTCCGGCTCCGCAGTCGGCTGGTGGCGATCGTGGTCGCCGCGCTGACGGTGGCCGGACTCGTGGGAGTGGTTGCCGGTTCCGGTCAGGCGGATGCGCGGATCAACGGCACCGGCCAGCAGAACAACTTCGACATCGACGCATGCGGAATGCCGACCAACGGGGCGTTCGGCAACAAGTCGATGGCACCGGGCCGGGTCAACGTCCGCACCTGGTTCAATCCCAAGAACACGCGCACCGTCATCATGCTCGACGGCATGCGCGCCCAGTACGACTTCTCCGGCTGGGAGATCAACACCAACATCCAGGAACTGGTCAAGCGCGGCGTCAACGTCGTCGAGCCGATCGGCGGCCCGGCCAGCTTCTACACCAACTGGAATGCCCCCAGTAACTTCAACGGCCAGCAGCGCCGCTACATGTGGGAATGCGTCATCCAGAATCGTCTGGTGCCGGCGCTGAAGAAGCGTGGCTACCAGGGCAAGAACGGCAAGTACGCCATCATGGGTATCTCCTCGGGTGGTAACGCCGCACTGTCGCTGGCCGCGCACCGCCCCGACCTCTACTACGCCGCCGGTTCGCTGTCGGGCTACAACTTCCTGAGCGCCCCGGGCATGCACACGATGATCCGGCTCGCGATGCTCGACGTCGCACCGGCGCCGTGGAACGTCGACGCGATGTGGGGCCCGCCGTGGGATCCGCGCTGGTACGACAACGACCCGTCGATGCTCATCAACCGGATGCACGGGATGAAGATCTTCGTCGGCTCGGGTAACGGCCTGTTCGGTCGGTACAACGCACTGCCGAACGTGTTCGACGACCTCTTCAAGGGTTCGACGCTCGAGGTGCTCGCCTTCACCCAGGCCAAGGCCTTCGAGGGGCTGGCACTGATCAACGGTCTGCCGGTGATGAGTCACTACGCCAACGGCACCCATGCCTGGGGCTACTGGCAGGACATGGTGTGGAACGCCTACGCACAGGGCTTCTTCCGCTGATCCGCTAGACGCGGCAACTGCTCTACCGACCCCGGTCGGAACCACTGGTTCCGGCCGGGGTTTTCGCATCGGCCGGTCACCCGGTCGGGACGCTACATCTGTCCGCCTAGATCACAGAAGTCACAAAAATCTCATCTGCCACAGCGTGGCGTCCCCGCCCGACGCGCATGACCGTGTAAGAAACACCTGAGGCTAGATGACACCAGTGAGATTTTTGTGACTCATGTGGTGTTCGGGAGGACAATCCCCCGTGGCGACGGGTCGTCGGGGTGCGAAGGAGCTCAAGGGAATGCGAACAGCGAGTGCGGGGCGGCCACGGTGGCGCAACCCCGTCCGAATGATCATCACGATGGTGGTGATCGCCGTGGTGGCAGCGGCGTGGACGTTGATCGGGCAGCAAACCGCACACGGCGCACCGGCACCCGCGCCGGCCGCGCCACCGGCGACCTCCCCGGCACCGTCACCCGCCTCCCCGGCACCGGCGGAATCTCCGGCCCCGGCGGCCAGTCCCGCGCCGGCCGCAGCGCCCGCGGCGACGGCACCCGCCCGCGTCACCAAGACGTACTGGTACACCGACCGCCGGGTCGCCCTGTGGGTGTTCTCGCCGGCGATGAACACCGAGATCCAGGTGCAGATCCTGCTCGCCCGCGACTGGTGGGCCAATCCTCGGGCCAAGTTCGCCCAACTGACGATGCTCGACGGCCTGCGTGCCCAGGATGACCAGAGCGGCTGGATCATCAACACCGACATCGTGAACTTCTACCAGGACAAGAACGTCAACGTCATCCTGCCGATCGGTGGCGAATCCAGCTTCTACACCGACTGGCAGCAGCCGGACAAGGGCAAGACCTACAAGTGGGAGACCTTCCTCATCCATGAGCTCCCGCCGATCCTGGAGGGCGACTGGCGGTCGACCGACGTCCGCGGGATCGAGGGGCTGTCGATGGGTGGCTCCGCGGCGATGATGCTCGCGGCCCGCAATCCCGGTTTCTACAAGTTCGCCGGTTCGTTCTCCGGCATCCTTCAGATGACGTCCTACGGCATGCCGCAGGCGATTCAGTTCGCCCTGCGCGACGGTGGCGGCTACGACGCGATGAAGATGTTCGGGCCGCCCAGCGATCCGGCCTGGAAGGAACACGATCCCTACCTGCTGGCCGACAAGCTCCAGGGCACCAGCCTCTATATCTCCTCCGGGAACGGAATGATCGGCCCGCACGACTCACCGTCGGACATCCCGATGCTGGCCACCAACTACTCCGGCGTCGGCCTGGAACTACTCTCCCGGGTCACCTCGCAGCAGTTCGCGATCAAGCTGAACCAGTTGGGGATTCCCGGTCAGGCCGTCTACCGGGCATCGGGCACCCACACCTGGCCGTACTGGGAGTTCGAGATGCATCAGGCATGGCCGCAGGCCGCCGCCGCACTCGGCCTGTCCGGCGACAAGGTCAGCTGCCGTCCCAGCGCCGCGTTCAAGAAGGTCGCCGACCGCGCCCGGATCGGTGCCTGCCTCACGCCGGAGTACGCCGTGCCAGGCGGTCGGGCACAGGACTTCGCCGGCGGACGCATCATCACCGGACCCAAGGGCCCGAAGGTGGTGGGTGGGGCCATCGGCGGCGCCTACGCGGGTGCCGGCGGACCGGGCGGCAAGCTCGGCCTGCCCACCGGGGACGAACAGAACTGGCGCGACGGCGGCAAGTTCCAGACGTTTGAGCACGGTCGGATCAACTGGACACCGCGCGGAGGTGCCGTACTCGCCCGGTGACCGAACCCGACATGAACACGCAGGAGCCGCTCCACACCACGTGGGGCGGCTCCCGCGTGTGATCCCGGGGACATCGGAGTGTGCCGGGCCTGAGAGCTCTCTGTGGAATCCATGGGTTTTCCGCAGATCACGTGTTCCCGCGGCCGGATTCGTCGGAGGTGTTGGGTAGCCTTGCGCTGGCGGTCCGCACACCGACCGGTGAGCGTTGGCCCGATGTTGTTTGTGCCGTGCTGTTTTCACGGCGCGAGACGTGGAAGCGATGACGAAGTGATGATGACCAAGTACCTCAGGCTCGGCCTGATGATGATGGGCGCCGCGTTGGCGTTCGGCTCGCTGACGGCGTGTTCGGATGATTCGACCGCGAGTGCCCCGATCACCAGCAACCCGGTCACCACCACCTCGCTGTACTCGGCGTCGTCCAGTGCGCCCTCGTCGTCGGCCGCCGCCGACTCCTCGTCCCCCGATTCGGCGACATCGACCACCGCTGGTTCGAGTCTGCCCGCCACGGCACCGCGTACCACCGCGGCGGCGTCGGGTTCGTTCGTCGCACCGTCGGGTCAGGCCCTCGATCCCAAGGCCAAGCGGTATCTGCAGGCCCTGCGCGATCAGAACGTCACCCTGCTCGGCGACGAGGACAACGGCGTCGCGTTGAGCGTCGCGATCTGGGTGTGTGAGGCCCAACGCAAGAACACCGATCCGGTGACCACCAAGGGGTATGTGGTGGCGCTGGTGGCGCCCGGCACCAACAGCACGCAGGAGGCCAACGCCAAGGCCGACAAGGTGATCAAGGCCGCCGAGGATTACTACTGTTGAGCGCGGGATCACCGCTTCTGAGCGGACACCCTGACCGGTGAACGCCGCCCGCCGATCTCGCCGTGCCCGATCGCGCCCGGCCCGCCGACGCATCCTGCCGCTGATGCTCGCAGCGGTCGCCCTGCTCGCGATCATCGCCATCGTTCTCGTCGTGCTGTGGGTGCAGGGTCTGCGTGGCGGTGCGCCGCAACCGCCGGGCACCTCGACCACGCCGTCGACGCCGTCCACCCGCCCCGAGGCGCAGTCTGCCGACTGTCCGGACGTGTTGACCCTGGTGGTGCCGGGTACCTGGGAGTCGGCCGCCGATGACGACCCGGACAACCCCACGGCCAATCCGCGATCGTTGATGCTGCGCGTCTCCTCGGCGCTCAAGGAGCAGTTCCCCGAATCGCGGACCGAGGTGTACACGGTTCCCTACGTGGCGCAGTTCCGTAACCCGACCAACCTCAACGACCACCAGGCCGACTACAACGACTCGCGGACCCAGGGCTTCAAGCGGGCCGCGGGCAAGATCATCAGCACGCACGAGCGTTGCCCGCTGACCCGTTACGTGATCATGGGCTTCTCACAGGGTGCGGTGATCTCCGGTGATCTCGCCTCGGCGATCGGAAACGGGCGGGGCGGGGTGCTACCCGCCGAGGATGCCGATCTCGTCCTCGGCGTCGGATTGATCGCCGACGGTCGTCGGCAACCCGGCGATCAGCGCGACATCACCCCGAGCCCGCCGGGCGTCGGAGCCGAGATCTCGCTGAGTGGAATGGGTACGCTCGTACCGGGAATCACGATGACCGGACCACGCACCGGCGGATTCGGCAGCGTTCGCGACAAGGTCGTATCCATCTGTGCGCCAGGCGATCTCATATGTGACGCGCCCACCGTCACCAATCCGCTGGGCGCGGTCAACCAGTTGCTCGGCGCATTGAACAACCCGGTGCACGCCCTCTACGCGACACCGCGGTACTGGTCCCACGACGGCGCCACCGCCACCCAGTGGATGCTCGGCTGGTCGCAGAACCTGATCGACGCGGCGCCCCGCCCGGCCCACAACTGACGGGCGCAACAAGCGCCGCCTACAGGCCCGTGTGTGCGTCGCGCCGCGATGCAGGAGGAAGAGCGAGGAGCGTAGCGACGATGCGATGACGACGACGAGCGGTGCAGGTGGGCGCACGCACGCGCGATTCGCGGAGCGATCGCAACCAAGCACCGTTTGGTGAGCTCACGGGCCTGCATTAACGTTGTGGGCTGGTTCGGCGATGTCCCCCAAAGTGGGGGAGATCCTCCGCCGGAACATCGACGACGCCGGGCAGGTACCGCCGGGCACGAGGAGAGACGCGTATGACCCAGGTCGAGCCCGCCGGGCCGGGCCAGAGCACTGTGCGCAGGTTCCGGTTCGGCGCGGGTGGCGAGGGCAACAAGGACGAGGGCGGCGCCCGTAAGTTCGTCAAACTCGCGCAAACCGCCGAAGAGTACGGATACGACACGTTCGCGGTACCGGATCACCTCGGTAATCAGGTCGGACCGCTGGCCGCGCTGGGTGCACTCAGTCAGGCCACCAGCCGTATCCGCCTCGCCACCTCGGTGCTGGCCAACGGCTTCCGCAATCCGGCGATCCTGGCCAAGGAGGCCAACACGATCGACGTGCTGAGCAAGGGACGCCTCGAACTCGGCATCGGCGCAGGCTGGATGAAAGAGGAATTCGACAAGGCGGGTATCCCGTTCGAATCGCCCGGCGTACGCATCCGGCGTCTCGACGAGTCGCTGACCATCCTCGACAAGCTGATGCGCGGCGAGACCGTGGACTTCGACGGCGAGTTCTATCAGATCAAGGGACTCGAGGGCACGCCGCGGCCCCGGCAGGGACCGCGCCCGCCGATCGCCGTCGGCGGTGGCGGCCCCAAGATGCTCGCGCTGGCAGCCAAGCACGCCGACATCATCTCGGTGGCGCCGGGCACCACACCCGACGGCAAGATGAAGCTCTCCGACATGACGATCGAGAAGACCGCCGAGCGCGTGGACCGCATCCGTGCGGCGGCCGGCGACCGATTCGACGACATCGAGATCAATTGGACCATCGCGGTCATCGTCATCACCGATGATCGGCAGGCCACCGCCGAGATGGCTCTCAAGGCGCTTGATCAGGGGTATCCGCCGAACATCGCCCGCGACGCCGAGTTCACCGTCGACGATGTGCTGAGCTCGCCGTACATCGCGATCGGCTCCTTCGAGGAGATCGCCGATCAGATCCGCGAGATCCGGCGCCGGACGTCGATGTCGTACGTCGGGGTGTTCCCGACCCAGATGGACGCGTTCGCGCCGGTGATCTCGCTCCTCAAGGGAGAGTAATGTGTGACCTCGGTCTGGCGGCGCACCCGGACACCGGATATGCGTGAACCCGGTGGTGTCCGCCCAGGTGAGGGGCCTGCAGTCACGTGATCGGGCTGCAGGATCACAAAAAGCGGACATGACGATCACGCGAAGCGAAACCGAAGACGCGACTGCACTACCGTGAGGCGGTAGTCGCGAGATGAGTACCGATGCGAACACCGATGCCCGAGCAGTCGAGCGTCATCGTTGTTCGTGGGCGCCGCGGGGTGTGCCACGAGAAAGGTACGCACTCACCTGCCCGGCAGGGGAGTGACGTGGGGGCCACAGGAGTAGATGGATGCTGAACACTGAATTCGACCAGTTCCTCGACGAGAACGGTCAGCTGCACTTCACCGAGGACGCGACGCTCGTCGACTATGTCGAGCGCAACGTCCGCGACGCGGCCGACACCCTCGCGTACCGATTCATCGATTACAGCCGTGAACGTGACGGTGAGCGTCAGGACCTCACCTGGGCACAGTTCGGCAAGCGACTGCGCGCGGTGGCCGCCCGACTCCAGCAGGTCACCAAGCACGGGGACCGGGTCGCCATTCTCGCCCCGCAGTCGTTGGAGTACGTCATCGGCTTCTTCGCCGCGCTCTACGCCAGCAACGTCGCCGTACCCCTGTTCAGCCCCGATGAGCCCGGCCACACCGACCGCCTGACCGCGGTCCTCGCCGACTGCGAACCGACCGCCATCCTCACCTCCACCAAATCCGCCGAGGCGGTCCGCAACTTCTTCGCCGACCGCCCCGCCAAGGAACGTCCTCGTGTCATCGCCGTCGACGCGGTCCCCGACTCCGTCGGCTCCGGCTGGGTCGCCCCCGTCGCCGGCAAGGACCACAACAAGGACACCGTCGCCTACCTGCAGTACACCTCCGGCTCCACCCGCGTACCGGCCGGCGTGGAGATCACCTACCAGGCCGTCGCCGCCAACGTTCTGCAGATCTACGACTGCATCGAGATCGACCGCAACGCCCGCGGCGTCACCTGGCTGCCGATGTTCCACGACATGGGACTGCTGACGGTGATCCTGCCCGCGCTCGGCGGAAAATACATCACGATCATGAGCCCGCAGGCCTTCGTGCGCCGCCCCGGCCGCTGGATCCGTGAACTCGCCGCCGACGACGACAACGCCCCCACCTACGCCGCCGCACCGAACTTCGCCTACGAGCACGCCGCCGCACGCGGACTGCCCAAGCCCGGCGAGACCCTCGACCTGTCCAACGTGATCGGACTCATCAACGGTTCCGAGCCGGTCACGGTCGGCTCGATGAAGAAGTTCAACGACGCCTTTGGTCCCTACGGCCTGCCGAAGACCGCGATCAAACCCTGCTACGGCATGGCCGAGGCCACCCTGTTCGTCTCCGCCACTCAGCGCGACAACGAGGCCAAGATCATCTACGTCGACCGCGACGAACTCAGCGCCGGACGAATGAAGATCATCGACTCCGACGCCCCCAGTGCCGTCGCACAGGTGTCCTGCGGCCAGGTCGCCCTGAGCCAGTGGGCCGCCATCGTCGACGCCGCCGACTACGACGAGACCGGCACCGCCACCGAGAAGGCCGACGGCCAGGTCGGCGAGATCTGGCTGCACGGACTCAATATCGGCGCCGGCTACTGGAACAAGCCCACCGAATCCCAGCGAACCTTCCACAACACGATCGACGTGCCGCTGCCCCAGGGCAGCCACACCGACGGGGCACCCGAGGGCGCCGAATGGATGCGCACCGGCGACTACGGCGTCTGGTTCGAAGGTGAGCTCTACATCACCGGCCGCGTCAAGGACCTCGTCATCGTCGACGGCCGCAACCACTACCCGCAGGACATCGAGTTCAGCGCCCAAGAGGCCAGCACCGCGCTGCGCCCCGGTTTCGTCGCCGCCTTCGCGGTCCCGGCCAACCAACTCCCCGCCGTCGTCTTCGAACAGTCGACCAGCGGTCTGAGCTTCGACCCCGACGACGCCTCCGAACAACTCGTCATCGTCGCCGAGCGCGGACCGGGCAAGAAGACCGACCCGCAGGAGATCGCCGACACCGTCCGCGCCGCCATCGCACAGCGCCACGGCGTCATGGCCCGCGACATCCTCCTCGTGCCCGCCGGCTCCATCCCCCGCACCTCCAGCGGCAAGATCGCCCGGCGCGCCACCAAGGCCGCCTACATCGACGGCAGCCTGCGGGGTGGGTACAAGCAAACAGCTTTCCCGGATGCGGGCGCTTAGCGGCGTGCTGACTGGCGCCGCTTCCGGCGGCGCGGGTGTTTGCGCCCTTGAGCACCGCTCGTCGTCGAAGACGACGCCGCGAAGATGTGGCGTCCGCTCCGCGTCCGCGAGTGTTCGGGCCCGGAGGCGCCACTCAACCCGACGGCTTCGCTCCTCGCTCTTCCTCCTGCATCGCGGCGCGGCCCGAACACCTGGTGGTAGCGGTGCGCCACTCCATTTCCGCAGGGCCGGTCCAGTACCGGCCCACTGATGAGTATTTTGGGTACTGATGTCTGAACTGCATAACGACGCCAACACTGGGTCCGACGACACCGTCAACGAGGGTGCCGCGGCTCCCGCTTCCCCCGACGGCGAGACCGCCGGTGGCCTGACCGTCGGCGAACTGCGCGACTGGCTGCGGAACTGGGTGTCGGAGGCGACCGGTGTCCCCGCCGACCAGATCAACGACGACCGGCCGATGGAAGAGCTCGGCCTGTCCTCACGCGATGCGGTGGCCCTGGCCGCCGACGTCGAGGACAAGACCGGCGTCATCCTCACCGCGACCGTCGCCTACAACCATCCGACCATCGCGATGCTGGCCAAACGCATCATCGAGGGCGATCCCGACGAGGATGTCGACGTCGACGCCGACCGCTTCTGGGAACGCGACCGCGACGACGCCGACGACATCGCCATCGTGGGCCTGTCGACACGATTCCCGAAGGCCGGCGACACCCCGGACTCGACGTGGGACGCACTGATCACCGGCCGTGACGGCATCTCGGACCTGCCCGAGGACCGGTGGACGGAATTCCGTTCCGATCCGCAGATGGCCGAGGTGCTCGCCAAGCGCAACCTGCGCGGCGGCTACCTCGACGACGTGAAGTCCTTCGACGCCGACTTCTTCCAGATGAGTCCGCGTGAGGTCGAGATGGTCGACCCGCAGCAGCGCCTCGCGATGGAACTGACCTGGGAGGCGCTCGAGCACGCCCACATCCCGGCCAGCGATCTCAAGGGCGGGCAGGTCGGCGTCTTCGTCGGCACCTCCACCAACGACTACCAGCTGATGGCCGCCCTCGGCCTCGGCGAGGGTTCCGACGAGACCGCCGCCTACGCCCTGACCGGCACCGCGACCTCGATCATCGCCAACCGCGTCTCCTACTTCTTCGACTTCCACGGCCCGTCGGTGGCCATCGACACCGCGTGCTCCTCGTCGTTGGTCGCCGTGCATCAGGCCGTCCGCAGCCTGCGCTCCGGCGAATCCGACGTCGCGCTGGCCGGTGGCGTCAACATGATCCTCACCCCCGCCGCGACCGTCGGCTTCGACACCATCGGCGCGGTCGCCAAGGACGGTCACATCAAGGCCTTCTCCTCTGACGCCGACGGCATGGTGCGTTCCGAGGGTGGCGGCATGTTCGTCCTCAAACGCCTCGCCGACGCCCGCCGCGACGGTGATCAGGTGCTGGCCGTCGTGTCCGGTTCCGCGGTCAACTCCGACGGCCGCTCCAACGGCATCTTCGCCCCCAATCCCGAAGCGCAGGTGGAGGTGCTGCGATCGGCCTACGTCGACGCCGCGCTCGACCCGCGTCAGGTCGACTACATCGAGGCCCACGGCACCGGCACCATCCTCGGTGACCCCATCGAGGCCGACGCCCTCGGCCGCGTGGTCGGCCGTGGCCGCGTGGTCGGTGCGCCCGCTCTGCTCGGGTCGGCCAAGACCAACTTCGGTCACATGGAATCGGCGGCCGGTGCCGGCGCACTGGCCAAGGTGGTGCTGTCGTTGCAGCACAACACGATTCCCGCATCCCTCAACTACGCGGGCCCCAACCCGTACATCCAGTTCGAGGCGACCGGACTCAAGGTGACCCCCGAGGTCACCGAATGGCCGCGGTACTCCGGGCACGCCATCGCCGGCGTCTCCGGCTTCGGATTCGGTGGCACCAATGCGCATGTCATCGTGCGTGAGGTGCTGCCGGGTGATCTGACCCGCGGCGACGTCGACATCCCCGCGCTCGACGCGGCGGCCGCCGAGACCCCCGTGGCCGACGACGATGACGACGACGAATTCCTCACCGAGGCCGAGCGTGCGGTCCTCGCCGCGCAAAACCCGGCCGCCGAGGCGCCTGCCGCCGTCGCCGAATCCGATCCCGCCGAGGGGTTCGCACCGGCCGCGGCCGAGGGCTCGGTGGTGCCGCTGGTGATCTCGGCATTCCTGCCGTCGCGTCGCCGCAAGGCCGCCGCCGACCTCCTGTCATGGCTGGAATCCGATGCGGGACAGGCGACTCCGCTCGCCGACATCGGCCGCGCGCTGGCACACCGCAACCACGGGCGGTCCCGTGCGGTGGTGATGGCCCGCAGCCACGACGACGCGATCAAGGGTGTTCGCGCGGTCGCCGAGGGCAAGGCCAATCCGACTGTGTATTCGGTGGATTCACCGGATGCGGCGTCGGCGGTCTGGTTGCTCTCCGGTTTCGGATCGCAGCATCGCAAGATGGCCAAGCAGCTCTACACCGAGAATCCGGTGTTCGCCAAGTATGCTGACCGGGTCGACGCCTTCGTGCAGCAGGAACTCGGCTACTCGATCGTCGAGATGTTCCTCGACGACGCACAGACCTACGGCATCGAGACCAGCCAGGTCGGCATCTACACCATCCAGGTGGCCCTGGCCGACACGCTGCGTCACTTCGGCGCCGAACCCGGTGTGCTGGTGCCCCATTCGATGGGTGAGGCATCCGCCGCCTACATCAGCGGCGGACTGTCGCTGGCGGACGCCACCCGCGTCATCTGCCAGCGTTCGCGCCTGATGGGTGAGGGTGAGTCGATGCTCCAGGGCGACGACATCCGCCTGATGGCGCTGGTCGAGTACTCCGCCGACGACATCACCGGTGTGCTCACCGACTACCCGGATCTGGAGATCTGTGTGTACGCGGCACCGACGCATACCGTCATCGGCGGGCCGGAATCGCAGGTCGACGCGATCGTCGCGCGCGCCGAGGCCGAGGGCAAGCTGGGTCGCAAACTCCAGACCAAGGGCGCCAGCCACACCTCGCAGATGGACCCGCTGCTCGGCGAATTGTCCTACGAGCTCACCGGAATCGAGCCGCTACGGCCCACCGTCGGCTTCTACAGTTCGGTGGATCGGGAGACCTTCTACCGACCCGGGCATGAGCCGGTGCACACCATCGACTACTTCCTCAAGGGCCTACGCCACAGCGTGTGGTTCTCCCAGGCCATCTCGAAGTCGGTGGAGAACGGGCACCGCACCTTCCTGGAACTCTCACCCAACCCGACCGTCCTCATCTCCGTTGCCGCGGTGACCTTCTCGTCGGGTCTGCACGACGCGGAACTGATCGAGACGTTGCGCCGCAAGGAGGACGAGAGCTACGGGCTCATCAACGCCTTGATGAAGCTCTACGTGCACGGACATCCGGTGAACGTCGGATCACTGTTCGGCGCAGGCGATTTCGCCGACATCCCGCGAACCCGCTTCGAGCGCAAGGAATACTGGCTCTCCGCCTCGCTGTCGTCGGGTTCCGGTGTCGGCAAGGTTCCCGGCGCCCACGTGGCGCTGCCGGACGGTCGGCATGCCTGGGAGGTCAACGCCGCCGCCGTCACCGACCCGCGTGAGCTGGTGCGGGCGGCGGCCGCTCAGGTCCTCTCCGGCGCCACGGTCGGTGCGGCCCTCGCCCATGGCGAGCTGCCGTCGGCGGGCACCCTGACGACGACGCTGAGCCCGCACCCGGGTGGCGCGTCGGTGACGGTGCATGCCCGGGACGACAAGAACACGGCCGACAAGAACTTCCGGCTGCTCTTCGAGGCCGCGGTGACCGGCGACCTCGCCGACGGCGCTCCGAATTCCGTTGACGGCACCCAGAATCTCGTTGACGCCGCCCAGAATGTCACTGACGGCGCTCCGGCGAAGGTCGATCCGGACAAGATCGGTTATACCGACACCTCGGTGGTCGTCGAGGACGAGGTGATCGACGACATCGGCAACCGCTGGGACCCGGCATCGGGCGAGTCGGTGGAGGATCGGCTCGCGATCATCGTCGGTGAGTCGATGGGGTATGACCCCGAAGACCTGCCGCGCGAGATCCCGCTCATCGAACTCGGGCTGGATTCGCTGATGGCGGTGCGCATCAAGAACCGCGTCGAGTTCGAGTTCGACATCCCGCAACTGCAGCTGCAGGCGATGCGTCAGGCCAACCTCGCCGACGTCACCAAGTTCGTCGAGTACGCGGTCGCCCACCGTGACGAACTCGACTCGCTGGCCGAGAATGCCGGCGGCGGAGGCGAACTCGACACCGCCGCGCTCAACGCCTACATCGACGAGCAAAACGCCAAGCGTGCCGCCGCCCCCACTGCAGCACCTTCCCCCGCGGCTGAACCCCCCGCCGTGGAGGCCACAGCTTCCCCTTCGGCTGAACCCCCCGCAGTGGAGGCCGCACCTTCACCTGCCCCCGATCTCACCGATCAGAAGGCCGTGGCCGACGCCGCGGGCTCCGACGTCCCGCCGCGTGACGCGGCCGAGCGTCTGACCTTCGGGGTGTACGCGGTGATCACCAAGCGGTCCGCGGGCGGCATCTTCAACAAGCTGCCGGTGCTGGAAGAGGAAGTGGCACAAGCACTCACCGACAAGCTCAACGAGCGCACCGGTGGCGATATCGACGTCGAGGACATCCTCGACTCGGAGACGATCGAGGAGATGTCGAACTACGTTCGCGAGTTCCTCGACGCCGCCGCCGACACCGACGGCTTCATCCGATACCTGCGGCTGACGCCGGCGGGCAAGAAAAGCTACGACCCGAGCGCCGGAGATCCGGTGCCGGCGTTGCTGTTCCATCCCGCCGGCGGCAACACCTCGGCGTATGAGGCGCTGCTGAAGCGGCTGCCCGACGATCAGCCGGTGATCGGTTTCGACCGCGTCGAGGGCAGCATCGAAGAGCGTGTGCGCCAATACATGCCACGCCTGCGCGAGGTGCAGCCGCACGGCCCGTACGTGCTGATCGGCTGGTCCCTCGGCGGTGCTCTAGCCTACGGCTGCGCGCAGGTGCTCGCCGAGGAGGGTGAGGACGTCGCGTTCGTCGGCCTGATCGACGTCGTCCGGCCGCGCCACGACGTGGCGGAGACCCCGGACACCAAACGTCAACGGCTGGAACGATGGAAGGAGTTCGCGATCCGCAACTACGATCTCGACGCCGACATCCCGATCCCGATGGATCGGCTGGTCGAGGCCGACGACGAGGGGCAGTTCGCGATCATCATGGAGATGATGTCGATGTCGGGCACCAAGATCCCCGGCGGGATCATCGAGCATCAGCGCACCTCGTTCATCGACAATCGTGCGCTCACGAACATCCGGCCGACCCGCTACGACGGCAAGGTGGTGCTCTACCGCGCCGACCGGATGCACGACGGCGCCATCGAGCTCGAGCCGCAATGGGCCGAGATCGACGAGGACGGCCGCTGGGGTGAGGTCGTCGACGATCTGGAGATCATCCACATCGGTGGCGATCACCTCTCGATCGTCGACGAACCGTTCATCGGCAAGATCGGTGCCGACCTGACCCGCCGCCTGAGCGACGTTCCGGCGCCCAGCACCCACTGACAACGGCTAGGAGTAGACCGTGGAGACGACCGCAGCGAAACTCGCCGACCTTCGGGCCAAGCTCGAACTGGCGAAGGAACCGGCCGGCGAGAAGGCGATCGCCAAGCGAGCCAAGAAGGGGATTTTCTCACCCCGTGAGCGTTTGGCGATGCTGTTCGACCCTGGGACCTTCGTCGAGATCGGTGCGCTGGCCAAGATGCCGGGTGCGGCGGAGACCGGTTACGGCGACGGCGTCGTCACCGGCCACGGCTTGGTCCACGGCCGTCCGGTCGCCGCGTTCTCCCACGATCAGTCCGTCCTCGGCGGCACCGTCGGTGAGATGTTCGGCCGCAAGGTCGCCGCGCTGATGGAGTGGGCCGGGCGGATCGGCTGCCCCATGGTCGGCATCAACGACTCGGCCGGTGCGCGCATCCAGGACGCGGTGACGTCACTGGCCTGGTACGCGGAGATGGGCCGGCGTAACGATCTGCTGTCCGGTCTGGCGCCGCAGATCTCGGTGATCCTCGGCAAGTGCGCGGGCGGTGCCGTGTACACCCCGGCCAACACCGACATCCTGGTGGCCGTCGAGGACAAGTCCTACATGTTCGTCACCGGGCCGGACATCATCAAACAGACCACCGGAGAAGAGATCTCGGCCGAGGACCTCGGCAGTGCGCACAATCAGGCGCGGTGGGGCAACATCCACCACGTCGCCGCCGACGAGAAGGCCGCCTTCGAGTGGGTGCGGGACTACCTGCAGTACATGCCGTCGAGTTGCTACGAGCGCCCGCCGGTGATCAACCCGGGCCTCGAGCCGGAGATCACCGCCAGCGATCTCTCCCTCAATGAGTTCATGCCCGATTACGACAACGCGGGCTACGACATGCACGACATCATCATCAAACTCTTCGACGACGGCGCCTTCCTCGAGGTCGGAGAGTTGTTCGCGCCCAACATCATCACCGGGTACGCCCGGGTGGACGGCCAGTCGGTGGGTGTGGTGGCCAACCAGCCGAGTGTGATGGCCGGGACCCTGGACACCGATTCGTCGGAGAAGGCCGCGCGATTCGTGCGGATCTGCAACGCCTTCGGGATCCCGCTGATCTTCCTCGTCGACACCCCCGGCATCCTGCCGGGCCTGGTGGAGGAGCAGAAGGCGACGATCCGGCGGTCCGGCCGATTCCTCTACGCCTACGTCGAGGCCGACGTCCCGAAGATCACCGTGGTCCTGCGCAAGGCCTACGGCGGCGCGTATGCGGTGATGGGATCCAAGCAACTCGGCGCCGACATCAACTTCGCGTGGCCGTCGGCGAAGATCGCGGTGATGGGTGCCGAGTCGGCCGCGGCGGTGCTGACCCGACGGCAGACCGAGGGGATGAGTGCGCACGACGCCGACAAGGTGCGCCGCGACTTCATCGACTTCTACAACACGATGATGGCCACGCCGTATCTGGCTGCCGAACGCGGTTACATCGACGCGGTCATCGAGCCCGCCGAGACCCGGCTGCAGTTGCGAAAGGCGTTGGCGCAGTTGCGTGACAAGCAGATGCTCCGCACCGACCGCAAGCACTTCCTGATGCCCATCTGATCGCCCGGGAGCGATCACCCCGGAGCGATCACCCCGGAGTGCTCACCGGACTCGCGCAGTCGAGTAGTTCGGCGGTGTCGACGATCTTGCGTCGCCAACGCTTCAGCGGCTTGCCGGCGTCGCGTTCGGCCTTGTCGATGTGCTTCCAGCCCTCGCCGGACACCCGTCGGTAATCGCTTTGCGCGAGCAGCTCATCGAGACCTGGGTGACATTCTTCGCGGTCTGGCCCATCGCGATATAGACGTCGGGCAGTTCGTTACGTCCGCAGGGATCGATCCACGGGCCGGCGACGACGAATGCGCCGCCTTCGCCTGCTTGGATCGCATGCATGGCCACCCGTGCCGCCTGCACGCTCGACGCGCAGTAGCGGGTGACCGTGGTGCCGGGTGAGTACTTTCTGACCACAGGCTGAGCATGGCCCGATGGGATTGGAGTGGTTAGGTTTTCAGCCTTGTCTCACCGGGTCTCGACCTCGACAAGCTCGGCCCGGCGGACACGGGTGTCGTTTCGACGGAGCTCAACGCGGCGGCTGACTGGCTCCGACCCGGCGAAATCGTTCTGCCGGCAAGATCGCGCCGCGGCCGGCGACAGATACAACACCCGGCGGACAACACCCCGCGTGGCGCGAAGATCGAACGCGATTGCGGCAGTCCACTTCAGCGAGTTGACCCGGATCATTCCCACCGAGATGGACGGTGCGGTCCTCACCGAGATCGCAGCGACCCGCGTCGGGTCTTCCTAGCCCACTGCGGTGCCGAGTGCTTTTCCGATCGCGAACGTCACGATCATCGCGATGGCGCCTCCGACGACGACCCGGCACATCGGCCGCCACGGCGATGAGCCGCCGAGGACGGCGCCGACGTAGCCGGTCAAGGCCAGGGCGACGATCACCGCTGCGAAGGTGATCGGCACCCGAACATTGATTGGCGGCAACAGGATCGCCAGCATCGGCAGCAGGGCGCCGGACAGGAACGACACCGCAGAGGACACCGCGGCCATCCACGGGTTGGTGAGTTCGTGGGGGTCGATGCCGAGTTCGATGTCGGCGTGGGCCTCGAACGCATCACGGTCGGTCAGTTCGGTCGCCACACGGCAGGCGGTGTCGTGGCTGAGGCCCTTGGCCTCGTACAAGCCCACCAGTTCCTCGAACTCGGCCTCGGGTTCCTCACGGAGTTCGCGGGTTTCCTTGGCCAGGAGTGCCTGTTCGGTGTCGCGTTGGGTGCTCACCGACACGTACTCGCCGAGTGCCATCGACACGGCGCCGGCGCAGAGGCCCGCGAGACCGGCGGTGAACACCGGACCGCGCTCGGTGGTGGCGGCGGCGACACCGACGACGATGCCCGCGGTGGAGACGATGCCGTCGTTGGCGCCGAGCACACCGGCACGTAGCCAGTTGAGACGATTCTTCAGTGAGCCGCCGGCGTGGGGTTCACCCGGATGCTGATGCGGCGGATCGGCATCGTCATGCTCGGCAGCAGTGTCCTCGACGTTGCGCATGACTCAACTCAAGCCCGAATTGTCGGGAGCCGCAAGTCAGGAAAGCCGAACCTAGCTGCAGTTTTGCCGCGATTTTCGTGTGTCTCGGATGGGCGAATCCATGGCGACCGCACTCACGCGAACCGCTGCAGGATGGAGTGCACCGCCTGGGTGACCGTCACCCGGTCGTAGCTCTGCACGAAATCGAAGGTGCGGTCGAGGTCCGCCGATCCGCAATGCTGATCGCGCGCCGACAGCAGAGCGGCGAAATGAGGCCCCAGCACCGCGACATTCCATTCCTCGACGAGGTCGTCGTCGGGTGCCAGCGGTGCGCGGTGCACGTTGCCGTCGCGGATGTCGACGAGGTCGACCCCGTAGACGCCGGCCAGTCCGGTGCGCATCGACATCGACCGCCATCGTGCCGCGGTTCGGTCGGTGAAGTGCCGGGCGTGCTGGAAGGTGCCGAGCACGATGGCCGCCCCACCGGCGGCGGCCTGTTCTTCCAACGCCTTGCTCATCTCGATCAGCAACCGTTTGCTGCCGCGGCGCGGGACGTGCAGGGCCGACGCGATGGCGTACGGGGTGGCGCCGTCCGGTGCCGGTGTCGACCACACCGGCAGATCCGGCAGCGGAACGATGGTCGCCGTTCCGAACACCGACGGCGACTCGACGGCGGGATACAGGCTGCCGGTGCCGTAGGACGCGCCCATCGTCATCGCGGTGATCCGCTTGGCCTCGTCGTCGACGCCGTCGGCGACGACCACCGCATGCGTGCGTTCGATGTGGGCGGCCAAGGTGTGTGCGATCCGCGCGCCGTCCGGATTGGCGTCGGCGGCAAGTAGCTCGGGCCCGGTGACGATGATGTCGGGTTCGATGAGCGACAGCAGGGTCGCTGCCTGATCGCTGGTGGTCAGGCCGTCGACACAGATCACCCGTCCCTTGCTGCGGGCCCGGGCGACCCGCGCGAGGGTGCGCTGCGGGCTGCGTTCGACGGCGTCGGGAAGCACGACCATGACGTGTCGCTCCAGAACGTCGAGAGTGTCGTCGTCAAGGCCGTCGACGAGTTCGAGGTCGAGGTGGACGAGCAGCGGCAGAATCTTGGCCAGGGACTGTGCCTGCGGGGAGGTCGCGAACTCGCGTTTGCGGTTGTCGAGGACGCGGTGCTGATCCATCAGCCGGGCCGCCCGACGCAGGGCGCGGGAGGTGCCGACCCGTGTGCCTGTCGGGCCGCGCAGGGTGAGTTCGACCGCCGCAACGGCGCCGTCGCTCAACCGGCACACCGGCGCGAATTGCATGTGGAGCTCCAGGTCATCGAAGAGAGTGAATCCACTCCCGACTGGCATCTGTGCAGAATCAGGGGTCATCGCAGAACCACGTCCATCGGCCTTTCCTTGGCGCGTCGAGGCGCAACCGGATGGATGCAGCTGTTTCACATCCTCTTGTGAACGTCACATGAGGTGGCTCATAACCGTGACAGGGCAAACATGGCGCCTACGGCCAGGGTAACAAGAAATGCGATGAGGGCGGCAGCGACCGTCACCGACCCGGTGAAGCCGACGGCCATGACGAAAACCCAGAGAATGACGGCGACTATGGCGGCGATCCACAGCACCCGGACACCGCGGTCCGCGGGATCCGGTGGCGCCGGAATCGGATCGACCTCGGCACCACCGGCGGCGGTGTGGTTCGGAACAGCGGGTTCGGGTGACATGCGTCCGACGTCGTGTCAGAGATCAGCCGTTACGTGCGGCTGCTGCGGCGCCGCTCTCGGTGGTCTGGCCCGCGGTGGCGAGTTCGCCGGTGTAGCTCTCCAGATGCGCCCGCACGAACCACTGGAACTTCTCCAGTTCGGCGGTCTGCCCGATGAGGATGTCCTCGGTGATCGGGTCGAGATCACCGGTCTTTGTGATGGCGTCACGATGGGAGGTGATGAAGCCGTCGTACACCACATCGAGCGCGCCGAGGTGCGCCTGCGCTGTGTCCCGACCGATCGAGTAGTCATCCCAGGAGCGGTCGACCTCGATGGCCTTGGCGGTGCCACGTGGCGACGCGCCGAGGGTGGCGATGCGTTCGGCGATGGTGTCGGCATATCCGCGGACCAGTTCGACCTGCGGGTCGATCATCTCGTGCACGCCGATGAAATTGGCGCCCACCACATTCCAGTGCACATGCTTGAGGGTGAGGTGCAGGTCATTGAGCGCCGACAGACGCTCTTGCAGCAGAGTGGTGACCGTCGATGCGGCGTCGGAGTCAAGTCCGGGAGCGGTGAATGTGGTCATGACCCCACGCTACGAGTGCCGCCGACCGCCGCACACCCTCGGCGGCGCTGCGCAACGCAACCGAGACGGATGATCACGGTATGGTCACGACGCAAGCGCGCAAGCGATCCCGTCTCGCGGTGACAGCATTTGCCGTCACCAACGGTTCCACCGGTGAGTTCCGTGACATGTACTCGCGGTCGAGCAACAACCTCAAGCAGTTGCTCCTCGACAACAAGGGCGACCAGCAAGGGCACCGTCGTCGACGCCGCGGTCAAGTCGGTGACGCCGGATCGGGTGGCGGTGGCCGTGGATCGTCGAAGACGAACTGCAGCGGCTGCCGCAGAATGACGCGCCGGAGACGATCACCGAGACGATCCGGTTCCTGGAGTCCGATGCCGTGGCCGATCAGTACCCGCTGGATCGCATCGGTGCCGGATTGTAGAGCCCGGACCGCCGTGCCGTACCGATCTCCAGGTCGGCGGGCGGTGCCGGGTCGATCTCGGTGAACCGTTGCAGCCCACCCCAATCCCGGCCCCAGTTGTTGCGCAGATAGGTCGGCAGCAGGGTCGGCGTGAGCATCGCCTCGGTGATGCCGAGTGGCCCGCCGGCGGTACCGGCCATCCAGGTCTGACTGTTCTTCCGGGTGGCCTCGGCGTCGGGCATGATGCGCCACTTCGGTACCTGCAGAACGCCGTTGACGACCTTCATGGGCTGCTGGCAGGGGAACACCATCCCGGGCAGCCAGTCGATGAACACCGGATCGGTGCGTCCGACAACATCGTTCAGCGTTCCGAGGGTGCTGATCCGCGGTGGGGTGATCGCCACCCATTCGGCCGGCGCACCGGCGGTGTCGACCACATCGATACGGACGACGGTGGCGCCGGCGGGTGACTCGCCAAGGGGGAAGCGGAGATTACGCCAGGCCGGCGCCTCCCCGATGTCGATCGGCGACATCGTGCCGAGTGGGGTGACGGTGCCGTCGGGCCGGATGCGTCCGAACTGTGCGATGACCGTCTGTCCCGGATGGACCACGCCGATTCCGTCGACGGCCTCGACGGACCCGGCGACCGCGACGGTCAGCAGCGGAGCGGTATCCGAACGTGCCGGTATGGTGTACCACGCGGTGGTCAGATGACCTGTGCCGGTGGGTGATCCGTAGCTGCCGAGCACCGGGGTGGCGGCCGGGTCCAGAGCGAACGGAAGCCGCACCGTCGATCCGTTGACTCCCCGCTGCCCCTGACCGCCCTCGGTGCCGCCCTGCGCCGACTCGTCGGAGGTTTGGGACTCATCCGAACCCGCCCCGGACGCGGCACTGTTGGTGCCCGACGACGTCGTGGTCGTATCGGAGTCCTCGGTGGCGTCCACGCTGAGCTGGTCGGGAACCCCGTTGGGGGAGAACCCGCTCGGGGGTTGCCCGGACGGTGTGCCGGCGAGTGCCGCCGAGACGTCCGGCGCGGGTGTGCCGTCGACGGCCGCGGGCCGCAGCAGACCCGCCGTCGGATCCGCCTCGACGAGAACGTCATTGGCCAGGCCGCAGGAGTTCCCGGTCAGTGCCCGCACATTGGAGTTGAGCCAGGAGAACGAGTCACGTTGCACGTAGGCGGCCTTCGCGAAGGTCACGACCATGAAGATGACCACGAACGCCGAGATGACGGGCAGGGGAGAGAACGTCAGCCTCGTATACCAATGGTCGGACCGGCCCGCACGGGTGTCCTCGTCGACGTAGTCGTCGCGGAAGTGGAACCACAGTCCGACCAGTGCGGTCGCCACCGCGAGGACGAGGAACACCGTGCCGAACTGGATTCCGGCCAGCGACGGCGGACGATCCCACCACGGGATACCGTAACTTCCGACGAACCACCATCCGTTGGTGCCGGTGAACGAGATCCCGGTGACCGCGAGGACGGCCGCGGCGAAGAAGGTCCGATTGCGCCGGGATCGCAGGATGGCCGGTGCCATCATCGCACCGGCCGCGGCGGCAAGGCCGCCCGCGATGCCGGCGTAGACCCCGAAATGGTGGGTCCACTTGGTCGGGGTGAACGCGATGAAGAACATCGTGCCCAGGGTGACCGCGATGAGTCGCCAGATCGGTGCCCGTGCAACCCCGTTGGGATGGACCCGACGCAGCAGGCGGAGCAGGACCACGATGAGGCACAGGATCATCACCAGAATGCCGAAGCGCCGGGACAGCGTGCCGTCGGCGGTCGGCAGGATCAGGTAGTAGTACCGCACCGGTTCCTCCCACCATTCCAGCGTCGGACCGACGGAGGTGGCCACCTGATTGCCCACGAGTAGCGGCATCAACGGCTGATCGGCGAAGATCTGGAACAGCACCGCGGTACCGGCGGCCAGGATGGGCGCCAACATCGGCAGCAGACCGTCGCGGCGGCGTCGGGTCACCAGGGTCTTGACGATGGGCCGCACACCCGCGAGAAGCGCTGCCACGGCCATCAATCCGCCCGGCGCCAACGCCAGGGTGAAGGCGGCGGTGACCACGGCGATCGCATAGGGCAGCAGGCGGCGGGTGGCGATGGCACGTTCGACGCAGCACCAGGTGAGCAGGGCGCCGACCGCCTCGGCCGGCTCCGGGCGCAATCCGTTGTTGTACGGCAACCAGATCGCCAGGAACACAAACGCCGCCGACCACACCGCGGGCGTGCTGTGGCGGACCGCGCGACCCAGGCGAGGGATCACCTCGCGCGAGATGAGCCACCACCCCAGGAGCCCGAGCAGCAAGGCGGGCAACCGCATCCACGGTGCGGCCAGGCTGACATGGGTCATCGCCGAGATGACCTGGAAGTGCCACCCGAAGGGATCCTGCGGCACACCGAAGTAGCGGAAGTAGTTGTCGGCGTATCCCGCGTCGCCGGCGATCCGGCCGACGATGAAGTTGTAGCCGTCGTCGGAGGTGTTGGCACCCATCAGCCACCAGAGGGCCAGGATGACGAACACCGCGACGTCGGGCGGCCGGATCGTCCACCAGCCCGACGGCAGGAACCGCTTGTGGCTGCGGCCATCCCGACGGTCCAGCAGACCGAGCATCACCAGCGACGCGAGGGTCATCAGGATGCCGAGGACGATCGCCGTCACCTTCAGCGGGGTCGGTGTGCTCACATAGCGGGTGTCGATGGTGGCGTGCACCGACAGCCCGTCACGCGGCGTCTCGGCAGGCAGGTCGGTGTAGATGCCGACGATCTGCGGGCGCATCTGCTGGTCGGGCACCGTGAAACTCGACTGGGCGTCGTCGCCGGTGAGGACGGGCGCGTCCGACGCGCTGCCCGGTCCGGCCGCGAAACGCGCCGACACTCCCGACCCGTCGGCGTGAAAGAGGATGCGGCAGTCGGGATTGTCCTGGGCCGTGTCCCGGGGAGCCGAAAGGATCACGACGTCACGGTCGGTCACCACCAGCGCGTCGGCGGTGGCGCGGATGAACAGGGCGCGTGCCGCGGCGTCCTGCCCGCCCTCGGGCAGTGTCGAGAGCAGCACCCCACCGCTCGCGGGTAATGCGCGTGCCAGTGCACACGGCGCGGCGACGTCCATGTCGATCGGCACGAACGACACCAGCGGTGCACTCACATTGCCCACCGCGTCGCCCTGCGGCCACCGCAGTTCGGCGGTCGTCTGATTCACCGGCAACAGCGGGGTTCCGACGGCCAGCAGCATCCCGAGCAGACCGAAGACGACGGCGCCGATCCTGATCAGACGAGCATTGCCGGGTGACGGGGTTGGCGGGGGTTCGGTGGTCTGGGACACGGTGGTCTGGGGCTCGGTCGGCTGGGGATCAGTTGTCATCGGAGGACTCCACCCGGATCGTCGTCGGCCCGGACACGCGCAGTCCGGACCATCCCCATTGCGAGCGGCCGGTGGTGTTCACCTGTGCCGGTACGGCTTCGGGTTCCAGTGGCGTCAGCTTCTCCAGTGCACCCCAGGATCGATGCCAGTCGTCTTTCAGGTAGGTGGGCACCGCCTGTGCGGAGGTGGTGCCCTCCGACACCGCGAGCAGCCCACCGTCGTCGGCGTCCTGCCACGTCTTGGACTGCGAGTTCGCCGCGACGTAGTCGGGCAGGATGCGCCACCGGGGAACCTGTGCCACACCGTTGGTCACCTGTAGCGGTTGCTGGCACGGGAAATGCGATGCGACGGTGAAGTCGATGAGTGCCGGCGCGGTGCCGACGACCCGCTGCAGGGTCTGCAGTCGGGGCGCCCGCGGTGGTGTGATGGCGAGGAACTGGTCGGCGCCGAGATTGTTGTCCGACAACGACAATCGCATGACCGTCGCGGCCGGCGGGACCGCCGACATCGGCACCCGCAGGTTGCGCCATGGGCGGTTGATGATGGTCGGACCCGCGTCGAGGGGTCCGACGTCGGGGCCGATCTGCTCGAAACCACCCTGCTCGTCGGTGCCCGCACCGGGGCGACCGAACTGGACCACCAGCTTCTGGCCGAATTGATACACCCCGAACATGTCGACACTGGCCACCGATCCGGCCGCCGAGAACACCAGCAGCGGTGCGGAAGTGCGGGCCGGGAGGTCATACCACCCGGTGGTGAGGGTGGCCTGCCCCACGTACCCATAACTGCCCAGGACGGGCGTGGTCGCCGGATCGAGGCCATAGGGCAGGGCGACCGTCGACCCGTTGACGGTTTCGGGCCCGCGCCCGCCGGTGGTGCCGGCCTCCAGTCCGCCGGAGATCACAAACGGTTGCGAAAACGGCGCCGCCACATTCATCTGGCCGGGTCGGGCACTGCCGGATTTCGGTGACAGGTCGTCGGGAACCCCGTCGGGGCTGAATCCCGTTGACGTCACGCCACTGCCGGCACCCGCCAGCGCCGCCGAGGCCGACTCGCCGCCCGCCGGGACGAGCATGCCCGCGTTCGGGTCCGGTTCGACGAGCACGTCGTCGGCCAGCCCACAACTGTTGCCGCGCACCGTGTTCAGGTTCTCCCCGAGCACGGTGAACGCCGGATACCGGACCGCCGCGGCCTTGGCGAACACCAGGACCTCCGAGATCACCATCAGCGCGGCGATCACCGCGATCGGCGACGACGCGAGGAACAGGCGACGTTGATCCGACCGGCTGTCACCGCCGCCGTGGGCGAGACCCTTGTTGGTCACGTAGTCGAGCCGAAGGTGTTGCCACACAGCGACAATCGCGGCGACGACGGCCAGGATCAGGAAGATCGTCGACACTCCGACGCCGGCGACCACCGGGGCCCGGTCGAACCAGGAGATGCCGAATTCGTAGGCGAACGGCCAGGCATTCTTGCCCGCCATCGCCGCGGCGAGCGCGAAGAACAATGCGGACACGAAGACGGTCAGGTTGCGGGTGGAGCGTGCCGCCGACTGCGCGACGGCCACCGTCGCGCACGCCGCGATCCCCGCGCCGACACCCGCGAACACCCCGAATTGGATGGTCCACTTGGTCGGGGTGAAGGCGAACAGCAGCATGGTCACGCCGATGGTGCCGATCAGGCGCCACACCGGTCCGGGTGCGATGCCGCGAATGTGCCCACGCCGCAACATGACCGCGACGCAGACGATGAGTCCGGCCAACAAGAGCAGCAGCGGTACCCGTCGGGTGAGGGCGCCGTCCTTGGTCTCCACCGCGATGAAGTAGTACCGCAGGTACTCCTGATTCCACGAGATCACCGGACCGGTGAGATAGCGGATGCGCACCGCGTCGACGACCGAGGCCAACGACTGATCGCGGAAGACGACGACGAGGATCAACAGACCGGCCGCGACGATCGGCGCGACGAGGGCGGCCACGGAAACTCCGGCGGCGCGACGGGCGAGCACCACCCGCAGCAACGGCCGTGCCGCGACGACGAGGACGGCGACGCCGATGATGCCGTGCGGTGCCAAGGCGAGGGTGAAACCGGCGGCGATGGCGGCGGCCGCGGCCGGCAACAGGCGCCGCGTCGCGATCGCCCGCTCCGCCGCCCACCATGTCAGGAGCGACCCCACCACGATGATCGGCTCACTGCGCAGTCCGCTGCAGAACGGCAGCCAGAACGCGGTGAACACCGTCGCCGCGGCCCAGCACGCCCAGCCCTCCCACCGGCGCACCCGCGACAGGTTTCCGGCCACGGCCGGGCCCAGGCGGGGCAGCAACACCCGCGACAGCACGAACCACGAGACCAGCCCGGCGATCAGCGGCGGGATGTGCATCCAGAGCAGCGACGGCGACACGCCCGCCCAGTGCGCGAGGAAGGAGTAATACCAGTCGAACGGCGCCTCGGGGATGCCGTAGAAGCGGTAATAGTTCGCCAGGTACCCGAACGAGTCCGCGGTCCGCCCCATCGTCAGGATGTAACCGTCGTCGGGTGAACCGGCACCGAGGAACAACCACACGATCAGCGTCGCGGTGACGACGACGTCGGTGGGTCGCGGACACAGCACCGTCCACCAGGACCGTCCGGCGGTGATCCGGCGTCGATACCCGTGCTCGCGATCGAGCAGGAACAGCGCGATCAGCGAGATGATCACGCAGATCACCGCGAGGATCATCACGACGAGTTTGATCGTCGACGGCGAACTCGTGAACCGGCTGTCGATCTCGACGTGGGCACGCAGACCCTGGTCGACGGCCGCACTGATCTGCTGGGTGGGCAGTGCGGTGAACATGCCGTCCACCTGCGGGCGGGCATCGGCACCGAGATCGCCCGCCGACCGCACACCCTCGGGCTCGGCGCCCGCCGCGTCGACGAACCGGGCGCCGGTGCCCGTCGCCGACGAGGTGATCCGGACGTGCGAGCACCGCCCCAGAGCCGACCGCGGGGCACTCGCCGCCTGGGTGTTGCGGAAGGTCACCGACACCGCGTCGCGGCTCGCCGTCACGTACAGGGCCTTGTTCTTGCTGTCCGGCGCGGCGGTCGGCATCGTCGACAGGACGACCGCGCCGTCGGCGGGTGTCGCGCTCAGCAAGGTGCACGGAATCGAGATGTCCAATGACTGCGGGGTCTGCGCGATCAGCGGGGCCACCACGTCGGGTGAGGTGTCACCGGCGAGTTGTGCCTGCGGCCAGTCGAACGACGACTGTTTCACCGTCACCGGCAGCAGCGGGGTCAGCAGACACAGCAGTGCCCCGAGCACACCGGAGACGACGGCGATCACGCCGACCGGAACGCCGCGCCGAGCGTCCGCCGCCGACGCCTGCTGAGGTGATCCCGACGCGGGAGGCGGGGCTGTCGCGGGCACGATGATTGATGCTATGTGACGGAACTGAGAGGAACCGAGCGGGCGCGTACTGCGGGCGGATGCGTGTCGGTCGGTGCCGCAGAGCCCGTCGGGCCACGATAATGGGCGGCATGCACTTCGACGGCGATATGTCGGGTCCCGAACTGTTCTCGCAGTTCTACGCGGTGGTCCTGCCGCATGCGCACAGCGCCACACGTCGCGTGTTGTGGTCGCCGCGCTATCAGGACTGGTTGCGGTCCCGGGACGGCCGCGTTCAGAGCCGCGACACCTTCCTCAAACGGCCCGGCACCACCGACGGGCATCCGGACGAGCCCGATCAGGAGAAACTGACCGCGGCCGAGGAGCTCGCCGCGCGGGTGTTCGACTCCGACGACCCGTGGGTCTGTGAGCGCTGCGGGCAGCGCGCGCCACGACTGCACTTCATCGCGCCCGACGTCCACGGGGTGCCGGCGGTGTACTGCGTGGAGGTCCCGGCACTCGACGTCGTCGAATCCAAGGGTGTCGTCGGCCTCGTCAAACACTGGGGGAGTCCCTTCGCCTGTCAGTCGGTGAACCCGGCGATCGAGACCGGTCCCGCCGACGTCGAGATCGGCCCGCGGGTGCTCTATCCGTTCGGCAAACCCCTGCCCGCCGGCGACGTGATCGCCCGCGACTGGTGTTCACGATGCGTCCAGTCGGCTGCCGCCGCCGTCGAGGTGGCCGCGCGCAACGGTGAACCCGTCGAGGCGAGGATGCGGGTGCAGGCCGAGATCATGATCAAGAACACGGCCCTGGAACTGCTCAGGTATTCGTCTGCACAGCGCTGACGCGGAGTCCGGCCTGTCGGATTCCCCGGCATGATCCGATGCCGCAATCCGATGCACCGAGACGACCACCCAGGATCGTCCACTACTGTGTCCGACTGAGATGAGTGAGCCCCAGACGCCGACGTCCGTCACGCCCGATCGGCGTGGCGATACTCGTGCACTCCACATCGGCGGCCGCCGGATCCACTCCGATCCGAGGTTCTGGGCCCTGCTCAGCGCCGTCGCCGGGTGCGTCGCCGTCATCGCGGCCATCCTGACCCCGTTCCTGCCGGTCACCGCCCACACGGCCACCATCACGTGGCCGCAGGGTCAGTCGCAGCAGGCGACACCCGGGGTCACCGCGCCGCTGGCCGCGCAGACCGCCGCCAGGCTCGACGTCAGCGCCGACTGCGGACTCCTCTCCGACGCCGTGCGCGCAGCGGACACGAGTGGCCGCACCGTCCTGACGACCATGCCCGCCGACGCCCAGCGCGCCCGCGACAGCGCCCTGGTCATCACCGCCACCCGCACCGGGGTCACCGTGGTGACCCGCGGCACGGAGATCGCCGCGGCCACCGCCGACCAACTGACCACCTGCCGCCGGCTGCACGTGTGGTCGGCACGTGACGGGGTCGGCGCCCGATTCCTCGGCGTGGGCGGTCCGGACGCGGCGGGCACCGCCGAACCCGCCGACCAGCCACAAATCGCCGGGCTGTTCACCGATCTCGACTCGACCACCGGTCTGGCCGTGCGCGTCGACATCGACAACCGCTTCGACACCAGTCCGTCGGCGCTGAAACTCGTGGTGATGATCCTCGGGGTTCTCGCGGCGTTGCTGTCCTTCGTCGCGATCGCGGCCCTCGACGTCATCGGCGGATATCACCGGCGGATCGGCCGGATCGACGTCCGTCGACTGCTGATGCCGCGGGCCGTCGACATCGTCGTGACGGCGGTGCTGGTGATCTGGCATTTCCTGGGCGCCGGATCGTCGGATGACGGCTACATCCTCGGGATGGCGCGCAACAGCGTCGACGCCGGATACCTGGCCGATTATTACCGATTCTTCGGCATCCCCGAGGCGCCGTTCGACTGGTACTACTCCTTCCTCGCGCTCTGGTCGCAGGTGTCGACCGCCGGCGTGTGGATGCGGTTACCGGCCCTGCTGGCCGGGCTGGCGAGCTGGTTCATCCTCAGCCGCATCCTGCTGCCGCGACTCGGTGGCGCGATCCGCCGGTCGCAGTGGGCGATGTTCACCGCCGCGGCGGTCTTCGTGGCCTTCTGGATGCCGCTGTGCAGCGGGCTGCGCGCCGAACCGATCATCGTGCTGGGTTCGCTGCTCACCTGGTGGGGTGTCGAGCAGACAGTCGCCACCCGGCGACTGCTACCGGCCGCCGGTGCGACCCTCGCCGCCGGGATGACGTTGGCCCTGGCGCCGCACGGAGTGATTGCGGTCGCGCTGCTGCTGGCCGGTTCCCGGCCGATGCTGCGCACCCTGCGCCTGCGTTCGGCCGACCTGCACCTACGGTGGCGTGGCCGCACGCTGTGGGGATCGGGACTGGTGCCGCTGCTCGCGCCGCTCGCCGCGGCGGCCGGGCTCGTGGTGATGGTGGTCTTCCGCGACCAGAGCCTGGCCACCGTCGCCGAGGCGCTGCGCGTGCGGGAGACCGTCGGCCCGACACTGTCCTGGTACCAGGAGTTCCTCCGGTACTACTACCTCACCCTGACCACCACCGACGGCACCATGGTGCGTCGCGTTCCGGTGCTGCTGTTCTTCGCGGCGATCTTCGTGACCGTGGCGATCATGCTGCGCCGCAAACACATCCGCGGTGTCGACTCGGCACCGGTGTGGCGTCTCATCGGTGCCGTCGGACTGACCGTGCTGCTGCTGTCGTTCACCCCGACCAAGTGGACCGTGCAGTTCGGGATCTACACCGGACTCGCGGCGGCGATGGCCGCGGTGACCACGGTGGCGGTGGCGCAGATCGCCCGACGCTCACCACGCAATCTGTGGATCTACATCGCCGGCCTGATGTTCGTGTGCGCGGTGTCGGTGGCCGGCCAGAACGCCTGGGGCTGGGCCTACGACTTCGGTATCGCCTGGTTCGACAAGGCGCCCGTCCTCGCCGGCCGGCCGCTGTCGTCGGTGTTCCTGGTGCTCACGGTCCTGTCCCTGGCGGTCGCGGTGTGGTTCCACCTGCGCATCGACATCGACGCCGAAAAGGGTCGGGTGCGAACAGATTCCGCGTCGGCGGGTGGTTGGCGGACCGGTCTCGCCTCGGCGCCGATGGTGGTGATCGTCTCGGTGGTGGTGCTGGCCGAGTTGGTGCTGTTCGCCAAGGCCGCCGCCGACCGTAGTGACACCTACACCACCTTCGGGGCCAACGTCGCGGCCGTCACCGGCAACCCGTGTGGCATGGCCGACAAGGTGCTCGTCGAGCCGGACGCGAATGCCGGTGCGCTGCAACCGATCGGCACCACCGACATCTCCGCGGCGCTGGCCGGGGAACAGAGTGGCTTCACCCCCGACGGAGTCGCCGGCGACCTCACCCCGGAGTCGACGACGCTGGGCGCCGGAACCATCAACACCGCAGGCAATCTCGCGCGACCCTACGTGGTGACCGGGGGAATGCCCGGCACGATCGGCGGCGTCGGCCCGGCCGGGGTCAACGGCTCCACGGCGGCGCTGCCCTTCGGTCTGGACCCGGCCACCACACCGGTGCTCGGCAGTTACGGCCACGACAACGGCACCGCCGAATTGACCTCGCTGCCCTACCGTCTGCCGGCCCGCGATTCCTCACCGCTGATCGTCATCACCGCCGCCGGACCGGTGTTCTCGGTCGACCAGGACGGCGTGATCACCCCTGGCCGGTCATTGACCGTCGAGTTCGGCACGGTGTCGGGCAACGACTTCCGGCGCATCGGCGCGTCGTACGTGCCGATCGATCCCGGGCCCGACCGCCCGAATCGGCCGTGGCGGAATCTGCGCATCCCGATGTCCGCGGTGCCCGCGCAGGCCACCGCGATGCGGATCGTCGCCGTCGACGACAACCTGGCGAACGATCAGTGGCTGGCGTTCACCCCGCCGCGAGCTCCACAGCTGACGACCCTGCAGGACCTCGTCGGCTCCGACGCCCCGGTGCTGCTGGATCTGTCGGTGGGCAGCCAGTTCCCGTGCCAGCAGCCGGCCACCGTCAGCAACGGCGTCAGCCAGATCCCGCAGTGGCGGATCACCCCGGATCGCACGACGACCTTCTCCAAATCCAAGTCGTGGCAATCGGCGATCGGTGGTGGTGCCCTCACCACGGCCGATGCGTTGACGAAGCCGGACACGTTGGCGACGTATCTGGAGGGTGACTGGTACCGCGATTGGGGCAGCCTGCAACGGCTCACGCCGCTCGTGCCCGACGCCCCGGCGGCCCGGATCGGAACCGGCGAGGCGACACAATGGGGATGGACCCGCGACGGTGCGATCAGAGTGGTGGCAGAGAATGACTGACCGCGAGGTGACCGAGACCGGGGCATCCGAGACCAGGGCATCCGGGACCGGGGTGTCCGGGGCGGGGGTGTCCGACCGCAGAATCCGGATCGCTCGGATCGTTGCCGTCGTCGCCGGCGCCATCGGCATTCTGCTGGCCGTCGCGATGCCGCTGCTACCGGTGAGCTTCACCAAGGTGGTGCTCAACTGGCCGCAGCAGGGTGTCGAGAATGTGGTGGCGCCCAACGTGTCCTACACGCCGACGAACATGGACATCACGGTGCCGTGCCGGCTGGCCGCCGACCTGCCCGCAGAGGGTGGGGTCCTGGTGTCGACGGTCCCGCAGAGTGGGGTCGAGGCCGGCAAGGTGGGCCTGTTCGTCCGGGCCACCTCGGATCGTCTGCTGGTGACGCAGCGAAATGCGGTGCTGCTCAACGCACCGCGAGAGCAGGCACAGAGCACCCCCGACTGCACGGTGGTCATTCATGCCGACACCGATGGCACCCGCGGCGAGATCCGGGGCCTGTCCACCGACGGTGGGGCACCGCCGAGTTTCGATCTGCGCGACCCCAATGCGCGTCCGCAGATCATCGGCGTCTTCACCGACCTGCCCAAGGATGTTGACGCCCAAGGCCTCTCGTACAGCTCCACGGTGGACACCCGCTTCGTGTCGAGCCCGACGGCGCTGAAACTGATCGCCGCGATCGTCGGCGTGATCATGACGATCGCCTCGCTGGTCGCGTTGGCGATCCTCGACTCGCAGGATGGCCGCAAGGTGCGTCGCTGGCTGCCTCGACGGTGGTGGCGGATCACCCTCGCCGACGTGGTGGTCGTTGCCACCCTGGTGATCTGGCTGTTCATCGGTGGCAACACCGCCGACGACGGATATCAGCTGACCGTCGGACGCATCGCGCCCGGCGCCGGATACCTCGACAACTACTACCGGTATTTCGGTGTGCCGCAGGACCCCTTCGGATGGCACTACCAGTACCTCGCGCTGTGGATGCAGGTCAGTACGGCCACGCCGTGGTTGCGACTGCTGCCGTTACTGTTCGCCCTTGCCGGGTGGTTCCTGTTGTCGCGGGCCGCGTTCGGACGGATCGGTGCGGCCGTGCGAACCTCGACCGCCGCACGGTGGGCGGGTGCGTTCGGGTTCCTGGCGGTGTGGCTGGCGTTCAACAACGGATTGCGCGTCGAGCCGATCCTGGCGGTCGGCATCCTCGCGACCTGGCTGCTCGTCGAACGCACGGTGGCCACCGGACGGCTGTTCCCGCTGACGCTGGCGATCATCGTCGCCGCGTTCACGCTCACCGTGCACCCGGCCGGCGCGATCGCCGCACTCGCACTCGTTGCGGCGTTGCGGCCCATCGTCACACGCCTGCGCTACCGCATCCGGCGCGACGGCTGGCTACCGGTGCTGGTGCCGATTCTCGCGTCGGGTCTGCTGGTGCTGTACGAGATCTTCGCCGATCAGCCCCTCGCATCGATCCTCGAGGGCGTCAAGGTGCAGGGCATCGTCGGACCCACCAACAAGTGGTGGACCGAGGCGATGCGGTACTACATCCTGCAGAATCCGACCACCGACGGCTCCATCGCCCGACGCATCGGTATCTTCGTGACCTTCCTCGCGGTCATCATCATCGTGCTCACCCTGCTGAGCAAACGCCGGGTGCCGCGCATCGCGACGGCGCCGCTGTGGCGAGTGGTCGCGATCCTGGCCGGAGCCGTTCTGGTGCTGGCATTTTCGCCCACCAAGGCCACCCACCAGATGGGCGCGTTCGCCTGCATGACCGGCGTGCTGGTGGCGTCGGCGACGGCGATGATCTCGCCGCAGGTGATCCGACGCCGATGCAATCGCACGTTCATCGCGGCCGCCGCGACCTACGTGCTCGCCGTCACCTTCGCCGGCCGCAATCAGTGGTGGTACGTCGGCAGTTACGGAATCCCCTGGGGCGACGACACCCCCAACGTCGCGGGTATCGAACTGTACATTCCGATCCTGCTCGTCGCGGTGGCGTTGACGATTCTCGGTGCGTGGCAGTACTACCGGGACGACCGTCGCGCCCAGGCCGGCGAGCCGGTCGAGGAGTCGAGCAAGGGTGTGCGCGGGTGGCTCGGGCGGATGCCGACGTACTCGCTGGCCATCGTGTTGGCGATCGTGCTCGTGTTCAACATGATCTCGTTCGCGAAAGCGATTCAGACACAGCGAGGTTCGTGGTCATGGGCGAGTTCCAACGTCAACGCGCTGCGGGGTGATCCGTGCGCATTGGCCGACGCGGTACTCGTCGAGGCCGACCCGAACAAGGGGATTCTCGCACCGGCACAGGTTGCCGGACAGAACAATCCGTCGCCCGGGGCGGCGTTGGCCGGCGCCGGGATGACCGGCTTCACACCCAATGGTGTGGCCACGAATCTCGAGGACACCTACGACGATTCCGACGGCTCGGATGCGACCACACAGGACCCGGCGCAGACCGAACCGACCACGTCGCAGGATCTGTCGTCGGGCACCGCGGGATCGTCGGACACCGGTGGCGGCACCACCGCCAACCAGGGCGTGAACGGTTCGTCGGTGAAGCTGCCGTTCGGCCTGGACCAGTCCCAGGTGCCCGTCCTTGGAAGCTTCGGGGCGCCGAATGGCCGGGCGCAGTTGACCTCCGACTGGTATCAGTTGCCCGCACGCGGCGAGGACAAGCCCCTCGTCACGATGTCGGTGGCCGGGCAGGTGCAGTACGTGGACGAGCTCGCGGTGACGCATCCGGGGCAGAAGCTCACGATGGAGTTCGGGCGGGTGGAGCCCGACGGCCGGGTGACGACCGTCGCCTCGATGGTGCCGCTGGGTATCGACACCGCCCCCGAGTGGCGAAACCTGCGATTCCCGTTGGCATCCGCACCGCCACGCGCGTCCGTCGTTCGCGTCGTCGCCGCCGACACGAGCTCGGACCCGGCGCAGTGGCTGGCGCTCACCCCGCCGCGCGTCACGCCGATGACGACACTGAATGATCTTGTCGGCAGCGAGGATCCGGTGCTGCTGGACTGGGAGGTGGCCTTCGCCTTCCCATGTCAGCGGCCGGCCGGTGTGCACAACGGCATCCTGGAGGTTCCGCAATGGCGGATCACCCCGGACGCCGAGGGTGAGCGGGTGAATTCGCGGCGCTGGATGGCCGGTGACTATGGCGGCCCGCTCGGCATCGTCGAGAACGATCTGCGGCCGACGGTGTTGCCGTCCTATCTACGCAACGCTTGGGCCAAGGACTGGGGCAGTCTGCAGAAGCTGACCCCGCTTGTCGATCAGGTTCCGGTGGCGAATCTCGAAGTGACGCAGGACGTCCACACCGGACTCTGGACCCCCGGACCGATGCGGGCGATCACCAACTGACCGACAGCGCTCTCCCCGACGTTGACAGCGCTTTCTCCCACACTGACAGCGCTTTCCCCGGCAATGACAGCGCTCTCTCTCACACTGACAGCGCTTTCCCAGGCAATGACAGCGCTTTCCTGGCGCCGGCAGCGGAACTCCAAGCGCTGTCAGCGGAGAGCCGGGCGCTGTCAACGTACTTCAGAGCGCTGTCAGCGGAGAGCCGGGCGCTGTCAACGACGGTCAGGGCGCTGTCAGCGGAACTGAGAGCGCTGTCAGTACCGAATCGGCGCCGGACTCCACAACCCGCTGCGGGTCTGTGTTCCGGTGGTGATGTCCGCGTTGGTGGTCACATCGTCGTACGGGACAAGACGTTCCAGCGACCCCCAGTCCCGTCCGACGTCGCCCTGCAGGTAGGTGCCGACGGCGGTCGGGTCGAGGAGGACCTGCTCCCACCCCAGGGGTCCGCCACCGAAGCTGTCCTGCCAGGCCGACACCGCGGCCGACAGGTCGGCGCCGGGTTCGATGCGCCACCGGGGGATTTCGGCGACGCCGTCGTGATGGGTGAAGGGACGCTGGCAGGGGAAGACCAGGCCGGAGGTCCAGTCGACGTGCACCGGATCGCTGCTTCCGACAACCTCTTGCAGGGTCTGCATCTTCGGTAGCCGCGGCGGGGTGACCATGATGTAGCGGTCCTGGGACAGGTTGTCGTCGGTGGCGACGATGCGCACCGCGGTTACCCCGTCGGGCAGGTCGCTGGTGGGTAGTCGCACGTTGCGCCACGACGGACGCGGCCCCGGGTCGATCATGTCCTTCGCGCCCGCGGCAGTGAGGTCTGCGTCCCGGGTGTCGTTGCCGATCGGATCGGTGGTGTACTCGAGCTGCAGATTCTGCGGATAGTCGAACATCCCGGCCACCGAGAACGTCACCAGGGGCAACGACTTGTAGTCGGTCGGCATCCGATACCAGCCGGAGGTGAGTCGCGCCGTGGTCTGGTCGGTATCCGAATAGCTGCCGAGCACAGGGGTTTTCGAACGGTCGAGCTCGAACGGCAACGACGCGTGGCTGCCGTTGACGCCGGGAGTGGCCTCCTCACCGCCGCCGGTGCCACCGGCGTTGGCGATCAACACATCCGGGTCTGCGGCCGCGTCGCCGGCGAGGACGCCGAGCGATCCGGCCGGGGCATTGGCGTTGAGGTCATCGTGCGTACCGTCGGGGGTGAATCCGGTGGTCGCCTGCCGGGTCGAATCCGCGGGTTGTGTCGTGGGTCCGGCGAGCGGATCGCGCAGCGTCGAATCAACCGGGGTGAGTTGGTAATCGCTCGGGTTCTGCTCGATCCAGATCTTGTCGGCCATGCCGCACTGTTTGCCGGTCAGGGCCTCGAGGTTGGAACGCGGCACCGAATACGACTCGGCCTGGTGGATACCGGCGAAGGCGGCGGTGATCAGTTCGAAGGCCACCACCACCGCGGCCACCCACGCCAGTGGAGCCCCGGCCAGCGAATGCCAGAGACGGCGATACCAGGGATGTGGTCGCTCGGTCCAGTGTGCTTCCTCGGCGGCCTCCGGGTCGGTGCCGGTGAACGGCTCCCGGAAGTGAAACCACAACGCCAGCAACAACAACACCAGTGAAACTGCCAGCATGGCGGTACCGATGCGCACCACGATGGTGACCTGGTCGACGCCCCACGGCATACCCCAGGCCGACGAGTAGTAGTAGGAGTTGGGGCCGGTGAACGCCAGACCGACGATGAAGAACACCAGCGCCGCGTACAGGGTGCGGTTGCGCCGCGAATGCATGGCGCTCTGGCTGGCGGCAATGGCGGCGATGGCCGCCAAAGCTGCTGCCAGACCGGCGAATACGCCGAAGTGGTGGGTCCACTTGGTCGGGGTGAACATCAGGAACACCAACGACGCGAACGTGATTCCGACGATGCGCCGTGACGGTCCGAGCGCGGTTCCGGGGATGCGGGACTTGCGGATCAGCACGGCGGCCGAGACCACCATTCCGAGGATCATCGCGAGCACCGCGAAGCGCCGGGCGATGGAGCCGTCGGCGGAGAACGCGAACAGTGACGAGTAGCGATCGATCTCGTTGTACCAGTGCAGCGAGGGACCGAGCGCCGATTTCATGCTCGAACCCTCGAGGAAGGAGCGCAGCGTCAGGTTGGAGAAGACGACGAAGACCACGAACGTTCCGGCCGCGCCGATCGGTGCGAGCAATGCCAGGTAGGCCCGCCAGCCGCCACCGATGGCCCGGGCGCGTCTGATCAACGCCAGGATCATGGGCCGCGCCCCGGCGATCAATGCGGCGACAGCAAGCAATCCGGTCGGCCCGGCCGCGAGGCTGAACGCGCCGAACAGACACGCGAGCGCGGCGGGGAGGAGCCGTCCGGTGGCGATGGAACGTTCCACCGAGCACCACGTCAGCAGCGCGCCGAGGCAGATGATCGGTTCGGGGCGCAGCCCGTTGTTGAACGGGAACCAGGAAGCCAGGAACACGAACGCGGCCGTCCACCCCACCCCGGGGCGGACGATCGCAGCGCGACCGAGGCGTGGCAGCACCTCATGGCTGATGATCAGCCACGAGCCGATGCCGCAGAGCAGAGCCGGAAGACGCATCCAGGGGCTCGCCACGGAGACGTGGCTGAGCAGACCGAAGACCTGGTAATACCACCCGAACGGCGCTTCCGGCGCGCCGAACCACCGGAAGTAGTTCGCGGTGTACTCGCTGTTCTGCGCGACCCGCGACATGGTGAGCAGATAGCCGTCGTCGGAGGTGTTGGGTCCGATGAAGTGCCACACGATCAGCGCGCCGATGACCACGTAGTCACGGGCATTCAGGCGCCACCAGTGGGCCGGGAAGATCCGTCGGTGCTTGCGGCCGTCGGTCGAATCGAGCACCGCCAGCGCCGACAGCGCCAGCAACGTGCAGATGATGCCGACGATGAGGACGAGCCACTTGAGGATCGTCGGCGTCGACGTGTACCGCGAGTCGATGGTGACGTGGGCCGTCAGCCCGGGAACGGCCGACGCCGCGCCGGACAGGTCGGTGAACAGGCCGGTGACCTGCGGTCGCTGGTCGGAGGTATAGAGCTCGCGGTCGGCGGTCGTGCCGGTGAGCGATTGGCCCTTGTCGTTGGTCATGCCGACGAATTCGGCGGTCACCTCGTCGTGATCGGCGTGTACGACGATCTCGCGACAGTCCTGTGCCCGGATCTGATCGAGCGTGGCCGAGACCAGCGGCACGTTGCGGTTGACCACCTCGACGGTCTGCCCGCCGCCGGCCGGGCCGGTCGTGCGGATGAAGAGGCCGCGTTCGGGTGCCTTCTCCGCGCCCTTGGGAGTGGTCGACAGGAGCACCGACTCGCCGGGCTTCAGGTCGTCGACCGCCGAGCACGGGACGCTCACATCCAGGTCGATGGGTACGTAGCTGACCAGCGGCGCGGTCACCGAGGTGATCTCGCCGTGCTGCGGCCACGAGATCTCCGCGGTGGTCTGCTTGACCGGCATCAGGGGAGTCGCCAGAGCGAGGAACACCCCGAGCAGTCCGGTGATGATGGCGAGGAGTCTGGCTCGCCTTACCGTCGACGCTGCTGGCACAAAGAGTGATCGTAGTTGCATCACGCGACGCATTTCGCCGCCGGTACGCTGACCGTCATGTCGACCGATGCCGCTCCCGACGCCACACGCTTGCCGATCCTGCTGCTCAACGGCCCGAACCTGAACACGCTCGGCTTGCGGCAGCCCGAGATCTACGGTGCCGACACGCTCGCCGACGTCGTCGACCTGGCCGAACGAACCGCCGCGGAACTCGGCTACGGACTGCGTGCCGCGCAGACCAATCACGAGGGCGAGATGATCGACTGGATTCACGAGGCGCGTGGGAACGTGTCCGGCATCGTGATCAACCCGGCCGGCTGGACGCACACCTCCGTCGCCCTGGCCGACGCACTCGTCATTCCCGAGGTTCCGGTGATGGAGGTGCACATCAGCAATGTGCACAAGCGTGAGGCGTTCCGGCATCACTCGTATGTGTCGCCGATCGCGGCCGGCATCGTCGTCGGCTACGGCATCCGGGGCTATGAGTTCGCCATTCGACGATTGGTCGAGTTGGTCGGTTGACGAGCTGACGCGGTTCTTCCCGTTCGCACTGGCGTCGGTATTCTGCTGCGAACCGTACTAGATCGAGGGAGACGGTCATGCAGCCCGACGAGGAATTCGCCGGTTACCGGGTGGTGCGCACGTTGGGGTCGGGCCGCACCGGGACGATGTATGAGGCCGAGTATCTGGAGGACGGATCTCGGGTCGCGCTGCATGTGATCGAGCCCGATCGTGGTGGGCCTGCGCCCGAGCAGTTCATCGCTTCGATGCGGACGGTGTCGGAGCTGTCGCATCCGAGCATTGCGACGATCTCCCGGTTCGGGGTGGAAGGTGATCTCGCGTCCGGTGGGGTGCCGTGGTGTGCGACGGAGTTCGTCGACGGGCCGGACCTGGCCCACGCCGGCGGACTGTCACCGGCCGAACTGTCGCGGGTTGTCGGCGATGTGGCCGCGGCGTTGGATGCTGCGCACGCCCAAGGTGTTCTGCATCGGGCGGTGACGCCGTCGAATGTGATCGTGACACGCGGCGAGGACGGTGCCATCGCTCGGGTGGTGGTGACCGACTTCGGTGTTGCCGGCGCTGATTCGGGTCCGGAGGCGTTGTCGTTCGCGGCGCCGGAACTGTTGCAGGGTGGGATGCCGTCGCCGGCGTCGGATCAGTATTCGTTGGCGGTGCTGGTGTTCGCTTGTCTTACTGGACGACTCCCGTTTGAGGCGCCGACTTCGGCGGGACTGATGATGGCGCAGTTGTCGGCGCCGGTGCCGTCGGTGGGTGATCCGGCGGTCGATGCGGTGCTGGCGCGTGCGTTGGCGAAGGATCCGCGGGCGCGGTTCGTGTCGTGTGGTGAGTTTGCCGGCGCGTTGAAAGGCGCACTGGCGGTGTCTGATCCGGCTGCGCAGCGCAGTGTGTCGTTGTCCAAAGCCGTCCCGGCGCCGCATGTACCGGTGTCACCCGTGGTCTCGCCGGTTCCGCCGGCTCGGTCCTCGTCGCGGCGGAAGTGGTTGTGGCCATCCCGGTTGGCGTGGTGGCACTGCTTGCGGTGATGGCGATCGTCGCCGTCGTGGTTGTGCGCGGCGGAACGAACCCGGATCCCCGTCAGATTGCCAACCCGTCGGCCGGATCGCGGTGGACGGCGGTGGACGGATTCATGGGAACCGCGTGTGGTGTGGACGGTGGCGAGCTCTTCTGCTGGTCGAACAAGGAGTGATCGGCCACCTACATCGACTTCTTCGCCGAGTCAGACCCTTCCCCGTTCGGCTCGTTGCACGACGTCACCGACGTCAGCTTCGACAGCCAGGCGGGGTGTGCGGTTGCCGGAGGCCAGGTGTATTGCTGGGGCGAGTACGGATCGGCCGACTACACGCCGCCGGTCGCCACACCCACCAGGCTGGCGGGCATCGACAATGTGACGAAGATTGTCGGAGCGTCGACCGGATGCGCCCTTCGTCAAGGGGATGTCTATTGCTGGGGCTACAACGAGGACGGTTCTTTGGGCGTGGGCGGTCACGCGGAGTACGTGTCCGTGCCGACGAAGGTCCCGGGACTCGGTCACGTCACCGATGTCGCGATCTCAGGCTCTGCATACTGCGCACTGAGTGACGGTATCCCCTACTGGGGCAACAATGCCGACGGTCGCCTCGGTAACGGCAGCGTGGAAGACTCGGTGGTGCCCACGCCCCGTCCCGTCGTCGATTCCAACGGAGGTGCGCCGATCACCAAGATCAGCGGCGGCGGTGGAGCGTTCTGCGTCCTGCAGAACGGCACTCCGGAGTGTTGGGGCAACCTCTTGGGCGATGACGGCCGGTATGCGGGCGTGCCGAAACCGACACCCGTTCCAGGGTTGCACGGATACGTGGACATCGCTGTCGGCGACCACAGTACCGGCCCTCTCATCTGCGGGATCTCCGCCGAGCACGAGGTGTCCTGCTGGGGGAGCAATTATGACTACGTGATCGACCCTGATGGTGCGTTGGACGGCGACAGCCCACGGCCGGTGAAGATCGACGGGTTCGACGGCGCCTCACAGGTGACGGTTCCGTTCCGCAGCATGTGTGCGATCCGCAGTGGCGACTTGTTCTGCATGGGCCTTCTCAAGCCTCCAGGGAAGTGACCGGCTCCCATCGACTCCTGATGTCTTCACCATTGTTTGCAACCCGACGGTTGCATTTGATGACGATCTAGTGCAACCTTGGGGTTGCATTAGAAACCCAACTCAGGAGCCACCATGGTCACCATCGATTTCGACCGCATCGAGCACCACGTCACCATCAGCGCCCCCATTGACCGCGTGTGGGCACTTGTCAGCGAACCAGGTTGGTACATCAACGATCGGGCGCTCACCGAGCACCGAATCGAGACGCGCGGCGACGTCACCATCGTCCACGATCCAACGCACGGATCGTTCGCGATGCGGATCGTCGAACTCGATGAGCCTCGGTACGCTGCCTTCCGCTGGCTGATCGACGCCGAGAATCCGGACAGTGCAGCGACTCTCGTGGAGTTCTGGCTGACCCAGGTCGACGACGGAGTGGAACTCAAGGTTGCCGAGAGTGGCTTCTCCTCTCTTGACGAACCCGAGACCGATCGCCGATCGCGCTTCGACGATCACAGCGAGGGTTGGCGCCTGGAGCTCGACCTAGCCAAAAACGCCCTCACCGAATCGAATTCGCATGCCTGAGGGGTCATCGCCGGTCGACGTCTTCGCGGCGCTGGCCGACGACAGTCGTTGGCAAGTGTTGGTGGAGCTCGGCCGGCAACCGGCATCGGCGTCGGCGCTGGCGGGTCGATTGCCCATCACTCGTCAGGCGATCGCGAAGCATCTACGGATACTCACCGATGTCGGACTGGTCGAATCGACGAAGGTGGGACGCGAGATCCGTTACGAGGCACTCGGTTCACGTCTATCAGACGTTGCCCGCCAGCTCGACCGAATCGCCGGCGGGTGGGAGCGACGACTCGCGCGTATCAAGGATCTCGCCGAAGGTGATGTCTGAACAGAGGTTCGCTCGGTCGGTGGTGTGCAATGCGAACTTCCGCCGATCGACCAGACGTTGGCCCAGTGTTTGAGCTCCGCCGAGGTCGAGTCGAGACGGGTTCGCAGTCAATGAAAGGCGAGCGCCGTCATCGAGGTGGTGAGCGCTGTCATTGGCGGGGCCGGCGCTGTCAACGGCGTGGTGAGCGCTGTCAGCGAGAGGGCGGGCGCTGTCAGTGGGATGTGGGCCTACCGAGACCAACTCATGGACGCGAGATCAATCGACCGAAAGCCAACTATCCGAACCGATCACCTGACCAGGGCCACCCGAACAGATCGCCTGAACAGGCCATCCGAACACACGGCTCAACGCTTACCCGTCCGGGACCGCATCAATCTTGTGAAGCTCCGCAGCCAGCACTCACCCATACGCGAGAGCCAGATGCTCCACGATCGATAGATTCACCGCGCCAACGCTTCTCGTGCCATTACTGCCACCGAACCGTCGACTCGTGGCCCGTGTCCGGGGAACAGTACCGAGGCGTCCAACGTCGTGAACGCCTCGACGCTGCGGCGGGCTGCTGCGACGTCATGCTGGAAGACATCCGGAATGCATTGGCAGCCATGAATTCCGGAGATCGGATGGTCGCTGACCAGCGCGTCGCCGGACACCAGCACGGCCCCGTCGGCGACGAGATAGGCGCTGTGGCCGTCGGTGTGGCCGTGTGAGGGTACAGGAACGGGCGATCCGGGCAGATCGATCGCCTCCGGGAAGGCTTGGACCGAGTCGATTCCCTTGCGGCTCAACACCCCCAGCGGCATGACTTCGGCCAGCCACCGCCATACCCGCGGCTGGTACGCCACCGATGCGATGTCGAGCGGCGATGCCTGCTGGAGGTAATCGCGATGTGCGTGGCCCACCTCGGCGGGATCGACGAACACCGGAAACCCATACCGTTGCACGATTTTCGCCATCCCGCCGATATGGTCGACGTGCGCATGGGTGAGCAACGCACCACGAATGTCCTCCGGGTGGGCACCGATCCGGGAAATCGACTCGACCACCAGGTCGGCCTGTCCGGGGTAGCCGGCGTCGATCAGGGTCAGTCCGGACTCATCCTGGATGACAACCCAATTGACGGCTTGGGTGCCGACGAACCAGGCTCGTGACGACGCGCCGTCGACATGACTGAGGGCGAACTTCTCGGCCGGCATGATCATCTCCTCGGTGTCACCTGCGAACCACCAGCACGAACGGCCCGATCTCGGTGACCTCGAAACGAGGATCATCGAAGGCCTTCGGATCGAAGGTGACGGTGTAGCGCTTCACATTCGGGTCGTTCGGATAGACATCCTGGGCCAACCGGAGCGCATATCCATCTGCGGAGTACCGGAACAGGAACACATTGGGCGCCGGCCACTCGGCATGGTCGAGTAGATCGATCATCTCGTCAGGCGTGGACGCCTGCGCCCACTTCGCGATGGTCGCGGCCCTCTTGTCGAACTGCGCCAACGGATTCGCGTAGTGCGACGTCAGTCCCTGAAAACCCCAGTACGGGTACACCGAGAGGAATCCGTAATCGGCCGTGAGAACCACATTGTCGGTGGCCGGACGGCCGGTCTGCGCGGTGATCTTCCGGTCGATCTCCGGGAAGAAGGACTCGGCACCGGCCGGGCGCTGGTCGGCGCGAACGCCGTAGCCGTCGGTGTCGGTGTAGGCGGTGGTGATCTCACCCGACAAGTACTCCGGAATACCTTGTGCCGCAGCGATCGCCGTGGCGGCGGCGACCACCCCGATCAACGTCCGGATGTCGCCGAACCTGCCGACAGCCCACCGCGACAACTCGGCGACACCGAGCACTCCGGCAGCCGCCAGCACGGCCACCAGAACCGGCTCGAGCCGGAAGGAGAGCAGCGTGGACCCGGTGGCGGTGCGGATCATCGACAACAGGCAGAACAGGTAGATCCCGACGACCGTCACACCCAGCGCGAGTGCGATGGTCCGCTCGCGGAACCGCAGCAGCACCCAGATGAGCCCGATCATGGTGATCACTCCGACGATGGTGAGATGGAACATCGGCAGCGGGAGAACCGCGCCACGTCCGGGCAGATAGTGTTCGGCGGTACCTCCGCTGGACGGCTCACTGCGCAGGCGCGCCATGAGATACGGGGTCCACACGAGCAAGGCGACAATCCCCGACACCACTCCCATCGCAATCAGGCGGCCGCCCACCGCGACGATCACCCGGCGTCGCAGCACCGACACGTCCGTCGACGGCACGGCCTTGTTGCCCGCCCGCACCCAGCCGATGCCGATCAGTACCAGCGCCATCAACACGGCGACGCCGGCAACCACCCCGGCATACAGCGTGTAGAACGTCGCGCACAGCCCGAGGAACAGCCCGCCCGCACCCACCGCAGGCCAGCTGGTACCTGTCCTCAGTGATCCGGTCGGTCCGTCCGCCATCCGACTGCGGCCCCGCAGTCCGTACATGATCGGGATCAGCATCGGCACACCGATGAGGATCAGCACCGCGGCGTAGGGCTCGGGGGAGGCCTCCATCAGCGTGACGACGGTGACGGCGAGCGCGATCGCCGCTCCGCGATCCGCGCCGACCATCCGGTTCCACAACACGACGCCGACGGATGCGGCCACCGCGATCGTCAGGATCGCCCACGGTTTGTACGCCTCCCAGCCGGGCATTCCCTGCGCTGCGGCAAACCGTCCACCCCACCAGAACCAGCCGGCCGGATAGTAGGGCGGCAGATCGACGTAGGTCATGTCGGCCAGGTGTGGACTCGACGTCATCCGAGTCAGGTACTCGGTGCGGAACTGCTGATCCGCCGACAACCCGAACAGATAGAGCCGGGTCGCACCCAGCGGCATGCCGAGCGTCACGGTGACCAGTCCGGCCACCCCTGCCGTCGATGCCACGGTGGTCAGCCATCGGGACCGGCCGTACCGATACAGCAGCGCGGCCCCGACCAGCACGATCACCGCGATCACCTGACCAACCGTGGTCAGGGCACGTGTCACGTTGGAGGAGTTGAACGCCGGCCATTGCACGGCGTCGATGACCTTGAGGCCGATGAATGCGACCACAGCGCCGATCACGACGGCGATGACGAGATCCGCGAGATCGGAGAGGTGTGGTCTGATCTGTCGCCGCTCTCGGGTCTGCGCAGTCACGCAGTCAGTTGTAGCAAGACGGGTCCGTCATTCGCGGAGGGGACGGCGGTAATGAGGGTCGTTAGGGGAGCGAAGTAGTTGCTGGGGGCCGTCAACCACCTGGAAGGACGCTCATGAGGACTCGCTTCACCGTCGTCGGAGCCCCGGCTTCGCTGGCCACCGCGCTGCTACTTGCCGGATGTGGGGCGCTCAGTTCGCCCAATGATCCGACGTCGACCATCATGACCTCTGCGGCCGCGCCGACCGTCGCGACCAGCACCGTCGCGGCCAGCACTGTCACCTCCGCCACCGTCACGTCCACTGTCCATGCGACCGGGACCCTACCCGCTGACCCCGCACCGCAGAGCACGCCGCAGACGACCCAGACGCTCCCGGCCGGTCATGGGACCGGCATCTCGGCATTCGCCGGTCACGGGCAACGCCACGACTCGTCCCTGGACATCGACAACACCACGCTCACCGGAACGCTGCTGATGGGGGCGTCCGCGATCGACGTCGAGAAGTGGAACTTCACCTGGGAACGTAGCGATACCGACTCCGACACCCACATCGTCGGCACCCTGACCACGCAGATCGACCGGTCGGGCACCGGCGTCGGATTGCACACCGGACAGACGTTCACCGCCCGCCTGTCCGGCGATTCGTCGAACACGACGGTCCTGCTCACCGATGGGCTCGGAGACACCGGCGGTCCGCTCACCTGGTGCATGGTCGAAGCGCCCTCACCCGATTGTGGGGCGTGACCGATCCGATCCGACGAGACTAGACCGGCAGCTTGCGGAACACCTTCCGCGGGACGTGACGCAGCACCATCATGATGAAGCGGAACGTTCCGGGGACCCACACGATCTCCTTGCCGGCGTCGACCGACTTGGCGACCGCGCGTGCGACATCGTCCTTGTTGACGGTCAGCGGGGCCTCGGCGACATTCGCCGACAGTCGGGTGCGCACCTGGCCCGGCCGGACCACCAGCACGCCGATACCCTCGGGTGCCAGGGCTTCGCCGAGGCCGAGGTAGAACCCGTCCAGGCCCGCCTTGGACGATCCGTAGAGGAAGTTGGAGCGCCGAACACGTTCTCCGGCAACCGAACTCATCGCGACGATCTGCCCGTGTCCCTGGGCGCGGAACTTCTCGCCGAGGAGCACGCCGACGCTGACGGCGGCGGTGTAGTTGATCGTGACCTCGGTGACGGCTTTTTTCTGGTCCTGCCAGACGGCCTCGTCGTCGAACTGCACACCGGCGGCGACGATGGCGAGGTCGATGTCGCCACCGGCGAACGCCTTGTCGATGACGGCGGCGTGCGTGTCGGGGGCGAGGGCGTCGAAGTCGATCAGTTCGACCTCGGTGGCACCGGCGGTTTTCATGGTGGCGACGGCAGCCTCAGCGGTCGGGTCGCCGGGGACGACGGCGAGCACGACCCGCGCCGGACCGCGGGTGAGGAACTCACTCGCGATGGCCAGGCCGATCTCGGAGCTGCCGCCGAGGATGAGGATGGACTGTGGGGCGCCTACGGCGTTGAACAAGGTTTCTCTGCTTTCGGGTCAGGCCAGCTCGAGGCGCCGGGCCATGTCGGACATGAACACACCGGTCGGGTCGATGGTGCGGCGAGTGGCGATCCACTCGTCGATCTGCGGGTACATCTTGTGGAAGCTCTCCGCCGAGGTGCGCGAATCCTTGGCGGTGTAGAGGCGCCCACCCATCTCCATGACGCGGCGATCGAGGTCATTGAGGAACTCCGCGAGCCCCTTGCGCACCGGGAAGTCCAGGCACACATTCCAGCCCCGGAACGGGAAGGACAGCGGCGCGCGGTTGCCGTCGCCGAACAGCTTGATGACGTTGAGGAAGCTGACGTGCCCGGAGGCCTGAATGTCGAGGATGAGCTGCTTGAAGTCGCCCTCGTTGCCGGTCGGCACGATGAACTGGTACTGGGTGAACGCGCCACCGCGGCCGTAGGCGTTGTTCCAGTTCCCGATCAGATCGAGCGGGTGATAGAACTGCGGCAGGCTCTCGATGATGCCGCGCTTGTTGGAGCCCATCCGGTAGTACAGCTCGCCGATCAGCGAGAAGTCGAACTTGTTGTCCAGGCCGCGCGGGAAGACATTGGGTAGCGAGATCAGCGGCTTGACGTCGAACTTCAGTGCCTTGTCGCGCAGCTTTGCGGGCAACTCGTCGAGGGTGGCCAGGTTGCCGCGGCTGAATGAACCGCGACCCAGCTTCGATCCGCCGCTGATGGTGTCGAACCATCCCGAGGCGTATTCGAAGCCGTCCTCGTAGCGCTGCTCGAGGTGCAGGTCGATGGTCTCGTCGAGGTTCGCGGTGGTGAAGGTGTCGGCGAGGAAGTACGCGGTCTCGGTGCGCTTGAGCGCGATCTTGGCGCGCAGCACGATGCCGGTCAGACCGATACCGCCGACGGTGGCCCAGAACAGGGTGCCGTCGGGATCATCCGCCGATCCCTCGGGCGTCAGGATCAGGATCCGGCCGTCGGCGACCAGCAGGTGCATCTCGACGATGTGATCGCCGAAGGTGCCCGTCGCGTGGTGATTCTTGCCGTGGATGTCGTGGGCGATGCCGCCACCGATGGTGACCTGCCGCGTTCCCGGCATGACCGGCACCCAGAAACCGCGTGGCACGACGACCCGCATCAGGGCATCGATGGACAGTCCGGCGTCGACGTCGACGATGCCGGTGTCCTCGTCGAGGGAGTAGATCCGCGTCAGCGGCGTCATGTCGACGGTGAGGCCACCGGAGTTCTGCCCGGACTCGTTGTAGGAACGTCCGAGTCCGCGCGCGATCACACCACGCTTGAGGTAGTCGGGTTTGTCTGCGTTGTCGTCGGCGACACGCGCCACGGCCTCGGCGATGACCTCGGGATACGGCGTCGAGAGCACGTGAGCGTGTACGGGTGTGGTGCGTGACCATCCGACCAGTTCACGGGTCGTGATCGGCAGCAATTCATCTGTAGACATCGCTGAAGAGAATACTCGAATCGAATGTGCGGCCCGCGGCGTTCACCACCCCAGGACGGCCGCCGCGGCGTTTCGGCCGGGAATTCCGCTGACGCCACCACCGCGCCGGGCCCCGGCGCCACACAGTTGTAGTCGTGGATGGCGGGTCTGGACACCCCAGGTGCCCACCTCGGTGGCCTCGGGTGCCCAGGGCCACTGCAACGAGCGGTGGAAGATGTTGCCGCCGGGCAGGCCCAGTGCGGTCTCGAGGTCGAGTGGGGTCTTGGCCTCCAGACAGGGATTGCCGTGGACGTCGTGGGAGATGACGCGCGCAATCGGTTCGGCCAGAACCGAATTCAACGATGCGAGGGTCGCCTCGACGGCTTGACTGGCGGCGCCGCCGGCGGCGAACACAGTCGGTGGCATGTACAGGCCGAACAGCGTCAACGTGTGTTTGCCGGCCAGTTCGGGACCGAGGATCGACGGATCGGACAGGGTGTGGCAGTAGATCTCGCACGGCGGCAGGGTCGGCACCTCGTCGTTGCGGGCCTGCTGCCAGGCCGTCCGCAGCTGGTCGTAGGACTCGTTGATGTGGAAGGTGCCGGCGAACGCGGCGGTCGGCGACGTCGTGGGGTCCCGCAGTTCGGGCAGCCGGTCGAGCAACAGGTTGATCTTGAGTTGCGCGCCCGCGGTGCCCGATTCGGTGTCGAGGGGTTCGTCGAGCATGGTGTTGAGCACGTCCGGCGCGCACGCCCCGTGCACCATCTCGCCCCGGACGGTGGCCACGCGTTGCCGGGAACTGCCGTGATCGGTGGTGAGGTATTCGACGAGCCCGTCACCCGGGTCGATCCCGACGACGGTGCTGGTGGTGCGGATGTCGGCACCGGCGGCCAGTGCGGCCTGATACAGCGCACCGGAGACCGCACCCATGCCGCCGACCGGCACATCCCAGTCGCCGGTGCCACCGCCGATGAGGTGATAGAGGAAGCAGATGTTCTGCCGCAGGGAGGTGTCGTGCAGGTCGGCGAAGGTGCCGATCAGGCCGTCGGTGGCGACGATGCCGCGGATCAGGTCGTCGTCGAAGTACCTTTCGATCAGCTCGCCGAGGGGGCGTTCGGTGAGCATCTCCCAGAGTTCGGCGCGTGACGAGTCGCCGTCGACGACGAGATCGGTCATCTCCTGCGCCGAGCGCAGCGGCTCGATGAGGGTGGGGAACACCGCGCGTGCGATCTCACTCATCCGCTCGTAAAACCATTGCCACGCGCCGAATTCCGTGTCGCTGCCGGTGGCCTGGGCGAAGGAATGCGCGGTGGCCGTGGCGTCGTCGGTGTCGACGAGGACCCCGCGCGCCGGGTCGGTCGGCAGCGGTGTGTACGACGAGTATCGGCGCCGGATCAGGGTGACGTCGAGGTCGAGATCGGTGATGATCCGGGCCGGCATCAGCGACACCAGATACGAGTAGCGCGACAGGCGGGCGGCCATCCCGGGGAACGGCATCGCCGACACCGCCGCACCCCCGACGTGATCGGCGGATTCCAGCACCAGGACGCTGCGGCCGGCGCGCGCGAGGTAGGCCGCCGCGGTCAGCCCGTTGTGCCCGGCCCCGATGATGACGTCGTCGTAGGTCCTCACGGTGCCGCCGGCCTCAACGCATGATCCGGGAGAGGAACGGGGTGGAGTCGGCGATCGAGGCCAGCACCGTGCCGGAGTGATCCTTCGTGGGATAGACGTGCAGTTCGACGGGCTGCCCGGCCGCCACCATCTGTGCGTACAGCGAGAGTGCGGACGGGGCCGGGACGTCGGAGTCCAGGAGGCCCTGGCTGAGGAAGATGGGTCGGTCGTAGCCCGACGACGGGGTGCCCATGTAGTCCGTCAATGCCTCGCGGATACCGGGGATGGAGCTGACCGGCCGGGACAGGAACTGATCCAGCCGAACCCCGGACGCCAGCGGAGTCATCTCCGGGTCGCAGATGGTGCGCGCGTCGGCGACGAGTTCGTGGCCCTTCGGACCGAGGACCTGCGCGATGTCGATGTCGGGCCGCGCCTCGGCGAATCCGGCGAAGATGTAGGCCGTGTAGACGGTCAGGGCCGCGGGCAGCGCGACGGGTGCGGGCGGGGCGAGGGAGACGATCTGCTCGATGTTGGCGGGTGTTCCGGTGGCGACGACGCCGCGGTAGTCGAGTCCGGAACCGGCCGAGAGTGCGGTGGCGCGGCGCGCGGCATTGAGGGCGGCACTCGCACCCTGCGACTGTCCGACGATCGCCCATTTCCGGGCCAACGGCAGGCCCATCTGATGCGCGGCGATCACCGAGTCGACGACCGATTGTGCCTGCGCCACCCCGCTCAGATAGTTCATCAGCCCCGGGGTGCCGAGCCCGACGTAGTCGGTGGCGACGACGGCATAGCCCTGATCGAGCCAATGATCGAGGTAGGTGGTGTCGCGGGAGCTGCGCGGCTGCACCGACGGGGCGCAGTCGTCGCCGAGTCCGGTGGTGCCGTGCGCCCACGCGATCACCGGGTAACCGCCGGCGGGTGCGGGGCGTTTCGGCAGGAACACCGCACCGGAACTCACCGCGGGCCTGCCATGCACGTCGCGGGACGCGTAGAGGATGCGGTAGGCGCGTCCGGCCGACGGCAGGGTGAGCGGACTCGCGAGCGGGACCTGCGCGATCAGGGTGCCGGGCGCACCGATGGGACCGGAATAGCCGGCCGCGTCGAGACCCGAATCGATCGGCGTCTCGGTGGGCGGTGGGCCGTCGGCGCGTGCCTCGGTGGGGAGGAGGGCCGCGGTGAGTCCGGCGAGAAGCACTGACACGATGAACGTGAGGAGTCTCAGGGTCGCGGGTGCAACTCGGCGGCGCGTCACCATGATCTCGACGATAACCCGCCCCTCCCACGTGGCGGCCGCGATCGGGACTCAGCGCATGATCCGGGCGAGCCACGGCGTGGAATCGGGCACGGAGGCCAGAACCGTTCCCGAGTGGTCCTGATCGGGGTACACGTGCAGCGTCACCGGCTGGTTGTTGGCCTTCATCTGCGCGTACAGGGACAGCGCCGACGGCGCCGGGACATCGGCGTCCTTGAGGCCCTGGCCGAGGAAGATCGGACGGTCATAGCCCTTGTACGGCGTCATCATGTACTCGCGCAACGCCGCACTGAGTCCGGGAATCGACATGAGCGGCTTGGCGAACCAGGTGTTGACGTGGTCGCCGGACAGCTCGTTCTTGAGGACCGGATAGCACGTGGTGCGTCCCTGTTCCAGGCGTGCGAGTCCGGTGGTGTTCATGACCGAGGTGACGTGCATGTCCGGCCTGGTCTCATTGAAGCCCGCGAGGATGAAGGCGGTGTAGGCATTGAGGCTGCCGGGCAGAGCCACGGGAGGGACGGCGGGACCCATCAGCTGGTACAGGTTTTCCAGGTTGGCCGGAATCCCGGTCGCGATCACCCCGCGGTAGTCGAGGCCGGAGCCACGGCTGAATTCGGTGGCGTAGCGGGCGCCGTTGAGGGCGGCGGCAGCGCCCTGCGATTGGCCGATGATCGCCCACTTCGGGCCCAGCGGCAGCCCGGCGTGGTGTGACGCGATGACGATGTCGACGATCGAATGTGCTGCGGCCTTGCCGTCGAGGTAGGCCATCAGGCCGGGAGTGCCGAGTCCGACGTAGTCGGCGGCGACGACCGCATAGCCCTGGTTGAGCCAGTGCCCGAGGTACTCGATGTCGCGCTGGCTGCGCGGCAGTGCCGACGGGGTGCAGTCGTCGTTCATGCCGACGGTGCCGTGCGCCCACGAGATCACCGGCCAACCACCGGCCGGGGGTGTGCCCTTCGGTACGAAGACGGCACCGGTGCTGGTCGCTTTCCTGTTGTGCTGGTCGATCGTGGCGAATTGCACGCGATATGCCGAACTCGCTGCGGGCAGCGACACCGACGGTGCCAGCGGTACCTTCGCCATCAGGGTGCCGGGCGCCGGGATGGGTCCTGAGTAGTCCGTCACGTCCAACCCCGACCAGTTGGGTGTTCCGACGACGACCTCGTCGTCGGCGTGTGCGGAACCGGTGGCGGACATGATCGCGGCGGCGGCCAGTACGCCGACCAGAACCGTGGGTACAACGGCGTGGGTCCGTCGGCGCATCCGACGTACGAGGGAGAGCATGGGGCGAAGAGTAGGGTGCACACCCCGGTTCCGGATAGGGGAGTTCGTGCCGTGCGGGCGTTCGATTCGGGACGTGGGCGCACGCCTATTGCGCGCTCTACCCGACACCGATCGACGGTTGGCCCATATTCTTAGGTAGTGGAGATCCCCTCGGTCACGCTCGCGTCCGGTTTTTCGCTGCCGCTGGTCGGCCTCGGCACCTACGACATGCTCGGGATGCCCTGCGCGCATGCCGTTTCGCATGCGCTGGGCGCCGGCTACCGGCTGCTCGACACGGCGTCGCGCTATTCCAATGAACGCAGCGTCGGGATGGGGATCGAGGAGTCGGGCATCGACCGCGCCGATGTCGTGGTGCAGACCAAGCTCGGCGGCGGTGATCAGGGATTCGACGAGGCGATCAACGCGGCCAAGGACAGTGCCCGGCGGCTCGGGGTGGCCTACCTCGACGTCTACCTCATCCACTGGCCGTGCCCGAGTCTGGGCAAGATGGTCGAATCGTGGAAGGCCCTGCTGACCCTGGCCGAGGAGGGATTCATCCGGGTGCCGGGCGTCTCGAACTTCAAGACGCATCATCTGCAGGCGCTCTACGACGAGACGGGGAAGTGGCCGGAGCTCAACCAGATTCAGTGCTCACCCGCACTGGCGCGTGACGACCTGCGAGAGTTCATGCAGCACAACGGAATCCATGCGCAGGCGTGGCATCCGACCGGCCGCAAGGAGGGCATGCTCGCCGACGCCGTCGTCATCCGGCTGGCCCGCAAGTACGGCAAGTCGCCCACCCAGATCGCGTTGCGCTGGTCGGTGCAGCAGGGCATCGGTGTGGTGCCCAAGTCGGCACACAAGGGACGCCAGCTCGAGAACGCCGACCTGTTCGATTTCGAGTTGACCGAGGCCGACATGACCGACCTCGCGAGCCTGGATCGCGGTGAGAAGGCGGCCCGCGACTCCGATGTGGAAGAAGAATTCTGACCCGGCTGCCACGTGAATTCTCAGCGCCATGACCTAGGGTGATGGCCGTGGTAGACCAGAGTTCCGACGAGCCGAAGCACACGCACGACGAGTTCGCGACGCGTCATGCGCCGATGCCCCCGGAGCTGCCCCTCGACGACGGGGAGGCCTCCACCGACGTCCCGCTGATGACACAGATCATCCGGTTCGTCATCACCGGCGCCGGGTCCGGGGTCATCGACTTCGGTCTCACCGCGCTGCTGCAGTACCTCGCGGGACTGCCGCCCGGTCTGGCCAAGGCGATCGGCTTCATCTGTGGCACCACCACCGCGTATTACTTCAACAGGCGGTGGACCTTCCGCGCCGAGCCGAGCATGGCACGGTTCATCGCGGTCGCCGTCCTCTACTGCGTCACCTTCTTCGTCAACGTCGGTGTCTACGTGTGGCTGTCGCGTCTGTGGCCGCACGAGCTGATGTACAGCCTCATCGCGTACGTCATCGCGCAGGGCTTGGCGACGATCATCAACTTCGTGGTCCAGCGGGCCGTCATCTTCAAGATTCGGTAGCGACGGTGTCACTCGGCCGACGCGGGGGACGATCGAGCGGCGGATCGATGCGGACCGCGGTGGTCGTCGGCTCGGGGCCGAACGGGTTGGCCGCTGCGGTGCGGTTGGCCCAGGCAGGGGTGGCGGTGACCGTGTACGAGGCCGCCGACGAGATCGGTGGCGGGACGCGATCGAGTGAACTGATGGTGCCCGGCGTCCTGCATGATCACTGCTCGGCATTCCATCCGCTGGGGGTCACGTCACCTTTTCTGGCGTCCTTGCCGCTGCACCGGCACGGATTGCGGTGGCGGTGGCCGGAGATCGACTGTGCGCATCCCCTCGACGACGGCACCGCAGCGCTGTTGTACCGCGACATCGATGAGACGGCCGACGGCCTCGGTGTCGACGGTCCGCGCTGGAAGGGCTTGTTCGGGCCGCTCGCGGCACGATTCGACGCCATCGGTACCGACATCCTGCGGCCGTTCGCCCACGTGCCCCGACATCCGATCATGCTGACCCGATTCGGTGTGCGTGCCCTCGCCCCGGCGACGATGCTGGCGCGGATGATGCGGACACCGGGCGCGCGGGCGCTGTTCACCGGGATGGCCGCGCACGGGTTCACCCGACTGGACCGGCCGGGTTCCTCGGCGGCCGGGGTGATGCTGGTCGCGGCGGGGCATCACGCCGGATGGCCGGTGGCCGAAGGCGGGTCGGCGGCCATCGCATCGGCCATGGCCGCTCTACTGGCCGAACTCGGGGGCGAGGTGGTGACGGGCCGGCGAATCGACCGTTACCGCGACGTCGCCGACGCCGACATCGTGATCCTGGACACGGCGCCGGAGTTCGCGGCGGATCTGCTGGGCACCGCCATTCCGCCTCGCCTCGGCCGCGCGTTGCGGGCGATCGAGCATCCGACCGCAGCCTTCAAGGTCGACTATGTGATCGACGGCGAGATGGGGTGGACGGCGCCCGGCTGTGACCGGGCGGGCACCGTCCACGTCGGCGGCACGTCCGCGCAGATCGCCGACGCCGAGCGGGCCGTGCTGACCGGGCGGATGCCGCAGCGTCCCTTCGTTCTGGTGGGACAGCAGTGGCTGGCCGACCCGGGTCGCGCCGCGGGTTCGCTGCGTCCGCTCTGGGCGTATGCGCATGTGCCCAATGGATTCGACGGCCCGGTCACCGAGCTGGTGACCGCGCAGATCGAGCGATTCGCGCCGGGTTTCGCCGACCGCGTCGTCGACGTCCGGGCGCGAACCCCGGGTGAACTCGAGATGGACAATCCGAACTATGTGCGCGGTGACATCGGCGGCGGACCCAATGACCTGCTGCACTTGATCGCACGGCCACGGCCGACGACGACGCCGTACGCCACCGGTGTCGCCGGGGTGTACCTGTGTTCCTCGGCGACGCCGCCCGGAGGTGGCGTGCACGGAATGTGTGGATTTCACGCTGCCGAAACGGCACTGGATCACTTGATTACGCGCGCGTGATTTCCGGCTGGCAGGTCGCTGTGAGCTAGTCTCGACGGGAATCGGGCCGCAACATCGACATCGGTCCGCGCGATAGCAGAGGTGTGATGCAGGAAGAAGCCCTGGTATTGGTCCAGCGAACATTGTTCGCCGGCCCCAATCCCCGTGTGGCCCCGGGAATGTACGTCGACGCCAACATGGCGATGGTGCGCCCGGACCGGACCGAGGTCCGGATGGAGCCGGGTGCCATCCTGAGTACGAATACGTATTTCGGGCGATTTGCCGCGAGTTATTGGCAGCGATATACCGCCATTGATTCCGTGCGGCTCGAGTTCGACCATCGCGTCGCCGAGGGCGGGTGTCTGCGTGTCGAGGTCAACGCCTCGGATGCGGGTGGCCGTCGGCGCCCCGTGGACGTCATCGAGGTCACCGGCAATGGCCGGGCGACGGTCGATGTCGAGGTCCGACGATTCCTCGACGGAGGCGCGATCTGGTTTGACGCCACAGCGATTGGTGGCGCAGCGAGCGTGTCGAACGTGACGTGGTCGGTGACCCGTCCGGAACGCAACCGCGCCATTTCGGTGGTGATATGTACACACAACCGCCCAGCCGACGCCATCTCGACGCTGCTGACCTTGGCGGGTGATCCCGTCGCACTGGGACTCATCGACGCGGTGTACGTGGTGGACCAGGGAACGCAGCGTGTTGACTCGCATGAACAGTTCCCGTTGGTCAAAGATGCGCTCGGACCACGCCTGCAGTACTTGATCCAGCCGAATCTGGGCGGTGCAGGGGGATTCAACCGAGGTTTGCACGAACTCACCAAGAACGGGTCATGTGACACCGACATCGTGGTGATGGACGACGACATCCTGTGCGAGCCGGAGTCGGTGGTGCGTCTGTCGGCGATGGCCAACAACGCAACTCGTCCGGTCCTGGTCGGCTCGCAGATGCTGCTGTTGTCGGAGACCTACCGAGTGCACATGACCAGCGAGTGGGAAGCCCTCGATCAGCTGAAGGCCGGTCGCCCGGGGCCGCGTGGCAAGGCCGGGCTGAACGCGCTCGAGAAGCAGCAGGACCCGCGCACCGATGCCGGCTGGAATGGTTGGTGGACATGCCTTCTCCCCGCTGAGGCGGTGGTGGAGGCGGGATTGTCGCTGCCGCTGTTCTTCCAATGGGACGACATCGAGTTCGGAATCCGTGCCCGCAAGGCCGGGTTCCCCACCATCACCCTGCCCAACGCCGGTGTGTGGCATGCCGATTTCCATCTGAAGGATTACGACGACTGGTCGCGGTATTTCAGTTGGCGCAATGCCCTGATCGTCGCGGCGATTCATGATCGATTCGATCCGAAGACCGTGAGTGCTGTTGTCGCGCGGGAGATCACGAGTCACATCGTCTCCATGCAGTACGGGCTGGCCGAGACGTTCCTCCTGGCGGTACGCGATTTTCTCTCTGGCCCAACGATTCTGGCCGACGGTGGACGCAGCAAACTCGCCGAGCTCGCGGAGCTGCGTTCGCATTACCCCGACACGGTGCGGCGCGAGGCCACTGAAGCGTTGGCCGACGATCCGCGGATCGTGGTGCGCGGCCCGGAACCGAAGGAGGACAAACTCGATCAGGTGCTCGCCAAGCGCGTGGTCAAGCAGTTCCTCGGTCGGGTGGCGCCGGGGAAGGTGGCCATCTCGGCGCACGATGCGCGGTGGTGGCACGTCGGGTTGTTCAGTGAGGCCGTCGTCACCGATGCGTCGCAGACCGGGGTTCGGGTGCGTCGCCGTGACAAAGACATCGCTGTCCGGCAGGGCCGCGAGTTGGCGCGCCTTTCGTGGATATTGCGACGACGGGCGCCGGAGATCGCGCAGCAGTGGCGTGACGCCGTGCCGCGACTCACGAGCCATGAGAACTGGCAGCGACTCTTCGACGGTGACTGATCGGGCGGTGACTGATCGGGCGGTGACTGGTCGCCGGTGGCTACTCGGTGCGTCGCTGGCCGTCGGGCTTCTCGGGGTCGTTCTCTCCGCGGCCGGGTCGTGGCGTCCGTCGTTCTGGTACGACGAGGCGGCCACGGTGTCCGCGATCGATCGTAGCTATCCGCAACTGCTGTCGCTGGTCCATCACACCGACGGGGTGCACGCTGCCTACTACATGGTGACGAAGGCGTGGGCGTCGGTGTTCGGGATCTCCGAATTCTCACTGCGGTTCCCGTCGGCGATGGCGATCGGGGGCGCATCGGCCCTGTTGGTGGTACTCGGAAATCGGTTGTGGAGCACCTGGTTCGGCGTCCTCGCCGCGCTCGCACTTCTCACCGTCCCACGAATCACGTGGGCCGGTATGGAGGCGAGATCGTATGCGGGAACCGTCTTTCTGTCGATCGCGTTGTGCCTCGTGCTGTTGTACGCACTTGATCGCGGACGATGGTGGTGGGTGGCGTATGGGTTCGTCGCGGGGATTGCCGGGATCTGGTTTCTGCTTTCGCTGACACTTGTTGTCGCGCACCTGATGTATGTGCTGCTGACCAAACGCTCGGCATGGCCGTGGTTGTTCGCGACGGCGGTAGGCGTGGCGATCGTCTTGTCGCCCTTCGTTTGGTGGGTGAGCGGGCAGCGCGCGCAGATCGATTGGATTCCGGATACCACGGACCGGACCGTTGCGGTCTATGCCCTATGGGAGTTTTTCGACGGGTCATGGCCCTTCGCGGTGACGGCGCTGCTTGTCGTGGTGGTGGGTGTGGTTGCGTCGATGATGTCCTGGACGCACGAGGGACATCGGGTGCTGGTTCTGTCGCTGTGCTGGCTCGTCGTGCCCGCGGGCCTCGTGTGGCTGATCTCGGTCATCGGGGAGCCGCTGTACACGCCGCGGTACCTGGCGTTCACGACGCCGGGAGTGGCGTTGCTACTGGCATGGTCGGCCATGCACATCGCCCGGGAAAGCCGTTGGATCTCCCTGCTCGTCGTGCTGATCCCGGCGGTGGCTGCAGCACCGGGATATGTGGCGGGCCGTGGCACCTACGGCCACATGGGTGGCAGCGATTTCTCCGCGGTTGCCGACTACATCGGCGAGCACGCGCAGCCCGGTGACTGTGTGGCGTTCGACTCGGCCCCCTCCTGGAGTCCGGTGTCGCAGCGCGTGGTGATGTCGGCCAGACCTGCCGACTTCGTCGGCCTCCGTGATCTCGGTCCGGCCGTCGACGCGGCACGGGCCGGTCGGCTGTGGGATGTCGACCAGCCCGTCACCGCCTACCGGGCATTCGCGGAGTCGTGCGAGGTGATGTGGGTGATCACCGATGGTGAGCGTGACGTGCCGTTCGTCGAATTGCCGGGCGGCACGCTGAATTGGTACTTCGAGCCGTTCCACTTCACCGGTACGCCCCTGTATCGCGAGTTGTCGCAGGCGGGTCTGCACATCACCGACCGCACCGAATTCTGTCATTCGCAGGTGGTCCGGATGCAGAGCTCTGGATAGTGGACGCGCCGATCGCGTTGCGGCTCAGCGGTTGACCTTGTCGATGACGTTGTCGGCGTACCAGTTGAGATGGTCGATTTTCGTCTGCAGTGGTTCGGTGTCCTGGCCGACGACGTAGGGCAGCCGGAATCCGACGATCACATCGGTGATCCCCTTGTCCTCCAGCTTCTTCACCCCGTCGACGGTGTAGGCGTCCAGAGAGATGACGTGAATCTCGAAGGGGTCGTTCGTTCTTCCTTCGGCCCTGCGGAGGTCGGCGATCCGCTCGAGCAGGGCGTCGAGTTCCTCGGCCGGTCCGCCGCCGTGCATCCAGCCGTCGCCGCGGATCACTGCCCGGCGCAGCGCCGGCTCGGCGTGACCGCCGACGAGCAGCGGAATGGGTTCGGTGGGGGTCGGTGCCATCTTGATCGTGGGGATGTCGTAGAACTCGCCGTGGAACTCGAAGTACCCGCCGGAGGTCAGTCCGCGGATGATGTCCATACACTCGTCCATCCGCTTGCCGCGGCGACGGAAATCCACACCCATGATCTCGTAGTCCTCCGGCCACGGACTGGTGCCGACGCCGAGCGCGAGGCGGTTGCCTGTCAGGTAGGCCACCGACGCGGCCTGCTTGGCCACGAGCACAGGCGGACGCACCGGAAGCTTGAGGACGAACGGGGTGAAGCGGATGGTCGAGGTGACCGCGCCGAGTGCCGCCGCCTGGATGAAGGTCTCGATGAACGCCTTGTCCTCGAGGAACTCCCGATTGCCGTCGGGGGTGTAGGGATAGGTTGCGTCCGATTCCTCGGGGTAGGCGAGGGAATCGGGAATGGTGAATCCTGCATACCCGGCCTTCTCCGCAGCCTGCGCGAGTGGCGCGTAGTAGGCCGGGTCGGTCATCGCTTCGGCGAAGGTGAAACGCATCGGTGTGCCCCTTTGGTACTCGTAGACCAGCCCACTCAGGGTAGAACACGTTCTAGTTTTGTGGTTGCATCTGGGGAGAATCCGATGGTCCGTGGGCTGCCGGCCCGCGAGTATCCGGGAAGCGACCGGCAGTTGGTAAGTCAGTCAGAGTCCGGCCGGACGAACCGCTCACGACGGCCGAGGCGCTGCAACCGCAGCCACTCGGCGAAGCCCTTGACGTCGTGCTGCTGCACCAGGAAGTACCAGCCGAAGCGGGCGTACTCCTGGGGGAGGAGCTTGCGCATCCCCGGCTGGCTCATCAGATAGCCACGATTGCGGTAGGTGAAGAAGCGTTTGGTCGGGTTGTCCGGATACTGGGTGTGCATCCGACCACCGAGGATCGGCCGGAACTCGTCGGTGCCGTAGGGATGCAGGTATGCGGTGCTCAGGCAGGTGCCGAAGGCCAGACCCGATCGCTGCAACCGACGGTGCATCTCCACCTCGTCGCCGCGGAAGAACAACCGTAGGTCCGGCACGCCGATCATCTCCAGCGTCGCCGCGCGGAACAGTGCGCCGTTGAACAGCGACGCGATCCCGGGCAGCAGGTCGCCGTCGGGGTTGCCGGGTTCGAACAACTCGGATCGCTTGCGCCGCCACACGACTCCCCGGCGCAACGGGAACGCGAGAGTCTCCGGGTCGTTGATGTTGGCGACCACCGGGGAGACCTCGGCGAGATCGTGCGTGATCGCACAGTCCATCAGCGTCGCGAGAACCTCACTGCCCTCGGGCCGGCCGTCGTCGTCGGCGCACCAGACCCAATCGGCACCGAGTGCCAGGGCATGCAGCATGCCGAGGGCGAATCCGCCTGCGCCGCCGAGGTTTCGCCTCGATCCGAGATAGGTTGTCGGAACCGGCTGTGCGGCAACAAGGTCGGCGACGACAGCCTCGTCGGCATTGTCGACGACGACGATGTGGTCGACCGGACGTGACTGCGTGGCCAGGACTTTCAGTGACGCCGCCAACAGCTCCGCGCGACGGTGGGTGACCACCACCGCCACCACGGTGTCGGTGCTCATGTCGGCGTGTCCCCGTCGGTGCCCTCGCCGGCAGCCTCGTCGCGCTTCATCCCGGCCAGCACCTCACGCACATGCGCGGCAGCGTCGGGACCCTCGTAGGCGCCGACCACCTCTTCGATTCCGCCGTCCATCCGGACTTCGCCGTGATCGATCCACAGCGCACGATCGCAGAGCTGGGCGAGGAACTCGTTGGAGTGGCTGGCGAACACCAGGATGCCGGACCGTTCGACCAGGGCCTGCAACCGGATTCGGGCCTTCTTCATGAATTCGGCGTCCACCGCGCCGATGCCCTCGTCGAGGATCAGGATCTCCGGATCGATGCTGGTGACCACGCCGAGGGCAAGTCGCACCCGCATACCCGTCGAGTAGGTTCGCAGCGGCATCTGCAGGTAGTCGCCGAGTTCGGAGAAGTCGGCGATCTCGTCGATCTTGCGCAGCATCGCCTTGCGTGTCAGTCCCAGGAACATGCCGCGGATGATGATGTTTTCGTAGCCGGAGATCTCCGGATCCATGCCGACGCCGAGGTCGAACACCGGGGCCACCCGTCCGGTCACCCGGCAGGCGCCACGCGTCGGCTCGTAGATCCCGGACAGCAGACGCAGCAATGTCGACTTGCCGGCACCGTTGTGGCCGACCAGACCGACGCGGTCACCGTGTTCGAGGTGCAGGTTGATGTTCTTCAGGGCCTCGACGACGATGACGTTCGAGTCGTTGGCGCCGATCACCCCGCCGGCCGCACCCATCACCGACTTCTTCAACGACCGGGTCTTCGCATCGAAGATCGGGAAATCCACACACGCATCCCACGTGTCCACGCGTACCGAACTGGTATTACTCATCGCCCAATCACACCCAATACGCCACGCGGGCCCGGTAGTTACGCATGACCGCCAACGCGGCGAGCCACCCGATCGCGGTGCAGCCGATGACGATCGCCCAGTGATAGAACGCCACCGACTGGCCGAGCAGGGGCCCCCGCGCGATGTCGAGGTAGTGATACATCGGGTTCAGTTCCACCAGCCGCAGGCGCGGATTCTCCCCGCCGACCTGGCTCAGGCTCTGCGTCGTCCAGATAATCGGTGTCATGAAGAACACCAACTGCACCGCCGTCGTCAGCAACTGCCCGATGTCACGGAACCGGGTGGAGAGAATGCCGAATACGATCGACACCCACACGCCGTTGATGACGTACAGGATGATCGCCGGAATCACCAGTACCACAGTCCAATTGATCGGCTGCGGGAAGACGATCAGGATCACGATGTAGATCACGATGTTGTGGGCGAAGATGATCAGCTGCCGCCACACCATCCGGTAGACGTGCACGCTCACCGGCGCGGGCAGCTGCTTGATCAGGCCTTCGTTCTTGGCGAAGACCTCCGCCCCCTCGAGGATGGAGTTCTGGATGAAGTTCCAGAAGATGAACCCGAGCGTGACGTACGGCAGGAAGGTCTTGATGTCCATGTGGAAGAGCTCGCCGTAGAGCAAGCCCATCGCCACGGCGGTCACGCCGGTGGCGATGGTGATCCACAGGGGGCCCAGCACCGAGCGGCGATACCGCTGTTTGATGTCCTGCCACCCCAGATGCAGCCACAGCTCCCGCGACCGTATGCCTTCGGCCAGGTCGCCGAAGGCCCGGCTCATCGACCGAGATCCCGCGCCCGGCGGGGGCGGTGGCACCTGCCCCTCGATCACTTCCGCTGACACGAGGCTTGAGCATACAGAGCGCTCATGTGGTCACCCGGCACAGAGGTTCTCGGGGGAGCTGCCGAGGTGCCCTACAGGTACTGCCCGGTACTTCCGTGTCCGCTCCCCGAAGCCGGCATCATTCCCGGCGGCAATGCGCCCTGCCGCATCTGCTCGAGCTGCGCCCGGGCGGCCATCTGTTGGGCGAACAGTGCGGTCTGGATGCCGTGGAAGAGGCCTTCGAGCCAGCCGACGAGCTGTGCCTGGGCGATGCGGAGTTCGGCGTCCGAAGGGGTGGTGTCGTCGGTGAAGGGCAGCGCCAGACGTTCGAGTTCCTCACGCAGCTCCGGCGCCAACCCGTCCTCGAGTTCGCGGATCGACGACTCGTGGATCTCGCGGAGCCGGTTGCGGCTCGCCTCGTCGAGAGGTGCCGCCCGCACCTCCTCGAGCAGCTGCTTGATCATGGTGCCGATGCGCATCACCTTCGCGGGCTGCTCCACCATGTCGGCGACGCTCGTGCCGTCGTCCGACGACTCGGCGGAGGCGGCGGCGGTGCCCAGGGGGGCGTCCGCACCCACCACCACGATGGAATCGTTGCCGGGTTCGGACGCGCCGTCGTGATCGGGACTACCGAAGGGGCTCGCAGGTGTGCCGTCGATGACCATGCCCCCATTGTGCCCAAGCCGTCGACGGGTCGGGGCGATACCCGCGGCGATACCTCGCTGAGACGCGATGACGCCCGTCTATGGTGGGGCCCATGGCCTTCGATGTCGCCCATGCGCGCGGACTGTTCCCGTCGCTCGGTGACGGCTGGATCCGTCTTGATCCGCAGGCCGGCATGGTGATCCCGGATTCGGTCGCCAGTGCGGTGTCGACCGGATTTCGCCAGCTCGGAGCGGCGCCGTCGGGGCGATATCCCGCCGCCCGCGCCACCGCCGACGCCCTCGACGGTGCGCGTCGGGCGATCGCCGACATGGTGGCCGCGCAGGCCTCCGGGGTGGTCCTCGGCCCGTCCCGGTCGCTGTTGCTGTGGACGCTGGCCGAGGCGATCAAACCCAACACGTGGCTGTCAGGCAATGTCGTCGTCAGCCGCCAGGACGACGAGCCGAACATCCTGCCGTGGGTGCGCGCCCTCGGTCGGGTGGGTGGCCAGCTGCGCTGGGCGGAGATCGACGTCGAGACCGGCGAACTGCCCACCTGGCAGTACGACGACCTCATCGACGATCGCACCGCCGTCGTCGCCGTCCCGTTGGCGTCGTCGACGTTGGGCACTCTCACCGACGTCGCCGAGATCGCCAAACGCACGAGGGCGGTCGGTGCCAGGCTGGTCGTCGACGCCACCAGCGCCGCGCCCTACGTGCCCCTCGACATCACCGAACTCGGTGCCGACGTGTTGGTGGTGTCGGCCGAACGGTGGGGCGGTCCGCGGGTGGCGGCGATGGTGTTCGCCGACCCGCGGGCGATGGACAACCTCTCGTCACTCTCGTCCAATCCCCATGCCGTCGGACCCGAACGTCTCGAGGTGGGCGAACACCAGGGTGCGTTGCTCGCAGGTCTGGTGGCGTCGGTGGAGCATCTGGCCGCCCTGGACCCCGATGCGTTCGGTAAACGCCGACGACGCGTCGTCGCGGCCCTCGACGGCGTGTCGGAGTACCTGCAACGGCTCGGGTTCTATCTGGTGACCACACTCGACCAGCTCAATCACGTCTCGGTCATCGGCAAGAGCGACAACCGCGTCCCGCTCGTCAGCTTCGCCGTCGACGGGGTCGGTGCCGACACCGTGGTCCGTCGGCTCGCCGACAACGGGATCTGCGCGTTGGCCGACCTTCCCAGCCGGGCGCTGACCCGGATGGGTGCCGGCGACTTCGGCGGTGCGGTCACCGTGGGCCTCGGGCCGTACTCCACCCCGTACGAAGTGGATCATCTGGTCAGGACACTCGGCTCCCTCGCCTGAATTGCCACGGTGCGCGACGGGTTGTCGGTCGGACGACCCACACCGTTTCGTAATTTGACGCACACCGCACTATCTTCGACACAGTGAATATGCGGGAGCCCGAGTCGGGACGCGGCCACGCGTCCACAGGTGGTCCGTGCCGTCTCACCGAGAGCCAGCAGCAGGTCTGGCATAACTTCGTCGACGGTGGTTGGGCACTGATGGCTCAGGTGACCGCCGGGTTCGCCGCGGCAGGTTTCTCGGCGACCGACATGCGCCTGCTGGAGATCCTCGCGGTCCGCGACTCGATCGGTATCAGCGAACTGGCTGCCACCCTGCACGCCGGCGTCAGCACGGTGTCGCGCATCGTGAGTCGACTCATCGACGACGGAACCCTTGAGCGGGTGGCGTCGCAGGCCGACGCCCGGCACCGGCTGGTGCGGATCACCGAGGCCGGGCGGGTGGAACTCGACCGGCAGATGAGCGTGCGCGACGGTCTGATCAAACGGCTCGTCGTCGACGTGGTGGCACCCGAGCAGTACGAATCCATCGGTGATGCCTTCGAGCGGATCCGCAAGGCCTGCGACTGATTCTTCAGTCCGACACCCGCAGCAGGACCTTCCCGATCGACTCGCCGCTGTCGAGGCGCTGATGGGCGGCGTCGGCGTCGTCGAGTCCGAAGACGCTGTCGATGACGGGGACGACCTTTCCGGCCTCGATCAGCGGCCACGTCAGTTCGCGGGTGCGCGCGACCACATGTCCCTTGCCGTCGTTGCCGTCGACCGGTCGGGAACGCAACGTGGTGCCGATGACCGAGGCCCGTTTGGCCATCAGCGCTGCGATCGACAGTTCGGCCTTCGTTCCGCCCTGCATCCCGATGATCACCAGCCGCCCACCCGTTCGCAGCGCGGAAACGTTGCGCGCCAAGTATTTTGCGCCGACGATATCGAGGATGACGTCCGCGCCGCCCTGCTCGGAGATGATATGGACGAAGTCCTGCTCGGCGTAGTTGATGGTGATGTCGGCGCCCAGCTCGCGGCAACGGTCGAGTTTGTCGGCGGTTCGCGCGGTCACTGCGACACGCGCGTCGAGCGCCCGCGCCAATTGGATCGCGTGCGTACCGATCCCGCTCGACCCGCCATGGATGAGCAGGAGTTCGCCGGGGACCAGGTGGGCGGCTTCGATGACGTTGGAGACGACGGTGCAGGCCACCTCCGGCAGAGCGGCGGCGTCGGCCACCGACACCCCGGCCGGGACCGGCAGGACCTGGGCGGCGGGCACGGCCACCTGCTCGGCGTAGCCGCCGCCGGCGAGCAACGCGCACACCTCGTCGCCGGGCGCCCAGCCGACGACATCGGAGCCGACCGCCCGGATGCGTCCGGACACCTCGAGCCCCAGGGTGTCGGGCGCCCCGGGTGGTGGTGGATAGAGGCCGCGTCGTTGCAGCACGTCGGCGCGGTTCACGCCGGCCGACACCACGTCGATGACCACCTCGTCGGAGCCGGCAACCGGATCGTCGATGGTGGCGATGCTCAGTTCGCCGGAGTCGGAGACGGTGACCGCGCGCATGAGTCGATGGTGGCACATCGGTGTTGGCCGGCAGCCCCGGACTGCGCGTCCGGTCGTTGACGCGGTGGCCCTCAGGTCGCGCGGTGCCTGCGCGTGCGCGCGGTCGTGGCAATGCGAGCGTGAGCAAAGATGTGCCGCGTGAGTCATGTCGACTCCTACTGCAGAGGGGTCGATGGTGGTCGCCGTACCCGCCGTGGGTCTCGGCCCGGATCGCGGTGCTCGGGTCGGGAGCCGATTCGGTCCCGTTGTGACGTTTCACGTACCCTTTTGCGCAGGGAAGCGTGGCAGAGCGGCCGAATGCACTCGCCTTGAAAGCGAGCGTGCCTAAACAGCACCGGGGGTTCAAATCCCTCCGCTTCCGCTGTAGCCCTTCACCTGTTTTCGCAGGTGAGGGGCTTTTCTGTTATCCGGCCGTGGTGTCGGCGTGCGCTTCTGCCCACGATTTTCGCCGGTCAGACCTTGCATTGCGGTGATGTACGCTGATCGGCACGGCGGAACACTTCCTCTCCCGAGCCCAGGTTGCCGCGCGGATCGGCGTCGCCGCGCCGACGCTGTCCCGGTACACGCTGCCCGACCCTGACGTGATCGTCGGAGAGGTGAACGACGACGGCTCGCTACCCAAGGGCACCGTGCGCGGCTGGAGGTCGGCCACCACCGACGACTGGAACGCGAACCGACCGGGGCGTGGCGCGCGGACCGATCTGGTCTGAGTCAGATGTCCGGCGGTCCCTGCCGGGAGAACCATGCGGATGACTACTCCGCGATCCGTCGTCAGCTCACACAGATGACGCACCTAATCACCATCGAGCGATGACGTGGCAGGCTCGCGCTGGCTTAGCTCATCATGAGCGGTCAAGCAGCCACCTTGCGCTTCAGCAGGAGCACCGGCCATTGTGTCGAGTTGTACCCCTTGGCGTAGATGATGGTGTCGCTCACTACTTCCCAGCCTTCGGCGCCAAGCGCATTCAAATGCTCCAGCCATTCGGCTGATTGATCGTCAGCGTTCCGATATGCACTGATCACCGTGTCGACCAGCGTGTACTCCCACTTGTCCATGGCTCGGACGCTATCCACTTCTCTGGTGGGCGCTGCGCGACTATCCGGGAATCCCTTCGAACAACGGACATTCCCGGCAGGCGAGGTGGACCATCGCCTCAACTTCTTCGTGCCCACAATTTGCCCGCACTTGACCACGAAACCGGATTATCTGGGGTGACCTAGGGTGACGTTAAACCGCAGGTCAGAGCGTATATCTACACCTGACCGTGAGGGCTGATTAGGCTCAAATCCCTCCGCTTCCGCAGAGAGCCGGTCGGGGATGGGATGCCAGGGTGGGCGTCGGATCGAAAGCGACTCTGAGCGTTCGATCTGGCTTCCGCGCCGGGGTTCTCATGATCGTGCTGGAGGCGGCCGTCGGATACGTGCTCGGTCTACACCCCGACTCCGGTACCCGCTGATCGAGCGGACAGCCTTCTCAGTTCAGACGTGAAACCTTGGGGGGCAACGATTCCGCCGCGGCACGAATGACCCGAGAGTGTTGTTTCGGGCCACTATGTGGCATACGCCGGGTCCCCGTACGATATCAGATCACCTGCACTCGGTGGCGCCGGACAAGTGCCTGTCACCGATCCGCCGCGCCGTCGACCCAGGCGGTTCCCCTACCGCGACGTCGAGCTCGATTGACCGGGCTGCGCTGCTTCGTGCAACACCGCGACCTGGCGATGTCGCGATATATCCGGGAGCGCTGCGGGGTTTCGAGGTCGTATGCGTCGTGAGTTGCCGCATATCTCCCGGTTACATTTCGTCGTCCGGTGTCTCCACCTCGTCCCGTCGGTACCGGTGAGGCGGTCGACGCATCGCCGGCGCGGCTCAACGATCGATCCCGGTCGGGACGATCGCCGCGCGCGGCCGCCAATGGTTTCATCGCTTGCCGGTGCGCAGCCGGAGAGTCTGGCGTTTCCGTGGTGCATCGCGGCGATCGATGATCCGACTGGCCGGGGAACGCCGATCTGGTGGTGCCGATGGCCGCGAGTCACCCGCTCTGCGAGTCGCGCGTTCCTCGAGTTGGTTTCCAGGTGCTCGGTGCCGTGGTGCTCTGCGGTTCGGCCATCGCCGCTCGGCTGGGGCAACGTTGCGGGCACCGGCATGGTCAATATCCGTTTGATCCTCGGGATTTCAGCCGCGATTCTTCCATATGGCCTGCCGGAAAAGATGATTCGCATCGACCTACCGGCGATGGTGGGCAGGCGTTGCTGATTCTGTTGGTGGTGGCCAGGTGCTGAGCTGGTGACGACGGTCGTGTCCACCATCCGGAGCAATCGGGATCTCGCGATCGGCAACCTCATCCCATCATCGCTGCTGCCGTGGCGTTGACGTGTGTGTGCCGATCTTTCTCACCCGTCGACGTATCTCGGGGTGGAGGGATTGTGTTCGTCGTCGCCTATCTGGTGACTTGCGGGTTGACGGCCGCGTTGCGGGCGTGAAATCCGTTGCACACCAAACGCTTCGTCGTGACGCCGCCGACGATGCCTGAGGTAGATCCGCCCGAGTCTGGCCACAATCGCCCAATTCGCCCTTATCATCGACCTATGAGGCAACTCTCCCCGCTGGTCACCGAGGCACGCCTGTGTTGGTGATTCGCGACCTCGGCGAACTCGTCGCCGAACGGGGAACTCTGCGTTGCGATCCCGGTGGCACGAAACCGCGAACAATCCTCGCAGTGCTTTGTGCACACGCCGGACGTCCCGTTCCCGCGTCCCTACTCATCACCGACGTGTGGGGTCCGGACGCTCCCGAGCGCACACACCGTGCGCTGGAGTCCCAGATCTGGCGGCTGCGCAAAGCCTTGTCGTCGGAAGGTGAGCCGTCGGCCATCGTCACCGACCGTGCCGGCTATCGTCTCGATCTCGGCGAGGTGGTCGTCGACTCGATCGCCTTCGAGTCCGCCGCGGCCGACCTGCTCGACCCGGCCCGGACCCCGTCCGTCGGTGCGCTCGAGGACCTGCTCAACCAGTGGCGTGGTGAGCCGTTCACCACCGCGACGTCGACACCCACGATCGACCGGACGCGACCACGCCTGCACGCGGTCCGGGCCTCGTTGTTGACCCGCCGCGCCGACCTGCTGCTGACCGCAGGTGAGTTCGACCGCGCACTCGACGAGGCGCAGGCGCTCATCACCCGTGATCCGCTCGCGAGCATGCGTGGACGGTGAAGATCACCGCGCTGGCCGCCGGCGGGCAACGGGCCGAAGCGCTGCTCGCCTACCGCGACATCCGCGAACTGCTCGCCACCGAACTCGGTGTGGAGCCAAATGCCGAGACCCGCGGCGCGCACCGCGCCGTCCTCGATGACCACAGTCGTGCGGTGCGCCACGTCCGGCTGCCGTCGCAGCACACGTCGTTCGTGGGCCGCGACGCCGAACTCGCGCACGTGGTCCGCCTGCTCGAGAACGAGCGGGTCGTCACCATCACCGGCATCCCCGGTGTCGGCAAGACGCGGCTGGCCATCGAAGCGGCCCGCCGGGCAGCGGATGGCTTCGACGACGGCGTCTGGTACGTCGCCCGCCGCGACGAGGTCGACGACGCCACCACGATCCTGGAGGCGATGCGCATCCAGCCGTCGGCCGACACCCCGGCCGCCAGCGACCAGCTGTGCGCTCACCTGTCCACGACGTCCACGCTGCTCGTCCTCGACGGGCATCGCGTCGACCGCCCAACTGCTCTGGCCAACAACAGTATCGACATCCTCCTGCAGCGCTGCGCCGCTGTCACCGTACTCATCGTCGGCACTCCGATCGGCGTCGCCGGGGAACGCGAGGTGACCGTTCATCCCCTGCCGACCGAGTCGCCCACCGCCGGCGCCCTCCCGCCGGCGCAGCGCTTGCTTGCCGACCGTATCCGTGGTGTGACAGGACAATTCGACGCCGGCGCCGACGACCGCGGCGACCTCGACTGAGTCTGTCGCGCGATGGGCGGTCTGCCGCGAGGACTGGAACTCGCCGCCGCCCGCACCGCCACCTTCTCGCTCGCCGAGGTGGCCGACCAACTCAGCACCGCGGTGCCCGAACCCGTGAGCCGGGCATTCGCCCTCGCCTTCGACTCAATGGACGACGATCTGTTCGACCGATTCCTCCGCCTCGCCGCCCTGCGCAGTCCGTTCACGCCGACGCTGGCCGCCACGGTGAGCGGCAGCATGTCGATCGCCGACGACCTCGGCGAGTTCACTCGCCGCTCCCTGCTGTGGCCGATCCGCGGAAATAGGCACCGCCCAACACGATTCACCATTCCGCACACCGTTGCCGAACACGCCCGCTCAAGCGCACCGGAACGGGCCGATGCGGCGCGAACCGCGCGCGACGACGCCATCGCGACCCTGCTGTCGTCGACCCCGATTCGCAGCACACCCCAATCCGCGCGGGATCTCTCCCGCGTCGACGACGATCACAGCACCGTGATGGCCTTCCTGGAGTCCGTGGTGGCCGATCCCGCCCGCCTCGACGACCACATCGACGTCCTCGAACGCCTGGGCGTCTACTGGTATCTGCGCCGCCGGCTGGCCGACGGCATCCGGGTCCTGAGAGTCGCGGCGACGACCACGGCCGACGGTCGGTGCCGACCACGGACGACCGCCATGGTCACACTCGCGCTGGGATCGGCGCTGGCGTTCAGCCAACTCACCGACGAGGCACACAAATACCTCACCTCGATCCCTCTCGACGAACTCTCCGAGACCATCAAGCCGGGCGACGGCGATCCCGAGATGCATTGCACTCGAATGGCTCTCGTTTCGCTGGCCGCGTGGGTCGGCGACGACTTCACCGTTGCGCAGGACTACGCCCGGTATGCCGCCTCGATGACCGGCGACGACACCGTGGGAAGTAGAGCGCCGGGGATCGAGGCGACGGTCACCGCCGCACAGGCGCTGTGCGAGGTGATCGCGGGCCAGTTCACCGAAGCGCTCGATCACGCGCACACCGCGCTCGCCCTCGGCACCGAACGCGGCGACCCGCTCGCCACCTACCTCGCAGCAGTGATGCTCGGCATCGCGTCGCTGTTCGAAGGGGACACCGACATGGGGCTGCGGTGGAACGATCAGGCGTTCCGCACGTATCTGGAGTCGGGCGGTGTGCAGATCTGCGACACCATCGAACAGCGCGGCAACCATCTGACCGCCGCCGGACAGATCGAACGAGCGGGCCGCGCTTTCGCCGTGTCTCGACGCTATGCCGTCGACGCCGGACTCGACTGGCCGCGCAATCCGTTCACCCACGACGCGCTGCGACGCGCCCGCGAAACCGATCCGTCGATGTTCGAGCGAGGGTGGCGGGGCGGGTGGATCGATGCGGCCGATGCGCTCAGCACCCACGATCACCAGCGCTTTTCCGACTTGTGAGCGTTTTGTGAGGTCCGCGGAGTGTGCTGATGACACCGCATCAGCACGACTCTGAAGGAGATTCTCATGACACAGCGACTGGCATTCGCCAACGAAGAGTTCGACGGCCAGTTCGGCCGCACACTGTCGGCGGCAGCCGTCGGCGCCGCCGACCTCGGCGAGGCGTACACCACCGCCCGCGAGATCGGCGGCAAGTACAACCCGCAGCGGTGGTACACACGGTGGCTCGCCCGCGCCGAGTCGGTGCGCACCGCGGCCGAGCAGGCCCACGCCGCCGGACACCTCGTGACCGCTCACCAGTCGTATCTGCGAGCCAGCGAGTATTACCGTCAGGCCTACTTCTACCTGCGCACCGACCTTGACGATCAGCGCCTCCAGGATGCGTATCAGGCGCACAGCCGCACCTTCGGTCGCGCGATGGAACTGTTGTCGCACACCGCCAGTCCGATCGTCGCCGAGGAGGTGTCGATCCCGTTCGTCTCGTCGACCACTTCGGGCACCCGGCAGATCGGCATCCACGGCTGGCTGTTCCGGCCCGACGCCGACGTGACCCGTCCGCGACCCACTGTCGTCATGCCGTGCGGATACGACTCCACCGCCGAATCCGGGTGGGGATTCGCCCAGGGCGCGCTGGCCCGTGGCTACAACGTCCTGAGCATCGAAGGTCCCGGCCAGGGCGCCACACTCATCGTCGACCGTGTCTACTTCCGCCCCGACTACGAGGCCGTACTGTCGCAGATCCTCGATTGGCTCGTCACCGTGCCCGGCGTCGACACCCGGCGGATCGTCGCCCAGGGCCGATCGTTCGCCGGCTACCTGATCCCACGCGGTGTTGCCGGTGACTCCCGCGTGGCCGCGATGATCTGCGATCCCGCCCAGCCCGACATGGGCGGCAAGATCCCCGGCGGCTGGAAAGGTCGGATCGCGGCACCGCTGATGACCTTCATGTGCCGCGTCAGCCGCGAACGCGCCGACTTCTTCGGCTCCCGCATGGCCTGCCACGGCGTGCACACCATCGCCGACTACTTCGCCGAACTGAAGACCTTCACGATGCTCGATCGGGCATCCGAGATCACCTGTCCCACCTTCATTGTCGAGTCAGCCGGCGATCCGGTGGGCGGCCAGGGAAAGACGCTGTACGACTCGCTCACCGTCGCGCAGAAGGAACTGTTTGCACCCGAGCCGAGCAGCGGCATCTCCGGACATTGCGGTGGCCTGGGGCAGCGGGTCTGGGACGACGTCGTCTACGACTGGCTCGACACCGTACTCGCTGCCCGCACCGTGGGCGGACCCATCACCGCCGTCCCTTCCGCCACCGGCACGATCGGCGGCCGGCGATGAGCACCGCACTCAACGGCGTGGTCAACCGCGCGTCGGGTCTGTCCGGCAACCGCTGGCTGACATTGTTCGCGATGACCGGTGCGCTGTCGATGATCATGCTCGATCAGACCGTCGTCACGGTGGCGCTGCCATCGATGACCCGTGATCTCGGATTGTCGTCGTCGGGTCAGCAATGGGTGGTCAACGCGTACGTCCTCGCGATGGCGGCGTGCGTCGCCCTCGGCGGCAAGCTCGGCGACCGACTTGGTCCGGTGACCTGCTTCCGCGTCGGGGTGATCCTGTTCTTCATGGCGTCGGTCTTTTGCGGACTAGCCCCGACCGGTGGCGGCGAGGTCTGGATTCTCGCCGCGCGCGCCGCCCAGGGCATCGGTGCGGCGCTGATGATGCCGGTCTCGGCGAAGATCGTGATGGATGCGTTCCCGATCTCCGAACGCGGTCGGGCGATGGCCGTGTACGCCGGGGTGTCGCAGGTCTTCCTGGCCATCGGTCCGCTGATCGGTGGTGCCCTCACCGAGTGGATCAGTTGGCGCGCGGTGTTCTGGCTCAACGTTCCGGTCGGCGTATTGGCGCTGATCCTCGTCGCCGTAGCTCGCCCGGCCGATGTGCGTGACCGCGACGCTCACGTGAGTATGGGTGCGGCCGCTCTCCTCGTGACCGGCCTGTTGCTGACCGTGCTGGCGATCCAGCAGGGCAGCACCTGGCACTGGAGTTCACCGGCCACGCTCGTTCCGCTCGTCATCGGCGTACTCCTCACCGCGGTATTTGTGGTGACCCAATGGCGTTCGGCGACACCACTTGTCGCTGTCCGTCTGTTCGCCCGCCGGGCGTTCACCGCGAACCTCGTGACCCTGGGATTGGTGCAGTTCTCGCTGCTCGCCGCCATCCTTTTCTCCACGCTGTACCTGCAGGATCTACTGCACATGAGCCCGATGAAGGCCGGTGTCGCGGCGCTGCCGTTGATCCTGCCGATCACCGTCGGCGCGCAGCTCGGCGGCCGTTGGTACGACCGCCGCGGCAACCGCCCGCCGGTGATCACCGGCCTGACGATGGCCACCATCGGCATGGCGTGCTGGACCCTGGCCCTCCCGCATCTCGACTACGCGTGGCAGGTACCAGGCATGATCATCACCGGTTTCGGACTCGGCTTGGTGTTCTCCCCGACCAACACCGACGCGTTGTCACGCGTGAGCTCGGCGGAGCGGAGTCAGGCGTCGGGCATCGTGCAGACCATCCGGCAGTTGGGCGGAACCCTGGGCGTCGCGGTCATCGGTTCGGTGATCCTCGGCATCGAGCATCGCCTCACCCGAACACCGGTCCCGCAGCACGCCGCCGATGCGATCACCGTCGGGTTCTGGATCGCCACCGCGGTCTTCGCTGTCGCCCTCGTCTCTGCCGTGGTCCTGCTGTCCAAGGAGCGGATCACCGGGCGCACCGAGGTCGACCTCGACGTCGCCGGCTGACCCCGGACGTGCCCGGCGCAGAACCCTCGTCACCCGGCGCGGGTTCTGTCGGCGACGTTGTCACGCCAAGGGCGGCAATCATGCGTCATCCGGTGTCTCTGCCTCGTCCCGTCGCCGATCGGCATGCAAGGACTTGATGCGACGTTCCTCACGCAGCGCCTCGACATGCTTGGTGCGTTCGGCCGCAAGCCATTCGGGCATCTCGTCGAGGAGCGCGTTGATCTGTTCGGTCGTCAACGCCTCGGTCACCTCGCCCCGGATCAGGCCGGAATTCGAGATCCCGAGCTTGGCGGCGACGAGGTTCTTCGGGTGCGGTCCGTTGGTGCGCAGGTCACGTAACCATTGCGGCGGGTCGGCCTGCAGCGCGGCCAGGTCCGCGCGCGTGATGGGGCCGGCGCGGAACTCCTCCGGCGTTGCCGGCAGGTAGACGTCAAGCTTTTTGGCGGCGGTGGCCGGTTTCATCGACTGCGAGCTCATGCTCGCAGCGTATCCCCGTTGCCCGCAATTCTCCGAGGCCGTGAATCTCCGGGGTAGCCTCGGGACGTGAATCCGCCCGCAGATGCCGACCGGTCGAGTCCTGCGGCGTTCCGGCTCGCCTATGCGCCGGGCACGACACCGGGCAAGTGGGTGCGGATCTGGGGTGAGCGTCACCCGGACATCCCGCTGCAGATGAGTCTGGTCGAGGTCGCCGACACGGCCGCCGTGATCGGACGCGGCGATGCCGACGTGGCGATCACCCGCCTGCCCGACGCGCTCACCCACGCCGACCCCGGGCCACACCACACGATCACGCTCTACGAGGAGACGACGGTGGTGGTCTTCGGAAAGGATCATCTGTTCAACGCGGGCGACGAACTACGGCCCGGTGACCTCGGCGACGAGAACGTCCTGTGGCCGCTCGACGAACCACTCGTCGTGACCGATCGTCCAGGAATCGCGATCGAACATCGCCCCGAAACCACCGCCGACGCCATCGAACTCGTCGCCGCCGGCGTCGGACTGTTGGTGGTGCCCCAGTCGCTGGCCCGGCTGCATCACCGTCGCGACCTGGACTATCGGCCGGTCGTGGGTCTGCCGACGAGCACCGTCGGACTACTGTGGCCGGACCCGACGTCGGAGGTCGCAGAGGAATTCATCGGAATCGTCCGCGGCCGCAAACCGAACTCCTCCCGTGGCACCACCGACGCGCCGCCGAAACGGTCGGCCAAGGAGAAGGCAGCCGCCAAACGCGCGGCCCGCGAAGCGGCCGGGAAGGTGCCCGGTGCCGGACGGTCGACGAATCGGCGCCGCCGGCCGCGCTGAGGCCTCCGGTCGTGGTCGATCGACCATCGTGGCACTGACCTCATTCGCGCGGATAGGCGACGGGCGTTGCAGTGGGTGCCGGCGTGGTATCACAGGTCTCGTGCCGATTAGCTCACTGACGTCGCTTGCCACCTGGGAACCGATCCTTCGCCGGATGCGAGACGCCCGCGCAGATATCGCGCCGACCGATACTGCGGTGGTCACCGGCAACATCAGCCGATCCGCCTACGGGATGAACGGAGTCCGGGAGCCGGGATTCGCTTCTGTTCGCGTCGGTACCGAGCTGCTGGGACCACTGGCCGACTCCCTCGACAAGGGGGAGGACTTCGGCTACCAGGCGACCGTCTCGCCCGACGGTGACGCCGAAATACTCCTCGTCGACCTGACCTCGCCGGCCATCGCGAACATGTCGCCGAACGGTGACATCATGGGCGTCCTCTTCGACCCCGATGCCCTTCCTTGTCCGTATCTGCTTGTGCCCGAGTCGATGTCGACAACGCCATCGCCCGGCGCAGACCCCGCGTCGTTGACCGACATGGTTCGTCGGGCGCTTCCGGACGCCACGCCCGCGTCGGACGCCGCGATAGCCACGGCGGAAAAGGAATTCGGTCGCGCCCTGCCCGCCGAGATCGTCGCCCTGTACCGCGCCGTGGGTTCGGGTGATCTCGCATTCCGTCCGGGCGGAATCCCGTTCGACCTCAACGGTGACCGCGAGGGCGAGGAAGATGCCTATGGCCTGCACATCTGCGCCCTCGACAGCACGGACCGCGACTATTGCACCGCTGCCAACCGTGCCATCTCGTGGGCCTTCTCCGCCACCGAGGTGGTCCGGCCGGACCCGACCGAACGCGTACAACCGCTGGCGCATTCGTCTGCGTGGTTCCCGATCGCCGACAACTGGGGCGGGAGTTACTACGTCGTCGACCTGGCGCCCGGACCGCGCGGCACCGTCGGCCAGCTCTTGTTCATCCACCGCGACACCAACTCCGGCGCCCGCTGGGTTGCGCCGTCACTGACGGAGTTCTTCCTGCACGGCTGGTCCTCGCCGGGAACAGACGAGACGGGGACAGGCGAGACGGGCACAGGCGAGAGGGACACAGGCGAGTCCACCCGGGCACCGGTCCAGGAGGTCGTTGCCTCCGCCCGCAGTGGGCTCACTCTCTCGGCGGTCACCTCCGACACCGAGGTCCTGCGAGTCTTCGACCTCGACGAACCCGTCGACCTCACCGTGCTCGCCGGTCACCCGACGCTGCGCACCCTGATCCTGGGCCCCGACAGCGTCACCGGGATGGCGCAGACGCTCGGTGCGCTACCTGCGCTCGAATACCTCTCGCTGCCGTACCCGACGTGGCTCGAACTCGTCGCCGACGATGCGGTGCCGTCGATCCCCGTCGCGTTCGAATTTCGGGATGCACCAGGCGATCTCATTCCGCCGATAGCGCTTGCCAACACGCTCTTGCGGATGCGCGGACTCGACGCGGTCGAGGTGACACGAGTGCGCGGCAGCGGGATCGACACGTTCGTCCCGACGGTCACCTAGGGGGTGGGTTCGACCACCGGTCCTCGGCGCTCGTACTCGTTGATCATCACCCCGGACTCGTATGCCCTGCTGCGGGTGAGGTCGAAGCCGCGCACACCGGAGAGCGTGCCGGCGAACAGGGGGACACCTTCGCCGAGCAGGATCGGATTCACCTTGAGGATGAGGCGGTCGATGTCGTCGATGAGTGAGGCCGCCAGAACTCCGCCACCGCACAACCAGATACCTTGGCCTTCTTGCTCTTTGAGTCTTCCCACGACGTCCGGCGGGGACTGGGCGGTCAGGGTCACATCGTCGGGGACCGTGCGATCGGACCGGGAGAAGACGAACTGCCGCAGGTGCGGGTACGGGCTGGCCAGGCCGGTGTCGGCACCGACGGCGTAGGTGGCACTGCCCATCAGGACGGTGTCGAACACGGTGCCCGGCGGCGCGATACCCAAAGCGTCGAGCGCCGGTTGCGGTAGCGCGTCGGCGAATTCGGACAGGATGGTCGCCATATGATCGCCCTCGGCGTCGAAGGCGTCGAAGTTCCCGTCGGTGTCGGCGATGAATCCGTCGAGACTGGCCGCGACGTAGTAGATCAGTGGACGCATGATGACCTACTGTACTGGTGACCTACTGTACGGAAAGCGTGGTTCCCGTGGCCTTCTCAGCCGCATCCCACAATCGTCCCGCGAGCCCGAAGTCACACGCCGTACGCGACCGGCCGAACAGTACCGGCGCACCGCGAAGGGCGCCGAATCCGTCGACGCCGACGTAGCTTCCGGTCGCGATCGGTTCGGTGAGGCAATACAGGGTCGTCGCCGCGCCGGCGTCGACGTCGTTGGCCAGTAGTCGCGCACCGCCCTGCACGACCCGATGCGCGACGCCCAGATGCGGCTTGTTGGAGATGTTCGACGCCACCCAGCCCGGGGTGGTCAGCATGGTCTCGATCGGTGAGCCCGCCGCCCGCAACCGGCGGTCCAGTTCGAGACCCCACAGCATCACCGCGAGTTTGGATCTGGCATATGCGCGCGGGGGACTCCACTGTGCCGCAGAAAGGTTCAGATCGCCGGGATCGATCCTGGCCGCCTTGTGGGCGTCGGAGGCAACGCACACGATCCGTCGACGGACTTGTGGCACAAGCAGATTGGTGAGTGCGAACGGCCCGAGAAAGTTGGTGCCGATGGTCTGCTCGAAGCCGTCGACGGTCTCACCGCGACCGGTGGGGAACATGCCGGCGTTGTTGATCAGGAAGTCGATCGGCCCGTCGATGGCCTCGGCGCACGCGCGCACCGACGACAGGTCGGCCAGATCGAGCGGTATCACCACGCAGTCGCCACCGAACTCATCGGCACGTGCGTTCCCCAACTCGACGTCCCGGGCGGGCATCACCACCGACACGCCCGCTCGCGCGAGTGCTCGCGCGGTGGCCATGCCGAGTCCGTTCGTCGCCCCGGTGACCACCGCGCGGGTCCCGGCCAGGGCGGCCAGGTCCAGATCGGCGAACGGGTCGGTCGTGGTGCGCCTCATGGATTCGACCATAGACTCGTCGCCATGAGCACAGACGAGATCGTCGAGAAGATCCTGAACACTTACGACACCATCACCGTCGTCGGCGCCAGCGCGAATCCGCACAAGCCGGCCAACGAGGTTCCCGCGCTCATGCAGGACAAGGGCTGGCGCATCATCCCGGTGAACCCGACGGCCACCGAGATCGTCGGCGAGCGGGTGTATCCGACCCTGGCCGACGTGCCCGAGCAGGTCGGGTTCGTCGACGTGTTCCGGCCGTCGGCCGACGCCCCGGAGATCGCCCGGCAGGCCGTCGCCGCCGGGGCGGGCGCATTGTGGCTGCAACTGGGTATCACCTCGCCGGAGGCACGGCAGATCGCCGAGGGCGCGGGTCTGCTCTACGTCGAAGACCGCTGCCTCAAGATCGAACAGGCCCGCACCGGGATCACCGCCGGGCACTGATCCACCGATCAGGGGTTGCCGACGTGGACTCGTTCTGGAATGAACCGAAGTTGCCGTTGGCGGTGCTGTTCGTCGCTTTCCTGGTGACTTTCCTGATCACCCGCACCATCACGCGGCTGATCCGGGCCGGTAAGGGTCCGTTCCGCAACAACATTGAGGGTGGGGTACACATCCACCACGCGGTCCCCGGTCTGATCCTGCTGCTGATCGGTGCGGTGACGTCGGTCGCGGTGGCCGGGCATGCACCGGGATCGCTGATCGCCGCGGTCCTCATCGGTGTCGGCGCCAGCCTCGTCCTCGACGAGTTCGCGCTGATCCTGCACCTCACCGACGTGTACTGGACCAAAGAGGGACAGCTGTCGGTGCAGGTGGTGAGCCTGACCGTCGCACTCCTCGGTCTTCTCGCGCTGGGTATCGATCCCTTCACCGAGGACGATCTCTCCGCGGTCGGGCACCTCGGCCTCCTCGTCGTACTACCCGTCCACATCGCCTGCGTGCTGGTGTGCGTGGCGAAGGGCAAGTACTCGACCGCCGCGGTGGCCGCCTTCATCCCGCCGGTCGGATGGATCGGGGCGGTACGCCTCGCCCGGCCGGGTTCGCGGTGGGCGCGCCGTCACTACTCCGACGCCAAGAAGCAACGCGCTCGCGACCGGGCGAGCGCCTTCGACGCCCGCTTCGGTCGCTGGGGCCTCGACGTGGAGGACCTGGTGGCGGGCAAGCCTACGATGGGAGAATGACCGAACCGGACAATCCGCTGCTGCTGGAACGGCAGGTGTGTTTCGCCTTGGCCGTGGCCAACCGTTCGGTGCTGCGGATCTACCGGCGACTTCTCGATCCACTCGGACTCACCCACCCGCAATACCTGGTGATGCTCGCGCTGTGGGAATCGGCCCCGCGCGGCGTCAAGGAGATCGGCGCGGTGCTGCAACTGGATTCGGCGACGCTCTCACCGCTGCTCAAACGGCTCGAGGCGAATGGACTGATCGAGCGGCGTCGGCGCGACAACGACGAACGCAACGTCGACATCGACCTCACCGACGCCGGACGCGCACTGCGTACGAAGGCCCTCGACATCCCGCCGGCCGTCGTCGCCGCCCTCGGGGTCGACATCGCCGACCTCGAAGAACTCCACGGCGTCCTGACCCGGGTGAATGCCGCCGCCGTGCGCGCCGAACGGCCCGCGGCCCGGGCCGAGGGATAGGGTCGAGGTCATGTCGCCCGTCGCGATCATCGTCATCGTCGTCATTGTTGCCGTCGCGTTGTTCACCCTCGGTGGTGCGATCTGGTTCGCCTGGGATTCCGACAAACGCATCCGCGCGTTCGCCCGGTCCACCGATTTGATCCCCGGCAAACCGAGTCGTGCGCCCAAGGAGTGGACGACGGACACCAGCCCGGAGGCGTTGCTGCACCGACGGGTGCGCTACGCGATCGCCGACGTGCACCAGAATCCGGCCATCCCGCACGATGACGAGACCGTTGCGGTGCGAGATCGGCTCGACGACAAGGTCTTCGATCTCGACGACCAGCTCATCGCGGCCGCCTCGTCGAGTGGCGACGAGAAGACCGAACGACTCGAGGAACTCGAGACCGCCGTCAAGGCGCTCGAAGAGTTGCCCCGGCAGTTGTGGGAAGCGCCGTTCGCCCAGCAACGCGACGATATGAATTCGGTCATCGGGGCGATCGATCGGGTGGTGTACTGAACCACCTCGGGCGTTCAGGTTTGTCTGGTGGCCATCTCGATCAGTGTCCGCACCGTCCGCAGGTTGCGTCCGGTGCCCGCGACGCCGAGCCCGCGCGCGATCTTCGGTGAGCTGAGTGTGCTCTTGCCGACGCCGCCGGCGTAGTAGATGTGCAGATCGGCGCCGATCACGGCGAGTTGATCATCGCCGAAGTCCATGTCGAGGAAGGCTTTCGTCTTGTCCGGGTCGGGGATACCGGTGAGGAAGTAGAGGTGGGCGAACTTCTCGTCGTCCGCCTCGAAGGGGAAGGCCGCCACCGCATTCCGCAACTCGTCGACCGACCGCGCGATGACCTCGCGGGAGAATCCGTGGCGCGCTTCGATCAGTTCCTCGAGGGCGCTCGCGAATGCCGCCGGTGAGTTTGGTGGGACACAGATCAGGTTGCCCGACGCGATATGTGTACGGACCTCGGTGGCGCCGAGTTCGGTTGCCTCGGAACGAAGGTCGGCCATCGGCAACTTCGCGCCACCAACGTTGATCGCGCGGATCAGGAAGATGTGGGGGAGCGAGGCCATGCCCCAGTGTGGCATGTCACGGCCGCTGTGCGTCGGGACTCGGGCCCACGTAGCGCGCCGCGGGCCGGATGATCTTGCGGCTCTGCGCCTGCTCGAGGATGTTGGCGCACCATCCGACCATCCGGCTCACCGCGAACGTCGGCGTGAACATCGAACGGGGCACCCCACAGCATTCCATCACGACGCCGGCGTAGAACTCCACGTTGGCATACCGCGGCTGCTCCGGATGTGCCTGCGCGAGAACTTCGGTGATGGCCTCCTCGGCGGCCACGGCCCGTTCTACGAGTGGACCACCGAACCCGAGTGCGATGGCGCGCAACATCATCGAACGAGGGTCGGCGGTGCGGTAGACGGCGTGCCCGAAGCCCATGATGCGACGGTGTGCGGCCACCTGCTCCGCCGCCCAGGTACGCGCATCCCCGTGGGCGGCGATCTCGTCGAGGGCATCGAGGGCCCGATCCGGGGCCCCGCCGTGCAGCGGGCCGGAGAAGGCGCCCAACGCGCCGCAGACCGCGGCGAAGACGTCGGCTCCGGTCGACGCGATCACCCGGGCGGTGAATGTCGACGCGTTGAATCCGTGATCCATCGTGGCGATCAGGTAGTGCTCGATGGCTCGCGCCTCCTGCGCCGTCGGTTCCCGGCCGGAGATCAGATACAGCCAGTTGGCGGCCACACCGAGGTCCGCGCGAGGCTCTGTGGGGCTCTCACCGGCGCGGATGCGATGCAGGGCGGCCAGAATCGTCGGAGTGAGGGCCGTTGCGTGCAGGGCGTCGTCGACGCGTTGCCGCGGGTCGGCATCCCAGAGTGGGCGGGCCCCGGTCGCGGGTCCGGTGGCCGAGAGGACCGTTCGCAGGCCGGAGAGGGATTCGCGCTCACCGCCCAGCAGCGCTGCCGTGCGCAGGATGCCGGCGAGCTCGTCCGGCAGCGTGCGCAGGGCGGTTGTGCGCGTGATGAACTCGGCCAACGCGTCGGCGTCGGGGAGATGGCCGTGGACGAATAGGTACCAGACCTCCTCGAAGCTGCGGGTGCGTGCCAACTCGATCGCCGAGTACTGGCGGTAGTGGAAGAAGCCCTCGGCGCCGCGGACGTCACCGATCTCGGTGTCCGCGACGATCACGTTCTGCAATCCGGGTGGGGCGATGAGTTGCTCGGTCATACCCACGACGATGAACCGTATTGAGCCGGCCGGTCAATGTTGATTCAATCAATATGTGACCCGCACCCACACCCGCCGCTATCCGACGCCCATCCACCACGACGGGCGGGACTATCTGACCACCGAGCAGGTGGCAAAGATGCTGGGGGTCAAGGTGTCCACCGTCTACGCGTATGTCAGCCGCGGGCGTCTGAGCAGCCGGCGCATCGACGGCCACGACGGCAGCATGTTTCCGGTCGACGAGGTCGACGGGCTCCTCGACCGCACCCGCCATCGTCCGCCGACCGGGGTCGCCGAACGCATCCGCACCCAGCTCACCTTCCTGAGCGGCGACCGGCTCCACTATCGTGGCCGCGACGTCGTCGAGCTGTCCCGTACCACGTCCTTCGAGGATGTCGCCGCGCTGCTGTGGGATCGGCCGTGGACCTCGCCGTCGTCGCCGGCAGACCAGCGGGCCATCGGGGCCGCAGTGAGACGGGTCGCCGGTGTCCGGGCGCGCGGTGTGGACCGGATCCGACTGGCGGTCGACCTGGCCGGGGCGCGAGATCCGTTGCGTCACCAGATCGATCCCGATGCGGTGACCGGAAAGGCCGTGTCCGCGATTGCCGCTGCCGTTGAAGCGCTGGGTGACGGTCCATCCGAAGCTGCTGTCGCGCAACGGCTCTGGCCGCGTCTCACCGATGAACCCGCCACCCGTCGGACGGTGTCGTTGGTGAATGCCGCGCTGGTGCTGCTCGCCGATCACGACCTCTCGGCCGGTGTGGTCGCCGCACGCGTCGCCGCGAGTGCACGCGGCAGTGTCTACGCGGTGATCGGGGCCGGTCTCGGCGCCTTCGACGGCCCGAGCCACGGCGGCGCAACGACATTGGCCTACCGATTCCTCGCGGGTGCCCTCGATGACCCGACCGCGGCCCTCGCCGATGCACTGCACACCGGAACCCCGATCCCCGGGACCGGTCACGTGATCTATCGGCACTCCGATCCTCGGGCCGAGGAGATCATCGACAGGCTGGGCACCATGGGCGGCGGAGACCGGCGGGTGATGCCCGCGGTGCGGACCATCGTCGATCACATCGGTCCGAGACAGTTCGTGAACTCCGATCTCGCTTTGGCGGCCATCGCATTGCGGTACCGGATGAGCCCCGATGCCGCCGAGACGATCTTCGCGCTCGCCCGGATGGTCGGGTGGACCGCGCATGCGCTCGAGGAGTACCGGGAGCCGCGGCTGCGCTTCCGTCCGGAAGGTGTCTACACCGGTATCCGGCCCGGATCAGGGCCTGGTGGCGACGGCGAAGGTACGTCGGAACGGTAGCGGGGTGCCCCAGGAATGGGTTGGATATGCCTCGCGCAGGCGAACTTTCACCTCGTCGGTGAACGGCGCGACGAGATCGTCGGGCAGCGCCTGCAGATAGGGCCGGGCACCGGTACCCGAGATCCAGTCGAACACCGGGTCCGCACCGGGCAGCACGTGGAGGTAGGTGGTCTCCCAGGCGTCGACGAGATAGCCGCGGTCGGCAAAGAACTCCAGGTAGAGCGCCGGGTCCGTGGTCGGCAGACGACGCGCGTGAGTGAGGTGTTCGGCGAAGGGCTCCTGCTGCGCCACCTCGGCGAGCGTCACATGCGTCGGCGAGTCGGCGTTGTTGGGGACCTGCACGGCGAAGGTGCCGCCCGGCGCGACGAACTGCAGCAGACGGGCGATCACCTCGAGCTGATTGGGAACCCACTGGAACATCGCATTCGACACGAACAGATCGACCGGCCCGTTCGGCTGCCACGTGGTCACGTCGACCGCGTCGTAGTTGGCGAAGGCATCGAAGTTGGACCGGATCGCCTCGTCGATCATCTCCGCCGACGAATCGATGCCGAGGATCCGTGCCTGCGGCCAGCGGGCCCGCAGATACCGGGTGAGGTGTCCGGGGCCGCAGCCGAGGTCGACGATCGAGGCGGGTGCGCCGGGCACCTGGGCGATCAGGTCGAGAAACGGCCGGGTGCGAGAGTCGGCGAACTGGAGGTAACGATCGGGGTCCCAGACGGGCATGGTTTCACCCTAGCCCCGCTGGGTAACCTCTGAGGAATGGCGAGCGACCCGCAGGACACCGCACCCGACCCGGCAACCGACGACTCCGTGGTGGAGATCTCGACCGACGGCGCCTGCCTCGGCAACCCCGGACCCGGCGGCTGGGGCGCGGTGCTGCGGTACAAGGGCACCGAGAAGGAGATCTCCGGCTCCGCCCCGGACACCACCAACAACAAGATGGAGCTCCAGGCGGCGATCGAGGGGCTCGCGGCGCTCACCCGTCCGTCGACGGTGATCCTGTACACCGACTCCAGCTACGTCCGCAACGGCATCATGAAGTGGGTCGCCGGATGGCAGCGCAACGGCTGGAAGACCGCCGACAAGAAGCCTGTCAAGAATTCCGATCTGTGGAAGCGGCTCATCGAGGAGGAGAAGCGCCATCAGGTGACGTGGCGTTGGGTGAAGGGCCACAACGGCGATCACTACAACGAGATCGCCGACCGTCTGGCCACCTCGGCGGCCCGCGAGATCCCCGGAGTCCGGTCATGAGTGACCTCGCGGTCGCCGTCGAGCCGGTGCGCGACGAGTATGTGGTGGCCGCCGTCGAATCCACCGGCGCGCGGGTCGTCGATCTCGCCGACGCCCGGGTGCTCGTCTGGCTCGGCGACCCCACCGGATTTCCCGATCTGCCCGACACCATCGAATGGGTGGCGCTCAAGACTGCGGGTATCGAAGGGTTCGTCGACGCGGGCGTGCTCGATGAGAAGCGGATCTGGACCAATGCGTCCGGCTTCTACGCCGAGAACGTGGCCGAACATGCGCTGGCGCTGTTGCTGACCGGGCTGCGGCAGATCCACACCTCGATCCGCGACGGCTGGGACAAGGACCGCATCGACACCGCCGTGCGCACACTGCGTGGGGCGACGGTCGCGATCGTCGGCGCCGGCGGCATCGGCGCGTCGCTGATGCCGCGCCTGAAGGCGTGCGGCGCACAGGTTCTCGCGGTCAACCGGTCGGGCCGCCCGGTCGAGGGGGCCGACACCACGTTGCCGTCGTCGCGGATGGAGGAGGTGTGGACCTCCACTGATCACGTCATCCTCGCGGCACCGTCGACGCCGGAGACCCATCACCTGATCAATGCGCGCAGCCTTGCCGCATTGCCCGGGCATGCGTGGGTGGTCAACGTCGCGCGCGGTCCGCTGATCGACCAGCAGGCACTGTACTGGGCGCTGCGCGGCAACGAAATCGCCGGTGCCGCACTCGATGTCACCGACCCGGAGCCGCCGGCGGACGACGACCCGCTGTGGTCGCTGCCCAACTGCATCATCACCCCGCACATCGCCAACCCGGCGTCGGGACTGACCCGTGAACTCGCACCGTGGGTGGCACGCAACATCCGCCGCTTCGCCGCCGGTGAGGAACTCGTCTCGGTGGTGCCGGTGGGGCGGGATTACTGAGGTCTCACCGAAGCGGGTCTTGCCTTCGAGTGCGCTCGAAGGCCTAGCGTGATCCTCATGAGTACCGACCACCTGATGCGCAAGGCGCTCGTGGCCCTGCGGGAGCTCGACGGACCGATGTCGGTCGAGGTGATCCATGAACTCGTCGACGCCGGCGAGATCACCGAACCGCTGACCGTCGCCGAGGCCGCGGACCTGCTCGATGTCTCGCCCCATACGTTGCGCTACTACGAACGCATCGGCCTGGTGGCCGTCGGGCGTGACGGTGTGGGCAACCGGCTCTACGACGACGCGGCCATTCGCCGGTTGATCTTCCTGACGCGAATGCGGTTGTCCGGCATGGCCATCCGGGACCTGCAACACTACGTCGCCCTTGTCGACCAGGGCGAGAGCACCGTCGACGAACGCCTCGAGATGCTGCTCGAACATCGTGACACCATCCGCCGCCAGATCGCCGAACTCACGCTGTCGCTGGCGGCCACCGAATACAAGATCGCCACCTACGGAGGACGGACCCAACCATGACCACGCCACGTACCACCACTCGCCGCATCGGCTCACTCGAGGTCTCGCCCATCGGATTGGGTTGTATGGGAATGAGTTTCGCCTACGGCCCGGCCGATCGGGACGAATCGATCGCGACCCTGCGCCACGCCCTCGACGCGGGTGTCAACCTGCTCGACACCGCCGACATGTATGGCCGCGGCGACAATGAACGCCTGCTGTCGCAGGTGCTCGCCGAGCGTCGCGACGAGGTCGTCCTCGCCACCAAGTTCGGCATCCTGGTCGACGAGGACACCGGCTATCCCACCGGCGACGTCGACGGATCGCCCGACTACGTCCGCCGCGCCGTCGACGCGTCGCTCGGCCGTCTCGGGGTCGACGTCATCGACCTCTACTACGTGCATCGCATCGATCCCGCCCGGCCCATCGAAGAAACCATCGGGGCGATGGCCGAGCTCGTGACCGCGGGCAAGATCCGCGAGATCGGGCTCAGCGAGGCCGACGCCGAGACGATCCGTCGTGCCGCGGCGGTTCATCCGATAGCTGCGCTGCAGTCGGAGTGGTCGCTGTTCAGCCGCGACGTCGAGGAATCCGACGTCCCCGCCGCCCGGGAGGCCGGCGCCGCCATCGTGCCCTACAGCCCACTCGGACGCGGCATGCTGACCGGATCGGCGGCCGCGGCAGCGCCGGGCGACGGCGATTTCCGATCCACCCTGCCGCGGTGGCAGGCCGACAATCTCGAGCACAATCTGGCTCTGGTCGCCGAGATTCGTGCGGTGGCCGCCGAGGTCGGCGCCACCGCCGGGCAGGTCGCACTGGCGTGGCTGCTGGCACAGGGTGACGACGTGGTGCCGATCCCGGGAACCAAGCGGCGCACCTACCTCGACGAGAACATCGGGGCGAGCGCGGTGGCATTGTCCGACGAGCACCTGACCCGGCTCGCCGCGCTACGCCCGGCCGGTGATCGCTACCCGGACATGGCATGGGTGGCCGGGCGCTCGGCGTAGCCTGCCGGTGCCCGGGCGGAACAGAACCCGCGAACTTCTAGAACATGTTCTAGTTTGTGTGGCAGGCTCGGGAGCGTGATCCTCGACCGCTTCCTCCTCACCGACACCGTCGCCATCGTCACCGGCGCGGGCCGCGGCCTCGGTGCCGCGATCGCCATCGGATTCGCCGAGGCCGGCGCCGACGTGCTGATCGCGGCACGCACCGAGGACGAGCTACAGAAGGTGGCCGCCGAGGTGGCCGCACGCGGTCGCCGTGCGCACGTCGTCGTCGCCGACCTCGCCGATCCCGACACGGTGGCCGGCCTCGCGCAGACCGCCGTCGACGAGTTCGGCCGCCTCGACACCGTCGTCAACAATGTCGGCGGTGCCATGCCGCGGCCGCTTCTCGACACCAAGGCGCGCCACATGACCGATGCCTTCACCTTCAACGTGACGACGGCGCACGCACTGACCACCGCGGCGGTACCGCATCTGCTGGCCACGGCCGAGGGCCCGGGGAACAGCGCCGGATCGATCATCAACGTCACCTCGGCGGTCGGGCGTGTTCCCGGTCGCGCATATGCGGCGTACGGCACCGCCAAGGCGGCGCTTGCCCACTACACGCGCCTGGCCGCGATGGACCTCAATCCCCGCATCCGCGTCAATGCCATTGCGCCCGGGGCGATCCTGACCTCCGCGCTGGAGATCGTCGCCGGTGACGACGGGATGCGCACCGCGGTCGAGTCCGCGACGCCGCTGCACCGACTGGGCGACCCGGAGGACATCGCCGCGGCCGCGGTGTACCTCGCCTCACCGGCGGGCTCATACGTGACCGGCAAGATCCTCGAGATCGACGGCGGCATCATCACGCCGAACCTGGACCTGCCGATACCGGATCTGTAGTCGGCTACGCGCGGGTCAGGGGCGCTGATTGCGCGCCGCCTTCTCCACGATGACGGCGATCCGGCGGGTCTTGGTGTCGGGTTTGCGGGCCATCGCGATCTGGGTCAGGGCGAACTTGCGCGCGCTCGGCGGGAAGGCGTCCCAGTGGGCCCGGGCGTCGGGCACGGCGTCGAGTGCCGCGGTGAGTTCCGGATGCTCGATGCCGGCCTCCGCGTCGTCGAGCAACGACCACAGGCCACGCGCCTTGGCATCGTCGATGACGGCCTGTCCCGGCGGTCGTATCCGGCCGGCGTCGAGCAGTTCGGTCACCCGCCTCTTGTTCGACGCGGCCCATGCGGAGTTGCGTCCGCGCCGGGTGAACCACATGCCGCGGCGGTGATCGTCGATCGTGCGGGTGTGGCCGTCGATCCATCCCCAGCACAACGCCTCGCGGACCGATTCGTCGTAATCGAGTGGTTCGCGGCCGGAGTCCTTGCGCCAGAACACCAACCAGACACCGGCCGACGAGGAGTGGTTCGCCGACAGCCAGGTGCCCCACTCCTCGATGGATGCGACGAGCAGGGTGGGGGCGTCGGGATCGGCCACGTGCTCACGCTAACGCCGAATCGACGGCGTCGGTACCCTGGTCGGGTGGACCAATTCCTCCACTACGCGACGGACTACTGGTGGCTGATCTTCCCGGTCGGCGGCGTCGTCGGGGGCTGGGCCGGTCACATCGCGCGGTACAACGAGAAGCGCCGCAAGGACAAGATCGAACTCGCCCGGATCAAGGCCACCGCGACGACCGAACAGATGCGGATCACCCAGGCCGACAAGGCCCAGGTGATCAAGGTGACCCGCCGCCACGACGAGATCAACGAGAAGTGGTTCCAGTACGAACTCGACCTGGCCACCCTCATCGAATACCCGATGCTCATCGACATGCGGGAACCGCTGACCCTGGCGTTCCATCAGGCCAAGGTGCGCGCCGACGACCTGCGTCCGGCGCCGGGGGAGACCCTCGATCCGCAGACCTTCGCCGACTACCGCGACGCCGTGCAGGTGTACGCGGCGTCGTTCGACGCCGCCGAACGCGAGGCTCGTCGTCGTAAGCAGTCCGACTTCTCACCCATCGAGCGCGAAACCCTCGACCGTGCCCGCAAACTCATCGCGGTGGCCGCCGATTCCGCGGCCACCCCGGCCGAACGTCAGGCCGCCTACCGCAAGGCCCGCACCGAACTCGACGGCCTCATCGACGTCCCGCAACCGGCCGCCGAGCAACTCGAACGGGGCATCGCCGGGGAATTGGAGCGCGGCCGCGAGTCCTGAGCTGGGAGTTACGCGCGCAACTCCCACCTGCGCGGAATGCATTGTGTGTATCTGGGAGTTTAGCATGTACTTGGATTCGGATGGCACCGAAACGCCGCGGCGTGCGTCCAATCCTGCATGACACTCTCACCGGCGCCTTCCCGCATCACCTTCCCAACCGACCCGCACGGCATCGTGTATCGAAAGACCGCACGCGAGCACGGCATCACCGACAATCAGCTCGCACGTGCGGTGGACCAGGGCCACCTCCGGCGGATCTGGCCGGGCGCGTTCCTCCCGTCCTCGACGGTCCTCGAGCATGAGCCGCTGCACCGCGCCCGCACCATCGCGGCCATGACGTGTAGCACCACCGATCATGTGGCCAGCCATACGTCGGCGGCGGTGCTGCACGGACTGTCCATGCTGATGCCAGATCTCGGTCGTGTGCATCAGCGCACCGGGACGGCCACCGGTGGCCGGGTAGATTCCTACCGGCACCTGCACAGCGGGATGCTCGACGAGTCCGACGTCGACCTCGTCGACGGATTCCCGACGACGTCACTGGAGCTGACCGCCATCGATCTTGCCTGTGGGGTAGGCGAATTCGCGCGCGCGTTGGCGGTGTTCGACTCGGCCCTGCGGTTGGGTGCCGACGCCGAGGCGATGGCCGAATCGTTGGAGCGACGACGAACCGGGGTGGGTCTCGCGCGCTTTGCGCTCGGGCATGCGAACGGACTGTCGGAGAATCCGGGCGAATCCTGGGGCCGCGGGCAGATGATCGTCGAACACCTGCCGCTTCCGATCCTCCAACGTGTCTACCTCGACGAGCGCGGTGAGTTCGTGGCCCGGTGCGACTCGGCATCCTCAAGAAGTGAGTTGCGCGCGCAACTCCCACCTGCACGGAATGCATTGTGTGTATCTGGGAGTTGGGCGTGCAGATGCGAGATCCGGCCGCTACTCCGTGTCCAACGCCCCCGCGAACTGGCTGCGGTAGAGCCGGCAATACGCGCCCTGTGCCGCCAGCAGTTCCTCGTGATTGCCCTGCTCGACGATGTGCCCGTCCTCCATCACGATGATGGTGTCGGCGTCGCGGATCGTCGAAAGGCGATGCGCGATCACGAAACTCGTGCGGTCGGCCCGCAGATTCGCCATCGCCTGCTGGATCAGCAGTTCGGTGCGGGTGTCCACCGAACTGGTGGCCTCGTCGAGGATCAGGATGGTCGGCCGCGCCAGGAAGGCCCGGGCGATCGTGATGAGTTGTCGCTCACCGGCACTCACGCCGCCACCCTCGTCGTCGAGGACGGTGTCGTAGCCGTCGGGCAGGATGCGGACGAAGTGGTCGACGTGACTGGTCATCGCGGCCTCGAGGACCTGCTCGCGGGAGGCGGTCGGGTCGCCGTAGGCGATGTTGTCGTAGATGGTGCCGCCGAACAGCCACGAATCCTGCAGCACCATGCCGGTGCGTTCGCGCAGGTCGTCGCGGGTCATGTCGCGGGTCTCCACACCGTCGAGGCGGATGGTGCCGGAATCGACGTCGTAGAACCGCATGATCAGGTTGACCAGCGTGGTCTTGCCCGCACCGGTCGGCCCGACGATGGCCACCATGTGCCCGGGTCGTGCCACCAGAGACAGATCCTCGATCAGCGGCTTGTCCTCGACGTAGCGGAAGGAGACATCGTCGAACTCGATGCGGCCCTTGTCCTCTGCCGGGCTCACCGGATCGCGAGGATCCGGGGTCTGTTCGTCGGCGTCGAGGATCTCGAAGATCCGCTCGGCCGAGGCCACGCCGCTCTGCATCAGATTGATCATCGACCCGATCTGGGTGAGCGGCTGGGTGAACTGCCGTGAGTACTGGATGAAGGCCTGCACCTCACCGAGGCTCAGATTGCCCGACGCCACCCGCAGCCCACCGACCACCGCGATCGCCACGTAGTTGAGGTTGCCGAGGAACATGATCGTCGGCATCACCATGCCGGAGATGAACTGCGCCCGCCAACTCGACTGGTAGAGCTTCTCATTGCGTTCGTCGAAGACCGCTTCCACCTCGGCCTGGCGGCCGAACACCTTGACCAACTCGGCGCCGGTGAACGCCTCCTCGATCTGCGCGTTCAGCTTCCCGGTGGACGACCACTGAGCGATGAAGTGCGGCTTGGATTGTCGCGCGATGATCGCGGTGGCCGCCACCGCGAGGGGCACGGTGATCACCGCGATCGACGCCATCAGCGGCGAGATCCAGATCATCACCACCAGCAGCGCGATCACCGTCAGAATCGAGTTGAGGAACTGCGAGATGGTCTGCTGCAGACTCTGCGACAGATTGTCCAGGTCGTTGGTGACACGGCTGAGCAGATCGCCGCGCGGGCTGGTGTCGTAGTAACGCAACGGAAGTCGGTGCACCTTGTCCTCGACGTCGGCGCGTAACCGCCGGATCGTGGCCACCACAACGATGTTCAGCAGATACGCCGCGACCCAGGACAGGAACGACGACGCGACATAGCAGACGAGGACGATCAGCAGCGTCTGTCCGACGGCGGTGAAATCGACGCCGACGCCGGGCGTCACATCCATCGACGAGATCATGTCGGCGACGGTGTCCTGCCCCCGCTCGCGCAGCCCGTCGATGGCCTGCGCCTTGGTGATCCCCTCGGGGAGTGCCTTGCCGATGACACCGTCGAAGATCAGGTTGGTGGCGTGACCGAGGATGCGCGGTGCGATGGCGAGCAGGATCACCGACCCGACGATCGCGGTCAGCACCGTCACCATCCGCAACGGGTAGGCCATCAGCAGCCGCACCAGACGCTTCATCGACGGGCCGAACGAATGCGCCTTCTGCAGAACGGGTCCGGCCATCATCGGGCCGCGTCCCGGGCCGGGAGCGGCCGTGGGTCCCGAGCCGGGTCCGGGGCGGGTCATGCCGGTTCTCCGATCGACAGCTGCGAGTTCGCGATCTCCGCATACGTCTCACACGAGGTCAGCAGTTCGTCGTGACGACCGAGCCCGACGACGTGACCGCGATCCAGGACAACGATCTGATCGGCGTCGACGATCGTCGAGATACGTTGGGCGACAATGATCACCGCAGCATCCGCGGTGGCCGGACGCAGTGCCGCACGCAGTTTCGCGTCGGTGGTGAGGTCGAGTGCGGAGAACGAGTCGTCGAACAGGTACACCGCCGGCCGGCGGATGAGGGCCCGCGCGATCGCCAACCGCTGCCGCTGCCCGCCGGATACGGTGGTGCCGCCCTGCGCGATCGCGGTGTCGAGCCCGTCGGGCATGGCCGCGACGAACTCCTCGGCCTGCGCGATCCGCAACGCCGCCCAGATCTCCTCCTCGGTCGCGTCGGGTTTGCCGTGCCGCACGTTGGAGGCGACCGTCCCGGAGAAGAGGTACGGCCGCTGCGGCACGAAACCGATGACCGACCGCAACTCGTCGGGGTCGAGGTCGCGGACGTCGGTGCCGCCGACGCGGACCGCGCCGTCGGTGACGTCGATGAGCCGGGGCACGAGTGCCATCAGGGTGGTCTTGCCCGAGCCGGTGGACCCGACGATGGCGGTGGTGGTGCCGGCGGACACGGCGAAACCGATGTCGCTCAACACGTTCTCGTCGGCACCCGGGTAGCGGAACTCGGCGCCGACGAACTCCACCGACGACGGCGCCGCCGCGAAACCGGTCGCCTCGGCGGGTGGGCGGACCGATGTCTCGGTGTCGAGGACCTCGCAGATGCGCTCGGCGCAGACGGCCGCGCGCGGCGCCATCATCGCCAGGAACGACGCCATCATCACCGACATCATGATCTGCATGGCGTAGCTCATCATCGCGGTCAGGGCGCCGATCTCGGTGCCGCCGTCGACGACGGCGTGCCCGCCGAACCAGATGATCGCCACGATCGTCACATTGGTGATCACCATGACCACCGGGAACATCAACGCCATCATCCGGCCGACCCGCAGGGTGGCGTCGCTGAGCGAGTCATTGGCCACGCCGAAGCGCTGCGTCTCATACCGTTCCCGGACGAAGGCGCGGACCACGCGGATACCGGTGATCTGTTCCCGCAGTACGCGATTGACGGTGTCCAGACGTTCCTGCATGGCGCGGAACCCGGGGATCATCCGCGCGATGATCAGCGCCATCGTGACACCCAGGATCGGCACCGCGATGAGCAGCACCCACGAGAGGCCCGGCGCCACATAGACACCCATCACGATGCCGCCGATGCACATGATCGGGGCCATCACCAGGATGGCGGTGCTCATCACGATCAGCAGTTGCACCTGCTGGACGTCGTTGGTGGTGCGGGTGATCAGCGACGGTGCGCCGAAGGTGCCGATCTCGCGTGCGGAGAACGTGTTGACGCGGTGCAGCAGGTCGTGGCGGATGTCGCGACCGGCGCCGAGGGCGGCGCGGGCACCGTAGTACTGGGCGATGAGCGTGCAGATGATCTGCGCGAACGCGACGGCCAGCATCACCCCGCCGATGCGCAGGATGTAGTCGGTGTCGCCGCGTGAGACACCGTTGTCGATGATGTCGGCGTTGAGGGTCGGCAGGAACAGCATCGCTGCGGTCGCGATGAGTTGCAGCACGATCACCGCGACGATGTTGACCGGGTACCGCGCCAGGTATGTCCGGATCAGTCGCGTCAGCATGGGCAGGTCACCTCACGACGCTAGCAACAGGCCCACCATCTCGGCGAATGGTTTGCCGGGCACTCGTCAGAGCACTCGTCAGAGGCCGCTCAGAGCAACCCGAGTTCACGCGCCGACTTGGTGAGCTGATCGCGGTGTTCGGGGGCGGCGATGGCGATCAGGGCCGCGGCGCGCTGCCGCAGTGACCGGCCGCGCAACTCCGCGATCCCGTACTCGGTGACCACGTTGTCGATGGTGTTCTTGTGGGTGGTCACCACGCTGCCGGGACTCAACTGCGCCGAGATCCGGCTCTTACCCTTCGACGTGGTGGCCCGGGTGACGAGGAATCCCTGTCCGCCCTCGGAGTACTGCGCGCCGCGGGCGAAGTCCACCTGACCGCCCGACCCCGACCAGTAGCGGCCGCCGATCGTCTCGCTGGCCGCCTGCCCCATCAGATCCACCTCGGTGGTCGCGTTGATGGAGACCACATTGGGTTCGTCGCCGATGAGCCGCGGATCGTTGGTCTGATCCACCGGCAGCAGCGCGATGCCGGGGTTGTGGTCGATCCAGTCGTAGAGCTCCCGGGTGCCGAGACAGAAGGTGGCCACATGCTTGGCCCGGTGGTGTCGCTTGCGGGCTCCGGTGACCGCGCCGGACTGCACCAGACGCATCACGCCGTCGGTCAGCACCTCGGTGTGAATGCCCAGATCGCGGTGGCCCGACAACAGCTCGGCGATCTTCTCGGGCACGTTGCCGATACCGAACTGCATGCACGCGCCGTCCGGGATCCGGTCCACGATGTTCTCGGCGATGGCATGATCGCGCGGGTCGTCGCCGGCCGAATGTGCCTCGAAGAGAGGGCGATCCACCGCCGTCCACCCCACGATCTGGCTGATGTGGATGTGGTTCTCGCCGTAGGTGTGCGGCATCTGCTCGTTGGCCTCGAGGAAGAACGGCATCTCACCGATCAGCGCCGCGCAGTACTCGGCGTTGGTGCCCAACGAGAAGTAGCCGTGCTCGTCGGGCATGCTCGCGCTGGTGATCACCAGCTTGGGGCCGGTGAGCGCGCGCATCAGTGTCGGGGTTTCGGAGAAGTGGCTGGCCACCAGGTCGCAGGTGCCGTTCCAGAACGCCTGCCGGGTGGCCGGCGCCAGAAAGTAGTCGACGTGGCGCAGTCGATCGCCGAACTCGCCGCGGATGTAGGCGCGTTCCTCGATCGCACTCATCCGGTGCACCCGGACCCCGGTGAGTTGCTCGTTCCCCGCCTCGATCGCATCGAGCAGGGCGGTCGGTTCGGCCGCGTAGAGCGGGGCGATGAGGTTGGCGCCCGGCGGGATGTGTTCGAGAACCCGCTCGGGCTCCACCGGCATGGCCACGGCTGAGGTGGGGGACATGCGTCGAGTGTGACTCAGGCGTTCGTGAGTGCGACGGCGGCCTCGCCGGTGTAGGTGAGGTAGGTGAACGACTCCTGGAAGTACAGGTTGACGGTGTCGGCGTCGTGCGAGTCGTATCCGATGGACACGTCCTGGCCGATCGTCAGCTCGAAGTCGCCGCCCCGGGTGGACACCACGAAGGCGCCGGAAATGGCCGGGGCCCAGACGATTTCGCCGTCGATTAGCCGTTTGATGTGCTGGCTGATCGGGTAGCCGTGATTGGAGGTCTCGTTGATCAGGTTGTAGACGTCGGCCGACACCGCGATCGAGTAGGGGCCGTCGATCGACGCGAGCTTCAGTGTGGAGAGTGCCTGGCTGAACGCCTCCGGGTAGTCCCGCACATCCTCGGGCAGTGCGATCGGGGTGGCGGTGGCCGACCGGATGCCGCTGATCCCGGCGGCGTCGTACCCCTCGAAGATGGCGCGGTCCTCGGCGAGGGCGAGCTGCCGGGCCGCCTCGACCACCGGATCCCAATCGGAATCCTCGGCACCGCGGTCGACGTCGTCGATGGCCTCGCGGGTCACCGTGAACGGCACCTTGAGTTCCACCAGCGGCTGCACGTGGCGCTGGAACGCCAGGATGCCGTCGGCGGGCGAATCGATCTTGGAGCGGTGGCCGCGCGTCACCGACGACGCCTCGAGTCCCAGGGGGCCCTTCACGTCGACGATTCGCCGTCCGGCGATGTTGCGCTTGAACGACCGCGTCGCCTCCTCTTCGATGGCCGCCCACGCCGAATCGGAGATGGGGGCGAGTTCGCGATGCAGGTTGTTCATGGTGACTCTCCTGGTTGTCGGATCGGGATGTGGTGGATGTGCCGGTTCAGCGCAACGTGATTCAGCGCAGGGAGCCGATGCCGAGCGAACCGTCGGCTGGGCGGGAGGCGCTCGGCGGGGTGGGTTCAGGGGTTCCGGCGGTGTCGGCGGGGTGGTCGTCCTCGTCGGCGGTCTCGGCCAGTGGCGCGGCGGGCAGGTCGTCGAGGAAATCGGTTGTCGGAGTGAAGAATTGCGATCCGGTGACCGCGGTGGTGAAGTCCAGCAGGCGGTCGTAGTTGCCCGGCGGATCACCGATGAACATCTTGCGCAGCATCTCCTCGGTCACGTCGGGGCCCGCGGAGTAGGCGATGTAGTAGGTGCCCGCCTCGCCCGCACCCGACACGTCCCCGTACGGCATGTTGTCGCGGACGATGTCGATCTCCTCGCCGTCGGCGTTCTCCACGACGTTGAGCGCGATGTGCGAGTTGCTCGGCTTGACGTCGTCCGACATCTCGATGTTGTCCGACTTGGTGCGGCCGATCGCGTCTTCCTGATCGGCCACCGAAAGCGCATTCCACGCGGCGAAGTCGGTGACATACCGCTGGATGGCCACATAACTGCCGCCGGCGAAACCGGGGTCCTCGTCGCCGACGGTGATCGCGTCGATCGCGGCCTGCCCGACGGGATTCTCTGTACCGTCGACGAATCCGATGAGATCGCGCAGATCGAAGTACCGGAAGCCGTGCACCTCGTCGACGACTGTCACCGCGTCACCGAGCGCCGTCATCGCCAGCCGGCCCAACTCGTAACACAGGTCCATCTGATCGGCCTTGATGTGCAGCAGCAGGTCCGCGGGTGTCGCCGGTGCGGTGTGTACCTCGCCCTCGTAGACGACGAAGGGGCGCAGTGAGCGTGGCCGCGGGCCGGCGAAGAGTCGGTCCCACGCGTCGGACCCGATCGAGACGATCCCGGCGAGTGCCTGTTCGGGCGCCCGCGACGACACCGAGTTGATCCGCGAGCCGAGTTCGCCGAGGAAATCCCGGACCGTGCTCTCGCCGCCCTCGTTGATCGTCATGACGAGGAACAAGGCTTGTTTGGTCTTGCGGGTCAGGATCGTCTGCGGCACAGGCACGTAATTCAGCCTATCGGAGTGGTACGGGTCGCGTGGTCACTCAGGGCACCCTGTGAAAGTTGAGGCCAGGCAATCCTTTTCGGGGCGTACATCGGTGGTTCATCCCCGGGCCACCGCGCGTCCGGCGGCCCGGCCGGAGAAGATGCAGCCACCGAGGAAGGTTCCCTCCAGTGCGTTGTAGCCGTGCACCCCGCCGCCACCGAAACCGGCGACCTCACCGGCCGCATAGAGGCCCTCGAAGACGGTGCCGTCCGGGCGCATCACCGCCGAATCGAGATTGGTCTCCAGTCCGCCGAGGGTCTTGCGGGTGAGGATGTTCAGGCGCACCGCGATCAGCGGGCCGTGATCCGGGTCGAGCAACTTGTGCGGCTTGGCCACGCGGGCGACCTTGTCACCGAGATATTGACGGGCGTTGGTGATGGCCATCAGCTGTGCGTCCTTGGAGAACTTGTTGTCGACGTCGGCGTCGCGGGCGGAGATGATGCGCTCGATCTTCTGCAGATCGAGATCCGGACCGCGTGTGATCGTGTTCATCTTCGCGACCAGCGCGGCGAGGTTGTCGGCCACCACGAAGTCCTCGCCGTGCTCGACGAACGCCGCCACCGGAGCGGGTGCGCCCCTGGCGAGGCGGCTCTTGGCGGCGAACTTCAGGTCCTTGTTGGTCAGATCCGGATTCTGCTCCGATCCCGAGAGCATGAACTCCTTCTCGATGATCGACTGCGTGAGGATGAACCAGGAGTAGTCGTATCCGGTCGACAGGATGGCCTTCATCGTCGAATTGGTGTCGAAACCGGGGAAGTTGGGCGGCGCCAGGCGATCACCGTTGGCGTCGAGCCACAACGACGAGGGGCCGGGGATGATGCGGATCGCGTGATCGGGCCAGATCGGGTCCCAGTTGATGATGCCCTCGGTGTAATGCCACATGCGATCGCGGTTGACCAGGCTGGCACCGGCCGACTCGCTGATCGCCAGCATCCGGCCGTCGACGTGCGCGGGCACCCCCGAGATCATGAACCGCGGGGCCGGACCGAGCCGCTCGACGGGCCAGTTCTCGCGGATCAGGTCGTGGTTGTGGCCGATGCCGCCGGAGGTGACGATGACGGCGTCGCCGCGCACCTCGAAATCGCCGATCACCTCGCGGCTCGACGCCTTCCCGCGTTCGAGGTCGGTCGGCTCCAGGACGGCCCCGCGCACGCCGACCGCCACGCCGTCGTCGACGACGATCTCGTCGACGCGGTGCCGGAAACGGAATTCGACGAGCCCACGACGTTCGGCCTGGAGCACCGGTTCGGCAAAGATGCGGACGACCTCCGGGCCGGTACCCCAGGTGAGGTGGAAACGCGGTACGGAATTGCCGTGACCGTCGGCAAAGCCACCGCCTCGCTCGGCCCAGCCCACCACCGGTGCCCGCAGTCCGAGGTCGTGTAGGTACTGGCGCTTCTCGGTGGCCGCGAACTCCACGTAGGCGCGCGCCCACTGCCGCGGCCAGTAGTCCTCGTCGTCGCGGTCGAAACCGGCCGATCCCATCCAGTCCTGCAGCGCCAACTCCGCCGAGTCGTGGACACCGAGGCGTCGTTGTTCCGGGGTGTCGACCAGGAACAACCCGCCCAGTGACCAAAACGCCTGGCCACCGAGGTTGTTGCGGTTCTCCTGATCGATGAGGATCACCCGGCGCCCGGCCTGGGTGAGTTCATAGGTGGCGACGAGTCCGGCCAATCCGGCCCCCACGACGACTGCATCGGCCTGCTGCTCGGTCACTGGATCTCCTTTGGAAGGGTCGATCATGACCTTATCGGGGTGCCCGGAACCGGTGTGACCAAGTCGACGCGAAACCGTGATAGCTGCAGGTGACGCCGGTCACCCGGGTGCGGCAGGATCGGAGAAAGCACGCGGAGTTCACTTTCCTGCCTTTGCCGCTGTGTTATCGAGCCGTTACTATCGGCCGCGACGGGGTTCGTCCCGGGCGGCACGCCGCCGTACCCCCGCACCATGCCCATATGAACGCGCCCGCTCGGGTCACGATCGTAAGGAAAATCGAATCTCATGCTGACTCGCGCCCGTAAGCGCCTGGTGGCCGCAATGGTGGCGGTCGCCGCCATCGGCGGTGTCACCACGGTCGCCGCGCCGGCCGCACACGCAGCCAACGGCTGCAGTGTCGAGCGGGTGTACTCCCCGGCCATGCACCGCAGTGTGCCGGTGTGCATCGTCTCTGCCGGCGGTAGCAACAAGCCCACCCTGTACCTGCTCGACGGTCTGCGCGCCCCGAACAACAACAGCGGCTGGCTGATCAACACCAACGTCGCCAGCTGGATGGCCGGCAAGGGCACCAACGTCGCCATCCCGTTCGGCGGCGGCGGCAGCTTCTACACCGACTGGCAGTCCCCGGACCCCAAGCTGGGCGTCAACAAGTGGGAGACCTTCCTCACCCGTGAGCTGCCCGCCTACATGGCCAAGAACCACGGCAGTGACAACCGTCGCAACGGCATCGCCGGCCTGTCGATGTCGGGCACCTCGGCGCTGAACCTCGCGTCGCGGCACCCCGGCTTCTACGACGCGGTCGCGTCCTACTCGGGCTACCCGACCGTCACGATGCCCGGCTTCACCCAGGGCATCCAGGCCTCGGTCGCCGACATGGGCGGCAACCCGAACAACATGTGGGGCATCTACCCGGCCGGTGAATGGTTCCAGAACGATCCGTTCCTGTCGGCGGGCAACCTGTCCGGCAAGCACGTCTACGTCTCCGCCGGAACCGGCATGGGCAGCAAGTACGACTCGTCCATCACCCCGGGCAGCGCCAACTTCAACCCGGTGCACTTCGCCCAGATGGTGCCGCTCGAGGTCGCCGCGTCGACCAGCAGCCAGCTCTACATCGCCCGGCTGCGCACCCTGCCGATCCACCTGACCACCCGGATCACCCCGGATGGCGACCACTGGTGGACCTACTGGGACGACACCTTCAAGCAGTCCTGGGCCACCACGTTCGCTCCCGCGTTCTTCTGATCCGCGGATAGGAACCTGGGACCCAAACCAGTTCAACCACAAGGGCCGGTGATCATCACGATCACCGGCCCTTGTTGTTGTGTGTGGTTGTCGTGTGTGGGTTGGTTCCGCTTTCGGTGGGTACCGGCGTCACCTCTGTCGGTGAGGCTGGAGCGCTCGCAACGGCTCCCAGCGGATCGTGCGGGGGTCTCGACTCGGCTCGTCGCTAGCGCTCCTCACCGGCTCGACCGGCGGAAGCGGGGTCGGCTTGACCGGCAGAGGTCGGCTTGACCGGCGGAAGTGGGGTCGGCTTGAGCGGCGGCGGCCGGGTCTGCACCCAAGCCCGGTGGTCGAGCCGACGCGAGCCCCCCAGGGCGAGCGGCGTGTCGAGACCTCTGTCGGTGAGGCTGGAGCGCTCGCAATGGCTCCCAGCGGATCGTGCGGGGGGTCTCGACTCGGCTCGTCGCTAGCGCTCCTCACCGGCTCGACCGCCGGGGGAGTCCCCGTCCACCGGCCGGAAGTCCTCTTCACCGTCGATCTTGGGGGCCGGGCCCTCCACGCGCGGGATCCGTTGCGTCGGACTGTCCCACAGGTAGGCATTGGCCTCGTCCTCGTCGGACCATTCGTCCACCGGCGAGGCCGGGCTGCGGTGCCGCGCCCGCTGTGAGGCGATGACGGCGGTCGGCGCCGCCGCTGCTGCCGCGGCATGCGATCCGTGCGGCCGGTCGACGACCGTGGGTTCCTCGGAGCCGGTGTACTCGGGGGCATCCGCGGTGGTGTCGGGTCGCTCGACGATCTCGGTGTCGGAGTCGGTGTTCTCCAGGTCATCATCGAGGTCGTCGCCACCATCGCGGCGGCGCGCCCGCCGACCACGCAGGAACAGCAACACCGCGGCGAGCAGCAGTACGGCACCGACGATGCCGAGGATCAGCGGCAGCCAGAAACCGCCCAGCCGGATCTCGTCCTTGTAGCCGGAGGCCTTGCCGGCCTGTTCGGAGACCGTCGCATCGGTGAACTCGAACGTGGTCTTCAGCGCGTCGAGCCGGAACTCGCGGACCGCGGCCGGCGTCGACTCGTCATCCTGGTACGGCGAACGGAAGTACTGGTGCTGGTCTTCGCGGCCGTCGACGATCGTGCCGGTCTGCGGCTCCACCCACAGATCCCGGGTCACCGTGGCATAGCGGTGCATGGAGACCTGCTGCGTCGGGCGGACCCCGCGTCCGCTGATGCCCCACCACCGGGCGGGCATCGTCAGCATCGTGCCCAGGGCCGCCTCGTTCTGCGGGTTGGGCAGTGAGGACAGATCCTTCTCGGGGACCTTCGTCTGGAAGTGGTAGGTCTCGACGCCGTCGATGGTCTCCACCCCGACGAACGTGGCCTCGGTGTCCTGCCTGCTGTTCAGGTCGTAGTACAGGTAGGAGCGCTTCTTGGTGTTGAACGGGAACTTGTACTGGAAGCCCTGCCGGTTGGTCAGCTGCACCGACACATCCTTGGGGTCGACGCCTTCCGGTGCCGCCTCGACCTGCACGGAGCTCACGGTTCCGTTGGGTACCGAGGTCTTACGGTTCACCGAGACCTTGTCGATGCTGGCCGTCAGCAGGCCGTCGTCGCATTCGAGTTCACCACCGGACACCGGGGCCGGTGGCACGCTCTCGTCGCCGTTCGCGTCACGGGTGCGGTCGATGCGCACGGTCTGGGCGGCCTGAACGGTGGCCTGACGGCGGTCCGACGGGTCGACGATGACCGACCGGCGTTGCTGGGTGAGGTGCGCCTGCAGGGTCCGCGCCCGCGACTCGTTGACCGAACAACGGTCGAAGATCACCGCGGGGAAGCGGTCACCGGGGGAGCCGTCGGCGCTCACCGAGGTGGCGTTGGTGGTGATGTCGAGGTCGAGCGGGACGACCTTCAGTTGCGGCACCAACCACAGCGGAACGGCGATCGCCGCCGAGATGCAGGCCACGCCGAGGAATGCCAGCACGGCCGGCAACACTCGCTTCATCAATCGACTCCCTGGGTCGGCGCCGTCGAGCGGGATCGGGATTCGCTCGGGTTTCGTGTCACCACCCTAATGGCGCAGGCCGGTGGACCCACCCAGGACGGGTCAGCGAGTGTGCGCGCGGTCGGCGCGCCGGTCCCGTTCGGCCTCCTTCATGATCCCGGCCATGTACCCGTAGATCTCGCGGTCGCTCATCGCCTTCCACCGCGGTGCGAGCAGCTTCATGTACTTCTCCACATACAGCAGTTGCTTGCCGACGAGGACCAGTTCGCGAGGCAGCCGCGCGTCGTGGGCCCGGGCGATCGCGGCGAGTTGCCGGCCCAGATCGGTGTAACTCATCGCCCCCAGATCGGTCCCCGACAGGGGTGCGGCGACCTTCTCGATGTCGACGCCGCCCTGGGCGGTGGACCCGGGATTGCGGACCGCGCCGAGCAGGAAGATCGCACGCCCCGCGGATTCGTAGTCACCCCTGACGATGAGATCGACGACGAGCTGACGCAGGATGCGGCGGGTCCGCGGGGTGAACCGGCCGACGATGCCGAAATCGAGCAGCACGAGGCGGCCCGCGTCGTCGACGAGCACATTGCCGGCGTGCAGGTCGCCGTGGAACAACCCGCCGTGAAAGGCCGATTCCAGCAGGGACAGCAGCAGGGTGCGGCACAGTGCGACGCCGTCGTGACCGGCCTCGCGGACCGCTTTCGCGTCGTCGATCCGGATCGCGTAGATGCGCTCCATGGTGAGCACCCGGGCCGTGGTGAACTCGTCGTGGACGTGGGGGACGCGGACCCGATCGCCGAACGGTCCCGGTTTCAGGCACTCGTACCACTCCCGCATGGTGGTGGCCTCGTTGCGGAAGTCCAGCTCGGCGGCGAGGCCGTCGGCGAAGTCCTCGACGACGTGGCGGGCGCTGAGCATGCGTCCGTACTCGGAGAGTTCGGCCAGGCCGGCGAGCCGGTCGAGGATCGCCACGTCGGGGGCGAGGCGATCGCCGATCCCGGGCCGCTGGATCTTCACCACGACCTCGGTGCCGTCGGCCAGGGTGGCGGTGTGGACCTGGGCGATCGACGCCGACGCGATAGGCACGGGATCGAAGGTGGCGAAGACCTCCTCCGGCGCGCGGCCGAACTCCTCGACGAAGAGGCGACGGATGTCGTCGGGGTCGGCAGGGGGGACGCGGTCCAGAAGTGACTCGAACTCGGTTGCCAGGGTCTCGGTGAAGACGCCGGGGCTCGATGCGATGAGCTGGCCCAGCTTCACATAGGTGGGCCCGAGATGTTCGAACGTCGTCCGCACCTCGTGTGCGGCGCGGGCGGCGTTGGGTGGGCGCAGGTGCAGTGCATCGACGGCGGTGCCGACGGCGAAGCGGATGACGCCCGCGGCCCCGTGCGCCGCCGTGGTTCCGAATCGGTAGGCCTCGGTCAGTGGTGACACCGGTCGAAGGCCGGTGACGTCCGGGCTGGTGATCTGAGAAGTGTTCATATCGGTGAGGTGCCGCCGTCGTCATCGGGGGGTATCCCGCGTGGGCCGCGGGCTTGAGCGGTCACCGCGGGCCAGTGTACCGAGAGACCCCGGTCACCTCGGGGACGCGTAGAGTGCGTGGCAGAGGTTTTCGACTGGGAATCGAAAACGCCCCCGGATGGTTGAGTCCGGCAGACGCCCGACGATCGGGCACCCGAGAAAGGCGAGTCCGATGGCCGCTGCACTTGCGCCCGTGCCCGCGCACGCCGACCTGGTGATCGTCGGCGCCGGCATCGCGGGGATCACCGCCGCACTGACCGCGCACGCCGCCGGACTGCGGGTGACGATGCTGCACAAGGGGCAGGCATGGAACCCCGATCGCGCCGAACAGCCGACCTCGACCTTCTACGCCCAGGGCGGGATCGCCGTGGTGATGCCCACCGACCCCGACGACACCAACCCCGATGACTCGGTGGACCTCCACGTCGCCGACACCATCGCCGCCGGGGCGGGCCTCGGTGATCCGGCGGCGACCCGACCCATCGTCGATGCCGGCTGGGCCGCGGTGACCGAACTGATGGCGTGGGGCACCCGATTCGACCGCGACCCGCGTGGCGCCCTGGCCCGCACCCGCGAGGGCGGGCACAGCGTGCGCCGCATCCTGCACGCCGGCGGTGACGCCACCGGGGCCGCGATCCAACGCGCGCTCGGTGCCGCGCTCACCGGCGCGGCACATGACGGCACGATCGAGATCATCGACGATGCCGTCGTCACGCGGGTGCTCACCGACGGCGAGGGGCGGGTCTCCGGTGTCACCTATCTGCGGCACGGGGCATCACACGCGGTGGCGGCCCCGACGGTGCTGCTCGCCACCGGCGGCGCCGGCCACCTGTATCCGGCGACGACCAATCCGGCCGGCGCGACCGGCGACGGGGTCGCGCTGGCGTTGCGGGCGGGTGCGCACGTCGCCGACCTCGAGTTCATCCAGTTCCACCCGACGATGCTCTACACCCCCGGCGAACGTGGCCGTCGAACGCTGATCACCGAGGCCATCCGTGGCGAGGGCGGTCGGCTCGTCGACGTCGACGGCCGGTCGGTCACCGCGGGCGTGCATCCGCAGGGCGACCTCGCGCCGCGTGACGTCGTCGCGAACGCCGCGATCGCCGCGATCGATCGGACCGGACACCCCTGCGTCTACCTCGACATCAGCGGGATCGCCGACGTCGAGCGCCGATTCCCGACGGTGACCGCGGGGGTCGCGGCGGCCGGGTTGTCGGTGCGTTCGGGTCGCATCCCGGTGGTCCCGGGCGCGCATTACCAGTGTGGCGGCGTGGTCACCGACATCCACACCCGCACCGCGGTCCCCGGACTGCTCGCCGCCGGTGAGGTGGCCCGCACCGGGCTGCACGGCGCCAACCGTCTCGCGTCGAACAGCCTGCTCGAGGGCGTCGTGATGGGCATCCGCGCCGCCGGGGTGGCGACGACGGCACGCGGGGAGCGCCGATCGCCGACCGTCGACGCCGCTGCCGCGCCCGACAGCGCCGTCATGAGCGCACCGGTGCTCGATCGCGCCGTGCTGCAGGATGCGATGGGTCGGCATGTGGCGCTCCAACGCGACGCGTCTGGGCTCACCGAGGTCGCCACGCTGCTCGCGGGCGCCCGTCCGGTGCCGCTCGACTCCGTGCGGGCGGCCGAGGACGCCGCGTTGACGATGACCGCGCGGGCCGTGGTCGCCGCTGCCGCCGCCCGCACCGAATCGCGCGGCTGCCACGTGCGGTCGGATCATCCGGAGACCGCGGCCACCGCGCGGTCACGCGTCTTTCGGCTCGTGGGCGATCAGGTGACCGAGCTGAGCCCCGTGGAGATGAGGCCTGGGGAGATGCGCACCGGGGAGGCCGTCCCCCTTTCGGGGTAGCCGCATCGAGGGTCCTTTCGTACACTGACCCGCGGGGTTGTGTGTGACGCTGTCATGGGCGGGAACTCCATCGTTGGACTGCGCGGCACGGCCGGGCGAATGGAGGCTCGATGGACGGCGAAGGTTGCTGGTCGACGGTGGTCAGTTCGACCGCGGAACGGCGCGCGTTGGGACTCCCCGATTCGGCGGGCTGGATGTTGCAGTGCCGCTTGGGGATCGGGCACCGGGGCAACCACGCTACCGATGGTGGTGCGCATCCGCGAGCCGACCGCCGGTACTGGCTGGAGTGGAACGACTTCGATCCGCACGCGCAATCGCTCATCGAACGCAATCCGTGCCCGGTGACCTCCCCGGAGAACGCGCCGTGTCTGTACTTCCACGGCCATCCCGGCCCCCACGGTTTCGTCCGGTCCAACGGGCACGCCCCCACGGCGCTGACGGGGATCGCGGCCGCCGGGGCACAAGGTCCGTCCGGCGGGCATCACCATGCGTCGCCCGGCTTCCCGCCGTCGCCTGCCGAGCCGGTTCACAGCGGTCCGTCCACCGGTGACCTGCCGGTCATGGCCGCCGGGCACAGTGGTGCACACCGGATGCCTGATCACCTGGTGTCCGGCCCGGCCGATGTGTCCGAGCCGATGGTGTCCGGGCCGACGGGTTCGTCGGAGATCGACGGACTGGGTGCCTACCGCGGCGGCCGCCGGTCCACCGACTCCGCCCCACCCGACGGTCTGCCGCCCTATCAGGGACGTCGTCACGGATTCGACGAGGATCCGGTCGTGGTGACGGCCGGTGCGGCATCGCCGATCGGAGCGCCCGACGTCCAGGGCGCGGACATCCCGAGCACCGACATCCCGAGCCCCGACATCCCGAGCACCGACATCCCGAGCACCGACATCCCGAGCACCGGCATCCCGAGCACCGGCATCCCGAGCACCGGCATCCCGGGCACGGATTCGGCCGGGCCGTCGCTGGACGCCGTCAGTGACGCGTTGAGCGATGTCGCCGCCGCGCTGTCCCGCCTGGCCGACGCGTTGCGTCGGAGCTGACCAACAACCCGGCACCATCCCCGGCTCGACCCCGCCCGATGCGGTGGCGCCCGACACTGTCGCGTCACCTACCCTAGGGGGGTACCGTTCCATGGCCGCCTAAGGTATACCTGTAGGGGGTATAGAACGGAGTTGTCATGGATCACGCCGAACACGGGTACATCGAGCGCAAGGACGATTACCTGCGTCGCCTGCGCCGGATCGAGGGCCAAGCGCGGGGGCTGCAGCGGATGGTCGAGGAAGAGCAGTACTGCATCGACATCCTCACGCAGGTCTCGGCGATGACGAAGGCCCTGCAGGCGGTCAGTCTCGGATTGCTCGAGGAGCACATGAACCACTGTGTGCTGCAGGCCGCCCAAGAGGGCGAGGAGCAGGGCAGGGCCAAGCTCGACGAGGCCGTCCAGGCGATCAGCCGGCTCGTCCGATCCTGACACATCCATCACGTCGACAAAAAAGGAGAGTTCGATGACGAATGAGACTTACACCGTGACCGGTATGACCTGCGGGCACTGCGCGGCATCGGTGCGCGAGGAGATCGAGGAGATCGCCGGTGTCACCGGTGTCGAGGTCGCGGTCGATTCCGGCCGCGTCGAGGTGACCAGCGAGGCGCCGCTCGATCGTGCCGACGTAGAGCGGGCCGTCACCGAGGCCGGCTACCAACTGGTATGAACAGCTGGGCCGCGAACACGGCCGCGCGCATCACCGCCTTCGTGGTGGCGCTCGCGGCGGTCTTCGCCATCGCCTTCGCGGTGGGACACGCCTGGGCGCCCACCGCCGGCACCGATCACCACACCGACATGCAGCACTGAAGAGAACACGGATCAGCACGGAGGTCACTGATGGCCGCGACCGAACGGGAGCGAGTCGACTTCGACATCTCGGGCATGACGTGCGCGTCGTGTGCCAACCGCATCGAGCGCAAGCTGAACAAGCTCGACGGCGTGCAGGCCAGCGTGAACTTCGCGACCGAACGTGCACACGTCGACCATCCGGCCGAGATCGCGTCCGCCGAGTTGATCGACGTCATCCGGGCGGCGGGTTACGACGCCGCGCCGGTGGCGGATCGCCCGGCCGCGGGTGAGCCGGGAGCGTCGAGGGACTCCCACGACGCCCGTGACGCCGAGTTCGCCGCGCTGCGTTCGCGGGTGATCATCTGTGCGGCGCTGTCGATTCCGGTGGTGGCACTCGCGATGGTGCCGGCCTGGCAGTTCACCTACTGGCAGTGGCTGTCGTTGACGCTGGCCGCGCCGGTCGTCGTCTGGGGTGCGTGGCCCTTTCACCGGGCCGCGTGGCGCAACCTGCGTCACGGCACCACCACGATGGACACGCTGGTGTCGATGGGCACCCTCGCCGCATTCGGCTGGTCGCTCTACGCCCTGTTCCTCGGCACCGCGGGCGAGCCGGGGATGACGCACGGCTTCGATCTCATCCCGCAACGCTCCGATGGGGCGTCGAACATCTATCTCGAGGCCGCCGCCGGTGTCACCACCTTCCTGCTACTCGGGCGATACCTGGAGAACCGCGCCAAGCGCACCGCCGGTGACGCCCTGCGGGCCCTGATGGAGTTGGGGGCGAAGGACGCCGTGGTGCTCCGCGACGGCGTCGAGACGCGGGTACCGATCGAACAGCTCGCCGTCGGTGACGAGTTCATCGTGCGACCCGGCGAGAAGATCGCCACCGATGGTGTTGTGGTCGAAGGGGTGTCGGCGGTCGACGCCTCGATGGTGACCGGTGAGTCGGTGCCGATGGAGGTGGCCGTCGGTGACGAGGTGACCGGCGCCACCCTCAACGCCGGTGGGCGACTTCGGGTGCGTGCCACACGCGTCGGTGCCGACACCGCGCTGGCGCAGATCACCACCATGGTCGCCGACGCGCAGGCCGGCAAGGCGGCGGCGCAACGGCTGGCCGATCGCATCTCCGCCTGGTTCGTCCCCATCGTCATCACCATTGCCGTTGCCGCCCTGGGATTCTGGATGGGATCGGCGATCGCCACCGGAACGTCGATCACCTTTGCCGTCACAGCGGCGGTCTCGGTGCTCATCATCGCCTGTCCCTGTGCGCTCGGCCTGGCCACGCCCACCGCGCTGATGGTGGGCACCGGCCGGGGCGCTCAACTGGGCATCCTGCTGAAGGGTCCAGAGGTGCTGGAGAACACCCGCCGCGTCGACACCATCGTCCTGGACAAGACCGGCACGGTCACGACCGGCGTGATGCGATTCGACTCGATCGCGGTACCCGACGGCGCCGACGCCGACCACCTCCTGGCGGTCGCCGCGGCCGTGGAAGCCGCATCGGAACATCCGATCGCCGCAGCCATCGTCGATGCTGCGCACGAGCTTTCGGTGAACGGCCGACCGGTCGACGCGGTCGTCGATTTCGTCGCCGTCAAGGGTGCCGGCGTCACCGGCATCGTCGGTGACGAGAAGGTGCGGGTGTGCAGCCCACGTGAATTCGGTGCCGCACTACCGGCGCCGCTGGCCGCCGCCGTCGACTCGGCCCACGAGCGCGGCTCGACCGCGGTGATCGTCACGATCGACGGCGGCGGTGAGTCCGGACTCGGCGTGATCGTGGTCGCAGATGAAGTGAAAGCGACCTCCGCGCAAGCCATCTCCGAGTTGACCGCGATGGGACTCACCCCCATCCTGCTGACCGGTGACAATCTCGGGGCGGCCCGACATGTGGCCGCGCAGGTCGGCATCGACGAGGTGCACGCCGAGGTTCGCCCCGAGGAGAAGGTATCTCTCATCAGAGATCTTCAGCAGCAAGGACATTCGGTCGCCATGGTCGGCGACGGGATCAACGATGCCGCCGCGCTTGCCCAGGCCGACCTCGGACTCTCGATGGGCACCGGTACCGACGTGGCGATCGCCGCCGCCGACCTCACCATCGTCGACGGTGACCTGCGCAAGGTCGTCGACGCCATCCGGCTGTCGCGTCGGACCCTTCGCATGATCCACGAGAACCTCTTCTGGGCCTTCGGCTACAACGTGGCCGCCATCCCGGTCGCCGCGGCCGGGTTGCTGAATCCGATGATCGCCGGCACGGCGATGGCGTTCTCGTCGGTGTTCGTCGTCGCCAACAGCCTGCGGTTGCGGGGGTTTCGTTCGGCGGTGAGGTGACTCAGTCGCGCGCCGCCGCGTGTCGTCCGGCACGTCGGCCGAAATACGACCCCTCCCCGAGCTGCGTACCGCTGGCGTATCCCTTGCTGTCCTGCGCGATGTTCGCCGCGCACGCGCCCGCCGCATACAGGCCGGCGATCGGTGCGCCGTCGGCGTCGAGCACCTCACCGTCGACCGACGTCGCCATGCCGCCCATGGTGAACCCGGCGTACATGGCCTTGCCCAGACTCATGTCGAAGACCGCCCACGGTCCCTTGTCCTGTGCGGCAAGGAATTCCGGTGACTTGTGGAAGTCGGGGTCCTCGCCGCGTGCGGCGTGGGTGTTGTAACGCTCCAGGGTGGCGGCGAGCTTCCCGGTCGGGATACCGAGCGCCGCCTCCATCTCCTCGACGGTCTCGTAGCCGTCGAGGAGCGGCACCAGCGGCATCCGCGGCCGCTTCATATGCGCCTCGTCGACGATGAGGTAGGCCGTCGAATCCGGTTGTTCCAGAACGAAAGCCGATGTCCGGGAGTGATAGGAGTCCTCGGCGACGAAGCGCTCGCCGTTCTTGTTCACCGCGATACCGGTGAGCAGGATCGACGGCGGGTACACCGGTGCGGTACAGAAGGCCTGATCCATGTGTTTGAGCACCGCACCCGCGGAGACACCCATGCGCAGGCCGAGGCCGTCGTCGTAGGTGTTGCCCAACACGAAGGGCTTCTCGGCCAGCCACGGCACGTTCTCCGCGACCATCTCGGAGTTCATCACGAACCCACCCGCCGCGAGGACGACGTTGCGCGCCCGGATGAACCCTTCTGCACCGTCGAGGCCGCGCCAGCGCACGCCGGCCACCTGCCCGTCGGCGTCGACGACCAACGCCCGAGCCCCGACCTCGTAGCGCACCTCGACGCCGAGTTCGGCGAGACGCTTCACCAGCAACTCCACCACCATCGCCGCGCCGCCGGTGTCACCGGGGACCGGCACCTTGTGCCCGCGCGGAGCGGGCCTGGCGATCGTGTTGAACGGCCACACCTTCTCGTTGCCGGTGTACATCAGCCCCTGGGTCTCGGGCTGGACGACCGCCTTCTCCGGGTAATAGCTGCGTTCGAAGGTGAATCCGAGGTCCTCGAGCCACGTGAAATGGTCGACGCTGTCGACGCAATACGCGTGGATCTTCTCGGGTTCCGGATCCCGGGAGACCGCGGTGATGTAGCGCTCCATCTCCTCGGCCGAGTCCTCATGTCCGGTGGCCTGCTGGACCGCGGTGCCGCCGCCGAGATAGAAGTGCCCACCGGCCAGCGCCGTCGTCCCGCCGGCCTGCGCGGCACGTTCGAGTACGAGGACCCGCGCTCCGTGGGCCGCGGCCTCGGCCGCGGCACATCCGCCGGCGATGCCGAGACCGATCACCACCACGTCGACGTCGTCGCTGAACTCGTCGATCGACCCCACCGCGATTGTCTCGGGGATCGCTGTGTCACCTGCCATGCGCATCAGGTTAACCCACAAACTAGAACACGTTCTAGTGCTTCCATGATTTGCTCTCCGGGCCGGCCCATCGACTGTCCGACCGACCTGACATGCGTCGGGACGCACGCCGCGGCAGGTTTTCGAGGTATCAAGGAGTGTGGCCCGTCCAACCCGCACCGATCTCGATGACGACGCGAATGCGTCGGCACACACCCACCCGGGATTGACTCCGCCGCTGGGTGCGCTCTCCGGCGTCATCGCCGTCGGCGCGGCGCTGGGCGTGGGCGAACTCGTCGCCGCCCTCGTCTCGCCGGACTCCTCCCCGTACTTCGCGGTCGGCTCCTGGGTCGTCGACCACACGCCGCAGGCCGTGCGCGAATGGGCGATCGCCACCTTCGGCACCTCCGACAAACTCGTGTTGTTCGTCGTGATGGGGGCGGTCATCGCGATCATCGCCGCCGGCAGCGGTGCCGCCGAACGTCGACGCCCGCCGATCGGTTCGGTGATCATCATCGTCTTCGCGGTTCTCGGAGCCGTCGCGGCGCTCGGTCGGGCCGGGGCCACCGGGTCGTACATGCTGCCGTCGATCCTGGGTGGCGCAGTCGGCGTGGTGGTGCTCCGCGTGCTGATCGGAATGCTCGACCGTGATTCCGACACAGCGGATTCCGACACAGCGGATTCCGACACAGCGCATTCCGATGCAGCGGAGCCCGATTCCGCTCGGCGCGCGCCGGTGTCACGACGTTTCCTGCTGACCGCCGGGGGCATCGCGGCCGCCGCCGTCGCCGTCGGAGCACTCGGCCGCACCATGCTCGCGGGCGCGTCGCGCACCATCGCCGATCGCAAGGCGATCCTGCTCCCGACACCCGCCGACCCGGCCCCACCGGTACCGCCCGACGCCGACCTCGGGGTGCAGGGGGCCAACCGCTTCGTCACGAACAACGTCGACTTCTACCGCATCGACACCGCGCTGCAGGTGCCCCATCTGACCACGGCGGACTGGCACTTGCGGGTGCACGGGATGGTCGACGAGGAGATCACCCTGTCCTGGGACGAGTTGCTGGCGATGCCGATGACCGAACGGCTGGTCACCCTGACCTGCGTGTCCAACGAGGTGGGCGGCGACCTGATCGGCAATGCGCGGTGGCTCGGCGTCCGGATGACCGACATCCTCGACCGCGTCGGCGTCCAACCGGGCTCGAATATGTTGCTGTCCACCAGTTCCGACGGCTGGACCTGTGGAACCCCGGTGTCGGCGATCACCGACAACCGGGATGCGTTGCTGGCCATCGGCATGAACGGTGAGCCCCTGCCGGTCGAGCACGGTTTCCCGGTGCGACAGGTGATTCCCGGTCTCTACGGCTACGTTTCGGCCACCAAGTGGGTGGTGGACTGGGAGTTCACCACATTCTCGAAGGCGCAGGCGTATTGGACGACGCGCGGATGGTCGGCCACCGGTCCGATCAAGATCGCCTCCCGCATCGACCGCCCGTCCGCGGCGGAGGTGTCGGCCGGTGACGTCGTCATCGCCGGGACGGCGTGGGCGCAGCACGTGGGCATCGCGCAGGTCCAGGTCCGCGTCGACGACGGCCCCTGGCAGGAGGCGACTCTGGCCGCCGACTACAGCGACGACACCTGGCGACTCTGGAAGTACACCTGGCCGGCGACGTCGGGAACCCACCAGATCTCCTGCCGTGCGATCGGCAAGGACGGCAAGGTCCAGACCTCGGAGAACGCCGACCCGATTCCCGACGGCGCCACCGGCCTGGACAGCCGTAGCTACACGGTCACCTGATCGTCGCTTGTTGCTTGCTTGCTTGCTTGCTGCGGCGTCGTACACTGTGCCGGTCGGTTTCGGGGCCGTCGGTGTGGTGATCGGCCGGGAGGCGGCCGGTCGGGTTGGCGCAGAGGAGATTTGGTGCGGGGAGATTTGGTCGGGTTCCGACGTATGATGGTCCTGACCGTCGTCGCCGTCACGATGTTCTGGGCACCGGGCGTCGACCCGGGTGTGGCACGGGCGCTCCAGATCGGACCGATCGTCTTTCCCGATGTCAACCCGCCCGCGACCATCGATCAGGCCCGTCCGACGGTGATCGCGACCCCCTCCTGGGCGCCGCCACTGTCGGCCGGCGACGCGGTGGTCCTGATCCCGGGAACCACCGACTACGACGGAACCGATCAGACCCAACGGACCCTGGGCATCGGACTGTTCGGCGGGGTCGTCGGCACCGGGGACGACGTCCGCGTCGATGAGACCCAGACCCCGGCCATCTCGGTCGTCTCCTATCCGGCGGCCTTCGGGATCGATCCGTGGGGCATCCCGATCTACCTCGCGGGCAGCGACACCTTCACCCACTCGGTGCAGGTCGGCACGGTCAACGGCGTCGCCGCGGCCGAGGCGGTCCACGCGGGTAATCCGGACGCCACCATCGTCATCAACGGTTACTCGCAGAGTGCCCCGATCGCCATGAACGTCGCATATCTGTTGCATCGCAAGAACACCGAGGGTGACGGCGACATCCCCGATGATCAGATCGTCGTCATCGTCGGCGCTGATTCCCGCTTCCCGCACACCGGGGTCGAGAACATCGTGCCCAGCTTCCTGCCCGGGATGTACACCAACGGTGACCGCGATGTGGACGCCACCGGCGACATCAAGGTCTACTCCTACTGCGTGCGTGGCGACGCGACCTGCGGAGTCGGCAACCCATTGGTCAACCCGATCTCTACGTTCTTCTACCTGATTCCGGGGTTCTACGTCCACGCCTTCCTCGAGTACCGCATCAACGAGTACTCGATCGCCCGCGAGTGGGAGGACGGCAACACCCATTACATCGTCTACGACGGCGGCAACCCCTGGGGAATGATGTTGCGGGACCTGGGCATTGCCGTGCCCACCGAATTCGACGATGTTCTCGGCGCGCTCATTCCGGTGCCGATGCCGGGCCAGCAGTCGACCCTCGCGGATCTTCGGCTGCCGTTGCCGGACGACGTCCGGCAACGCCTGTCGGCCTACAACGTCCCGACGCCGCGTGAGCTGCAACAACTCGTCGCCGATCGGCTCGGCATCGACGTTCCCGTCCACGACCCGGACACCTGCGACATCAGCCCGTCGGCCTGCCGGGCGGACTACGCGCCGAATCCGCAAGCAACCGCGGACGCGGTCGGCATCATCGAGAGTGGTCCGCCCACCACATCATCGACCGCCACGGTCGCCACAACCGAAGTGGCGCAGAGCGATTCCGCCGCATCCCGGATCGCCGCCACCGCATCGGCTCCGGCCACCGGCGCCATCACCGCACCGACCACCGTCGCCGCACCGACCACCGCTGCCGCGCCGACCACTGCCGCCGCGCCGACCACTGCCGCCGCGCCGACTACTGCCGCCGCACCGACCACCGCCCCGGACGCGGACGACCCGGTTCCGGATTCCGGCACGCAGGTGGCGAGCGCGACCGCGGCCGGTTAGCATCGCACCGCCGGGACACTCCACCCGGAAGGCCCGCGCACCACGTGTCGCGGACGGCATCTCATCGGTAGGGGAGTCCGAGTGCGTCGACTGACCATGACTGCGGTCACCGCCTGCGCGGCCGCCCTGGTTCTGACATCGGCACCCGACACGGGCGCGGCCGCCGCGGCCCCACTCGGAGCCGGGTTGTTTCCGACGTCCTGGTACGAGGCGCCCGTCATCCGGGAGCGGCCGTCCTGGTTGCCCGCCGACCTGAGTCGGGATGCGACGGTCATCCTGGTACCCGGAACCTCCGACTTCACCGAGGTCACCGGCGACGACATCGTCGGCGGGAGCTCCGCGGTCGGTGGCGATCAGTACGAACGCACGGTGAGCATCGGGTTCTACGACCCGAACGATCCGCAGGTCCGCTTCGTCGACTACCCGCAGGCCTTCGGCTTCGTCGTCGGCGATACCACGCTCAACCTGGTCGGCACCGGCACCTACAACGACTCCGTGGATGCGGGCACCGTCGCCGGTCTCGCCGCCGCCGAAGCCGCCTGGGCGGCGCAGGGGAAGACCGGGACGATCATCCTCAACGGTTACTCGCAGAGCGTGCCCGTCGCGATGAACGTCGCCTACCTCCTGCATCAGAAGTCACTCGCCGGCGACCCGGACGCCATCCCCGACGCCGACGTCGTCGTCATCAACGGCGCCGACACCCGATTCCCCAACACCGGCATCGAAAGCGTTTTCCCGAGCATCATCGACGGCGTCTACACCAACGGTCCCCGCGACGAGTCGGCCACCGGGGACATCCGGGTGATCTCCTATTGCGTTCGCGGGGATGCGGTGTGCGGCTTGGGAAATCCGCTCGCGCATCCCTTCGCCACGCTCTTCTACCTGGGGCCGGGCGCCACCATCCACGGCCAGAAGGGCGATCTGGTCAACCAGTACGACGTCATCTCGCAGACCCAGGTCGGTGCCACCACCTATGTCGTCCTCGACGGCGGGAACCCGTGGGGGATCTTCTTGCGCAGCATGGGCATACCGGTGCCGACCGCCTTCGACGACGCCCTCGACGAGCTGGTCCCGGTGCCGATGCCGGGGGAGCGCTCCACCGTCAACGGTGTCGACATCCCCACGCCGCGTGAACTGCAGGTACAGATCGCTGCGAAACTCGGCCTGCCGGTCCCGGTGACCGATCCGGACGCGATGGCCGCCGCAGGGCAGACGTGGAAGGCGCCCCCGCTCACCACCACACCGCGCACCACCTCGGCGAACACCACCGGCCGGGCCGCAACAACCACCACCACGCCGGTCACCACAACCGACCGTCAGAGTCTGGGCGATGTGCTCTCGGGACTCGCGACCACCGCGGTCGGTTCGACGACGGTCACCGGGTCATCCGGTCCGGCGCCCGCTCCGCGCAGCACCGGTGACGACGCCCCCACGTCGGCATCCACCACATCCGCTGTGACCTCCGCCACTCCGGCATCGTGACCTGCTTCATGTGACCAGCTCGGCCCGCGTCAAGAAAAAGTGACCAACCCAACGTGGTGAACCCCATCGACGGAGGTCATGTTATGTTCGTCGCACGTTTTTTCCCGATGCGGTGATGCGATCCGTCGCCGCACACGATAAGCATCACCGCGGCACGGCCGATCCGCGAACCGACCGGGCCGAGTCGTCGTCGCCGGTGTGAAACCGACTGATTGGTGCGCCGCCCCGTGCGGCGGCACCGACGAGGCGAAAGACAGCAAAACAATGAGTGTGGGTGTCGTGCGCGAAACGGCCCCGGGAGAGCGTCGGGTGGCGCTTGTCCCGAAGGTGGTCGCGTCACTGGTGGGCAAGAAGGTCCCCGTCATCGTCGAGGAGGGCGCCGGGCTGGGCGCCTTGATTCCCGATGCAGCATACGTCGAAGCCGGCGCGACGATCGGCGATCCGTATTCCGCCGACGTGGTGTTGCGGGTGTCGCCGCCCTCGGATGAGGAGATCGGCAAACTGCGCAGCGGACAGAAGCTGATCGGCTTCCTCGCCCCGCGCAATGCCGACAACAAGATCGGTGCGCTCAAGGACGCCGGGATCGAGGCGTACGCCGTCGAGGCCATCCCGCGTATCTCGCGTGCCCAGGTGATGGACGCGCTGAGCTCGCAGGCCAACGTCTCCGGCTACAAGTCGGTCGTCGTGGCCGCCGACCTGTCGACGCGATTCTTCCCGATGCTGACCACGGCCGCCGGCACGGTGAAGCCGGCGACGGTGCTGGTGCTCGGTGTCGGCGTGGCCGGCCTGCAGGCGCTGGCCACCGCCAAGCGTCTCGGCGGGCGCACCACCGGATACGACGTGCGACCCGAGGTCGCCGAGCAGGTCCGCTCCGTCGGTGCGCAGTGGCTCGACCTCGGCATCGACGCCGCCGGTGAGGGCGGATACGCCCGCGAACTCACCGACGAGGAACGTGCCAAGCAGCAGCAGGCGCTCGAGGACGCGATCAAGGGTTTCGACGTGGTCATCACCACCGCGCTGGTGCCCGGTCGTCCCGCACCGCGTCTGGTGACCGCCGCCGCGGTGGAGGGGATGAAGCCGGGCAGCGTGGTCGTCGACCTCGCCGGCGAGACCGGTGGCAACTGCGAGTTGACCGAGCCGGGTCAGACCGTCGTCAAACACGACGTCACGATCACCTCGCCGCTGAACCTGCCGGCCACCATGCCCGAGCACGCCAGCGAGTTGTATGCCAAGAACCTGTTCGCCCTCATCGATCTGATGCTCGATGAGAACGGCGCGCTCACACCCGATTTCACCGACGAGGTCATCTCCGCGTCGTGTGTCACCAAGGAGGCGGCGGCCTGATGTACACCGAACTTCTGGCGAACATCGCCATTCTGGTCCTGGCCGGCTTCGTCGGCTTCGCGGTCATCTCGAAGGTCCCCAACACCCTGCACACCCCACTCATGTCGGGTACCAACGCGATTCACGGCATCGTCGTGCTCGGCGCGCTGGTGGTGCTGGGCTCGCTGCCCGCCGACGCCAACTGGGGTGTGCGCATCATCGCCTTCGTCGCGTTGGTCTTCGGAACCCTCAACGTGGTCGGCGGCTTCGCCGTGACCGACCGCATGCTGGGAATGTTCAAGGGTAAGAAGGAGTCCGCCAAGTGAGCGCCGCAATTCTCGCCGCCGAGTCCGGACAGGTCTCCGAGGCACTCGGCTACGGCGTCACCGCCCTCTACATCGTCGCCTTCTCGCTGTTCATCTACGGCCTGATGGGACTGACCGGACCCAAGACCGCGGTGCGCGGTAACTGGATCGCCGCGGTCGGCATGGGGATCGCCATCGTCGCGACGCTGATCGGCGTCTACAACAACGCCGGTGACGCGGGCGTCCCGTCGATCAACTGGATTCTCATCGTCGTCGGACTGGCTGTCGGTGTGGCGCTGGGCATTCCGCCGGCGCTGAAGACCAAGATGACGGCCATGCCGCAGCTGGTCGCACTGTTCAACGGTGTCGGTGGTGGCACCGTCGCGTTGATCGCGTGGGCCGAGTACATCGAGTCCGACGGCTTCACCGCCCTGCACGAGACCCCCGATGTGCATGTCATCGTCGGTTCGCTGTTCGCCGCGATCATCGGTTCGGTGTCGTTCTGGGGTTCGCTCGTCGCCTTCGCGAAGCTGCAGGAACTGCTCAACAAGAATCTCGAGAAGAAACTCGTCGCCGCCGCGAAGGGTTTCCAGTTCGCCAACATCATCCTGGCCATCGCGGCGATCGCGATCGCGATCTACATCGGGGTGTCGGCGGACTCCACCTCGGCGACCCCGTGGTTCTGGATCGTCGCGCTGCTCGTCGTGGCCGGTGTGATGGGGCTGTTCGTGGTGTTCCCGATCGGTGGCGCCGACATGCCGGTGGTCATCTCGCTGCTCAACGCGCTCACCGGATTGTCGGCTGCGGCAGCCGGTCTGGCGCTGAACAACCAGGCGATGATCGTCGCGGGCATGATCGTGGGTGCCTCCGGGTCGATCCTGACCAACCTGATGGCCAAGGCGATGAACAGGTCCATCCCGGCGATCGTGTTCGGCTCGTTCGGTGGCGGCGACGAAGGTGGCGCCGGAGTTGCCGGCGCGGCCGGCGGCACCGTCAAGGCCACCTCGGCCGCCGACGCCGCGATCCAGATGTCCTATGCCAACCAGGTGGTCGTGGTGCCCGGATACGGCCTGGCCGTCGCCCAGGCGCAGCACACGGTCAAGGAGATGGCGTCGCTGCTCGAGGCCAAGGGCGTCGAGGTCAAGTACGCCATCCATCCGGTCGCCGGTCGTATGCCCGGACACATGAATGTGCTTCTCGCCGAAGCGGATGTGCCGTACGACGCGATGAAGGAGATGGACGACATCAACGGCGAGTTCAGCCGCACCGACGTCGCCATCGTCATCGGCGCCAACGACGTCACCAACCCGGCCGCCCGCAACGATCCGGGGTCGCCCATCCACGGCATGCCGATCCTCAACGTCGATCAGGCGCGGTCGGTGATCGTCCTCAAGCGCGGAATGTCCTCCGGCTACGCCGGTATCGAGAATCCGCTGTTCTACCTCGACCAGACGTCGATGCTCTTCGGCGACGCGAAGAAGTCCGTCGAGTCGATCATCGAGGAACTCAAGGCGCTCTGACACGTTCGTCCTGACAGGCGGCAGGGGAAGTGATCTTCCCCTCCCGCCTGTCTGTGTGTGCTGGAGAGCTTTGTTATCGAGCCGAAACGTCGCTGAGGTGGTGGGACGCGACGGCCACACCTACTGTTACTGAAGTGACTGGTGTGACTCAGGTGAGACGGCGGTATCGGCGGCTGGCGATCGGTGCCGTCGCCGTCGCATCGCTGGGTGGCGTCGTCGTGGCCACGCAGCCGACCGATGACGGTGGCCTGCGACCGGTCGCGGTCAGCGTCGACCCGTCGTCGCTGTACAACTCCGCGCAACAACGATTCGCCGCGGGAGATGTCGCCGGCGGCCTGACGGAGTTGCGGCAGGTACTCACCCTCTCGCCCGGCGACGGCCAATCCCTGGCGCTGCAGGCCATCTGGGCCGATCAGATCGACGACGCGGACACCGGACGCACCGCCCTGGACCGGCTGACCGTGGTCAACCCGCTGCTGGTGGCGACGGCGCGGCGGGTCATCGCCGGGGTCACCGATGCCGCGGCGATCGTCCCGAGCACCGAACCCACTGCCACGTCCGGGAATCCGGCGATCGTGATCCTCGGTTTCGGGCTCAGTCCGCAAGGGACGATGGCGCCGGAGTTGATCAAACGACTCGCCGCCGGAAAGTTGCAGGCGCAAGCCGATCCGACGGCTCCGATCGTGGTCACCGGCGGCAAGCCGCAGAACGGTGTCACCGAGGCCGCCGCCATGCGTACCTGGTTGGTGGACAACGGGATCGACGCCTCCCGCATCGTGACCGAGGACCGGTCGGTCTCGACGATGTCCAATGCGCAGAACAGTGCCACCATTCTGGCTGCGCGCGGCATCAACTCGGTCGTCCTCGTGACGTCACCGAATCACATCCGTCGTGCCGCAGCGGATTTCGCCGCGGCCGGGCTTTCGGTCACCGGTGCCGTCACCACACCGACGGACCTGACAAAGTACGCGACGCCGCTGAGCAAGGACAAGCAGACCGGTATCCGGGTGGAGGCCACCCGCGCCGCCGGGCTGCCGGCGTCGCGGCAACCGCTGCTGCCGTCGGATCAACTGCCCGACGTCGGACCGGGCCTGATCGGCGATATCGGCGGCAAGATCCTTGAGCAACTTGGAGTTTCGGGTTCGGCCGGATGAGCTGAGCACGGTGACACCGGCGTCGTGACGCAGCCCACGTCGCCACGGGGTTCGCGGCGATTCTCACGTCGCCGCCTTTTGCGCCGAAACCTTGATGTCACGAGAAATCGGTACCTTCGGGCATATGGGATCAATTGGGGGAATCCGACAACAACATGCGCATACGACCATACGAGACGTGGTCCGCTACGACCTACCGGCATCGATGGTGGTTTTCCTTGTGGCGCTGCCACTTTCGATAGGTATTGCCATCGCTTCCGGTGCGCCGGTGATGGCGGGATTGATCGCCGCGGTCGTCGGCGGCATCGTCGCGGGACTGATCGGCGGGAGCCCGCTGCAGGTATCGGGGCCGGCGGCCGGACTCACGGTGGTGGTCGCCGAACTCGTCGCCAACTTCGGCTGGAAGGTCACCTGCGCGATCACGGTGTGCGCGGGCATCCTGCAGATCATCTTCGGGCTCAGCAGGATTGCCGGCGCCGCGCTGGCGATCGCACCAGTAGTCGTTCATGCCATGCTGGCCGGCATCGGCATCACCATTGCGTTGCAACAGATTCACGTACTGTTCGGCGGTTCGTCATCGAGTTCTGCCGTCACCAACCTGACCGAACTGCCTGATCGGGTCAACCACGCACAGTGGTCGGCGGCCTTCATCGGCTTCCTCGTCATCGCCCTGCTGGTCGGATGGAAGTATCTGCCCGCGCCGATACGGAAGGTGCCCGGACCGCTCGGCGCGATCGTGATCGCCACCGTCGTCGCCGCTGTCACAGGCCCGGACATCCAGCGGATCACGTTGGACGGCAACTTCTTCGAATCCATCAGTCTGCCGGAGCTGCCCACTGACAACTGGTCGGGGTTCGTGCTCGGAGCCCTGACCGTCGCCCTGATCGCCAGCGTCGAATCGTTGCTGTCGGCGGTCGCGGTCGACAAGATGCATGACGGGGTGCGCAGCGACTTCAACCGCGAACTCCTCGGGCAGGGCAGCGCGAACATGCTCTCCGGCGCACTCGGCGGCCTGCCGGTGACCGGGGTGATCGTGCGCAGCACGACCAACGTCAACACCGGTGCCCGTACCCGGTGGTCCGCTGTGCTGCACGGTATCTGGGTGTTCGTGTTCGCGGTCTTCCTCACCGCATTGGTGGAGCAGATCCCGACCGCAGCGCTTGCCGGCCTGCTCGTCGTCATCGGCATGCAGCTGGTGAAGCTCGCGCACATGAAGACCGCACTGCGCACCGGTGACCTGTGGGTGTACGGCGTCACCGTGGTCTCGGTCGTGTTCCTGAACCTGCTCGAGGGCGTCGCCATCGGGCTCGCACTCGCGGTGGCACTGGTCTTGTGGCGGGTGATCCGCGCCGACATCCATGTCGACGAGATGCCCGACGACACCCACGTCATCCGGATTCGTGGGTCACTGAGTTTCCTGTCGCTGCCGCGGGTCAACAGTGTGCTGCGCCGCATCCCCGACGACGTGCCGGTGACCGTCGAACTCGACACCGACTTCCTCGACCACGCGGCATCGGAGATGCTGGAGGACTGGATTCGGTTGCGCCGCAGTGGAGGTGCGACGGTTCAGATACTCGAACGCGGAAAGGCCCGGCTGGCGGACGCGGCGCAGGCACCACCGAAGCGGCACACCGGTGGCGTGGTGGGGCTGACCCCGTGGCGAAGCCGAGCAACATGGTCCGATTCGCAGGTCGCCGACGTCCCGCCGGCGTTGCGGTCCATCATGGCCGGGGTCACCGAGTATCACCGCGACCACGCCGAGGTGATGCGCGCACACCTGGCCGACGTCGTCGACTACCAACGGCCCGACGGCTTCTTCCTGACCTGTGCCGACTCACGGATCATGCCGAACATCATCACCTCCAGTGGCCCCGGGGATCTGTTCACCGTCCGCAACGTCGGCAACCTGGTACCGTCGGGCGGTTCCGATGAATCCACCGAGGCGGCACTGCAGTTCGCGGTCTCCGAGGTCGGCGTGACGTCGGTGGTGGTGTGTGGCCACTCCTCGTGCGGGGCGATGCGAGCCCTCGCGGCGTCGGAAACCGGCAGCAACCCGGACTCCGCACTGCAGCGCTGGTTGGATCGTGCATTCCCGAGTCTCGCCGCGCAGCGACTCGGGCATCCGGCCGGCCGGGCGGCGGCCGCCCTCGGGTTCGACGACGTCGACCAACTCGCGGTGGTCAACGTCGCCAAGCAGGTCGAGACTCTGACGAGGCACCCGGTCGTCGGGCGTGCAGCGGCCGAGTCGACCCTGCGGATCGTCGGTCTCTACTACGACATTCGCGCCGCGCGGGTCTACGAGGTCACCCAGACCGGCATCCACCTCGCCGGGGTGGGACATCACGTGAAGCCAATGGCCGCCGAAGCTCAACCCGCGTTGGGATAGATGGCGGATACGGCTCGGCCGGCGGTGGATAACCCCGCCGGCCGAGCCCTTCCCTTACCGGTCAAGCCGGTCCGCTCCTTCCGCCGGTCGAGCCGTCCCACCCGCTGGCCGAGCCCGCCCCTTTCCGTTGGCCGACCGGCACTCTACCCCCGTCTCGAGCGGGACCCTTCCCCCGTTGGTCGAGCCGGCCCCTTTCTGTTGGTCGAGCCGGTCCGGAGCGATAGCGGAGGACCGTGTCGAGACCTCCGCAACCCGACGACGAAACCGGTCCACCGCCAACCGAACCCACCTCTCGCCGGTCGAGACGGTGAGGAGCGCGAGCGACGAGCCGTGTCGAGACCTCCGCAATCCGACAGCGAAACCGGGCCACCGCCAACCGAACCCACGTCTCGCCGGTCGAGCCGGTGAGGAGCGCAAGCGACGAGCCGTGTCGAGACCTCCGCAACTCGACAGCGAAACCGGTCCACTGCCAACCGAACCCAAGCGTGACAGAACTGACAGCATTCACCCCCAACCGATTCCGCTTCGGAGAAAGTTGTCGGTGGTCGCCGATACACTTGACTCACTTCAGTTGATCCGACCGAGCCGAGGAGGTGAACATCATGGCCGACACAATGATTCAGACCAAGCAGGTTCCAGAACTGTCGATGACCCCCGACGACGCCGCCATGATCGATCACCTCCCCGGCGAAGCCGCCACCGTCCTGGCCCGCTCCCTGCAACGCCAGGAACGACAGGTCATCGCTCGGAAAGTCCTGTCCGCGGCGCGGATCGGGCAGAGCGTCTTCCTCGACATGCTGACCTCGGGCCACGAGATCAACTGCCACACCGACGACGGCGCCGACAAAGCCGCCACCAGCAAGATATCGACAGGCCTTGGAGTCTCAGTCCCCAAAGCCAAAGCCTGGATGGCATTGAGCTCTGTGCTGTCGACGCTCCCGACGGTGACCGCAGCGTTCCTCGACGGTGACCACTCGTTGGAACGCATCCGCATCATCGCCGACGAGATCGTCGTCCTCTCCGACGACGACGTCCGCGCCTTCGCCGAAACCCGCGCATTGGAGATCGCCGAACGTAATCAGGCCGATCCGACCCTGCGGGATCAGGTCGCCGAGATGGTGATCGCGCTGGACCCCGATGGTGCCGCAGACCGGCGAGAAGACGCGGCCGAACGTGACCAGAATGTGCGGGTGCGGCGAGACACCAACGGGCACTGCAACATCTCCGTCTACGCGCCCGGGGAGATGGGCGCGCACCTCGCGGCACGCATCGCGAAGATGATCAACGTCCGCATCTGCACTCGTGATCCGCGTCGCCGCGGTCAGCAGCGGGTCGCGGCGTTCGCCGAGATCCAAGGACTGCCCGGCGCGCATCTGTCGTGTGAGTGCGGACTCGACGACTGCCCGCGCGCGGTGCCGTTGCCGGAGGAACCTGCCGATCTCGACCCGGCCGGCGATCTACCGCATGATGTTGATGCTGATCGCGCTGCGCAACTGGACTTCTCCGAGAGCGACACCATTGACAACGCCGATGCAGGCGCCGAGGGCGAGGATGAATCGGCAGACTCGGACGACGACACCGACGCGCAGCTGCTTCTGGATCTGGCCATCGATCCGGTCGGGCAGCGCGAAGCCCGGCTGGCGGGCTTCGGGGTGATCGATGATTCCCATGCCGCTCACCTGATTCGGTTGGGGCTGGTCGAGGTCTTGGAGTTCCCCGGGCTGGAGATCCCGCGCACCGCCGGCATCGTGACCTCGTTGGATCGGGTACCCGCAGCCTGGCGCCGCCCCGACATCCCGTTCCCCGCAACGCCGATTGACCCGAGCGGGCACGGCGGCTACCTCACCCCACCGAAGGGTGCGTTGACGTATCGGATACCGGCGTGGTTGCGGGAGAAGATCATCGAGTTGGATGGCACCTGCCGGTACCCCCATTGCGGTCGGCCGGCCAGTGAATGCCAGATCGATCACGTGGTGAAGTTTGTGCACCGCGATCCGAAGACCGGTGGTTGGACCGTGGAGTTCAACCTGATGCCGTTGTGCATCGCGTGCCATCAGCGAAAACATATGGGGTTGTTGATCCCCACCATGCTCACCGATCGGGCTGTGGTGTGGCGAGACCCGGTCACCGGGGAGACTATCACCACGTATCCGCGGTAAGAGGCCGGCTTCGGCCTGCCTCCGGGTGGTGCTGCGCTGCAACCGCTTTCCAGCTCCATGTTGCGAGGTCTCGAGGCCCGTCGCCCAGGGGCTCCTCGCTCCTCGACCGGCGGATGGGTGGCGTGACCTCGTGTCCGGGGAAACCATCACCACGAATCCGCGGTAAGAGGCTGGCTTCGGCCTGCTGTCGGGTGGTGCTGTGCTGTGATCGGGTTCCAGCGTCGTGTTGCGTGGTCTCGAGGCTCGTCGCCCAGGGGCTCCTCGCTCCTCGACCGGCGGATGGGTGGCGTGACCTCGTGTCCGGGGAAACCATCACCACGAATCCGCGGTAGGCGGCTGGCTTCGGCCTGCTGTCGGGTGGTGCTGTGCTGTGATCGGGTTCCAGCGTCGTGTTGCGTGGTCTCGAGGCTCGTCGCCCAGGGGCTCCTCGC
>NZ_JBSFPC010000003.1:328568-426133 GCF_053587995.1 Gordonia sp. NPDC003504
GCTCCTCGACCGGCGAATGGGCGGCGGCGGCTCGACCGGGGGTGGGCGGCTCGACCGGCGGGATGCGGCGGCTCCGACGGCGCGCCGACAGCTCGGTGGGTTCATTCGGGTGAACGGACGCCGATCGGGCGTCGGTGCGGCCACCCCCTAGGATGGCCCGCATGACCATTCGGGGTGGCTATGACGTGGACCTGCGCTCCCTGATCGATGTGTTGGGGACCAATCTCTACTCGAATCCAGGCGTTTACGTCCGCGAACTACTGCAGAACGCGATCGACGCACAGACCGTGGCCGGAAAGTCGACCAGCGCCATCGACATCGACGTCGATGGCGACACCTTCACACTGACGGACCGGGGAACGGGGATGTCGCCCGACGTCATTCGTGACCTGCTCGGCACCATCGGTCGCAGCTCCAAACGCGACGAGCTCGGATTCTCCACCGAGGACACCATCGGCCAATTCGGTGTCGGCATGCTCAGCGCGTTCCTCGTCGCCGACGAGGTAGCGGTCGATTCGCTTGCGCCGGGTCACCCGCCGGTGCGATGGACGGGATCGATGACCGGGTCGTTCGAGGTCGATGCCGGACACCGGACCGAACCGGGGACCACCATCACCCTTCGGGTTCGGCGAGGTTCGGACAAGTGGGTGAGTGCCGATGCCGTGCGATCCCTCGCCACCGAATACGCGGGTCTGCACCCGACTCCCATCCGGGTCAACGGTGAGCCACTCACCATGCCGGCCAACCCCTTTGGACCTGGCACGAACGCCGGTGACCTCGCTGCCCGTCGAATCGGGTTCTGCCAGGACGAATTCGGCTTCACGCCGCTCGAATCGTTCGAGGTGGAGGTCGGGCAGGCCGGACTGCGCGGCGTCGCGTTCGTGCGGCCGGGATCATCCGGCACGTCCCACCGGTCCGGCCATCGATGTTATGTGAAGGGTCTGGCCGTCGGTGATGTCCCGGACCTGCTGCCCGACTGGGCCTACTTCGTCCGACTGGTCGTCGACGCGTCGGCGCTCTCGCTGACCGCATCTCGCGAGGGCCTGGTCAAGGACGAACTGTTCACCGAGGTGCGGGACAGCCTGGCCGCCCAGGTCCAGGAGTGGTTGATCGGCCTGGGCACCAACACCTCGGTGCGTGAACGCTTCCTGTCGGTACACGAGATGGGCATCAAGGCGATCGCCACCGGCACACCGGAGCTCCTACGGTTCGTCGACCGGCACTGCCTGTTCGAGACCAACTTCGGTGCGATGGCTCCGTCGGCCTTCCGGGCCAGGTTCACCACGATGCGGTACACGGCGAGCGTCGACGACTTCCGGGTGCTCGGCGACATCCTCGCCCACCGCGGCGTCGGACTCATCAACGCCGGACACGCATTCGAGTCGGGTGTTCTCCGAGAGTTGGTGCGCGCCAACCCGGATCTGTCCTGCGAGGTGATCGGCCAGGAGTATCTGCTCAATACGATCGCCACCCCGACACCCGACGTCCGCGACGAGTATGCCCGCCTCCTCGACGCCGCCCGCACCGCGCTCCTCCGGTTCGGATGCCGCGTGGAACTGGGCTCCTTCGAGCCGGAAACCCTTGCCTCGCTGCTCATCACCGACGACTCGGCGCAACTGGCCAACGATCGTGCGCAGATGCTCGCCGAGGTCGACGGCGAACCCGACGCCTGGCTGTCGGCGCTGTCCTCCCTGGAGGACGACGCCCCCGCCGTCGACACCCGGCCGGCGTTGGTGCTCAACACCGGTAATCCGCTGATCAAACGCCTCAACCACATTGCGGACACCACGGTGCAGGGCGCGGTCCTGCGAACCCTGTACGGACAGGCCGCCATCCGCACCCGACGACCGGTTCGCGGTTCGGTGGCCGCCGAGGTCGACGATGCCCTGACCACCCTCGCCGAACTCGCCACCCGAACGGAGAAGTCTTGACCCTCGACGCCGCCGACGATCTGAACCAGTTCCGCAGCGACCTCTGGTACGCCCGCTACGGTGACCCCCGGTTCGGATACGAGGACTTCACCCCTTTTCCCTCACTGATCGCCCGCGCCGACGCGATCGGCGATCCGTACTGGATGTTCTATGCACGCCTGGAGGCGGTTGCCTCGGCTCAGTGGTCGGGCCGGCTGACCGATGTCCTCACCCTGTCCGCCTGGCTGCTTCGTGAGATCGACACGAAAGGCCCTGCACTGGAACTGGATTCCGACGACATCGCCACCCTGCACATTCGCCTGACCGGACTCGTCGAGCAGATCGACGAACTGCCGCAGATGAGTGTGGAACAGATCCACGCGCTCACCGACGACTGGGCCCGGCGCGCCACCGCCGACGGGCACGAGGCGGCATCGGTGGTGCGTCTGACCCAGGCGAGAATGGCCATGTACCAAGGAGATCCGGATCGCGCCATCGAGATGCTGGCCGATGCGCAGTATCTCGCGGCACCGGAGAACACCTGCGCGGCAGGGGCCCGGGCGGAGATCGCCGAACTGTACGCCCGGATGGGTCGCGACGAGTTGGCCATCGCCCTCGTCGAGGCCGATCTCGTCGACGACGGGAATCGCTGCAACTTCTTTCCCGCCGAAACCTACGCACCGCTCATCGTGCCCTACGCCCGGCAGGGCCGCCGGGGCGACGTGATCCGGGCGGCCCGCGCGATCGACGAGGTCTACGGTCGACTGCCGCAACCACCCGCCACCGTCGCCGACGCGATCGTCGGGTTGCTGCTCGTCGACGAACTCGCCGCGGCACACGAACTGGCGGTGCGCCGCATTGACGACCTCGTGAATCCGTACAGCCCGATGGAGGAGCTGCGCAAGGCGGCAGCGCTGGCGGCCACCTTCGCCTCGCTCGCTGCGGTCGACCCGGATACCACGGTGCCGCAACGACTGTCGCTGTCAGAGCCGCCGCAGAAGCGGCCGGTGGCCGAGCTCGCCGACGACCTCGCCGGGCGGGCCCGCGCATTGGCCGCCCGGTTCGACGTCCGCAACCACAGCACCGTCGTCTCCGAGCAGACCGAGATGGTGCTGGCGATTCGGGCGACGGGGCACCCCGCCGCCGACGTCATCCCGGTCTCCAGGCGCGACGCGCGTGGCCTGCTGTCGGGGATATTCGCGTTCCGCAACTCCTCCATGCGTCGCGCCGAGGAATGTGCCCGACGGTTGCGAGACCATCTCGACGAACTCGATCCCGTCGATGTGGTGCAGGCGGAGAACCACTTTGCCTGGGAGGAGCGCGGGAATCCCGAGACGGCGATCGCCGCACTGCATGCCGCGGCCGATCGTGCTGTCGCGGTGGGCCGTCCGCATTGGGCGGTGCAGTCACGCCTTCTCGCCACCGCGCTGGCCATCGAATCGGGGTCCGCCTCCCGCGAGGACCTCGACGATTTCCAGGGTCCCGATCCGAGTTGGGAACCGCAACGACAGGCCAATATCTGGAAGGTGGCAGCCATGGTCTTCGCGAATCTCGGGGACCGCGACCGGGCGATGGACTCCGTCGATCGAGCCCTGAACGCGCTCGGGGACCCGGACGAGGCGAAGGCACTGACCGACGAGGACGACTCGCCGGTGAGCGATGCATGGACGATACGCTCGGGTTTGTTGCGGGCGCGCGCGAATCTGCGCAACGCCGCCGGGCAGGACGCCGGTGGGGACAGTGATGCCGCGGTCGTCGCCGCGCGTCGCGCGTTGGCCACGGCCGCCACTCCGGATCAACGACTCGAAGCCGGCACCGGCCTCGTCGAGGTGCTTCGCTCGGCCACGGCCGAACAGCAGCAGACCGATCTCCAGGGGGCGTTGCCGCTGCTCGACGAGGCGCTGGCCCACTCGCGCTATGTGCAGCGCGCCGAAGTGCTGATGTACCGGCACCAGATCCGTGCGGCCACAGGTGATCTCGACGGTGCCATCGATGACGCCGAGCAGGCACAGGCCGTGCTCACCGTGGAAGGCCTCGCCCACCCGGCCGACGCGGTGGCCATCGATCTCGCGGGCACCATGCTCGACCGCGGAGACGATCCGCGGTCGGTGCTCGATATCGCGGTGCCGGCCACCGAGCGGCTGCTCTCACATGATGACCTGGAATCTGCGGATCGCGGGCGTCGTGTCATCGCCACGGCCCAAGCGCGCGCCGGGCTGCACACCGAGGCGGTCGCCACGATCTCCGCGGTCATCGATGCGCTGGCCGACGACACCCCCGCCGCGATCCGGGCCTCCATGCTGCGGTTCCGGGCCGACGAGAACGATCTGGTCGACCTCGACGACGCGGCGGGAGCCGATTACACCGCTGCGGCAGTGCTTTTCGAGGAGGCCGGCGAATCACTTGACGCCGCTGATGCGTTGCGGGGCGCGGGTGCGGCCGCCTTCTACATCGGTGATCACGCCACCGCCGAAGCGCGGTTGGCGCGGGCCGGGCATATCCTCGCGACCCTGCCCGATGACGTCGACACCGTCGCCCTGCGCGTGCGGGTCGACCTGGTGATCGCCGATGTTCGCAAGTTCTCCGACCCCGACGGTGCACGCAGCCTCATCGACGGGGCGAAAGAGTTTGGCGCAACCAATGACTGGACGCCCGTCGTGGTGGCCGCATGCCGCATCGGCGCCCGACTCGAACATGAACAGGGCAACACCGCGCGGGCGCTCGCCCATCTCGACGAAGCCCTCGTGCATGCGCCCGACGATGAGAACCTACTCGGGTTCCGCGAGTACATCGTGGAGTCCCAGAACGGCGAGTAGCGCCGAACGGGTCAGAACATGATTGCACGGAAGTGCGTGATCAACCGGTCGCCGTCGATCAGGTGGAATGCGATCCCCGGCGGCTGACCACGGTTGATGATCTCGGTGCCCTCGAATGGCAGGTTCAGCGTGGAGGCCACACCCGGTGCGATGCACAGCGGTCGGTCGGCGAACCGGGTGACGCATGCCGAATGGGCGTGACCGCAGACGAATCCGACGATGTTCGGGTACCGCACCACGAGCTCGGCGAGACGTTCCTCGCCCGTCTGACGAATCGTGTCCATGAACGTCATACCGATCGTCACCGGAGGGTGATGAAACGCCACCAGCACGCGGGTGTCCGGCGGCGCCGCCTCGATCTGTACCGACATCCAGGCGAGGGTGTCGTCGTCGAGGTAGCCGTCGTTGCGGCCGGGGATGGAACTGTCGACCGACAAGAGCAGGACGTCGTCGACGAGCAGCGACGAGTTGATGGCGCTGGTGGTCCGTTCTCCGACGAGTTCGGCGCTGAAGTTGCCGCGCTCGTCGTGATTGCCCGCGGTGATGAGCATCGGCAGGGGCGAGTCCAGCACGCGGTAGGCCTCGACGTACTCACTGGGACTGCCCTCGTCGGCGACGTCGCCGGTCACCAGGAGGACATCGAGTCCGTCGGCGCGTGCGTTGATGTATCTCAGGGCCGACTCGATACGGGCGCGGTTGAACCGCGTCCCATTGAAGTGAAGGTCGCTGATGTGGGCGACAACGAACACACGAGCTCCTTGGTCCTCGACTCACATGAGGCTAACGGTATGACCTGGTGCGGGCACGCCGAGGGTCGGGCGACACCCGTAGTGCGATATGGACAACCTGCCGACATTGACAGTGGTGTGGCTCACTGTCAGAGTTGGCCGATGGTCCGACGACGACGCGCGAGCGACACCTTCGCTGGTCGGACCGCGATCGTCACCGGGGGTGGGTCGGGGATCGGCGCGGCATTCACGACGGCACTGGCCGTCGCCGGCGTCGACGTCGTGTGCACCGACATCGACCTCACGGCCGCGCAACGGGTGGCCGACGCCTGCGCCGCGCTGCCCGGTGATGTGGGCGCCGCACACCTCGATGTGACCGATGCGGCGGCCGTCCGCGCCACCGTCGACTCGGTGGTCGAGAGCCATGGGCACCTCGATCTGATGTTCAACAACGCCGGAATCGCCCTCGGCGGCAACACCGAGATGCTGACGGTGCAGCAGTGGGACACCGTTGTCGACGTCAACATTCGAGGGGTCATCCACGGTGTCGCGGCGGCCTATCCCCACATGATCCGGCAGGGATCGGGTCATATCGTCAACACCGCGTCGATGGCCGGGCTGACCGCCGCGGGATTGTTGACCAGCTATGTGATGAGCAAGCATGCGGTGGTGGGGCTGTCGCTGGCGCTGCGCACCGAGGCGGCCGCGCACGGAGTCGGGGTGCTGGCCGTGTGTCCGGCCGCGGTGGAGACACCGATGCTCGACGCCGACGGCGTCGGTGGCTTCGACGGACGCGCTTATTATCTTTCCGGACAAGGGATCTCGACGCCGTATCCGGCGGCGCGGCTGGCTGCGGAGACACTCGATGCCATCACGCGCAATCGCCCACTGCTGGTGGTGCCCGTCCAGGCGCGGATGGCGTGGCGGTTCTCCCGGCTCGCACCGGGCCTGATGCAGACGATGGCCGCGAGGTTCGTTGCCGGACAACGGAAACGGCAGGGTCTGTAGGGATCGCGAAGGTTCGATCGCGGCACGGGCGGGCATGATGGCGACACTTCTGCAGTATTTGTCGCTGTCGCGGAGACATGGCGACACTTGAGCCGGTCACCTACGAGACGCCGCAATGGATTCCTCGGCTCGACGAGGGGTACCGGCGCAGCTCACGCAGGGCCGACCCTACTCGGCTGCCGTTGTCCCCGGACATCGCCGACACAGGACATCGCCGACCCGGACATCGCCGTGCCCGCCGATGTTCGCGCCGACATGGAGCTGCCGGGCATCACCCCAGTGTGCGTTCTAGGAGTCTCTCCAGCTCGACGAAGTGATACTCGGCCGCATCGTGGTTGTACATCGGGGTGTCGGCCATCGTGTATCCGTGCGGCGCACCGGGATACACGGAGGTGTGATGGGTGACACCTACCGAGGTGAGCGCATGTTCCAGTTTGGCGATCGCCTCCGGATCCATCGACCGGTCGTGGTCGGCGTGGATCGCCAGGATCTCGGCGGTGACGGTGTCCAGGTGCAGATGCGGGCTGTCCGGATCGTCGGTGACCAGTCGCCCGGTGTGGAACATGCCGACCGCGGCCACGTCATCGGGCCGGGTTGCCGCCGCCAGCAGGGCCAGGCGTCCGCCCATGCAATAGCCGGTCACCGCAACGGGTCCCGAAGCCACACGCGGAAGTGCGTGCAGTGCATCCAGATACGCCTCAATGTCACCCGTGGCCAGATCGGGGGTCAGATCACGCACCCGCGGCATCGCCTCGGCCATGAACGCCGCTCGGGCGTCGGCATCCGACAGCGGCTCTGACGGGGAGGTCTGCGCGGCGGTGCCGCTGCGGTAGAAGACGTTGGGTACCAACACGACGTATCCCCAGGAGGCGATGCGGTCGGCCATGGCGCGGGTCTGTGGGCGCAACCCGATGGCGTCGATGAAGAACAACACGCCCCGCCGGACGGACCCGTCCGGCGCGGAATCCGGGCGTGCCACATAGGCTTCGGCTGTGCCGTCGGGCATGGCCAGGGTGATCATCTCGCTGGTTGGTGCGGACATCGATGTCTCCTTTCGAACGGTGATGTGAACCGGGAGGTCAGAGATCCCCGGGAAGTTTGTCGCGCCGGATACCGCGCCAGCTGGGATGGCGAAGGTGGCCGGTGCTGGTCCAGTCCATGAATCGCACCTCGCCGACAATCTTGGGGAGCACCCACACGGCGTTGGCCGCGACCGGACGGTCGATCTTGTCCAGAAATGGTGAGCGACTGATCGTCAGCGGCTCGAGTTCCTCGGCAAGAGAGGACAATTGGGCTTCGGTGAACCCGGTTCCGACCCGGCCGACATACCGGAGCCCGGTCTCCTCGGGCAGGCCGAGCAGCAGCGAACCGATCGTATGTGAACGGTTGCCACGCCCCGGTCGCCAGCCGCCGATGACGACCTCGATGTCACTCCAGTTCTTGTGCTTGAGCCACGACGACGATCGCTTACCCTGCTGATACACCGACGAACGACGTTTGGCCACAACGCCTTCCATCTGATGTTCGCGACTGTACTCGGCGGCCACCGCACCCGGACCCGGCAACAGCGGTGGCACCTCGACGTAGCGCGAATGACGGAAAGCGGGCGCGAGTTCCTCGAGGAGCTCGCGCCGCTGCGACCACGGCTTGCGCAGCAACGACGTTCCGTTCAGATACAGCACGTCGAACAGATACAGCTTGAGGGTGTAGTCCGCGTCGGTGGCGTTACGTCCGGCGAGGAGGGTGAAGTTGGTGCGGCCCGACGAGTCCAGCGCCACCACCTCGCCGTCGAGAACCGCGTCGATGAGACCGAGATCATCGGCGATGGAGGCGAGTTCGGGAAAGTCCTTGGTCATGTCGAGGCCCGAACGCGACGTCAGGCGGAACTCGCCACCGATCGAGCGGATGAGCAGCCGGTACCCGTCCCACTTGCCTTCGAATGCCCACTTCTCGTTGTCGAGGCCGTCGATCGGCTCGTCGGTGGCCAGCATCGGCCGTGGATCACGCAGGCTGTCCGGGAGGATCGGGCGCGGTTCGTCGCTCATCAGGTGGGCGAGCCAGTTCTTGTCGCCGGTGCGGATCAGCGCGTAGCGGCCCTGGATGCGATCGCCCTTGAGTCGCACGATGATCTCGTCGGCGCGCCACTTCTCGGTCTCGAAGGTGCCCCGATCCCAGATCTCCACATGCCCGCCGCCGTACTCGCCTGTCGGGATGTCACCGGCGAAATCGGCGTAGTCCAACGGGTGATCCTCGGTCTGCACGGCGAGCCGATTCTGGTCGGAATCGGTCGGCAGATTCTTCGGCACCGCCCAACTGACCAGCACCCCATCGTGTTCGAGGCGGAAGTCGTAGTGCAGCCGGCGGGCGTGATGCTCCTGGATCACGAAGATCGGCTCCGCCGCGGCGGTGTCGGTCGACTGGGCGCGACGCCGGGCCGTGTTCTCGTCGCCGAACGGTTCGGGGGTGGCCGACGAGTCACGCTTGCGCCGGTAATCGCGCAGGTTGATGACCTGGCCGGAACGCGGCGTGTCGCCGTCCGTGCCGCCGCCCGTGTCGGCATCATCCGCGTCGTCGTCATCGTGGTGGCCGGCGACGGTGCTGTCGGCATCGTCGTACGGGTCGTCGAGTCCGTCGAGCAGGTCGCCGTCCTCCTCGACGCGCTCGAGGACGTCGGTGTAGAGCAGTTGAGTGATGTCGCGGTCGGCGAGTTCGGCCCAGGTGCGGGGCGCGGCCACCCACGGCTGTTCGCGGCCGCGCAACGAATACGGTGAGAGTGTGGTCTTGGATGCGCTGTTCTGACTCCAGTCGATGAAGATCTTGTTGTCGCGCTTGGCCTTCGACATCGACGCGGTGATCGCGTCGGGATGCTCCCACTCCAGCGTCGACGCGACCCGGTGGGCGACCTTGCGCGCCGAATCCGGCGAGACCGGCGTGTTGAACCGGCCGTACACGTGAATTCCCTTGCCGCCGCTGGTCACCGGATAGCAGGCGATTCCGACGTCGTCGAGCATCTCGCGGACGGCGCCGGCCACCTCGGCGACCTCACGCAGCGGCACACCGGGACCGGGGTCGAGATCGAAGACGACCCGATTGGCCTTGCACGCATCCGGGGCGTCGGCGGGTCCGTGCTCGGGAAGCCGCCACTGCGGTGTGTGCAGTTCCAGGGCGGCCATCTGCGCCAGCCACACCAGGGTCGCGGGGGAGTCGGCGATGACGTACTCGATGATCCGGCTGCTGTGTTCGACGCCGTGCCGACTCACCCAGTCGGGTACCCCTTCGGGCACCGTTTTCTCGAAGAAAGGTGTCGAATCCACACCGTTGGGCCAGCGTTTCCGGGTGATCAGACGTCGTGCGAGATGCGGCAGCATGACGTGCGCGATGCGTGCGTAATAGTCGATGACATCGAACTTGCGGGTCCCGGTCTGCGGGTAGAGGACCTTGGACAGATTGGTCACCGTGATCGTGCGACCGTCCACCTCGAGGCTCTGTCCACCCACCATGAATCAAGCGTGCCACGTCGATCTGTTACGCGCGGCAGGCCGCGGATGCCGTCGGGGGATGGCACAATGGCGACCATGCGCTCGATATGGAAGGGCGATCTGAGCTTTGGCCTGGTGAACGTGCCCGTCAAGGTGTACTCCGCCACGGAGAGTCACGACCGCAAGTCCTATCAGGTCGACTCGTCCGACGGCACCCGCATCCGCTATCGGCGGGTGCGTGAGGGCACCGACACCGAGGTGGAGTTCTCCGACATCGCCAACGCCTACGAGTCGTCGGCGGGGGACACGGTGATTCTCACCAAGGACGACCTGTCGTCGCTGCCGGTGCAGAAGAGCCCGGAGATCTCGATCCTGGAGTTCGTCCCTGTCGATCAGGTCGATCCGATCTACTTCGACAAGCCCTATTACCTCGAGCCGTCCTCGAAATCCCCGAAGGCGTATGTGCTGCTCGCGAAGGCGCTCGCGGAGACCGAGCGCCTGGCGATCGCGTCGTTCACCCTGCGCAACCGGACGCGGATGGCGGCGCTGCGCGTCATCGATCCGGGCGTGATGACCCTGCAGACCCTGCTGTGGCCCGACGAGGTCCGCACACCCGACTTCGGTTTCCTCGGCGAGGACATCGAGATCCGGGATCAGGAACTGCAGATGGCGTCGTCGCTGATCGACTCGATGGCCCAGGACTACGACCCGAGCGAGTTCTCCGACACCTACCAGGAGGAGTTGAGCAAGCTCATCGACGCCAAGGCCGGCGGTGAGCAGGCCTTCCCCGAGTCCGACGACGACTCCGAGACCGACGAGGACTCCGAGGTCGCCGACCTTCTCGCGGCGCTGCGGGCGTCGGTGAAGGACCGGTCGGCCGATACCGACGGGGACGAGGCGCCCGCGAAGAAGGCCCCGGCCAAGAAGGCCGCCGCGAAGAAGGCGCCCGCCAAGAAAACCCCGGCGAAGAAAACCGCGGCCAAGAAGGCGCCCGCCAAGAAGGCCTCCCGGCGGGCGAGCTGACCGGCGCGAGGGTGTGCCGCGGTGGTGGTGCCGCGGAGGTTGCGCCGGCCCGGCGCCCGGAAATCGACTGTCCTGATCCGAACGTGTGAGGCAAGCTCGTGAGGTGAGTTCCTCGGTGTCCACCTCGTCGCTGCCCCGGGTGCTGCGCCCGTTCTCCGGTGCCCAGTACCGGCGGCTGGTGTTCGGGTTGATGCTGGCGTTGTTCTCCGACGGCGTGTGGACCGTGACGGTGGTGTGGCAGGTCATCGAGATCGGCGGCGGCCCCGGGCAGGTGTCGTTGGCGTCGGGCCTGGCGGCCACCGGCATGGTGATCTCGACGCTGTTCGGAGGCGTACTCGCCGACCGCGTCTCCCAGCGGTCGATCATCGTCGGCCTCGAGATCGTCAAGATGATCGCGTTCGGCATGGTGGCGATCTGCGCACTCACCGGGGTGCTGACGTTGCCGATCGTGGTGATCGCCGCGATTCTCGGTGGCATCACCACCGGCATGTACTACCCGGCGTACTCGGCGCTGTTGCCGGCGATCGTCGAACCCGCACAGCTGCAGGCGGCCAACGGAATCGAGGGAATCGCGCGGCCGGTGCTGTTTCAGGCGGTGGGCCCGATGGTCGCCGGTGCGGTGATCTCGGTGGCCGCCCCGGCGCAGGCGTCCATCATCGCCGCGATCGCGAGTGTCGGTGCGGCACTGTGCTATCTGCTGATGCGGCCGGTCGCCGTCCGTCGCGACCCGGCCACCCTGCGTGGTCCGGTGGTCCGTTCGGTGCTCACCGACCTGGCCGAGGGATTCGTGTACATGTGGCGCACGCCGTGGCTGTGGGCGACGCTGTTCTTCGCGACCGTGCTGGTGCTGGCCACGATGGGACCGATCGAGGTGCTCATCCCGTTTGCCTTGCGCGAGCGGGTGAATGGTGGGGCCGGCGATCACTCGCTGGTGCTCGCGGCATTCGGTGTCGGGGCCGCTGTGAGTTCGTTCGTGTTCGCGTCGATTCCGATGCCGCGCCGATATCTCACTCTGATGTTCGGCATCTGGAGTCTGTCGTCGGTGCCGCTGGTGCTGATGGGTGTGGCCGAACACACCTGGGTGTTCATCGTCGCCGGATTCCTCACCGGCATCCTGTACGACGGCCCGATGGTGTTGTGGGGCACGCTGTTACAACGTCGGGTGCCGCCGGCGCTGCTGGGCCGGGTGGCCAGCCTCGACTTCTTCGTCTCGGTGGTGCTGATGCCGGTGTCGATGGCGCTGGTCGCTCCGGTCAGTCACGCGATCGGCGTGACCACCACCTTCGTGCTGTGCGGACTCATCCCGGTCCCCGTCGCCGTCGGGTTCTATCTGGCCGCCCGGCTCTGGCGTGACGAGGTGGCTCATCCGCTCACCGACGAGGCGCAGGCGGTTGCGGCGGCGGTGGTGCATGACGAGATGACCGGTGCGGCGTTCGTCGAGCCGAATACCGTCGAGCCCGATACTGTTGTGTCACAGGAGGATCGGGACGACCCGCCCGCCGCGCCCTGAGTTTCTGCGGCACCCCGGGTCAGTCGTCGGTGAGGTGCTCGGCGGCGGATCGGGTGATCTCCTCGGTCAGTGCCGACAGCAACGGCGAGGCGAGTTTCCAGTACTGCCAGAAGAGCGGGACCTCGACGCGCCGGTCGGTGATGGTCACCAGCCTGCCGTGATCGAGGGCGTCGGCGATCTGGACGCGCGGTGTCAGGCCCCATCCCATCCCGAATTCGATGGCGCGGTGGTACTCGGTGGATGCCGGGATGTAGATCGCGGGCGGATCGCTCGGTATCCGGGTGAGCAGACGCAACGCCTCGCGTTGCAGGTTGTCGCGTCGGTCGTAGTGCACCATCGGGGCCCGCGCCAACGCGGCATCGGTGGGGCCCTGCGGCATCCAGCGGGCGAGGAAATCGGGTGTGGCGACCGGGATGTAGCGCATCGAGCCGAGCGGTTGGGTGTGGCAGCCGCGGATGCGATCGGGGAGTGACGTGATGGCGCCGAGCACCTCACCGCTGCGCAGGTAGTCGGAGTTGCGGCTCTCGTCGTCGCGGATCACCTCCACCGCACCCGGATTCGAGTGATGAAAACGCGCCAGCGCCGGCAGCAGCCAGGTGGCCAGCGAATCGGCATTGGCCGCGATCGGCAGATGGATCAACTGCGGTGCGGCGGCCGGATCGTCGGGCGGGTGGTCGCCGGAGGTCGAACCGACCAGCTCCAGCTCCGCCTCGGTGCGCAGCAACTCCCACTGTCGGGCCAGCCGGATCACGACCTCGCCGTCGCGGGTGGCCTGCACCGGCTTCGTCCGTCTCAGCAGGACACGTCCGACGCCGTGCTCCATCGCCTTGATGCGCTGACTGACCGCCGACGGTGTGATGTGCAGAGACCGGGCGGCGGCCTCGAAGGTTCCCTCACGCAGTACCGCCGACAGCGTCTCCAGACCGTCCGGTTCCAACTCCACATAAGTGATTCTAATGATTCCTGAAAAAGATTCGCTGTACGCGGGTTCGGCGCGCTCGTAGCGTCGAAGACATGAGCGCATTCTGGATGCCGGCCCTGGCCGGATTACTGACCGGAGCGGGTCTGATCATCGCGATCGGCCCGCAGAACGTCTTCGTGTTGCGGCAGGGGGTGCGCCGAGCCCACGTGGCCCAGGTGGTGGCGGTGTGCGCGGTGTCCGACGTCGTGCTGATCACCGCGGGCGTCGCCGGATTGGGTGCCCTGGTCAGCGCACATCCGACGCTGATCACCGTGGCCACACTCCTCGGCGGCGCCTACGTGATCGTGCTCGGACTGATGGCCGCTAAGCGCAGCCTGCGCAGCGGCACCGGGATGACCACCGATACCGGCGAGGCGGCGAACACGTCGCGCTGGATGGCCATCGGTACCGCCCTGGCACTTACCTGGCTCAACCCGCACGTCTACCTCGACACCGTGCTGACCATGGGCGCGATCGCCAACGGACATGGAAACGGCAAGTGGGCCTTTGCCATCGGCGCCTGCATGGCGAGCATCCTGTGGTTCACCATCCTCGGTGGGGGAAGCCGGCGGATGGCTCCCCTGTTCGCGAAACCGCACGCGTGGCGCATCCTCGACGCCGTCGTCGCCGTCATCATGATCGGTATGGGCGCCGCGTTGATCGCGTCTGTGTGACACGCGCACCCCGATGCCTGCCCTGGTGTCACCGCCCTGGTGCCCCGGCACTGGGGCCACCGCCCCGATGTCCTGCCCCGGTGTCCTGCCCCGATGTCACGCTGTTCGTCGATGCCGTGGTGTGATCGGTGCGCACACCATCATCGAGGCAGGAGGTCGACGATGACCGCAGGCGCCGGACGCGAACGTCAGAACGAGATCTACACCGCCGGTATCCATAACCGTCGGCCGGTCGTGCCGACCGACTTCGCCGAACTCGAACGCCGCGCCCGCAAGGCGATGTCGGAACGGGCATGGGCCTATATCGCGGGCGGTGCCGGTGAGGGTCGGACGATGACCGCCAACCGCAGTGCCCTCGATCGGTGGGCGATCGTGCCGCGGGTGCTGCGTGATGTGTCGCAGCGCAGCCTGGAGGTCGACCTCTTCGGTACCCGGCTGCCGGCACCGATCCTGTTCGCACCGGTGGGTGCCGGTGGGCTCGCGCTGCGTGATGCCGACGTCCACATCGGGCACGCCGCCGCCGAACTCGGTGTGCCCTATATCTTCTCGAATCAGGGCAGCGCCCCGATGGAGACGGTGGCCGCCGAGATGGACCGGGTGCGACCCGGGGCGCCCCGGTGGTTCCAGTTGTACTGGTCGACCGACGACGACCTCGTCGACTCGCTGCTCGCACGTGCACAGCGGTGTGGTGCGCAGGCGGTGGCCGTCACTCTCGACACCACGATGCTCGGCTGGCGGCCTCAGGACCTCAACCTCGGTTCGCTGCCCTTCGCCCGGGCCGAGGGGATCGCGCAGTACACCTCCGATCCGCGCTTCGCCGAGATCGTCGCCGAGCGCGCCGCCGGTCCGTCGGAGAAGCCCGAGATCTCCCTCGGTGCTCTCAAGACCCTGTTCTCCATCGCGCGGAACACGCCGGGATCGTTGCTACGCAACATCATTGCGCCGGAGCCCCGCGTTGGGGTGCAGACCTTCCTCGACATCTACTCGCGGCCGTCGCTGAGCTGGACCGAGATCGCGTCGCTGCGGGAGCGGACGTCGCTGCCGATCGTCCTCAAGGGTGTCCTGCATCCCGACGACGCGCGGATGGCCGTCGACGCCGGCATCGACGGCATCATCGTCTCCAATCACGGAGGCCGTCAGATCGACGGTGAGATCAGTTCCATCGATGCGCTCGCCGACATCGCACCCGCCGTCGACGGGCGGTGCACTGTTCTCGCTGATTCCGGGATCTATACCGGCGCAGACGTTTTCAAGGCGCTCGCGCTCGGTGCCGACGCCGTCTGCATCGGACGCCCGCACATGTACGGACTGGCGATCGCCGGTGCCGCCGGTGCGAAGGATGCGGTGGCCAACATCATCGCCGAACTCGACCTCACCCTCGGACTGTCCGGGCACACCAGCGTCGCGGAACTCGATGCCGGTGTGCTGAAACGACTGTGAGGCCCGCCGGACGGATGACCGAGGGCCTCACAGTGGCGAGGTGGCTTGCGTGATGCTCAGACCAGCGGCCGCTTGGTGCGGATGCGCCACTTGACGTCGGTGAGTAGCAGATTGAACGGGAAGGCGCGCAACCACTTCGGGAAGTGCGCGATCATCGCCCGGGCGACCGTGTTGTGAACGTCGAAGAAACGCTGTTGCCACGGCTTGAACTCGACACCCATCGCCCGGCGGAATCCCTCGTCGAGGAAGCCGATGGCGAAGATCTCCGAATGCCATCCGAACAGCCGCGACATCGTCGAACCGGCGAAGCCCATCCGGGCGATCCGCATCAGGTGTTCGCGGATCACCGGGTCGATCTCGAGCGAGTCGATCATCCCGTTCCAGTAGACGTCGAAGTCGGCGCGGGAGGCCGGCCACATCTCGCGGGGCATCTGCAGGGTCGTGCCCATGACGGCACCGGCCTGGTAGGCCTCCTCGGTGATGACCGCGGGATCGCCGAAGATGCGCTGGACGTCCTCCCACCCCTTGTACAGGCAGGCCGCCACCCACAGCTGCAGATTCGGGTCGAACGCGTTGTACTCGACCGGGCTCTCCGGGGTGGACCGGACCTTGGCGTGCGCACGGCCGACCGCGCGACGGTAGGCCTTGCGGATCTTCGTGTCGCCACTCGCGGCGACGGCGAGATAGCTCAGCGTGGTCCGGGTGCGCTTGACCGGGTGTTTGAAGAGATTTCCGGAATCGACGCGGCTCTCGTAGACGCCGTAACCGACCGCGGGCAGCGCGAGTTGCATGATGACGTTCGCCGGTCCGGCCAGCGTCGCGATGCCCAGCATCTCCATGTTCGAGGCGGGCAGGGCGTCGAGCTCGGCGCGCGACATCCGTGCCACGTGGGGCAGGAACTCGGTGTCGGGTTGTTCGGCCGCCAGGTTGGCGCTCAGCGAATCGTCCGGCGATTCCTGTCGCGCGGCGGCAGAGTTCTGCACTGTCATGTCCCGACCTCCGGTTGTGCGATCGATCCGTCGGCACCCCTCAGGCCGTCGGATTATCTGGAAACGAATGTTTCCTGATTGCCATGATTGAACCTTGCCGATGCCGGAGGTGTCAAGATGGGACGCGTGAATGACCCGTCTGTTGGCGACCGGCCGGCGCCCGATCCTCGTGGAACCACCCAGGGCGAGCGGTCCTCGGTCCTGCGGTCCTACGGGGGCGTCGACGGCGACGAGCGGGTGTCGCGTCGGCGGGAGGCCCTGATCGATTCCGCTCTGGGGCTCCTCGACACCGAGGGGGCGGTGACCGTGCGCGGCGTCTGCCGGGCCTCGGGCCTCAATCCGCGATACTTCTACGAGAGTTTCGAATCCGCCGACGCGCTGGTCGAGGCGACATTCGACCAGGTGATCGAGGAGATCTCGGATTCGGCGCTGACCGCCTTCGCCGCGGGCATCGGCATCGACGACAAGGTGTCCGGGGCCGTCGGGGCCATCGTCGACGTGATCGACGACGACCGACGCAAGGGATCTCTGCTGTTCTCGCCGTCGCTGTTGTCGCCGGTGCTGGCGGCCAAACGCAGCGAGTCGAGTTCGCTGTTCGCCATGCTGACCCTGCATGCGGCCAGCGACGCGCTCGACGCCGAGGCGGGCCCGCGGGCCATCGCCGCGGCCCAGTTTCAGGTCGGTGGCCTGGGCCGACTGCTGTCGACGTGGCTCGACGGCGAGATCCCACTGGATCGGGATGAGGTGGTCGAGCTCAGTGTCGGCCTGATGATGTCGCTGGTGCAGGTGGTCACCAGGAGTGTGGCCACTGAGCCCGGTGAGGATATGTTGGACTCATGACTGACGGAGTCGAGGCCGGCGGAGCCGCGCGAACGACGGCGTCATGGCGTGATTTCGGCGAGCCCGAACTGCCGGTTCCGCTGGCCGCGGCGTTGGCGGCATTCGCCGAGCACGGCTATCACGGCACGTCCGTCCGGGAGATCGCCGCGCGCGCCAACCTGTCGGTGCCCGGGCTCTACCATCACTACCCGTCCAAGCAGTCCCTGTTGCAGGGGTTGCTCGAACGCACCATGACCGATCTGCTCGCGCGCTCGGCGCAGGCCATCGTCGAGGCCGGTGACGAACCCGTCGATCAGTTCGACGCGGTGGTCGAATCGCTGTTGCGGTTCCACATGTATCGCCGGGAGCAGGCGTTTGTCGGTTCCACCGAGATCCGCAGCCTCGACGATTCCTACAAGTCGACCTACATCGGGCACCGGGATCGTCAGCAGCGGATGGTCGACGAGATCGTCTTCGCCGGGGTGGCCGCCGGCGACTTCGCGACCGAGTACCCCAAGGACGCCAGTCGCGCGGTGGCGACCATGTGCGTCGGGGTGTCCACCTGGTTCAAACTCGACGGGGAACTCGACGCCGACGAGCTGATCAAGCGCAATCTGAAGATCGCGCGCGACATCGTCGGTTACGGTCGGGGCTGACGCTCTCGTCGACGGTCGTCGACGAGGTACTTGACCGCCGTGGGCCGGGATGGCAGTGTGTCTGCTCGACGGAGCGAACGCTCGGTCGGCGAGCGCGAGTCCAGCGCGGTGGTCGGCCGGGCTCCAGTGAGGAGACCCCATGCCCATCGACCTGAGCTACGGCCCCGACGTCGTCGACCTCGTCGAGAAGACGTCGCAGTTCATCCGCGAGGAGGTGCTGCCGATCGAGGAGAAGTTCGGCGGCGACATCGAGGCGGCCGGTGGTGACGACGTACGCCGGGAGATGAACGCCAAGGCCAAGGAGGCCGGCGTCTTCGCACCGCACGCGCCGGTGGAGTTCGGTGGACTCGGACTCGACATGTCCGACCGCGCACCGGTCTTCGAGTCCGCCGGTTACTCGACCTTCGGCCCGGTGGCCCTGCACATCGGCGCGCCGGACGAGGGCAATGTGCACATGCTCGCCCACATCGCGAGCGAGGAGCAGCGGCATCGGTATCTCGCGCCGCTCGCCACCGGTGACGTGCGGTCGGCGTTCGCGATGACAGAGCCGTCACCCGGTGCCGGCAGTGATCCCAATGCCCTGCGGACCGCGGCCGTCAAGGTCGACGGTGGCTGGAAGATCAACGGCGAGAAGCGATTCATCACCGGCGCCGACGGCGCGGGCTTCTTCATCATCATGGCCCGCACCGCGGGTTCGCCCGGTGATCGGGGCGGCGCCACCATGTTCCTGGCCCCGGCCGATCGCGAGGGCATCGTGGTCGGGCGACACATCCACACCACCGACCGGTCGATGGTGGGGGGGCACTGCGAGGTCACCTTCACCGACGTCTTCGTCCCCGATGACGACGTCCTCGGTGAGGTCGACGAGGGCTACCGGTATGCGCAGGTGCGTCTCGGCCCCGCCCGGATGACGCACGTGATGCGGTGGATGGGTTCGGCGGTGCGCTGTCACGACGTCGCCGTCGACTACGTCTCCCGCCGTGAGGGTTTCGGTGGCACCCTCGGTGATCTCGGCATGATCCAGCAGATGGTGGCCGACAACGAGATCGACCTGGCCGCCGCACGTGCCCTGCTGGTGAAGGCGTGCGCCGAACTCGATCTGGGCAAGCATGCGTCCAACGAGACATCGATCGCCAAAACCTTTGCCGCCGAGGCATTCACCCGTATTGCCGATCGCAGCATCCAGATGTGTGGCGGGATGGGCGTCTCCGATGACCTGCCGCTCGCGCGCCTGCAGCGCGAACTGCGCCCGTTCCGGATCTACGACGGTCCCTCCGAGGTGCACCGCTGGGCCATCGCGCGGCGGGCGATCGGCCGCGCCCGCAAGGCCGCTGCCGCCGCCGAGGCGAAGCGATGAGCGCGACGTCGGTGGATCCGCGGCAGGTTCTCGACGCGAATGTTCTCCGGAAGTTCCTGGAGGACAACGGTGTCGATGTCGCCGGCGACCTCAGCATCGATCTGATCAGCGGTGGCAAGTCCAATCTGACGTTCTCGGTGACCGACGGGGTGACGCGGTGGATCGCGCGCCGTCCACCCACCGGGGGACTGACGCCGTCGGCGCACGACATGGCTCGCGAGTGGACGGTGACCCGGGCGTTGGGGCAGACCGACGTGCCGGTGGCGCCCACCGTGGCCTTCGACGCCGACGGCGACGTCCTCGGAGCGCCGTGCACCATCGTGGAGTTCATCGACGGATCGGTGATCCGGACCGCCGATGAACTCGACCAACTCTCCGACGACGACGTCGCCCGCAACCTCGACGGCCTGGTCACGACGCTGGCGCGGCTGCATGCCGTCGACTACGCGGCGGTCGGACTCGGCGAATTCGGCCGTCCCGCAGGCTTTGCCGCGCGACAGGTGAAACTGTGGTCGCGTCAGTGGGGGATCGTCAAGACCCGGGAACTGTCCGACGTCGAGAAGCTGGTGACCCTGCTGTCCGAGCGGGTGCCCGACGATGCGCGGGCCACCATCGTGCACGGCGACTACCGCGTCGACAACACGATCCTCGATCCGAATGATCCGGGAAAGGTTGCCGCCGTGGTGGACTGGGAGATGTCAACCCTCGGCGACCCCATCACCGACGTGGCGTTGATGTGCGTGTACCGGGAGCCGGTGTTCGACGTCGTCCTCGGTTTCGACGCCGCGTGGACCTCGCCCCGGTATCCCTCGGCCGACGAGATCGCCCAGCGATACGTCACCGCCACCGGAAATGACCTGGGCGACTGGAAGTTCTACCTTGGACTCGCCAGTCTCAAGCTCGGCGTCATCGCCGAGGGGATCAGTCATCGCGCCCGCGTCGGCGCGTCGGCCGAGGCCGGCGCCGAGAAGGCGTCGGAGGCCACCGCCGAGTTCATCGCCAACGGGCTGCGCTACCTCGGATAACCCCGGCGCGTTGACGTTCCCCTACCGGAAGGTGGCGACACCGCCGTCGCGGTCGTCGAGGTGCGCGTGCTCGTTGAACGACACCACCGACACCCCGCGTCGGCCGACGATCAGCTTGGTCACCGACGCGTTGACCATCGCCCGCGACACCGCCGGCCACTTCTCCGGGGGCACGCCCCACAGATCGGCGATCCACTGGCTGATCACACCCGCAGACGACACCACCAGCACCGTCTGACCGCTGCCGGCCAGCGCGGCGGCGTCGCGTCCGGCGGCGTCGACGCGGGCGCGGAAGTGCGCGTACGTCTCGCCACTACCGTCGGAGACGGCGATCCCACCACTGCCGTCAGAGGTCGCGTCGGGATGTCCCGTCTGATCGATCCAATGCGCCAGTGACGCGTCGAGGCGTTGCTGATAACCACGGCCGTCGGCGTACTCCGCCGCGCTCGCCTCGCCGACGAGCGCGGGCATCTCGTACTCGTTCCAGCGCGGATCGACGGCCGGCGCCGGCGTCGAGTCGAAGGCGCTCGTCACACCGGCGAGGGTGTCGCGTTGCCGGGGGAGATCGCCGCTGACGGCGGCGGTGAACGCTGCGGTCCGTCCGGCCAGCAGTGCCCCGGTCAGTCGGGCCTGCACCAGTCCGACCTCGGTCAATCCGCCGACCTCACCGGATGCGCTCGCCGATTCCGCGCCCACCACCCCATACGCCTTCGGATCGGCCTGCCCGTGACGCACCAGATAGATGACACCCATGCGGTGAAGCCTATTGGGCCCGCATCGATGAATTTGAGGCGCCCCTCAGGTCTGTACCCGGTGAGAGGCCGAAAGGAGGTCGCGTGGAACCGATGCTGTTCGTCAACCTGCCGGTCGTCGGCGTCGCCCGCTCCCGCGCGTTCTTCGGCCGGCTGGGTTTCTCCTTCGACGCGCTGTTTTGCGATCAGCACACCGCATGTATGCGGGTGAACCGGCAGACGATGGTGGTGCTGCACGCGCGGGGCCGCTTCGCCGGATACGCCGCGACGCCGATCTGCGATCCGGGGCAGGCCCGGGAGACGGTGGTCGCGTTCTCCGCGCCGACACGTCGAGACGTCGACGATTACGTCGACGGGGCACTCGCCGGTGGCGGCACCGTACTGCGAGAACCCGAGGATCTCGGATTCATGTACTCACGCAGCTTCTGCGACCTCGACGGGCATGCCTGGGAGGTCGTCTGGATGGACGGGTCGCGGATTCCGGCAGGCTGAGGCGGTTTCGATGTCCGCCGGCTCTCAGTCCCGCCCCACCTGGTGATACGCGCTGGGCCCGTCGGCGGGCGGGGCGTCATATGGTGCCGGCGGAAGGCCGAACCGGGCGAAGTCCTCGACCATCGTGTCACTGAAGAAGGCGACGACGTGGGCGACCTTCCCGGACACCGGATCGAGTTCGAGGACCTGTAGTTGGAAGGGGCGGTGGATGCCGTCGGGTTCGCGCATGTAGAGACCGAATGCGGGTTGCCCGTTCGCGACCGTCGGCAGCAGGATCTGATCCCCGGCCTTCTCCGCCGGACAGTTGCCGCGGATGAGCGTGCCGATGGCCTCGGCACCCAGATACCACCCGGTGAACGGCGGCATCTCCCAGATCGACGAATCGGTGAAGATGTCGACGATGGCGTCGACGTCGTACCGCTCGAAGGCCGACACGTACTTCGCCAGCAACTCGCGTTGCGCGGCGTCGTCGAGCTGCGCCGGTGAATCCTGTTCGGGGCGGGCATTTTTCAGCTGTTCACGAGCGCGTTGCAGCAGGCTGTTGACGGTTGCGGTGCTCACGCCGATCGTGTCGGCCACCTCGGCGGCCTTCCACTGCAGGACGTCGCGCAGGATCAGCACCGCGCGCTGACGCTCCGGCAGATGCTGCAGAGCGGCGATGAAGGCCAGCCGGATGGACTCACGCGCCCCGACGACATAGGCGGGGTCGGCGTCGTCGCCGGGGGTGATCTCGTTGACGGTGCCCGCGTACGGCTCGAGCCAGGGCACCTCGTGGTCCTGGGCGAGGGTGTCGGTTGGGCCGTAGGCGTCGCCGCCCAGACCGGAGGGCAGTGGCCTGCGCTGCCGGCTCTGCAGGGCCGTCAGGCAGGTGTTGGTGGCGATCTTGTGCAGCCAGGTGCGCACCGACGAGCGGCCGTCGAACTTGTCGTAGGCGCGCCAGGCCCGCAGGAAGGTGTCCTGCGCGAGGTCCTCGGCGTCGTGATTGGAACCCATCATGCGGTAGCAGTGCGCGATGATCTCGCGTCGAAACGGTTCAATGGCCTGCAGGAACTCCGCATCGGAGGTGGCCGAGGGCGTGGGGGTCGCGGTGGTGCCGGACATGTGATCAAGGCTACGTCGTGCCACCGACAGCTTCTACCGACGAGTTTTGCGCGCCGTGCGTGTAACCGGGGTGTAGTACGCCGAACGGGCCTATTGTCGCCGGTGAACGCGTATGTTCGCAGGTCAGACCACCGAAATGTCGTGTGACGAACTCCCGTGAGGGTTGCCTCGTGGCCTCTGCCGTTGCTAGCTTCTCTCTCATGGCTTCGAGTGAGCAGACCCGTATCCCGGAGGTGACCTACATGATCACCGCCCTGGGATGTCGTCTGCCGTTCGCTCGTGTCCTGTGTTGTTGTCGCCGAATGCCCTGAATCGCCCTGTGATGCGTCGGTTGCGAATCCGACGCCCGGCTTGATTCCACCCTTCAGCGACAACTTCCATCCCACAGCCCCGAGTGCGCGCGTTCCGGTGTGGTCCACGCCGATCAACGTTCGTTGGACGCCGTTCGGTGCCTGTGGCACATTCACGAGGACACAACTCTGATGACCGCAACGATCGATCACCGCACCCGCACCGCAACGGCCCCCATCCGCACCACGAGGCCGCGGCCGGTTCCGGGTCCGGCGCCGGAGCGGGCGCACCGTAAAGGGGGTCGGGCCATTCAGGTAGCGACTCCGCAACTCGAACTCTCCAACAAGCCCGCCGCTCTGGTGCTGCGCACCGCCCGGCTGTCCGGCCCGGTGTTCCGCGACGAGGCCGCCGAACTGACCGGCCTGTCGATCTCGACGGTGAACCGGCAGGTCGGGGCCTTGCTGAAGGCCGGGTTGCTGCGCGAACGCGCCGATCTCGCACCGGCCGGGGCCATCGGACGCCCGCGGCTGCCGTTCGAACTCAATGTCGCGACCTACCTCACCCTCGGTATCCACATCGGTTTCAAGGTCACCTCGATCACCACTCACGATCTGCTGCATCGGGTGGTGGGCGCGATCCAGATCCCCACCCCGGTCGCCGAATCACCAGAGCAGACGCTGTCGGCCATCGGCGACAGCGCCCGACGGTTCCTCGGCCGCTGGACCAACCGCCGCATCCTGTGGGCGGGCGTGGCCATCGGTGGTCGCGTGTCGCCGGGTGGCTTCGTCGACCATCCGCGACTGGGCTGGGATCAGGCACCTGTGGGACGCGTCATCGCCGAGTCGGTGGGTCTGCCGGTGTCGGTGGCCTCACACGTGGAGGCGATGGCGGCGGCCGAACTCGTCGTCAATCCCTCCGAGGCCGACGCCGACCAGCGGTCGAGCTTCCTCTACTTCTACGCCCGCGAAATGGTCGGCATCGCGTTCAGCGTCGACGGTACCGTGCACACCCCGGCCGGCGGTCCGCCGGTGATCGGTCACTTCCCGGCCGCGGGCACGACTCTGCTCGACCCGAACCGCACCGGTCGACTCGAGCCGACGGTGAGCGACACCGGCGTCGTCGAGGCCGCGCAGTCGCTGAACCTTCCCGTCGAGGACATCGAGGGCATCCTCGCGCTGGCACGTGGCGGTGACGCCACCGCCCGCGCCCTGCTCGATGAGCGTGCGCAGGTGCTCGGGCGCACCGTCGCGCTGATCGCCGACATCTTCAATCCCGATCACGTCATCCTCGGCGGCCAGGCCTTCACCGACTATCCGACCACCCTGCCGACCGTCGCCGCGGCGCTCCGGAAGACCTCGGTGATCCCGAATCGGGATGTGCGGGTGTCACATTCGGGTGCGACGGTGCAGCAGCAGGCGGCCGGTGCGGTGGCGCTGGACGCGATCTACAGCGACCCGCTCGCGGCGTTGGCGGCGACGGAGTAGGGCTGGGCTGCACGCGCGTCGTGGATACTGACGCGCATGTTGTCGCATGTCGATTCGAGACCCGTCTACGCCACCAACAATCTGCTCGTCCGCGCGGATACGGTTCTCGACGAGTTCGGCAACGACCGAGCGTATGGCGTCGTCGAAGCGCCGGACGCGATGGTCAACCTCGCGCGTGACCTTCATCAGCGCGTCCTGATGGTCACCGACACAGCCTTCTATCCGTGCGCCGGACCACGGCTGACGGTGCCGATCACCGTCGTCGATCTGGGCAGCGGCGGCACGCCGACGGTGACCGATCGGACGCGTGCCGTCGACAACACCTGCTGGATGACGGCACTCGGACTCACGTCCACGCGGCCGGTGCACACGGTCTACCTGGAAGCTCTGCCGCACCTGACCGAGATGCGTTGCCGGATCTTTCTGGCCGATGAGGTCACCGAGGTCGATCCGCACACCCGTGCACGGTCGTCTCGGGCGTACGTCTGGCTGACCGCCGATGACATTGCCCGCGCACTCGACACCGGCCAACTGCGCGACGCATTGAGCATCGCCGCTCTCGGGCTACTGCATCTGCTGTGACCTGAGCGAATGGGACCTGAGCGAATGGGACCTGAGCGAATGTGAGCTCAGCGCACGGGACGTCACGGCACCTACGGAACGCAGACGGTGGTCGCGTGGGCCTCGGTCTCCGCACGAGACCGGCCCGGCGTCAACACCGTTGCTGTGTCGGCGACCGCGAACACCACCACACCCGAGCCGTCGACCGAGCACCAGCCATCCCGCATGCGTTCGACGGTGTCGACGCCGGCGTCATGCCGAGCCATGTCGAGGGCGCTGCCGTGGTCGAGGTACGGCGACCTGGCAGGCGACCGCACGAAGAACGTCTCCGTCGCGAGGCCCGAGCTGCGCCATGGGCGGCGCTTGACCCGCACCGCAGCCGCTTCGGCATGGTCGATGGTGGTGAATGCCAGGTCCTCGCTCATCGCCTCGACCCCCGGCCAGCGGTGATACCAGGCTCCTCGGCCGGGACCCGGCCGGCATGCCATGTCCACGGTGTCACCGGAGGAATTGCCGCGCTGCAGGTGACACCGGGTGTCGCTGATGCCGATGATGCTCCAGCTCGTGTTCTTCCACTGGCACACGGTGGTGATCTGAACCAGCGAGGACACTTCGTCCTCGGACACCTCCCGTCGCCCGATCGCCTGACCCCTCGGCATGACCGTCGCCGGGTCGACCCCGTCGATCGGGTCGAAACCCTCGGGCATCGGCGAATCGGCCCACGCCACCAGGTACAACGTCCCACGAACCCAGGTCACCGGGACCGGCCGTCCCCGGTGGATGCCGTACAGGCCGCTGGGCGACACGTCGGACACGTACTCGGGCAGCGCCAGCACCTGTGGCCTCAGTCCGCGGTGCGCTTGGCGTAGTTGCGCAGTGCGAACGGGGCGAAGACGGCGGTGAGGATCACCGCCCAGATGAGGGTGGCGAGCTCCGGGTGGCGAAGTGGCCAGGCGGCGTCGGCGGGGGCGTCGGGTCCGTTGCCCCACAGCACGCGCATGCCCTGGACCATGGCCGACATCGGGTTCCACTCGGCGATCGCGCGCAGCCACGGTTGCATGTTCTGCGTCGGCACGAAGGCGTTGGAGACGAAGGTCAGCGGGAACAGCACCGAGAACATGAAACCGTTGACGGCCTCGACGCTGCGCAGCCACGACCCGATGAGGATGCCGAACCAGATCATGCCGAACCCGAACAGCAGCACCAGGGCGAATCCGAGAATGCCCTCACCGACCGATGTGGTGATGCGCCACCCGATGATCAAACCGGTTATCGCCATCACCACAATGCCGATGGACGAGTGGATGAGGCTGGCGACGCTGCGCCCGACGAGCACCGACGACCGTCGGATGGGGAGCGACCGGAAGCGGTCGACGATGCCCTTCTCGAGGTCGGCGGTGATGCCGGTGGCGACGATGAACGCGGTGAATACGATGGTCTGCCCCATGATGCCGGGCAGCAGATACTCCTTGTAGCTGACGCCCGGTACTCCGAGGCTGATCGCCGGGCCGAAGACGTAGGCGAACAGCACCACGAACATGATCGGCTGGATCGTCACGTCCGACAGCATCTCCGGCATGCGTCGAGTGTGGATCAGATTGCGGCGCACCATGATCCATGACTGCTGTGCGAGATTGGTCTGGTGCACGGCCGGTCGGTCGACGGTGGCCGACGGCGCGGTGGACGAGGTGGAGGCGGTGGTGGTCATGCTGCTCCTTCGGTTTCCGACGCGTCGTCGGCGGTGTCTTCGGCACGGTGGCCGGTCAGGGTCAGGAAGACGTCGTCGAGGCTGGGGCGGACCAGGCCGAGGTCGTCGACGGCGATCTGCGACTCGTCGAACCAGCCGGCGATGCGGGTCAGATCCGACAGCCCCGACGCGGCGGTGGTGACGGTGCGTGCGCCGGCGTCGACGAACACCTCGTTGCCGGTGCGGGCCAGCAACTCTCGGGCCTGCGGGAGGGCGTCCTCGTCGGACAGGGTGATGACGACGCTGGCGGCGCCGGCCTGCTCCTTGAGCTGCATCGGCGTGCCGTGCGCGATCACCGAACCGCGGTCGATGACGACGATGTCGTCGGCGAGCTGGTCGGCCTCCTCCAGGTACTGCGTGGTCAACAACAGGGTGGTGCCCGCATCGACCAACTCGCGCAACACATCCCACAGCTCGTTGCGACTGCGGGGATCGAGCCCGGTGGTGGGTTCGTCGAGGAACAGCACCGGGGGTGCTGCCAGCAGTGAGACGGCGAGGTCGAGGCGGCGGCGCATACCGCCGGAATACGACCGCACCTGCTTGTCGCCGGCCTCGGTGAGTGAGAACTGCTCGAGGAGTCGCTCACTGCGCCGCGTCAGGTCACGCCGACCGATGCCGTACAGACCACCGATCATCTTGAGGTTCTCACGGCCGGTGAGGATCTCGTCGACCGTGGCGGCCTGCCCGGTGAGGCCCATGTTGCGCCGCACCGCTTCTGGCGAGTCGACGACGTCGTACCCGGCGATCCGGGCGGTGCCGCTGGTGGGCAGCGACAGCGTCGTCATCATCCGGACGATGGTGGTCTTGCCGGCGCCGTTGGGGCCGAGCAGGCCCAGGACCGTGCCGGTGGGCACCGAGAATGACACCCCGTCGACGGCCGTGAAATCACCGAACGTCTTGACGAGATCGATCGCCTCGATCGCGGGCGAGGCGGAAGGTGTGGGGTGTGCGCTCATGAGTCTCCACGCTAATCGACGGTAGGGGTGGTTTGGCCAGTGAATTTTTCGGTTGTCGTGCAATCCGCAGAGACCGACTCGGGCCGGTGCCCGAACTCATCGGTGACGGCGCGAATCGTGATCTAGCCGCATCTGCGTGCCGTGAGCCCCACTTATCTCTCAGTTGCGGATAGGGTGAGCGCATGTCCTCCATTCGGATCCGTGACGCCGCCGCATTGCTCGGGGTAAGTGATGACACCGTGCGTCGATGGATTGCGGCCGGAAGGTTACCGACGACCACCGACAAGTCCTCCGCCGACGGTTCGGTGACGACGGTCGACGGCGCACGCCTCGCCGAACTCGCCGTGGAGCGCGCGCGGACGGCCGCCGACGACTCGCCGGTGCTGCGATCGGCCCGCAACCGATTCACCGGTCTGGTCACCGATGTCGAGATGGACGGCGTGATGGCCAAGGTCGGCATGCAATGCGGTCCGTTCTCGGTGACCTCGCTGATGAGTGCCGAGGCCGCCCGCGAACTCGGACTCGAGCCCGGGGTGGTGGCGACCGCCGTCGTCAAGGCCACCACGGTCATCGTCGAACGCAACGCGGCCGACCTCTGAGGAGGCGGTCGGCAATCATGACAGGAGAGTGCATGTCCAGGTTCGGAGAAACGCGTCGAGTCATCGGTGTACTGGTCGCGATTGCCGCGGTCACCATCGCGGCCGCCGGATGCTCGTCGAATGACGACAGCAGTTCGACGACCTCGCTGAATGTGTATGCGGCGGCATCCCTCAAACAGACCTTCACCGAGATCGAGAAGGCCTACGAGCAGCAGCATCCCGATGTCGACGTGAAACTCAACTTTGCCGGGTCGTCGGCCTTGGTCAACCAGATCAATCAGGGCGCCGATGTCGACGTGATCGCCACCGCGGACGAGGCCACGATGACCAAGCTCGGCGGCAAGGTGAACTCACCGCAGGTCTTCGCCCGCAACACCCTGGTGATCGTCACCGCGCCCGGGAACCCCACACACGTGGAAAACTTTGCGAGCCTGACCAATCCGGCGATCAAGACGGTGGTGTGCGCGGTCGAGGTGCCCTGCGGTGCGGCGACCGCCCAGGTGGAACGCGACACCGGCGTCGACATCACGCCGGTCAGCGAGGAGTCGTCGGTCACCGCGGTTCTGACCAAGGTGACCTCCGGTGAGGCCGACGCCGGGTTGGTGTACGTCACCGACGCCAAGGCCGCCGGCGCCAAGGTCACCGCGGTCGGCGATCCCGCATTCACCAACGTGGTCAACAACTATCCGATCGCCACACTGAAGGCGAGCACCCATCAGCAGTTGGCCGAGGAGTTCGTCCAGTTGGTACTCGGAGACACCGGGCAGAAGATCCTCACCGACGCCGGCTTCGCTTCGCCGGCCTGAGTCGGCCCCGGTCGTTCGTGCGTCGCGTTCCCGTCTGGATCCACATTCCCGCCCTCATCGGTGTCGGGTTGATCCTCATCGGACCGATCGCGATCATCGTGCGGATGCCATGGGGAATCTTCTGGGAGTCGGTCACCTCGCCGGATTCGCTTGCGGCGCTGCGGCTCGGCGTCGTCGCCGCGGTGATCAGCACGATCATCTGTGTCTGCCTCGGGGTGCCGATGGCCATCGTGTTCGCCCGATATGACTCGATGGTGGTGCGCATCGTCCGCGCCCTGGTGTTGCTGCCGTTGGTGTTACCGCCGGTCGTCGGTGGTATCGCGCTGCTCTATGCGCTGGGCCGATACGGACTCGTCGGGCAGTACCTCGACCGGGCCGGGATCACCATCGCCTTCACCACACCCGCCGTCGTCATCGCCCAGACCTTCGTCTCGCTGCCCTTCCTGGTGATCAGTGTGGAGGGCGCATTACGCAGTGCCGGCGACGATTTCGAGAAGGTCGCCGCCACGCTGGGGGCCTCGCCGACGAGAACCCTGTGGCGGGTGACGTTGCCCTTGGTGGTGCCGGCGCTGATCGCCGGCGGTGTGCTCGCCTTCGCCCGTGCCCTCGGCGAGTTCGGGGCCACCATCACCTTCGCGGGCAACCTGCCGGGAACCACGCAGACCGCGCCGTTGAAGATCTACCTCGACTCGATCAACGACCCGCTCGAGGCGCTGCCGCTGGCGCTGGTGTTGATGGTGGTGGCACTGCTGGTGGTGATCGGGGTTCACCTGCGACGCGGATCGGGGCGATTCGCTTGAGCGAGAAGGATTTCAGCTCAGATGATCCCGATGGTACCGGGCCGGTTCTTCGGGCCCGAGTGCGCTGCGATATCCCGCATCTGACCGCCGACATCGAGGTGGCTCCCGGAACCACGCTCGGTATCCTCGGGCCGAATGGCGCCGGGAAGTCGACGTTGCTGTCGGTGCTGGCCGGATTGCGTCGCACCCCCGGCTCCACGGTGTACTTCGGCGATCGAATCCTGCAGGGCGACGGTGTGTTTGTCGCGCCGCACCGTCGTAACGTGGTGCTGCTGGAGCAGAAAGCCCGGCTGTTCCCGCACCTGTCGGTGCGTCGCAACGTCGAATTCGGCCCGGCAGCACGGGGATTACCGAAACCCGCGGTGCGGGAGCGGGCATGGCGGTGGATGACAGCGGTCGGCGTCGCCGACCTTGCCGACCGCATGCCCGCCGGATTGTCCGGAGGGCAGGCACAACGCGTCGCGATCGCGCGAGCACTGGCCACCGAACCCGATGTGCTCCTCCTCGACGAGCCGTTCGCTGCATTGGATGTGGATGTGGCCCAACAGATGCGATCACTCATGCGGGGGCTGATCGCCGAACGGGCGGGAGCGACGCTGCTGGTCACCCATGATCTCGTCGATGCCGTCGGTCTGGCCGATCGGCTGGCGGTCATCGATCACGGCGCGATCGTGCAATCCGGGCCGACGACGACGGTCCTCGCTCATCCCGAAACACATTTCGCCGCAACCCTGTCCGGCGTCAACCTGGTGACCGGACGGTTCACCGAGCCGGCCACCGTCGTCGGCGCAGAGGGTTTGCGGGTGGTCGGCACCGCGATCGATGACCTCGACGCCGGTTCTCCCGCGGCCGCCGCGTTCTCCCCCCGCGCGGTGGCGCTGTATCCGCACGAACCACACGGGAGTCCGCGCAACACCTGGCGCGCGGAGATCGACGAGGTCGCACCGCGCGGTGATCGGGCGGTGGTCCGTGCACGGTGCGACGGGCACGTCATCGCCGCGGAGGTCACCTGGGAGTCGGTTGCCGAACTGGGCCTCGGGCCCAGCGTGCCGGTGTACCTGACGGTGAAGGCGACCGAGGTGCGGGTCTACGGCGCGGTGGGTGCGTCACCGGCGACCGGGCCGGGCTTCGCGGAACCGTCCGGTGAGTAATACTTGTTGGCCTCCAACACATATGCCTTGAGGCGACGGTATCCGCGGACCGACAGCGACGACATCGATTTCAGATAGAACGGCTCGGCGTCGACGAGGTGCCCGGCGAGTGCCTCGTCGACCAGCACGGTACCGGGGCGGGCCGAACCGCACAGCCGCGCAGCGATGTTCACCGGCTCGCCGAACAGATCGCCGAGACGGGTCAGGACGGCCCCCTTGGCCAACCCGACCCGCAACGGGGGAATGGGGTCGTGGTCGCTGAGCTTCTGGATCTCCAGCGCGGCGTCGGCGGCGTCGACGCCGCCGGAGAAGCTGAACATCACCGCGTCCCCGAGGGTCTTGATGACGTGACCGTCACGATCGGTGACGATGTCGAACACTCGGGACTCGAAGGTCTCGAGGAGCTTCTCGAGCTCACTCATCCCGATGCGGCGGGACAGGCTGGTGTAGCCGACGATGTCGACGAAGCCGACGACGAGGTCGAGTTCCTCGTCGGACTCGCGTGCGATGTCGGCCTCGAGCGCGAGCTTCAGATGGCGTCGCCAGATGAGGCGCTGGATCGCGTCCATCGCCGTGATCATCTGCTCCTGCGACCACGGGACATCGGGGTTGCGGTCGAGTTCGAGGAGTTGATCGGCCTGCCAATCGGTCAGGCGTGCCATCGTCTGGCCGATCGCCCGCGCGGTGGCGATCTGGGCGCCCTCGGGCAGGGTCTCCTCGGAGCTCGCGAACAGCCGTAGCGCCGCGGCCTCGTTCTCGGTGAAGATCTTGTCGTCGGTGTGACGATGAGCGAAACCGAAAGCGTTCCACAGTTTTTGTGCGTACTCGGGGGAGACGCCGAGGTAGTCGATCAGCTCGTCGCGGGAGTAGCGGGGCTCGTCGTCCGCGGTACTCATCGTGGGCGGTCTCCCGTCGTCGTGGTCGCGGGTGAGTTTAGCAAGCCCACGGGGACGGCATGCGGGACTCGCGCCGAGCCTCAGATCCCCAACACGCCCTTCATCAGATACGCCATCCGGCCCGGGAATTCGGGCCGCGACGTGCCGCGGCGGACGCGTACGGCGTCGTTGACGATCGACAACGCGGCATGCACGGCGACCGTGGCCTGTTCGCGGGGGATGTCGGGATGGGTTTGGGTCATCAGTTCCACCCAGCGCGCGACGTAGCGGCGTTGCACATCGAGGAGGTCGTTGGCGCTCGATTGGCCGGCGAGGACGGCGGCGGTGTTGAACGCGACCGACAGATCCGGGCTGGAGGTGATCACGCCGACGTACGAATCCACCAGCAGTGCAAGTATTTTGGCCGGGTCGGAGGTGGTGCCGTACGCCGCCATGGCACCGGCCTCCAGCCGGGTGGCGCTGCGCTGACCTATGCCGAGCAGGATGGCGAGTTTGGAGCTGAAATGCCGGTACACGCTCGGGCCGGTGATCCCCACGGCCGCGCCGATGTCGTCGACGCCGACTCCGGTGTAACCCCGCCGGGCGAACAGATCGGCCGCGGCGTCGAGGATCTCGTCGCGTCGGGTTCGCTCGCCGATGCCCATCGAGGGTGTCGGCGCCAGCGGCGGTGCGGTATCCGGACGCAGGGTGATCAGTTGGTGCACAAGGGATTCGATGCTCGCCAGGGCGCGGGTGGTGGACAGCCGGGTTCTGTGCACACCGAGGCTGCCCACGATCGACAGCGTCGCCCAGCACACCTCGACGGCGTCGCGGTCGGGTATCGCGGTGGTGGTGGCGAGGACACCGGCCCATCGGTGCACCACGCCGCGGATGCGCAGCACCACCTCACGGTTCTCGTCGTCGTCGAGATGCTGGCTCGCCGAACGCCACAGCGATGTCGAGGCGGGATTGCGCACGCCGAGGGCGCAGACCGTTGAGATCAGATCGTCGAGGGTCGCGGTGTCGTCGGCCAGGACGCGGTCGGTGCAGGATTCGAGTTCGTCGACCCCGCCCATCACCGCGGCCGCAAGCAGCGCGTGTTTGTCGGCGAAGTGCCGGTACACGCTCGGCGCGGTCACCCCGGCCGCGCGCGCGATGTCGGCCAGCGAGACCTGGGCGTAGCCGCGCTCGGTGAACAGCGTCGCCGCGTGGTCGACCAGCTGCTGCTTACGATCGGCCGGGCGGGCGCGTCGGGGTGATCTGGAGGGTGACATGGTGAATCGACCATAGCGCACGTTCCCCGGATCAGATCAAGTCTTGAACTCGGGGTATGGTCAAACAAGTTATTCCGCGTTAGCCTGTCTGGGTAACCGTCTGATGGTTCATGTGAAAGGAACACACTCGTGGCCGATCAAGCATTCATCTACGAGGCGCTGCGTACGCCCCGTGGTAAGCAGCGCGGTGGAGCGCTGCACAGTGTCAAGCCGGTCGACTTGGCCAGCGGCATCATCAATGAGGTCCTGTCGCGTCACGGCAGCCTCGATGCCTCGCAGGTCAACGACGTCATCCTGGGTGTCGTCTCGCCGGTCGGCGAGCAGGGCGGCGTGATCGCCCGCACCGCAGCCCTCAACAGCGGCCTGCCCGAAAACGTCCCCGGCACCCAGATCGACCGCTTCTGCGCGTCGGGCCTGGAGGCCACCAACCTGGCCGCGGCGAAGGTCGCCTCCGGCTTCGACGACCTGGTGATCGCCGGTGGTGTCGAGTCGATGTCGCGCGTGCCGATGGGCTCCGACGGCGGCGCACTGTTCACCGACCCGATGACCGCCTACGAGAACTACATCGTCCCGCAGGGCATCGGCGCCGACCTGATCGCCACCATGGAGGGATTCTCCCGCGAGGACGTCGACACCTACGCCGCCGAGTCGCAGGCCCGCGCCGAAAAGGCTTGGACCAGTGGATTCTTCGCCAAGTCCGTGGTTCCGGTCCGGGACATGAACGGCGTCATCGTGCTCGACCACGACGAGCACCGCCGCCCCGGCACCTCCGCCGAACAGCTCGGCAAGCTCAAGCCGGCGTTCGCCGGGCTGGCCGAGATGGCCGGCTTCGACGACGTCATCCTGCAGCGCTACCCCGAGGTCGAGCGCGTCAACCACGTGCACACCGGTGGTAACAGCTCCGGCATCGTCGACGGTGCCGCTGCGGTCCTGATCGGTAGCGAGGAGGCGGGCAAGCGCAACGGCCTGACCCCGCGCGCCCGCTTCGTGTCGTTCGCGCAGGTCGGTTCCGAGCCGTCGATCATGCTCACCGGCCCGACCCCGGCCACCGAACTGGCCCTCAAGCGTGCCGGCCTGACCGTCGACGACATCGACGTCTTCGAGCTGAATGAGGCGTTCGCGTCGGTCGTCATGAAGTGGATGAAGGACCTCAAGGTTCCGCACGAGAAGGTCAACGTCAACGGCGGCGCCATCGCGATGGGCCACCCGCTCGGCGCGACCGGCGCGATGATCCTCGGTACCTGCCTCGACGAGCTCGAGCGCACCGGCGGCCGCTACGGCCTGGTGACCCTGTGCATCGGCGGCGGCATGGGCATCGCCACCGTCATCGAGCGCGTCTGACCCTTCGAAGATCGCTCCGCAGGTCCTGAAGTAGCGAGCCTGCGAGCGTATCGAAGGGCGCACCTCAGGGACCGAACCTCCTTACAGAAAGACATTCGAAAAACAATGAGTGACAACATGTTCAACTGGGAGAAGGACGGCGACGGAATCGTCGTCCTCACCATGGACGACCCCAACCAGGGCGCCAACACCATGAACGATCTGTTCATGGAATCGGTCGCGGCCATCGTCGACCGCCTCGAGGCGGAGCGCGACGACATCACCGGTGTCGTCATCACCTCGGCGAAGAAGACCTTCTTCGCCGGCGGCGACCTCAAGGACATGACGGCCGAGCGCACCCAGACCCGTGAGGAGATCGCCACCGCGATCACCGAGCGCACCAACGGGATGAAGAAGGTGCTGCGTCGCCTCGAGACGCTGGGTCGCCCAGTCGTGGCGGCCATCAACGGTGCCGCCCTCGGTGGCGGCCTGGAACTGGCGCTGCACACCCACCACCGCATCGCGGCCGACGTCAAGGGCAACGTCCTCGGTCTGCCCGAGGTCACCCTCGGCCTGCTCCCCGGCGGTGGCGGCGTAGTCCGTACCGTCCGTCTGCTCGGTATCCAGAACGCCCTGATGGGTGTGCTGCTGCAGGGCCCGCGCCTGAACCCGACCAAGGCCAAGGAGATCGGCCTCGTCGACGAGGTCGTCGCATCGGTCGACGAGCTCGTGCCCGCCGCCAAGGTGTGGATCAAGGCCAACCCCGAGGCCGTGCAGCCGTGGGATGTCAAGGGCTACAAGATCCCCGGTGGTGACCCGAAGAACCCGAAGTTCGCCGCGAACCTGCCGGCCCTGCCGTCGTTGCTGCGTAAGCAGATCAAGGGCGCCAACATGCCGGCACCGCGCAACATCCTCGCGGCCGCGGTCGAGGGCGCCTACGTCGACGTCGACACCGCCGACATCATCGAGACCCGCTACTTCGTGGATCTGGTGACCGGTCAGGTCGCGCAGAACATGATCAAGGCGTTCTTCTTTGATCTGCAGCACATCAACAACGGTGGCTCGCGTCCCGAGGGCATCCCGAAGTACACCGCCAAGAAGGTCGGCGTCATCGGCGCCGGCATGATGGGTGCGGCCATCGCCTACGTCTCGGCCAAGGCCGGCATGGAGGTCGTCCTCAAGGACATCGACCTCGACGCCGCCAAGCGAGGCAAGGGTTACTCGGAGAAGCTCGAGGAGAAGGCTCTCTCGCGTGGCAAGACCACCAAGGAGAAGAGCGACGCGCTGCTGGGCCGGATTCATCCGACCGTCGACGCCGCCGACTTCAAGGGTGTCGACCTGGTGATCGAGGCCGCGTTCGAGTCGGTTGAGGTCAAGAACAAGGTGTTCCAGGAGATCGAGGACATCGTCGAGCCGAATGCGATCCTCGGTTCCAATACCTCGACGCTGCCGATCACGATCCTGGCTCAGGGTGTGAAGCGGCAGGAAGATTTCATCGGAATCCACTTCTTCTCGCCGGTCGACAAGATGCCGCTGGTCGAGATCATCCGTGGTGAGAAGACCTCCGATGAGGTGCTGGCCAAGGTGATCGACTACACGTTGCAGATCCGCAAGACCCCGATCGTCGTCAACGACAGCCGTGGCTTCTTCACCAGCCGTGTCATCGGCACCTTCATCAACGAGGCCATCGCGGCCGTCGGTGAGGGTATCGAGCCGGCGTTCATCGAGCACGCGGGCACCCAGGCCGGTTACCCGGCCGCGCCGCTGCAGCTGTCCGACGAGCTGAATCTCGTGCTGATGCAGAAGATTCGCAAGTCGGGCCAGGATGCCGCCGCCGCCGAGGGCTCGGAGTTCCCGCACCACGGTTCCTTCGACGTCATCGACTTTCTGGTGGACTCGGGCCGTCCGGGCAAGAAGGAGGGCTCCGGCTTCTACGATTACGACGCCGACGGCAAGCGCACCGAGCTGTGGCCGGGTCTGCGTGAGCAGTTCAAGTCGGGCAGCAAGAAGATCCCGCTCGAGGACATGAAGGAGCGCATGCTCTTCGCCGAGGCCCTCGAAACCGTGAAGTGCTTCGACGAGGGTGTGCTCACCTCCGTGCCCGACGCCAACATCGGTTCGATCTTCGGTATCGGCTTCCCGGCCTGGACCGGTGGTGTCATCCAGTACATCAACCAGTACGAGGGTGGCCTGCAGGGCTTCGTCGACCGCTCGAAGGATCTGGCCTCGAAGTACGGCCCGCAGTTCGAGCCGCCGGCCTCGCTCGTCGAGAAGGCCGCCAAGGGCGAGAAGTACTGAGTCTGCTGAGTTGCTGACCTACTGAAAGTGGGGGAGGAATGTTCCTCCCCCACTTTTCTTTTCGCTCTACAGGAGTTTCTGGGGAGCGAAACAGAAACCGGGGGAAGAGTGTTCTTCCCCCACTTTTCGTCGGTCTCGGCGGGTGCCGTGGTGTCAGCCGAGCTCCAGCTTGTCCCATGCGCGGCGCTGCAACGCTTCTCGATCCCCGTCACGCCAGTCGCGCATGATCTGCACGACGTCGTCCGCCGACGTCACCTGGGTTGCGAAATGTCGGTCCGCGGAACCGTCGCGGTACTCGACGTCGAACATGTCCTCGTCGAGTCGTTTTGTCTGAACGTAGATCTCGGGACCGGTCTCGACGACGAGGAAGCTGTCGACCTTCAGATCGTTGACGAACTTCTCTGCGGTTGACCACCAGACTGCCGGAAATGTTCCGTGCGTCGACGAGATCATCGCGCCGTCGACCATCTCGCGCGGACCGAGCACGAACCCGTACTGGGGGTCGTAGACGCCGTAACCGTCCCGTAGAGACTCCTCGATCACGACGTCACGAGCCTGTTGGATCCGGGGGAACGGCGATGGGACGTAGACGCAATCACCCTCCGCGTCGAGCGGTGATGCCGAAAGGAATCCGTCCTCATCGAGCTCGGGATCCCGCGCGCTGATCCGCTCGGCGATGGCCTCGGCCTCCGGCTGAGGTTGTTTGCCGAACTGCTCGGACATGTGCTGTTGGGCGGTTCCTCCATCGGCGCAGTACTCGGCCGGCAGGATGCAGTGGTCGTAACTCACCCCGTCGAGGCTACCTGCTGAAAATGGGGGAGGAATGTTCCTCCCCCACTTTCCCTTTCGCTCCCCAGCAGCTTCTGTAGGAGGAACCGAAGGCCGGGGGAAGAACCACTCTTCCCCCGGTTTCGTCAGTCCTCGGCAGCCGGCTCGGTGGACGCCGCGGCGGAATCACCCACCGACAGCACCACCTTCGTGCCGTACGGCGCCTCCTGCACCAGACGAAGCTGCGCCAACGCCGGGTGGGCGTCGAGCAGTCGGCCGGCGTTCGCCAGCGAGCGCAGTGCCGCGGTCTCGGCGCGGGCGGTCTCCAGCTTCGCCAGACCGCGCGCCTTCGCCACAACCAACTCAGTTGCAGCCGAGCGGATCTCAGCAGGTGCGATGATGTCCTTGACGAACACCTCGTGCACGGCCACGCCGACGCCGTCGGCGATCGCCCGCGTCGCACCGAGGATGGCCTCGACGTCGACGACGCCACCGCGACGCAGGAGGTCCTCGACGGTGATCGACGCGCACACCTCACGCAATGCGACCTGGGCCGCGAGATAGATCGCCGACCACGGATCGCGACTGCGCTCGACGAAGGCCACCGCGTCGACGACGTTGACGCGCAACGCCATCGTGATGCGCACCGAGACGGTGTCGGCGGTCAGGATCTCCTGTGTCGCCACCGCGATCACCTGTTCACGCAGATCGACCCAGCTGTAGGTCGCGTGACGACGCCGCAGGTGCGTGCCGGGCGAGAGGGGCCGCGTCAGTTGCCCGTTGCGGTATTCGAGGGCACAGTTGCCGACGGGGACGACGATCTTCTCGAGCTTGGGAATCAGGGACATGGCGAACCTCCTTCCGGTCGTGGGCGCACATGTCTGTGGTGTGTTCGGTTGTCCCACTTCGTCGATGGCTCCGCTGACACCGCCCGCGGGCGGGCGCGCCGGTGGGGTCGCACGCACGGCGAACGCACGCATGACCGCAGGACCGACGCCACCCGTGATCCCGGGGGCGGTGCCGTGTCGAGGAGTCGAACCTCAGCCGTTAGCAGCAGCCATACCTGAAATGGATGCACGAGAATACAACGCGCAGAACATGATCGGCGGTACCCCGCGACCGGCTGCTTCCTCGTGCGAGGACAGACTCTGCCAGGGTGGAGCGGTTTGCACAATCGAATTTCCCGCGCACTCGTTTGCTTCCCGCGTACTCATATGAGTGCGCGGGAAGCAATTGGTTGAGCGGGAGGTGATCCCGGCGTTCAGCGGAACACCAGACCGCCGTCGATCAGGCCGGCCTGGCCGGTCATGTAGTCGGAATCCGGCCCGGCGAGATACGAGACGAAACCCGCGACGTCATCCGGGGTTTCGGCGCGGCCGAGTGCGATACCGGAGACGAACTTGTCGTAGGTCGCGCCCACCTCGGCGCCGGTCAGGTCGGCGAAACGTTGATCGATCTCCACCCACATGTCGGTGCCGACGACGCCGGGGCAGTAGGCGTTGACGGTGATCTGCTTGTCGGCGAGTTCCCGGGCGGCCGCCTGTGTCAGTGCCCGGACCGCGAATTTGCTTGCGCTGTATACGCCGAGCATCGGGAAGCCGTCGTGGCCGGCGATAGAGGAGGCGTTGATGATCTTGCCGGGACGGTCGAGTTCGAGGAACTTGGCGGCGGCCGCCTGGATTCCCCACAGCACCCCGTTGACGTTGACATTCCACAGTGTGGTGACCTGGTCTTCGGTCGACTCGGCGATTGGTGCCACCAACGCGATGCCTGCGTTGTTCACCATGATGTCGAGACCGCTCAACGCCGAGGACGCGTGCTCCACAGCAGCGAACACCTCGTCGCGCTTACTGACGTCGGCGACGAACGTGGTTGCTTTGGAACCGATCTCGCCGACCTCCGCGGCGACCGAAGCGATGCCGTCGGCACCGAGGTCGACGAGACAGACGTCTGCGCCGTCGCGGGCCAGGCGTAGGGCGATCCCTCGGCCGATCCCGCGGCCGGCTCCGGTGATCAGGGCGACCTTTCCGTCGAGAGGGCGAATCGTGCTGTCGTTGCTCATGAATGAACTCCTTGGATGTGCCCAGGGGATGTGCCCAGGCGGGTGGGTACGACCGCAGAGTATGGCGTGGGTCACATCGGGCGACAGGGTTGCAGGACGTTGCGGCCGGGCTGGATCGAGCGGGATCGTGACATGCCGGAACGCCGCCCGCCGCGCCAGATCACCCCGCCAAGAACGCCGCCACCGTCGACTCGAAGGCCGCCTTGGCCTCGATCATCACCCAGTGTCCGCACCGCGGGAAGATGTGCAGCTGTGCGTCGGGGATGAGCCGCATCGGGATCATCGCCATGTCCGGTGGGCTGACGCGGTCGTCGCGGCCCCAGGTGAGCAGGGTGGGGCAGGAGATCTTGTGCATCATCGACCAGTACGGCGGGGTGTCGGAGGCGGCCATGAACTGCTGTTGCATCTCGAAAGCCGCTGAGCCATACATCATCTGGGCGGTCTTCTGCGCGTCCGGGTTGATCGCGGCCTCCCACCTCTCCTCGATCAGTTCCTCGGTCACCAGCGAACGGTCGAAGACCATCGAGTTCAGCCAGCGGATCAGCTTGTCGCGGTCGGGATCATCGGTGAACTCCTGCAGCAGACGCAGACCCTCGCTCGGGCTGGGGCTGAAGACGTTGGGTCCGACGCCGCCGATGGTCACGAGCTTCTCGACACGGTCGGGTTTCTTGATCGCGAGATTGACGCCGACGACACCGCCCATGGAGTTGCCGATCATCGGTGCCCGCTCGATGCCGAGGGCGTCCATGAAGCGGATCACCGACGAGCCGGCAGTCAGGACCGGATGACCCTCGACCGGATCGCTGACCCCAAAACCGGGGAATTCGACGACGTAGCAGCGGTGCGTCTGCGCGAAGAAGCCCAGGTTGCCGCGGTAATTGCGCCAGCCGGTGACCCCGGGGCCGGAACCGTGCAGCAGGATCAGCGGTGGCGAGGTGGTGTCGTCGTCACCACCGGGTGCGGTGAAGTGATAGCGCAGCACGCCCTGCTCGGTGGCGAGTTCTCGTCGGGTCGCATCGAAGGTGACATCCACCCCATCAGATTAGAACCTGTTCTAATTCTTGGCCAGGCCCTGTCCGGGTGGGCAGTCTTGAGCCGTCGGCCTTCCCATCTGGTGCCCGAATTGCGAGGATTGGAGACTGTGCTGAGTACCTGGTCATATGTTCAGGTAATCAGCTAAATGGTCCACGAATCAGGGGCAGGGGTAGAGATGTTGCGTCGTGTGACGCCGGTGGTGGCAGCGGCCGTGACGGCCGCGGTGGTGATTGCCGGTTGTGCGGGCGGTTCGGAGCAGGCGGACGACCAGCTGGTGCTGGCCGAAGGCCAGGAGCTCGGCGACTTCAGCCCGATGATGGGTTACGGGCAGCTCGGTGTCTCGCCGATCTATGAGGGCCTCCTCCGACCGCAGGCCGATTCGGATGATCGCGTTCCCGACCTCGTTCCCTCGCTGGCAGATTCGGAACCGGAACGCATCGACGGCACCAATCGCTGGCGGGTCACCCTGCGCGAGGGCGTCACCTTCTCCGATGGCACCGCCTTCGATTCCGCCGACGTGGTCGCCACCTACCGGGCGGTGCGTGATCCCCGGGTGGCCTCCGAGATCTCCACCGACACCGCGCCGATCGCCGAGATGACCGCAGACGGCCCGCTCGCGGTGACCGTGCAGATGAACACGGCCGCCGACCCCTCGCCCTATCTGCTCCTGGGCATCGTGCCCTCGGAGAAGGTGCAGGATGCTCCCGCCGCGGAATGGACGCTCAACACCGAGCCGGTGGGCACCGGTCCCTACCAGCTGGACACACTCTCCCCCGATCAGGCGGTCCTGGTGGCCCGTGACGACTATTGGGGCGGCACCCCGCAACTGAGGCGCATCGTCTACAGCTATGTGCCCGACGACAACACCCGTGCGCAGCGGGTCACCGCCGATGAGGTCGACGGAGCCAATCTGCCTCCCCGGCTGGCCAATTCGCTGCGTGATCGTGACGGTGTCGAGGTGGTGGCGGTGCGATCGGCGGACTGGCGTGCGGTGTCGCTGCCGGCGGCCAATGCCTTCACCTCCGATCCGCAGGCGCGCCTGGCGATGAACCGCGGCGTCGATCGCGAGGCCATGGTCACCGACGTTCTCGCGGGCAACGGCGAACCGGCGAGCACCCCGATCGCCCCGGTCTACGGCGACGCCTACGACGCCGCGGCCTCGTTCACCTTCGACGCCGGTGCGGCCGCGGCCATTCTCGACCGGGCGGGATGGGTGCCGGGCGCCGACGGAATCCGCGTCAAGGATGGCAACCGGGCGTCGTTCGCGCTGCTCTACAACGCCGCCGACACGCTGCGCAGAGACCTGGCGGTGGCCTTCGCAACCGAGATGAAAAGCCTTGGTATCGAGGTGAACACACGCGGAACGAGCTGGGATGACATCGACACCCGACTCGGTCAGGACGCCGTACTGCTCGGTGGTGGATCGACGCCGTACAGCATCGATTCTCAGGTGTATGACACCCTGCACACCCGGGTGGCCGACTCGTCGCCGTACTCGAACCCGGGCAACTTCACCGCTCCCGGACTCGATCAGCTGCTCGACGAGACCCGGGCGAGTGCACCGTCGCCGGAGAACACGGAGCGCTACCGCGAGATCCAGCGCGTCTACGCGGCGCAGCCGTCGTCGGTGTTCCTGACCTTCCTGCACCACACCTACGCCTCCCGTAACCCCGGTGGCGGCGAGTGGACACATGACGCCCCGATCCTGGAACCGCACTCGCACGGGGTGTCGTGGGGGCCGTGGTGGAATCTGCCGTCCTGGAGGACAGGTGGCGGGGCGCCGACGTCATGACCTCGGTCGACGACCGGACCGCCGTGGCCGCCTCGGAACCGGGGGCGGCTCAGGTGAAACGTCGCGAGCGATCCCGTGGCCGGGCGGCTCTGACGCTGCTGGGGCGGCGTCTGCTGATCGCGATCCCGACCCTGATCCTGGTGTCGTTGGGCATCTTCGGAATAGCGGCACTGTCACCGTTCGACCCGCTCACCGCCTACCTGGGTGACCGATTCCAGTCCGCGACGCAATCGCAGCGAGACGCCGTGACCGACGCCTATGGGCTCGACCAGAGTTGGATCTCGGCATGGTGGGGATGGTGGCGCGAGATGTTCCACGGTGACCTGGGCTGGTCGTCGACCCAGTCCCAACCGGTCGTCGACGTGCTCGCCGCCCGGATGCCGTTCACGCTGCTGATGTCCCTCGCGGCGCTGGTGGCCGCGGCCCTGATCTCAATTGTGTTGGGCGCCATCATCGGTATGCGTCGCGGCGGGATCCTCGATCGCGGATGTGCCGCGCTGGCAGCGGTTCTCGCCTCGACTCCGCCGTTCGTGGTGTCGCTGCTGCTGGTGAGCGTGGTCGCGGTGGGACTCGGCTGGTTCCCGACGTCGGGTGCACGCCGGCCCGGTGACCCCTACACCCTCGAGGGCATCGCCACGCACGCGGTGCTCCCGTTCATCGCGTTGACCGTGTCGTTGATTCCGTGGCTGCTGCTGTCGATGCGGGCCTCGGTGATCGAGGCCGTCGACTCCGACGCGGTCCGGGCGGGCCGGGCGCGCGGCATCGGCGGCGCTCGTCTGATGCGCGGACACGTGGCGCCGATGTCGGTGCTGCCGACGCTGGCGCTACTCGGCACGCGCCTTCCCGAACTCATCGCCGGCGCGGCGATCGTCGAAACCGTCTTCGGTTGGCCCGGACTGGCGCAGGCGCTGGTGGATTCGGCGGTGGCACTGGACTTCTCGTTGCTGGCCGCGTTGTCGGTGGGATCGGCCGCCCTGGTGCTTGCCGGTTCGGCGCTGTCCGATGCGGCCGCGGTGTGGATCGACCCGCGGATCGGAATGACCGCATGAGCGCCGACCTGAGCACCACCGGTACGGTATCGATGCCCATTGCGTCGGCGGCCCGATGGGCGCGAGTCGCCGCCATCCTCGGGTTCGCGTGGCCGTGGATTGTTCTCGGGGTGATAGCGCTCGGCGCAGTTCTCGTCCCGATCGTCGCCGGTCCCCAGTCGGCCGACTTCGCCTCGGCACTCCGCGCACCCGGCGACGGCTTTCTGTTCGGCAGTGATCACTCCGGCTACGACCTCGGCGTACGGACCGCCCAGGGGCTGCGGATCTCACTGGTGATCGCGGCGATCTGCGCGGTGGTCTCCACGGTGATCGGACTTGTCGTCGGGCTTGCCGCCGCGACCATCGGTGGGTGGTTCGACGCCCTGGTGATGCGGGTCGTCGATGGCGTCAATGCGCTGCCGCATCTGGTGGTGGGGGTGGTGATCGCCGCGATGTGGCGCGGTGACCCGGTGGCGATCATCGCCTCGATCGGACTCACCCACTGGCCCGCGGTGGCACGTGTGGTCCGGGCCGAACTCCTCGACAATGTGCGGGCCGGCTGGATCGAGACCGCCCGTCTGGCCGGCGCCTCCCGCTGGTTCATCGCCCGACGCCACCTGTTGCCCGCGGTGACCGGTCAGGCGCTGGTGGCCATGACCATCCTGTTGCCCCACGCGGTCTGGCACGAGACGACCCTGTCGTTCCTGGGCGTCGGTCTGTCGCCGGACCAGGCCAGTCTCGGGACACTGCTCGGGCAGGCGCGGGGTGACGTTTTGACCGGCGCGTGGTGGACACTGGTGGTTCCCGGCCTGGCGCTGATCGTCACGGCACTCGCGTGTGCCGCGGCCGGCTCGTCGCTGCGCCGCGTCTCGAGACCGCCGACCGGGCAGGTGTGGTGATGGATACCCGCGAATCATATACGCGCAGTAGTGTATCCGCGGCTGCGGTCGACGGTCTCACCGTGGACATCGCCGGACGCCGGCGGTGGCAACCCCACGTGGTGCGGGTTCTCGACGAGGTGACCCTCGAGCTGCGGCAGGGCGAGATCACCGCGCTGATCGGCGAGTCCGGTTGCGGCAAATCGATGCTTGCCTCCGCACTGGTGGGTTTGCTCCCACCGGGCTCGGCGGTGACCGGGACGGTCCGGGTGGGCGATCAGGTCCTGTCGGTGCGTGACCCGCGATGGCGGGATCTCCGCGGTCGGCACGTCGGGCTGGTTCCGCAATCCCCGGCCACCTCCTTCACCCCGGTCAGAACACTCGAATCGCAACTGGCCGAGGTGATCTCGGTCCACCGCGCGACCTGCACCCCGGCGCAGCTGTGTGACCGCGTCCGATTGCCCGCCGACGCGCTGGGATGCTATCCGCACGAGTTGTCCGGCGGGATGGCGCAACGTGCGGCCCTCGCCGCAGCGATCACCGGCAGCCCCAGGGTGATCGTCGCCGACGAACCCACCTCCGCCCTCGATCCGGATCTGGCGCAGGGGATCTGGGATCTGCTGGGTGAGCTCGCCGACGACGGTGCCGCGGTGCTGGTGATCACCCACGACATGGATGCCCTGCGCCGGGCCGAGAGGTGTTCGTCCATCGTGGTGATGCGACGAGGTGCGTTGGTGGCCCACGGGTCACCCGACGACTGCATGACCGCCGACGACGCCTACGTTCGTGCCTTCTTCGAGCCGGTCCGATGAGGAAGGCGGTGACCCGGTGGCCCAGGATGTGACTGCACCGATCATGTTGCGTGCCAGCGGTATCGGCGTCGAACTCGCGGGTGTACGAGTACTCGACGATGTGTCGTTGACGGCGCGCTCGGGCCGGATGACCGGGGTCAGCGGACCGTCCGGAGCGGGAAAGACCACCCTGCTTCGGGCTCTGGCCGGGCTGGTACCGCTGTGCGCCGGGACCATCGACCATGGGGGACAACCGAATCGGCGTCCCGGCGAGATCGGGATGCTCGCGCAGCATCCTCGCCTTGTCGCCAACCCGCGCTGGACATTGCGGCGGATCGTCGCCGAACCGGCAACCATCGCCGGTCGGGACATCGATGTGTCGGAGGTCGCCGACGAGGTGGGCCTCGATCGGGAGCTGCTCGATCGGTTTCCCGCCGAGGTCAGCGACGGGCAACTCCAGCGGGCGTGCCTGGGCCGGCTCGTGGTGGGGTCGCCGAGCATCGTTCTCTGCGATGAGCCGACCGCCATGCTCGATCCGGTGGCCGCACGGGTGGTCATCGAGATCCTGGCGTCGATCGTCGACCGGGGCGCGGCGATGGTGCTGGTGAGTCATCAGCGCGCCCTGATCGAGGCACGCTGTGCCGATGTCGTCGAGCTCGGCGTCGGTGTCGGGATTGCCTGAACCGGCGCTCACGCCCCCATCGACGCCGCATCCTCCTCGCCGAACCGCTCCTCGAGTTCGGCGGTGGAGTAGTCCAGATCGATCTCGGCGACGTCGCGGCCACGGGCGGACTCGATCGCGTTGAGTCGTCGGGTGGCGCGGTCGGCGGCGTAGGAGAGGAACATGTCGTTGTCGAGGCCGAAGGGCTGTTCGTCGAACTGTTCGTTGACCCACGAGATCAGGCCCAGGGCCAGGGGCATCAACTCGCCCATGCGGGTGGTGACGGCCTCCCACAGGGAATCGTCGGCGGCCACATGACGACGACACGTGAAGGTGCCCCACGCCATATGACGTCGCTCGTCGTCGCTGATGAACCCGATGAGCCGGCGCATTCCGGGCAGGATGTCGTGGATCGTGCACACGGTGTGCCACGCGTAGTAGCCGGTCAGCGCCAGCGACCCCTCGACGACGTGGTTGTAGGTGACGCTGGCCCGGATCTGATTGAGCGGTGACGGATCGGAGTCGAGCAGGTGCAGGGAATGCGGCAACTCCTCGTAGAACAGTTGCCGGTAGTAGGGGTTCTCGGAGACGAAGGAGTTGAGGTCGGCGGTCAGGCCGACCGCGTCCATCCACATCCGGAAGACCTGGGTGTGCTTGGCCTCCTCGAAGCAGAACTGCGTCAGATACATCTCGTCGCCGAAGCGCCCCTCGGCCGCCATCGCCGACATGAACGGCTGGATGTCGGAGGTGACGGCCTCCTCGCCGGCGACGAATTGGGAGACCAGGAAGGTCGCCGACCGTCGTTGCTCGTCGGTCAGCTCGGCCCAGTCCTGAGCGTCCGTGCGAAAGTCGATGGCGGCCGGATCCCAGAATCGGGAGTTGCCTTTGACGAAGAGGCGCAACGGAAGTGCGTTCCAGTTCAATCCGCCGCGACGCAGCGAGGAGAAATCCTCGCGGATCGTCGGGCGGTGTTCGGCTAGAGTCATGTCGGCCACCCGTCCCTTCTCAGGTGATGGTGACGCTATCCGGTTACCCGTCGGTTGTGGCCCGATCGGCGTAACGCACAGGAAACATCAAACATCTGCGGCGGGTCGATCGGTGATCTCGTCGGTGCCGTCGGAGCCAGTATTCTTGCGCGACAACGCACTTGGCCACCAGATGCGCCGGCCGATGTCGAGGGTGAGGGCCGGCACCAGCAACGTCCGCACGACCAGGGTGTCCAGCAGGACACCGAAGGCGACGAGGAAGGCGACCTGGGCCAGGAACAGCAGTGGGATCACCGCGAGCGCGGCGAAGGTGGCCGCGAGGACCACGCCGGCCGAGGTGATGACGCCACCGGTGGAGGTCAGCCCTCGGATTACGCCGGCACGGGTGCCGTGGCGGATCGATTCCTCGCGCACACGCGTCATCAGGAAGATGTTGTAGTCGATTCCCAGGGCCACCAGGAAGACGAAGGCGAACAACGGCACCACCGGGTCGGCGCCGGCAAAACCGAAGGGCCCGTTGAACAGCAGTGCCGCGACGCCGAGCGTGGCGGCGAACGACACCACCGTGGTGGCCAGCAGCAGTGCGGGGGCGAGCAGGCTGCGCAGCAGCAACACCAGGACCGCGAAGACGACGACCAACACGATCGGGATGATCAGGTTGCGATCGTGAATGGCGGTGGTGCGGGTGTCCAGGTCGATCGCCGTCGTCCCGCCGACCTCGGCATCCGCGTCGGGTATCGCATGCACCTTGTCCCGGATACGTTGCACGGTGTCCTGCGCGGCGAGCGATTCGGCGTTGTCCGACAGCGTCGCCTGCACGGCCACCCGGCCGTCCCGGACGACGGGTGCACCGTCGGCGGTGAGCACACCGGCCGAGGCCACACCGTCGGTGGAGGTGACCGCCGCGAGTACCTCGTCGGCCCGATCGGCGTCGGTGATGACCCAGGTGGGGGTGCCGCTACCGGCGTCGAAGTGGCGGGCCTGGATCTGGGCACCGGTCACCGAGTCGACGGTGCCGAGGAAGTAGTCGGTCTGGGCGATGCCGTCGGAGCGGAACAGCGGTGCGAACGACGCGCCGATCAAGAGCACCACGAGGGTGCCGATCCAGATCGCGCGGGGCCGGGCGGCGACCTTCTCGGCGATCGTGTGCCAGAGGCGATGCGTCGCCCCGGACTCGTCGTCGTCCTCGGCGCTTGTGGTCGACAACGCCGGCCGGTACGGCCAGAACGCAGCCCGGCCGAGCAGGGCGACGACCGCGGGAAGGAAGGTCATCGACGCGAGGAAGGATGCGACGATACCCAGCGCCGCGACCGGTCCGAGGCTGCGGTTGGAGTTGAGGTCACTGAACAGCAGGCACAGCACGCCCAGGATGACCGTTCCGGCAGACGCACCGACCGGTTCGATGGTGGCCCGCCAGGCCCGCCGGATCGCGAGATATTTGTCCTCGGTGTGGGTCAGTTCCTCCCGGAAACGGGACACCAACAGTAGTGCGTAGTCGGTGGCGGCGCCGAAGACCAGGATGAACAGGATGCCCTGACTCTGACCGTTGAGTTCCAGGATGTCGTTCTCGGCCAACAGGTAGACCGCACCGGAGGCCAGAGCGAGGGCGAACACTGCGGAGATGACGACGACGAACGGCAGGATCGGACTGCGGTAAACGACGATCAGGATCAGGATCACCACCGACCCGGCGACGACGAGCAGCAAACCGTCGATGCCGGCGAAGGCCTCGCTCAGGTCGGCGATCTGTCCGGCCGGCCCGGTGACCTTGACCGTCAGCCCCGCCGGTGGATTCTCCAGGCCGTCGCGCAGGGTCTCGACGGTGTCGCCGGGTTCGCCCGCGGTGGAGATCGGCATGTACACGACGAGGGCTTGGCCGTCCTGCGACGGAATGGCGGGGGACATCGCCGCACCGAATCCGGGCTTGCCGGCGAACGCCCCGGTGGCCGAGGCGAGGTACTCGCGGTCGGCGTCGGTGACACCCGACCGGCGTTCGGCGACGACGATCGCCGGCACCTCACTGGTATCCTGGAACTGACCGAGGACGTCGTTGACCTGGGTGGACTCCGCGGAGGCGGGAAGGAACGCGCTGTTGTCGTTGGTGGAGACCGACGACAGTTTGCCGGCGAACGGCCCGGTGATCCCGCCGATGATCACCCAGGCCAGCAACAACAGCGCGGGGATCAACCAGCGGAGCCGGCGCCGAGTGGGGGACGGGTGAGACGGCGCGGGCGTCGCCATTGGTGGGTTCCTTTCCTGATTCTTCGCCGGGTGGGGCGTGTCGTCGGTGGCGGTGTGGTCTCCAGACGGTTGTCTCCAACCGGTTGTCTCCAACCGGTTTCGTCCAGCGGCGTGCCGAGGCTCGCGGGCACTTCGTAGCCGTCCGATGATCGGATGGTTCAGGTCTGATCGTCGTGGTCTCCGCGGACCAGGCTATGTGCAGGCGGGCCGAGTCGGCGACGACGCGCGCGCCGTCGGTGTCGATCGTGTTCGCGAAGTTGCCGACGATGCGGTCGAGGTGCAGGGTGCCGTCATCGTCGGCGATCCGGGCGACGACGGCGGCCGACAGCGGCAGATGATTGGGGGGCAGATGATTGGGATAACTGCGCATGTATGCCACCGAGCGGCGATCGGGAATGGGCAAGATGGTGTCGCCGGTGAGCAGCACGCCGCGGCCGTCGGCGCCGGCGGATGGCGACAGGGCGAGGGTGTTGCCAGGATCTCGAAGATGTTGTGCCAGAAGGAAGATGCGCATTTCCATGCGGTCGGCCGCATGGATGTTCCACGATGGGTCGTGGGGGCACGCGGTGTGCCGAGAAAGGTGTATCTCTCCATGAAGACCAAAGGTGCAATCCTGCGCGAGCCCGGACAGCCGTGGCAGATCGAGGAGATCGAGGTCGGCGATCCGGTGGCCGGCGAGGTGCAGGTCCGCCTGGCCGCATCCGGGCTGTGTCACTCCGACCATCATCTCCGTACCGGCGACTCTCCCGCACCGATGCCGGTTCTCGGTGGCCATGAGGGTGCCGGTGTCGTCACCAAGGTGGGACCGGGCGTCACCCGCCTCAAGGAGGGTGATCATGTCGTCACCGCCTTCATCCCGGCGTGTGGTGTGTGTGAACCCTGCTCGTCGGGCCTGCAGAACATCTGCGACGAGGGTGCCCGCCTGCTGACCGGGCTGTCCATCGCCGACGACACCCACCGGGTGCACACCTCCGACGGCACGCCACTGACCACCATGTGCCTGCTGGGTACGTTCGCCCCGTACATCACCGTCAACGAGGCGTCGCTGGTGAAGATCGAGGACGACATCCCGCTGCGCGAGGCCGCGCTGCTCGGCTGTGGTGTCGCGACGGGCTGGGGATCGGCCGTCGAGATCGGTGACACCCACACCGGCGACACCGTCGTGGTGATCGGCATCGGCGGCGTCGGCATCAACTCGGTGCAGGGTGCCGCGGCCGCCGGCGCGCGCCACGTCATCGCGATCGATCCGGTGCCGTTCAAGCTGCAGATGGCCGAAAAGCTCGGTGCCACACACACCTTCGCCTCGATCGACGAGGCGTTACCGGTGATCGGCGAGATCACCTGGGGCAAGATGGCCAACACCACCGTGATCACCGTCGGTGAGATCTTCGGCGACATCATTGCTCCCGCGCTGAGCCTCACCGGCAAGGGGGGACAGGTCGTCGTCACTGGCATGGGCAACTTCTCGTCCATGGACGTCAAGCTCAACTTGTTCGAACTCACCCTGCTGCAGAAGCGGGTCCAGGGTGCGATCTTCGGCGGTACCGGACCGCGCATCCAGATTCCGAACCTGTTGCGCGAGTATCGTTCCGGGCGGCTCAACCTGTCGGATCTGATCACCACCACCTACCGTCACGATCAGATCAACGAGGCCTACGACGACATGCTGGCCGGCCGCAACATTCGCGGCATGATCGTTTACGGCGACGACGACTACTGAGCCGCGGCCGTTCGCGACCATCGCTGAACACATCGAGACCCTTTCCGCCGGAAAGGGTCTCGATGTGTTCTCGCGGTTCTAGACCTGCTTGCGCCGGAGGTCGACGAGCAGGGTGAGGAAGCGGATGCCGAGGCCCAGCAGGATGAAACTGCTGATCATCTGGACCGACACGGCGACCCGGGCACCTTGGGAGTCGGGTGCGATGTCCCCGAAACCCGTTGTGGTGAACACGGTCAGGCTGAAGTAGAGGGCGTCGACGCGGCTCAGCCTCTCGTTCATGCTCCCGTGGTCGTAGTCGGAGAACATGAAGTACAGCGTCGCGAAGGCGACGATGTAGAAGGTCGCGACCGCGACGAGCATCTCCAGGGCGGTGGGCACCGGGTACTTCGAGTGCATGAAGTGCCGGATCTCGTAACCCACGAATGCGACGAGAAGCAGTGAGCCGCAGAGGAACCCGATCATCTTGAAGTCGCTGTCGGCGTTGATCGGCAGCAGGAAGTAGCCCACCAGGAGAATGGTTCCGGCCGCAATCGGGCGCAGCAGCGCGGTGACCATCTCCCGGGTGGAGACCTCTACGCCTCCCACCATCCGCCGGGTGTGCTCACCAGATTCGGACACGCTCGTCGTCCGGCAGATAGAGGTCGTCCCCGGCGGAGACGCCGAACGCCTCGTAGAAGGCGTCGATGTTGCGGATGACGCCGTTGCACCGGAACTCCGGCGGCGAATGCGGGTCGATCGACAGGCGTCGGATCGCCTCGGCGTCACGGGTTTTGGTGCGCCAGATCTGCGCCCAGCTGAAGAACACCCGCTGGATGCCGGTCAGGCCGTCGATCACCGGCGGCTCGGTGCCCTCGGTGGCGAGTCGGTAGGCGACCAGTGCGATCGACAGGCCGCCGAGATCGCCGATGTTCTCCCCGATGGTGAACTCGCCGTTGACCTTGTACTGCTCATCCAGTCCGTCGGGGGTGAACTCGTTGTACTGCTCGATGAGTTTGCGTGTCCGGGACGAGAATTCACTGCGATCGTCGTCGCTCCACCAGTTGACGAGGTTGCCGTCGCCGTCGTACTTGGCGCCCTGATCGTCGAAGCCGTGTCCGATCTCGTGACCGATCACCGCGCCGATGCCGCCGTAGTTGGCCGCGTCGTCGGCGTCCGGGTCGAAGAACGGGGGCTGCAGGATCGCCGCCGGGAAGACGATCTCGTTCATGCCGGGGTTGTAGTAGGCGTTCACGGTCTGCGGGGTCATGAACCACTCGTCCCGGTCGACCGGCGCGCCGATCTTGGCGAACTCGCGGTCCTGCTCGAACGACGACGCGCGGGCCACATTGCCGATCAGATCACCACGATCGACCGCCAGCGCGCTGTAGTCACGCCAGCGGGCCGGGTACCCGATCTTCGGGGTGAACTTGTCGAGTTTGGTCAGTGCCTTGCGCCGGGTCTCCGGGGTCATCCACTCCAGATCGGAGATGTTGCGGCGGTAGGCCTCGACGAGATTGGCGATGAGTTCGTCCATCCGAGCCTTGGCCTCGGGCGGAAAGTGCTTGTCGACGTAGAGCTTTCCGACGGCGAACCCCATCGCGCCCTCGACGAAACCCACCGCCCGCTTCCAGCGGTCCCGATTGGTCTCGGCCCCGGTCAGTGTGCGGCCGTAGAAGTCGAAGTTCTCCTCCACGAAGGCCGACGACAGATACGGTGCCGCGCTGCGCAGCAGACGCCAGGTCAGCCAGGTCTTCCAATCCTCCAGGGGAGACTCGGTGACCAGGGTCGAGACGTCGGTGATGAACGACGGCTGCCCGACGACGACCTCGGCGAAGGTGGTTTCACCCACGGTGCCGAGTCCGCCGAACCACGCATGCAGGTCGAAGCCGGCCGCCGCCGCCCCGAACTCGTCGAGGGTCATCAGGTTGTAGGTCAACTCCGCGTCGCGGCGGCGGACCACATCCCAGTGATGGCCGGCGATCGCCGTCTCCAACCGCAGGACCGTGGCCGCGCGGCCCTCGGGGTCGTCGACGCCGGCCAGGGTGAACATCCGTGCCATGTGGGCGAGGTATGCGTGCCGTGTTTCGGCGTGCTTGTCGTCGCGGTAATACGACTCGTCGGGCAGTCCCAGGCCGGACTGCATCACGTGCACGAGGTAGCGATCCGACGCCCGGGCATCGGTGTCGACGTAGAAACCGAACAGTCCACCGACTCCGTGGCGCTGCAACCGTCCGATCCGGGTCGCGAGCCCGGTGGTGTCGGCGATGGCGGCGATCTTCTCCAACTCGCCGGTGATCGGCCCGATGCCGAGGGCCTCGACGTGGTCGGTGTCCATGAACGATCCGTACAGATCACCGATCTTGGCGGCGTCGCTGCCGCTCGGCGGCGTCGCCGCGGCCGCCTCGGCGATGAGGTCGCGGACGTTCTCCTCGGCGCGGTCGCGCAGGACGTGGAAGGCGCCGTCGACCGAGCGGTCCTCGGGAATGACGTGCGAGGCCAGCCATTTGCCGTTGACGTGGCTGAACAGGTCATCCTGGATGCGGACGGCATCATCGACCCAGTCGAGGTCGAGTCCGGAGGCGGGTGTTGCGGTATTCGACGTTGCGGTATTCGACACGGTCACGTCGTCCATCCTGTCATCGCCGGAGCGATCCGTCAGCCGGCCGGTGTCTCCCGCGGAACGTTGTCGGAGGAGTTGTCGGCGAATGCCGGGGACACCGGTGGCGCGGACGGGTACATTCCCGGCCATGTACCCCGAGACGCCCGATCGTCGTCCGCCTGCGCCGCAGCAGTGGCTGCCGCAGCAGCAGTGGTCGCAGCAGCAGTGGCCGCCGCCGCAGCAGCAGTGGTCACAGCCCTCGTCGGCGCCGTTGCATGCTCCCTATCAGCAGCAACCACCGCTCCCCGTACCCCAGGCGTCGTGGCCCTATCCCGTCGCGCAACCCGGTGTGGCATACCAGCCGGTCGTCGTGGTCGGCAGCGAGAAGAGTGTCGGGCTGGCATTCGTGCTCGCCTTCTTCTTCGGCCCGCTGGGGATGTTCTACTCCACGGTGACCGGTGCGCTGGTGATGCTTGGGGTCAGCGTGGTCGGGCTGTTCCTGTCTTTCTTCCTTCTCGGGGTCCCCTCGTTCCTCATCTGGATCGGGTGCATCGTGTGGTCGTGCAATGCGGCGAGTGAACACAACAATCGACTTCGGGCAGGCATCCTCCGCTACTGACCTCCGCTGCGTTGGCCTGTGGCAATCCCGCGTCAGAACTCGCCCAGCGCGCGCTCCATCGCCCAGATCAGGATCTCCGACGGTTCCCGGGCGGTGAGGCTTTCGCCGCCGGTGTCGACGCCACGAGCCGCGTCGCCGGCGGCCAGTTCGAGGCGGTTGCCCTCGTCATCGGTAACGACCACCGCGCCATGGACGACGAAGAGATGAGTGAAGCGCGCCGACGGCATCGTCAGCGTCTGCTTGCCAGAGGGTCGCGCGGCATACAGCGTGGCCCCGGAATTGGCGATGGATATCGCGGCATGACGATCCGGGTCGCCGGAGGCGACCGTGACGAGTGAACCGGCGGCCAGCTCCGTCGAGATGTCGCACTGCGCGTAGGAGGGTTCGGTTCCGTGACGATCGGGGAGTACCCACATCTGCACGTAGTGGACGGTCTCGGTACCGGAACCGGGCAGGTCGCGCCACGGATCGTTGCGCTCGGAATGGTCGATACCGCTGCCGGCGCTCATGCGTTGTGCCAGTCCCGGGTAGACGACTCCGGCGTGTCCGGACGAATCGCGGTGGACGAGAGTCCCCGAACTCACCCATGTGACGATCTCGGATTCCTGGTGATGATGTGATTCGAATCCACAGTTCGGTGGAAGAAATTCCTCATTCGATGCAATTAATGCACCATGATGGGTGTTGGCTGGATCGTAGTGATCGCCGAAGGAGAAGCAATGGTAGGAGGTGAGCCAGGCCGTCGTCGTCAGGCTCCTGTCTCCGGCCCGGGTAACCGAAAAGCCCATGACCCATTATGGCCATCGGCGGACGGTGAGGTTTCGGGCCGGTCTTCTGCTGTGCAAAATCCCAGTTCAGGGCGGCATCGTGCACGTGACGACGAGGCCGAACGGCCGCCACCGGCGCCATCTTCGTCGCCGACGCCACGTGCCGCCGGCAACACCCCGCCGACCCTACCGCCGCGCCCCCGCGGTCTCGGACGGCGCGCCGACCCCGCCCGACGCGAGACGCCGAGAACGCAGATGGGTCCCCGCGGCGACCTTCCAGGATCCCCGGTCCGAGGACGCCCGCAGCCGCCCGACGCGACGTTCCCGCCGCCGCGCCGACAACCCCCACGACGAGAAGCGCCACACCGAGAAGCGCCACACCGAGAAGCGCCGCGTCCACAACCAGGACCCGCCGAGGTCGATCGAGCTCCGCTGAGTCGAGAGCAGCGGAACCGAGGCCAGGCGAACCGGGGTGGGCAAGCGCCGCAACCCCGCACGGGGTCGATCCCACCGTGGGTCCCTTCGCGCACCGGCGAGGCCGACGCGATCCCGGCCACCCCGCAGGGACCACGCGTGGTGAGAACGCGTGTCCGCGCCGGTGACGTCCAGCGACCGACCGTCCGACCCGCAGTGCGGCCGGGTCGACGCCCGGTGGGTTCGGACGAACCCGCGGTCACCGGGCCAGGACCTGCCGCCGCCGACGACGCCGAGACCACCGCATCGGGCACGACCGAGGTCGCCGCGTCGGGCAAGCCCACACTTGGCGCGTCCGGCAAAGCCGGGGCCGCCGCAGCGGCCAAGTCCGCCACCCCGGGCAAGTCCAAGTCCGGCGCCTCGGGCAAGTCCAAGTCCGGCGCCTCGGGCAAGCCCACGCACGCGGCCGCGTCGCAACCGGCAGACGCCGACAACCCGGAGCCCGCCGCCGATTCGGGTGTCACCGACCCCGACACCGACGTCACAGCCGACGATTCGTCGGCGCGAGATGAGATCGTGACCGGTCTGAATCCCGACCGCAAGCGTTCGGGATCGAAATCGCGTGTGACTAGAGTGAAAATTGTGACTATGGGTTCTCGGGTGAAATGGGCGGCACTCGCCGCGTGCGTGGTGGTGGCGTGTGCCGCCGCGTTCGGGATCAAACAGTTGGTGTCCAACCATCCCGATACCGGTTCGACGGCCGCGATGAATGCGTTCGCGGCAGCGTGGAGCAAGCAGGACGCCGCGACCGCGGCGTCCTACACCACCGCACCGGGACAGGCGAGTGAGGCGTTGACCCAGACCTTCCAGGGGATGAACGCCCGGCAGGTCGACGTGGTCGTCGAGAAGCCCGTCGAGTACAGCGACGGCACCGCGTCGTTCTCCCTGCGCACCACCTGGACCTTCGACAAGGACCACACCTTCACCTCGACCAGCAACGCCGGCGCCCGGAACCTGTCGACCGGCTGGAAGATCACCTGGGAGCCGGCGGTGATCGCCCCCGGCCTGCCCATCGGCGGGTCGATTCGGGAGGTCCGTACCGAGGCGACTCCGGCTCCCACGGTCAACAGCCGCTCGGGCAAGACATTGCTCTACCTGCAGCCGGTCAACGAGATCATTCTCGATCCCACCCAGACACGAAATGTCGCGGCCTCCGCGCGGCAGTTGGCGGTCACCCTCCAACCGATCGCGCCGCTGGTCACCGCGGATGTGATCAACCAGAAGCTGGCCGAGACGCCGGGCAAGGCCATCACCGCCGTCACCCTGCGTGACTCGGATATGGGTGTGATGACCCGGAACCCGTCGTCGGTGCCCGGCGTGACCGTCCGCAAGGCGGGCATGCTCGTGATGGCCGACCGTCGTCTCAACTCTCCGCTGGAGGCCGGCCTCACCAACTACTGGCAGGCGATCCGGGACGCCACCGCCGGATGGCAGGTCCAGATGGTCGGGCCGGGGATGGCGCCGCGACGCCTCGACGGCGAGCAGGGGCCGCCCGGCGCGGACGTCGAGACCACCGTCGATCAGGGGGTGCAGCTGTCACTGGGCGACGCCGCGGTCGAGGTGGGACAGCCTGCCACCATCATGGCGCTCGATGCGACCACCGGTGGCATCCTCGGCGTGGCGCAAAACTCCTACGCAGCAGACCGGGCGATCACCCTCGACACCGCATACCCGGTCGGTACGACACTCGATCCGGTGCTCACGGCCGTCGACCGTTCGGCCCGCGACGCGCAGGAGACCCCGCAGGCGGTCCTCGACCGGCTCGGCCTCGGTGTGCAGTTCACCGTGCCGGGAGCAAGTACGCCGACCTCCGGGCCGGGTGTCGCGACCATCGACCTGCAGTCCGAGACGTCCAAGATGTCGATGACCAACATGGCGGCGCTCGGCGTGGCGATGGCGCGTAGTTCCACCGGAACGCGGAGTTCGGTCGCACCGTTCGTCATCAAGGGTGTTCCGACGAAGGTCGTCGGTGGCGCGCTCGGTGACCTCGGTGCCGACCTGACGAAGCCGATCTGGCAGGCCATGACCACCACGGCCAAGACCGGCGACGCCAGCGATCTCACCGGGGCGCCCGGCCTGCGCGCTCTGGTCGGAACCAACGGTCCCGAGGGACCCGGATGGTTCGTCGGCGTACAGGGCGGGAAGGTCATCGTGATCTACACCGAGGGCCCGAAATCGGGGACCGCGGCACTTCAGGTGGCGCAGAAGTACTTCCGCATCAAATGACCGCTCCGCACCAGGTGGCCGCCCGGTGTCGGTGACCGGCCGATGTCAGGCGGCGTCGGTGGTGGGGCAGTGTGAATCGCTGCGCCGAAGTGCGTAGGCGGCGACGCCCCGCCAGCCGAGCAGGAACAGTCCCAGGGTCACCGTCGCGACGATGACGAAGCTGAATGCGACACCCTCGTGGAACAGGTAGCGCAGGATCATGCCCACCGTCACCGTGCAGAACCAGATCGCCACACCGGCGGGGAGGACGCGTTCGGGTCGGAAGTCGTGCCCGAACCAATCGCTGGACCGGACATGGGAGTACACGTAGACGATCGACCACCCGACGGCGGCGCCGGCCAGGAACGGCCACAGCGCCTGCATGAGCCCCAGGAACTCGTATCCGTGGTGGTGTGACGCCCGTCCGATCAGCACGAAGACGGTGACGGCAACGGCGTCGGCGGCACCGGTGACCGGCCATCGCAGCGATGACGGCGCCTTGGCATTCCCCCGGGTAGCCATGTCAGAACTCGGCATGGTCCATCACGGTAGCGCTTTTCGGGCGTCAACCCGAATTGGTGCCCTCATCGGTCCCGTCGGGCGGCGGTGTCGTGGGCGTCGATCCGCCCGGTTCGTCGGAGTCCACCTCGGCGAGTGGGGCATCGCTGCGTTCTCCCGGCGGCGTCGGGGATTCCTCGTGGGTCGAAGGGTGTGCGAACTCCTGTTGCACGAGTTCGCGGTCCCGGTCGTACTCGGCCTCGATGGTGTCCTGCTCGCGGATGCCGGACCGGAACTTGGCGAGGATCACCACCCACCCGATCGCCGCGACCAAGACGTAACTCACGATCCGGTACACCAGCACCGCGGTCAGCGCATCCGCTGCGGGAATTCCCGCGGTGGTCAGGGCGGGAACCAGCACGGCGTCCACCACCCCGATTCCGCCGGGCAGCAGGGGAACCGCGGTGCCCACGGCCTTGCCGGCCGCGTAGGCCACCATTACGCCCGAGATCGTGGGATGCACCCCGACCGCCCAGCAGGCGAACAGCAGGCATCCGATGTCGGTGATCCAGTTGAAGAGGCTCCAGGTGAACGCGATCGCGGTGTCGCGCTGGGTCAGCTGCACCGCCCGCAACTGTTCGAGGATCTCGTTCAACCGATCGACGCCCTGGTCGACCGGCCGGTTGCGCAGATGGTTGAACCAGCTCAGGGCCCGTTCCCCGGTCGACCGCAGCGATTCCGGATGGGTTGCCAGGTATTGCAGGACCACCGCCACTGCGATGAACCCGACCACCGAGAAGATCACCGAGAACGGGCTGGTGCGGGCGCCGGCGAGTACGGCGCCACCGAAGCCGAGGACGGCGAGCCCGACACCGGCGAGCAGGCCCGACATCACCACCTGCCAGGACGCGACCACCGGTGTGGCACCCCATTTGCGGGTCTCGCGGTAGGTGAAGGCCGGGGCGAGGACCTGACCGCCCGGCATCGTCTGCGACAACGAGTTGGCGGCCAACACCACCGACAGCGACTTCAACTGCTTCACCCCCACGCCGGCCGAGCGCAGCAGGGCCCGTTGCACCTGCGCGAAGCTGTCCATCGACAACAGGGCGGCCACGGCACAGGCCACCAGCCACACCCAGTCCAGATCGCCGGCCTGACGCCAGGCCTCCTCGAGTTTCGGCCAGATCAGAACGATCTCGACCGCCAGGATGACCAGCACGACCGCCAGCAACAGCCACCGCAGCCACCACCACAGACGGTGACGCGGCTGGGCTCGGGCAGCCGGACGGTCCGATGACATAGACCTCACCCTAACCACCGCTACGCTGGCATCCGTGAATGACAGCGGCCCGGGGGTCGAATCGAGTGATGGTGGGAGTGCGGGTGTGAGCCGCAATCGTGCGGCCCGATCCCTCGCGGAACTGGACCGTTCGGCGGTCCATCCCACGGTGCGGGCGGCCGCCGAGTGGAGTTGGCGACTGCTGCTGATCCTGGCCGCGGTGTACGTCCTCGGACGGATCTTCCAGAAGTTCGACGAGGTGACCGTCCCGCTGAGTCTCGCGGTTCTGTTCACGGCGTTCCTCGTTCCGGCCGTCGATTACCTGGATCGTCGTCGGTGGCCGCGGTCGCTGGCCGTCGTGGCGGTCATGCTGGTCGCGCTAGGTGTGGTCGCCGGCGTGCTGACCTTTGTGGGGCGCGCCTTCGTCAGCGGATTCCCCGAGTTGACCAACGAAGTGGTCTCCACGGTCAAACAGACCCAGGACTGGCTGGTGGAGGGGCCGCTGAAGATCGACCGGTCGCAGGTCAGTCACCTCGGCGACAACATCGTCACCCTGATGCAGCACAATCAGGAGAAGCTGGCCAGCGGGGCACTGGCCACGGCCACGACCGCCACCGAACTCGTGACCGGCCTGCTGCTGATGCTGTTCCTGATCATCTTCTTCCTCTACGGCGGAGGGCAGATCTGGGCGTTCACCACCCGGCTGATTCCCCGGGGTTCCCGCGATCGTGTTGCCGCAGCCGGGATCGCCGGATTCGGCACGCTGGTCGCCTACGTCCGGGCGACGGTGGTCGTGGCGCTGGTCGACGCGGTCTGCATCGGTGTCGGATTGGCGATTCTGCGTGTGCCCCTGGCACTTCCGCTGGCGACGCTCATCTTCCTGTTCTCCTTCATCCCCATCGTCGGTGCCCTGATCAGCGGAACGGTGGCGGTGATGATCGCGCTGGTCACCCAGGGCTGGGTCACCGCGGTGATCGTGCTGGCCATCCTCATCGGCGTGATGCAGTTGGAAGGCCATGTGCTGCAACCGTTCCTGATGGGACGCTCGGTGCGACTGCATCCGGTGGCGGTGGTCCTGGCGATCGCCGCCGGGATCGTCGCGGCCGGCATCGTCGGTGGTCTGTTGGCGGTGCCGCTGATCGCGTTCTGCAACACCGCGATCCGATACCTCGTCGGACACCCCGCGTCGGCGATCCTCGGCGGCACGGACGGTTTCGAGGCGTCACCCGATCCACCGGTCTGGGATCGCCTGCAGCTCGAGACCGCGATCGCCGACGCCGAGCACGTCGCCGAACGGCTCGATGGCTCCGAAGATGCCCCGGCGGACGCGGAATCGCCGAAAGAAGAATCGCCGAAAGAAGAATCGGCGCAAGGAGATGCGGCCGACGAGCAGGGAGTCACCGACGACCCGGATGCCGGTGACTCCCCGTCACGTCAGGACTGATCGCCGCCTCGGCTTCGTCGGATCAGGTCGTGCACGCTGATCCGTTCATCCGAGTTCCGATCGTCGGCGCCGGTGGGGGCGGCGTGCCGATCCGCGGGGGAGTCCGGACCGGTGGTCGCGGTCTCGCCGGTGCTGGTCGATGGTGTCGCCGGAGATGCGGCGGTCTCGGATGCCGGCGGGCGTGGTGCCGGCGGGCGTGATGTACCGACCGGGGTCCGCGGCGGAGGTGTCCGCGAATCATCCTGGGTCAGGCCACGATCCATCGGTGACGGCCCGTCCTGCGCCGCGCGCCGCGGCGGACGCGGCTGCCCGGTGGCCCGGGCGCGGTCCTCGGGACTCAACGATGCCGCTAGCGGCCGCTTGCCGGTGCCGTCGAGATCAGGTCGGCGCGACAGCGGTGACGGTGCAGCTCCCGTGGGTCGCTGCGGCGCGGGCTGGGACGGCGGGGTCGTCTGTGTCGGCGGGGTGGGCCGTCGGCCGGTGCCGCCCGGCTGCTGGGCGGGCGGGGAAACGACGCCGCCCGGTTGCGGGGCGGGTGGGCCGTCGGCCGGGCGCGCCGTGGGTCGCTGCGGCGGCAACGGAGTGCGGTCCTGCGGGGGAGTCGCTGCCGCAGTTGGATTTTCGGTACCCACGCGTCGGCCGCCCGCAGGTCCGCCGCCGCTTGCAGGTTCGCTTCCCGTGGGTTCGCCGCCGAGACGGATGCCGCCGGCACCGAGCTTCCAGCTCCCGGTATCGGGGCCGTCGGTCTTGCGCAGCGAGTACGGCCGCGGTGGCATGGGGCGCTGGTCGGATTCCGGGCGCGCGGTGGGCACGGGGCGCGGACCGGTCGTCGTGGCCCGACGGTTGATCGGCTGCTCTCCCGACGGCGGTGCGGACGGACCGACCCGAACAGGCATCGGTCGGGGTCGCGGCGCGGCCGGTTCACCGGCCCCCGGTCGCGGTTCCGGTGCGGCGGCGTCCCGACGCGATCCGGCGTCCGGCGTCGGCTCGGCGGGCACCGATCGTGCGCCACGTCGACGACGTCGACCCGCCGCGCCGCCGGGCGCCGCGGCCATCACCGAGGTCGGCACCTCCGAGATCAGGGTGCCCGCGCTGATGGCGCGGGGAGCGCCCACACCGTCACGTTTCTCGTCGGGTTCATCGTCCAGGACGGTCTCGCCGAGACCGATCTTGCGCTGCACGATCCGCATCCAGCGCGGCGCCCACCAGCAGTCGTCACCGAGCAGCTTCATCACCGACGGCACCAGCAGCATGCGGATGATGGTGGCGTCGAGGATCAGTGCCGCGATCATGCCGTAGGCGATGTACTTCATCATCACGATGTCCGACAGGCCGAAGGCGCCGGTCACCACCACGAGAATGGCGGCCGCGGCGGTGATGATGCGGCCGGTCAGGGCCGTTCCGGTGCGGATGGCCTCGGTGGTGCTCGCACCCTTCTGTCTGGCCTCGACCATGCGGGACAACAGAAATATCTCGTAGTCGGTGGACAGGCCGAAGACGATGGCGATGATCAACACCAGCACGGCCGCGAACAGCGGTCCCGGCGTGAAGTTGGCCAGGGAGGCGCCGTGGCCGTCGACGAAGATCCACGTCAGGATGCCCAGCGTCGCACCGAGTCCCAGCGCCGACATCAGGGCGGCCTTGATCGGCAGCACCACCGAGCCGAACGCCAGGAACATCAGCAGACCGGTCACCAGCACCAGCAGCAACGCCATCAGCGGTAGCCGCTGCAGCAGTGCGTCGATGGAGTCCTGGGTGAGTGTCGGGGTGCCGGCCACCCACATGCGGATGCCGTCCGGTTTCTGGATGGCCCGCAGGTCCTTGATGGCCTCACCGGCGGTGTCCCGGTCGACCAGACCGGCCGACATCTGGATGATCGCGGGACCACCCGGGCCGTAGTTGCCGGCCAGCGCGCCGTCATTCGCCGATGCACTGAACTGCTTGGTGAAGCCGGGGATCTTGTTGGCCTCGTCGGCGATCTGGGCGATCTTGTTACCTGCCGACGAGTCGTTCTCGTCGTACATGATGACGAGCTTGATCTCCTCGGTCCGCTCGGTCGGGAAGTACCTGTCGAAGTTCTCCTGCGCGATGCGGCTGGGATTGTCCGGCGGCAGATACTGCTCGCTGATGCCACCGAATTTGATGCCACCGAACGGAATGGTCAACACCAGCAGCAACAGGACCGTCGGGACCGCGGTGGCCACCGGGTGTTTCATCACCCAGCCGGACAGGCGGCCCCAGAAACCGTTGATGATCTCGTCGCGGGACTTGGTGCGCCCGGTCAGGTCGCCGACCTTGCGGTCGAGACGTTCGGCGGCCGGCGGCGAGAACGACCGCACGATAGGGAAGAGCGTGTAGGACAGCATCCAGCGCAGCGACAGCGCGTCGACGCGCGGTCCGAGGATGCCGAGCAGCGCCGGGAGGACGGTGATCGACAGGATCGCGGCCAGCGACACCGAGGCGATCGCCCCGTAGGCCACCGACTTGAGGAATCCCTGCGGCATGATCAGCAGGCATGCGATGGCGGCGACGATGATGGTCGCGGAGAAGACCACCGTCTGCCCGGAGGTCATCACGGTTCTTCGCACCGCGGCCTTCGTCGAATAGCCTTCGGCGAGTTCCTCACGGAAACGGCTGACGATGAACAGGCCGTAGTCGATGGCGATGCCCAAGCCGATCAGCGTGACCACCGATTGGGCGAAGATGTTGAGCTCGGTGGCCTGCGCGATCATCTTCATGATGCCCAGGGACCCGGCGATGGTGAGGCCACCGATCAGGACGGGCAGACAGGCCGCGACGACGCCACCGAAGATGAAGAACAACATCAGCGCGACGAGCGGCAGGGCGATGATCTCGGCGCGGTGGATGTCGGCGTCCATGCCGCGGGCCATGGCCCCGGCCACCGGTTGCAGGCCGGCGAGCTGGAAGGTGGTGCCCGGCAGGTCGTAGCGCTCGGCGATGTTGGTCAGGTCGGGTTCGAGCGTCTTGTAGTTCTCCAGCACCGTCGTGTCGTCGTTGCCGGCGACCCCGATGCTGATGAAGGCGTGTTTGCGGTCCTCGGTGAAGGTGCGCGACCGGACGATGTCCTGCGCGGCCTGCCCGGCGGCGTCGGTCGGCTGATAGAAGGGGTCGATGACCTGCTGGTTGTTCAACAGCGCCTGCTGTTGACCCTCCGGGGTGGAGGTGTCGCCGTTGAAGGCGCGCTGCACGATCGTCGGGTGCTTGTCGATGAGGTCGGTGACGAACCGCTCGACCTTCGCCCCGAACTGCGGATCGTCGACGCTGGTGCCCTGTGCCGGGGTGATCAGCACGATGACATCGGATCGGTGATCGCGGCCGAGTGCGGTGTCGGCGACGACCGACCCCTTCGACGACTGTGAGGTCGGATCGAACCAGCCGCTCTGGCTCAGATACTTGCCGAGGTCCATGCCGTACAGGCCCAGACCGGCCATCAGGGCGACCATGACGGCGATGACGGCGAAGCGCATCCGATAGACGAATGTGCCGATGGCTCCGAACACGCCGAGTCCTTTCGTGAAGTCCGGGGAAAGATTGTCGCAGCGCCGCCTGAGTACCTGCTGAGGTACTCGGGCGGCGATACCGCCGTCGTGCCGGTTTCCCCTCCGGCTCGTCGACCGGCCCGGCTCAGCGCAGGAGCGCGCTGAGCGGCCGGAACGGTGCCAGCCAGGCGCCGTCGTCGGGCAGTGAATCCAGACCGATCCGCGGCAACGGTTCACGGAACACCCCGGGGATGTCCTCGAGGTCGACGAACGTCAACCCCTCGGTGGTCAATGCCCAGCTGGCGTGCTCCCGGAAGCCGATGACCGTCACCGGGATGCCCTCGGCCACGATATCGAGCAACGGTTCGCGGAAGGCCTGACCGTCCGCCGACGCCACGATCAGCCCGGCCAGTCCCACAGTGTGCCTGCGCAACTCGATGTGGTCGAGCATGTCTGCGTCGACGTCGCTGTCCTCGGCGATCTTCGGTTTGGCGAAGACGGCGTAGCCGACGTTGCGCAGGGCCTCCACCCAGGGACGCACCACATCGGCGCTACCAGGCACGATGTTGGTGAAGACGGTCGCCTCGGGTTCGACGAGGACCGCCGCGGCACCTCGTGGTGCGGCCTCGCCGTCACCGTCGGCGGATGTGTCGCGTTCCACGTCTGGCTCGCCCACATCCGTGTCGCGGTATGCGCCGTCGGTCTCGCCGGTGGCGGCCGCGGCGGCCGCATCGGAGATCTCCGCCGTCTGCGCGAGCATCCAGCGGCCCAGCGCGTCGAAGCGTGGTCGGTGTGCGGCGGTGGGGCGTCCGCCGAGGATCGCGCCGAGACCCATGTCCATGTTCGGTGCGTCCCAGACCAGCAACACCCGCGGGGCCGAGGTCTGCCCGGAGATGGTGTCGGCGAATCGGGCGCGGGAAGCCGTGGTGGCGTCGTTCATCGCGTCTCCTCGGGGGATGTGCGTGCGGAGTGATCGGCGGCGGATCCGCGCGGAGCCGGCTTGACGTAGACGAACTCGTTGACCGAACGGCCCTCGACCTCGGCGCGGCCCTCGAACTTCGTCGTCGGACGCCGCAACGAGATCGGCACCGGATCGGTCGCCGGCACCACATGCGGCGCGTTTGGATTCTGGGTGGCGAGGATCTCGGCGATCCATCGGGCGTAATCGGCGTGATCGGTCGCGATGTGCAGGACACCGCCGTCGACGAGGCGATCGGCCATCAGTTCGACGGTGCCGCGCTGGATGAACCGGCGCTTGTGGTGACGGGACTTGGGCCACGGGTCGGGGAAGAACACCCGGATGCCGGTGAGGCTCGCCGGTTCGACCAGCTCACGCAGCACGACGACGGCGTCGCCGCGGATCATCCGGACATTGGTGAGCCCGTTGCGGTCGATCAGACCGAGCAGTTGCGCCAGTCCCGGTTTGTAGACCTCGACGGCCAGCACGTCGACGTCGGGCTCCTCGGCGGCCATCGCCGCGGTCGATATCCCGGTGCCGCTGCCGACCTCCAGCACCCGCGGCGCGGTGCGCCCGAACAGCGGGCCGAAGTCCAGCGGGGGTTCCGGCCGGCGTTCGGTGTCGGTGGACAGATCGCGCCCCAGGGTCGGCCACAGGGCGTCCCAGTTGCGCTGCTGATTGGCGGTGAGCGTGCCCCGGCGGAACCGGAAACTGGTCACGCGCGGGTACAGCCGGGAGCGATCAACCTGCTCGCGGGAAGGGTCGAGTGCCTCGCCCGGCGGTGGATCGACGGTGTTGTTCACCGGTCCATCGTCGCTTATCGCCCCGACCAGATCATCCTCGACACCCCTGGCCTGTGAATTCTTCCGTCTCGGACCGGGCGTTCTCGGGTTAGGCTGCGAGCAGCGCAGACCGGCGGGGGAGGTGACATGGTCGACGGTGACGACGCATTTGTGCGCGCGTTGAATGGCGATCCCACGCTCGTCGACGGTCTCGGGCCCCGCGTCCGCGCGGTGTTCGCCGAACTGTGTGCCGACTACCTCCGCCCGTTGACGATCGCGGTCGCCGGTCGTGCCGGGACCGGCCGCGACACCATGGCCCGCGCACTGCGGGAGCGACTGGCCATTTCCGCGCTCGGACCGGGTGAGGATCCGATGGCCGTCGCCGACGCCGATCTGACCGTGTATGTGCTGGTGGCGGGTGTGCGTGACACCGACCGGGCCGCTCTCGGGACTCTGATGCCCGACCGCGGCATCGTCGTGCTCGGCAAGGCCGACACCCACGACGACCCGGATGCCGCCGCGCATCGGGCCGAGCATATGGCCGCGGAGCTCGGGCGGCCGGTGATCGCGGTGTCGCAGCTACTGGCCTGCGCCGATCTGACCGCCGACGAGGTTGCCTTCCTGCGTTCGAGTGCGCTCGCCGGTGAGCAGATGCCGTCGATGTCGGCGAAGTATCTGCGCGGCGCACCGGGCAGTGCCGAACGCGTCATGCGTCGCACTCTGCTGCAGCGACTGGACCGATACGGCATCGAGACCGCGCTGAAGCTTCTCGTTGAGGACGTTCCGGGCGACGCCGCGGCGCTGAACGCCGTGCTGCATCGGCTCAGCGGGATCGACGCGCTGGTGCCGGCCATCGGTGCCCTCGTCGACGGTGTTCGTCGACGACGCGCCCGGCAAGCCAGAGCCGAGGTCGACGATCTCGCCGCCGCGGGCGCCGACCGCGACGTCCTCGAACGTCTCCTCCGTGTACCGCAGGTGAAACTGTGAGCGACCTCTATCTCCGCGTCCGTGCGGCCACCGGATGCGATGTCACCGGTCGTGATGTCGCCGAACGGGATGTCACCGGTCGGGATGTCGCCGAACGGGATGTCACCGGCTGCGAGGGTTCCGGCGGGCGGGCGCGGGTTCGCATGGTGGTCGCCGGGGCACCCGGTGCGGGGGTGGGTGAGCTGATCGGCGCGATCACCGGGGTGGCCCCGGATCTCGAGGTCACCCGCCACCGGCCGGGCGAGTCCCTGCCGGTGGCCGCATGCGATGGCGTCGGCGTGCTGGTGATCGATCCGTCGTCGGCGCCGGAATCGGCCGATGTCGATCTCGTCACCCGGCTGCGCACCGAGATCGGCACGGTGGTGCTGGTCTGCGCCAAGATCGATGCCTTCTGGGAATGGCCGCGGCGGTTGCGGGAACATCGTCGGCACCTCGACCCCGACGAGGAGCTTCCATTGTTCGCGGTCTCCGCGGCCGCTGCGCTCGCCGGTGCGGTCGACGAATCGGGTCTCGACGATCTGGTCTCCTGGATCGTCACGGCCGGTTCGGCACCGTCGGCCGAGCGATGGGAACGGATGCGCACCGGGGCCTGCCTCGGGGCGCTCGACGCGGCACTTCTGGCGGAGATGTCGGCGCCCCCCGCCCCCGGCGACGACGCCGACACGCTCATGCACCGACGCCGACTCCTCGTCGCCTCCCGCGACCGGGGACGCACCGACCGCCTGGCCGCGGTTCGCGCCGGACTCGCCGGAGTGCGCGCGGCGTCGCTGGCCGACGCGCAGACCGGGGCACGGGCCCTGGCGCACGCGGCCACGCAACGGATCGCGCAGGCCGGCCCCCGGCAACTCGATGATCACGCGGCGTGGCTCGACGAGGAGGTCAGGCGACTGAGCGCCCACGTCGGCGCCGTCACCGACGACCGGCTCGACGAGGTCGCGGTGACCGCGCTGCTGGGAATCGACGGGGGTGATCCACGCCGACCCGGCGGGCCGTCGGACCGCGCGCGCCCACCCGCCGGCCCCGGATACGGCCCGTCGCCCGCGGCCGGGCGGCAGCAGCCTCCGAGTGGTCGTCGCGGTGCCGAGGATGCGCTGGTGGTGCTGCTCGGTGCGTCCACCGGCATCGGACTCGGACGGTTGGTGGTGGCGCCGATGGCGTCGGTGCACACGCTGCAGTGGGTGTCGATGCCGCTGACCCTGGTGATCGGGGTCGCGGTGGCGTTCTGGGTGGTCGGGGTGCGCCGCGCCGGTGCCCGCCGGGCCGAGCTGCGCGCCTGGTCGGCGGAGGTGCTGGCCGAGGCCCGCGCCACGATCGAACGAGGTGTGGCGGTGGCCGTCACCGACACCGAATCGTGGCTGACCGGGCAGATCATCCGGCATCACGAGCGTCGGGTGCGGCAGGTGTCCGCCGATGTCGCCGCAATCGATGAGCAACTCCGGGGGATTCGCGCCGAGCGGGCGGGCGCAGACCGGCAGCGCGAGGCGCGCGTCGACGAGCTGCGTCGGCTGCGAGCGTCGGCGGCGGCGCGTATGCAGGAACTGTGGATGGACGGCGCCGCAGCGTCCGACGTCGGAGAGGAGAGACGCGATGGACCCGTTCGTACCGGGTGAGGGCGAGGAATCCGATGGAGGCGCCGAGCAGATCAATCCGCTGTCCGCGGGCGATGTCCTGGGAGATGGTGCGCTCGACGGCGGGGTGGATCCCGTCGCCCACTCCGTCGGGGTGGGCGGATCGATCCCGGGGCTCGACGATCTCGGCGCCCCCGCCGACGATCACCTGTGGATGTACGACGACGGACGCATCTGGGATCTCGGGCCGGCCGACGTCGACACCGACGACGATGGTGTGAAGGACTCGCTGACCCGTGCCGGTCCGGACGGGTTGAGCGTGTACACAGACCGTGACAACGACGGCCGCGTCGACACCGTGACGCGCATCGGCTCGGACGGGAGCTACCAGGCGCACACCCTCGACGACTCCGGGAACTGGGTTCCCACCGACGTCGGTAGGCTGGAATGAAACGACCTCGAGTGTCCCCGACATCTCCGGAATTCGCCAGGGCCTAAAGTCGCTGATTGACCGAATTTCGCAGATCAGGAGCTTTTCCGGACGGCTTGCGGGATAAGTGAACATACGGAAATGTGGCGTAGAACGCATCTGCTCGACCCGGGACCTAGCGGCCGTTCGGTCGTCGTATCCTGGGAATAAGCCGTCGTACCACCCGGCCGCCGACCATGGTGGCCAACTCCGAGGAGGAGCCCATGACCGCAGCAACCATTCCCGGGCTGAACCCGAGTGAAGCGCCCACCAAACATGCGGGACTACTGGCGTGGGTCGCCGAAGTCGCCGAGTTGACCCAGCCCGACCGGGTGGTGTGGTCCGACGGCAGTGACGAGGAGTGGGATCGCCTCAGCAGCCAACTCGTGGAGGCCGGCACCCTGGTCAAGTTGAACGAGGAGAAGAAGCCGAACTCGTTCCTGGCCAAGTCCGACCCGGCCGACGTCGCGCGTGTCGAATCGCGCACGTTCATCTGCTCCGAAGACGAGGCCGACGCCGGCCCCACCAACAACTGGGTGGCGCCCGCCGAGATGCGCGCCACCATGACTGAGTTGTACCGCGGTTCGATGCGCGGCCGGACGATGTTCGTGATCCCGTTCTGCATGGGTCCGCTCGGTTCGGCGTCGCCGAAGCTCGGTGTCGAGCTGACCGACTCCGAGTACGTGGTGCTGTCCATGCGGATCATGGCGCGTGTCGGCTCGCAGGTCCTCGACATCCTCGGAGACGACGGCTTCTTCGTCAAGGCGCTGCACTCGGTGGGCGCACCGCTGGAGCCCGGTCAGGCCGACGTGCCGTGGCCGTGCAACGCCGACAAGTACATCACCCACTTCCCGGAGACCCGCGAGATCTGGTCCTACGGATCGGGCTACGGCGGCAACGCGTTGCTCGGCAAGAAGTGCTACGCGCTGCGGATCGCCTCGGTGATGGCCCGCGACGAGGGCTGGATGGCCGAGCACATGCTGATCCTCAAGCTGACCAGCCCGGAGAACAAGGTCTACTTCGTCGCCGCTGCCTTCCCGAGCGCCTGTGGCAAGACCAACCTCGCGATGATCCAGCCCACCATCCCCGGATGGAAGGCCGAGACCGTCGGCGACGACATCGCCTGGATGCACTTCGGTGAGGACGGCCGGCTTTACGCCATCAACCCGGAGTTCGGATTCTTCGGTGTCGCACCGGGAACCAGCGACGGCTCCAACCCGAACGCGATGAAGACCATCGAGGCCGGAAACACCCTGTACACCAACGTCGCCGAGACCGACGACGGTGACATCTGGTGGGAGGGAATCGGTACCGACGCACCCGCCCACCTCACCGACTGGCTGGGTCAGGACTGGACCCCGGATTCCGATCATCCTGCCGCACACCCGAATTCGCGGTACTGCACCCCGATCTCGCAGTGCCCGTCGCTGGCCGCGGAGTGGGATGACCCGAAGGGCGTGCCGATCTCGGCGATCCTGTTCGGCGGTCGCCGCAAGACCACGGTGCCGCTGGTGACCGAGGCACGTGACTGGCAGAACGGTGTCTTCATGGGCGCCACCGTCGGCTCCGAGCAGACCGCCGCCGCCGAGGGCAAGGTCGGCACCGTGCGCCGCGACCCGATGGCGATGCTGCCGTTCATGGGGTACCACGTCGGTGACTACTTCCAGCACTGGATCGACCTGGGCAAGAACGCGGACGCCTCGAAACTGCCGAAGGTGTTCTACGTCAACTGGTTCCGTCGCGGTGACGACGGCCGCTTCCTGTGGCCCGGATTCGGCGAGAACAGCCGCGTGCTGAAGTGGATCATCGGCCGGATCGAGGGTGAGAACGAGGGTGTGCACACCCCGATCGGCATCGTCGCCAAGCCCGACGAGATCGACGTCACCGGACTGGACGTGCCGGCCGCCGACGTCGAGGCGGCACTGAACTTCGACGAGGACGAGTGGCGTCGCGAGCTGCCGCTTATCGAGGAGCTCTTCGAGTTCGTCGGTGAGAAGCTGCCCACGAGCCTGCAGGACGAACTCGATCAGCTCAAGCAGCGTCTCGCCTGATCACACCGCGTGTCGGCTTGACTCTCATCAAACTCTCAAGAGTAGGTTGAGCTGACTGCCTGACTCTGCGGTATCGTTGCCCCCTATGAGGATTCGCTCGTGGGGGGCAGCGTTCGTTTCGGCAACCGCAATCGCGGTGTCACTGAATGCTGGTGTGGCCGATGCCGCACCCGCGCCGGGATCCTCGGTCACGTCACGGTACGTCGATACCGAGATCGCGCCTGGGATACCGACTTTCGGTGCCATCTCGGGAATGGACCGGATCGGCAACGGTGACTACGCAATGATCTCCACCGACGTAGGACGAGCGGGCCCGGCCCGGTTCTACACCACGCACATCAATTTCTCGGCGGCACTCGGCCAACTCGGGGTTCCGTCACTCACCGGCGGCGGCACCGTGCTGGGGCCGGGTAACCTCCCGCTCCTGCCCGGTGCCGCGCAGTTCGAGGGCATCCGCAAACTCGGTGGCGACTATGTGGTGGTCAGCGGCGGGAACCAGGAATTCGTCCGTCAGATCGGACCGATCGGTACGTTCGTCCGAGACCTGCCGCTGCCGTCGGCGTGGCGGCCCACCAGCAAGGCCGGGGTCAACGGACAGCGTGGCCTCACCGGGGTCGCGGTCGGCCCACGCGGCCAGATCAGCGTCCTCACCGCCGGCGGACTGCGCCAGGATCCCGCGAACGCCGCTCGGCTGTTGACCTTCGGCGCCGGCCGTGCGGTGCCGCAACGGGAATTCGTCTACCGCACCGACGGCGACAAGGTCGCCGCCGACGTGATCGCCGTCAACGACACCGATTTCCTGGTGCTCGAGCGCGGTCGCGGGCGTGTGACACGTATCTACTGGACCACCACTCGTGGCGCCGACGCGGTGACCAACAAGGCGAAGCTGGCCGGCAACGAGAAGGCCATGCCCAAGACGCTGATCTTCTCCACCGATCCCGTACCCGGCCTGGTGACCGGCAACATGTCGGGAATGGCTTGGGGTAACTGGCTTCCCGACGTCCGAGGCCAGAACTACCGGGCGCGGATGCTCTACGTCGTCACCAACAACATGTTCAACGGACCGACGCGTGTGCACGCCATCGAGGTCCGCTTCCCGCGTCGCTGATACCGCCGTCGGCGGAGACAAATGGTGTACCCGGACGTCCAGTTGGGGGAATCCCCTGATGGCCATTGCGGGCGCAACCTGGCACCGTGGTGGCCATGACATCAGCGCACGCAGAATTGACGCAGCCGAGTGGCACCGCGGTGGCCGCCGGGGCGGAGGACCTCACCAAGGTCTACGGGACGGGCGACACCGCGGTGCACGCGTTGCGGGGTGTGACGATCGAGTTCGCCAAGGGTGAGTTCACCGCCATCATGGGCCCCTCGGGTTCCGGCAAGTCGACGCTGATGCACTGCCTCGCCGGACTCGACGAGGCGTCGGGTGGCCGGGCCTACATCGGAGACGTCGCGCTCACCGGACTCTCCGACAAGGAGATGACCAAGCTGCGGCGTGACCGCATCGGATTCGTCTTCCAGTCCTTCAATCTGGTGCCGACCCTGACCGCGGCCGAGAACATCACCCTGCCCCTCGACATCGCCGGCCGCGACGTCGACCGCGAATGGTTCGAGACCGTCGTCGGCCGGCTCGGCATCGGCGATCGGCTCGGGCACCTGCCCACCGAACTGTCCGGCGGGCAGCAGCAGCGCGTCGCCTGTGCGCGTGCGCTCGTCGGGCGACCGGACATCATCTTCGGCGACGAGCCGACGGGCAACCTCGATTCGCGTTCCTCCGGCGAGGTGTTGTCGATCCTGCGTGCCGCCACCGACGAATTCGGCCAGACCGTCGTCATCGTCACCCACGACCCGCGGGCCGCGTCCTACGCCGATCGCGTCGTGTTCCTCGCCGACGGCAACATCGTGCGAGAGCTCACCCGGCCCACCGCCGACGACGTGTTCGAGGTGATGCGGCACCTCGACGACGATCACTTCGTGACGCCGGAGTCGCCGTCCACGACCGACGACGACGACCGGCCCCGATCGATCCTCTCCAAGACTCGCTCTGGGGCGCCGGCGGCCGACGCCGGGGTGGGTCGGCATCAGGCCGCGGATCAGGGCTCGGATTCCGGTGACCCGGATTCCGGTGACTCCGATCCGGACACCGGCCCGGACACCGCCGCGCCGAGCGGCCGGCACGAGGCCCGCTGATCCGATGGCCTCATCATCGGTGATGCGCAAGGTTTCCCTGCGAAATCTACGCGCCCACAAGCTCCGTCTGGTCCTCACGGTGTTCTCGATCGTGCTGGGTACCTCGTTCGTCGCGGGGTCGATCGTGTTCACCTCGACCATCTCCCACGCCTTCAACTCGATCTTCGACAACGCCGCCCCCGGCGTTTCCGTTCAGGTGACCCCGGAGTCGTCGACGTCGGCCGGCGTCCCCGACAGCGTGGTCACCGACCTGGATAACCGCCGGGAGGAACTCGGGATCGGCAAGCTGGTGACCAACCAGTCCGGGCTGGTCACGCTCGCGGGATCCGACGGCACGGCCATCCAGTCGGGTGGGGCGCCGAGTGTCGGTACGGCCTACATCCCTCCGGGACAGGCGATCTCGCCGGAGACCCTGTTGCCGGGTGGTCGGGCGCCGTCGGGGCCGAACGAGATCGTCGTCAACTCCTCGGCCGCCGACACCGGTGGGCTCAAGGTCGGGTCCAAGACCAAGGTCGTTGTCGGACAGGGAAATTCCGGGCCGATGGACGTGACGGTCGTCGGTCTGCTCGATCTACCCACCGCCACCGGCGGATACGTCAACGTCCAGTTCGATCAGGCCACCGCCGCGAGACTGTTCTCCGACGGTTCTCACGTCTCCCTGGTCGACATGGCCGCGGCGTCCGGAGTGTCCGATGACGAACTCGCCGACCGGGTGCGGGCGGTCCTGCCGGCCGACGAGTACAAGGTGCGGACCGGCGCCCAGGTGCGACAGGACCAGAAGGATCAGGTCAACGAGTTCCTGACGATTTTCACCGGAATCCTGTTGGCATTTGCCGCGATCGGACTCATCGTCGGCACGTTCATCATCTACAACACCTTCTCGATGATCGTCGCCCAACGCAACCGGGAGCTCGCCTTGCTGCGCGCCATCGGCGCGAGTCGCCCGCAGGTGTCGCGATCGGTGCTGTTCGAGGCGTTCATCGTCGGGATCATCGGCGGGGTGGTCGGGCTCGGCGTCGGCATCGGGTTGGCCGCGATTCTGAAGGCCATCATCACCTCGACATCCGGATTGCCCAGTGGCTCACTGCAGGTCGGGGTGTGGGCGGTGGTCGCGGCGATGTTCGTCGGCGTCGTGGTGACGATGATCAGTGCGTGGGTGCCTGCGGTGCGCGCGTCGCGGGTGTCGCCAGTGGAGGCGATGCGCGCCGGCGTCACCGAAGGGTCTGCGCCACTGCGCAATCGGACGCTTGTCGGGATCTTCTTCCTGCTCGTCGCCATCGGCACGATCACCTGGGGTGCGCTTGGTGAAGGCCTGCTGCGGGCCGTGGTGGTGGGCGTCGGCGCGGGTGCGGCGATCATCGCCACGGTACTGGCCGGGCCGGCGCTGTCGCGGCCGATCGTCGGCGCCCTCGGCCGGGTCATCGGCGCGCCGTTCGGCACGGTCGGACGCCTGGCCCGGACGAATGCGGTGCGCAATCCGCGTCGATCGGCGGCGACCGCCTTCGCGCTCACTCTGGGTCTGATGCTGGTTGCGGTGATCGGCACTCTCGGGAGTTCGTTCAAGGGCACCGTCGACGAGGCCGTCGACAGCGGTGTGCGCGCCGACTACATCCTGGTGGGCAGCAACAACCTGCCCGTTCCGGAGTCGGTCAGCGCTGCGGTCAAGAACGTTCCGGGCATCGCGGAGGAGGTGTCGTTCGGGATCGTGACCGCCCGCGTCGACGGGGAACGGCGGTCGGGGTACGCGGCCGTCGGCGGTGATCTCGCCGCGGTGTCGGTGGTGAACATGCTCGACGGGGCGTCGGATCAACTACCCGCCGACGGCATGTTCATCAGTGAGCGGACCGCCCTCGAACGGGGTTGGAAGCGCGGGCAGACCCTCACCTTCACCTCCGCGACCGGCGCGGATGTCCCGGTCACGATCGCCGGGGTCTATCAGGACAACGAAGGCTTGCAGCCGTGGATCGTCGGCGAGAAGGTGTACGACGAGGTCATGCCCCCGGCGAGTCGCACCAGCATCGTGGTGTTCATCACCGCGGCGCCGGGCACAAACCTCGACACGCTGCGCCGCGACCTGGAGGCGGCCACGAAGGATTATCTGACCGTGCAGGTACAGAGTCGTGAGCAGTACAAGAGCAGTATCTCCACGCAGATCGACCAGATGCTCGCGACGCTGTACGGGATGCTCGGGTTGGCGTTGTTGATCGCGGTGCTCGGGATCGTGAACACGCTGGCCCTGTCGGTGGTCGAACGGAAACGTGAGATCGGCATGCTCCGGGCCATCGGCACTCTCCGTAGTCAGATCCGGCGGACGATCTACATCGAGTCGGTCCTCATCGCGATTTACGGCGCCGTTCTCGGTGTGGTGCTGGGATCGGTCATCGGGTGGGCGTTGGTGCGCACCCTGGCTCGCTGGGGTCTCGGCGACCCGGTGTTGCCGTGGTCCTTGATGGGATGGACGTTACTGGCGTCGGCCGTCGTCGGCGTGTTGGCCGCCCTGTGGCCGGCGGTCCGGGCGGCCCGCACGCGGCCGCTGGAGGCGATCGCGGAGGGCTGACCGTCGGTGATTCCCTGCTGGTCGGGGGTGAGGCGTTCGGGTGATCGACACGGGTGCCGGATTGGCTGCCGGGGGTTTGGCACAATCGGCCCATGAGCCAGCCACCCGGAGAACCGCACGATCCGCGCATACCACCGCAGACACGCGCCTTCGAGCCTGACCAGAACCCAGCCGAGTATCCCGAGTCGGGCTATGTGGGCGCGGGACAACCGGCATACACGCAGCCGGCCTATACGCAGGGCTCCTACACGGCGGGGCCGTATGCGGGGGGACCTGGTGGACCTGCCGATCCCGGTGGGCCCGCCGATCCCGGTGGCTCGGGTGGCGGGTCCGGTGGTGGTCGCCGCACGCTGTATCTGGCGTTGGCGGTCGTTGCGGCGCTCGTCGTCATCGTGCTGGCGGCCGTTCTGATCGTGCGGAGTTCGGGTGGCGATGAATCATCCGCCGCTGCGTCGAGCACGACAACGGTGTCCAGCGAACGTCCGTCGTCGTCGACGACGACCACCACGACGGAGGAGACCACGACCGAGGAGACCACGACGACCACGGAAGCGCCCTCGGGGTCGGTGGTGTATCAGCTCACCGGCAGCGGTGACGTCGCCGGTGTCCGTTATCGCGCGGGCGCCGACTTCGCCATCGACCCGGTGACGGCGGCACCGTGGAGCAAGGCCACGCGGGTGGGTGGCGGCACCGCCGAACTCACCGCGGTCGTTCTCCGCGGCCCGGTGACGTGCACGATCCTCCAGGGCGAGGAGTTGTTGACCTCGAACACCAGCAACGGTGGCCTACTCCGTTGCGTCGCAGACCTTCCCAACTGAGATCCCCGGGCTGCGATATTTCGGGCCGGGGTGGCGCGGACCGAATCCGATTGCCGCAGTGCGTGAGTTCCTGCTCATCGTCGGATTCCGGTCCGCATGGGTTGTCACTGTGGAGCTCTCAAGGTGCCCGACCGCTGGTCGAGTAGCCCGAGGAACGAGGGCATATCGGCCCGGCGGACTCGGACCCTGCTGGCGTCCCGTCCGGCTCGGCCGGCGGGATGGGGTCAGGCTGGACCCTGATCAAAGCGCTGTCAACGGAACTCGGAGCGCTGTCGACGCAGAACAGGGCGCTGTCGACGCAGAACTGGGCGCTGTCGACGCAGAACAGGGCGCTGTCAACGGAGTACCGGGCGCTGTCGATGGGTTTCGGGAACCCGCGAACCTACCGCTTCTGCAGTACCACCACGAGATTCGTGGCCAGGACTTCTCTCAGCGCCGGGACGCGCAGGACCCACCACATCCAGGACGGTAGGTACCGGGGAAACGCGGCGATCAATGTTGTTGTGTCCCTGCGGGACTCGACCCAACGCAGACCCCGGGTTGCGGTGACCGCGAACAGGGAAGTGCCGTAGAGGTTCTTGGGTGGATGGCCGTGGCGCCGGGTGTACCAGCGCGCGGCGCGGTGGCCACCGAAGTAATGCGTCAGCCCCATCTCGTGGCCGCCGAACGGCCCCCACCACAGGGTGTAGCTGACGATCACGCTGCCGCCGGGGCGCGTCACCCGCACCATCTCATCGCACATCTCCCAGGGGGCGGAGGTGTGCTCGACGACATTCGAGGAGAGGGTCACGTCCATCGACCCATCCGCGAACGGCAGGTTCTGTCCGGACGCCCGCACGGTTCCGCGGTGCTCGAGGCCGCCGGCGTGCATCTCCGTCGGGTCGGGTTCGACGGCGAGGTAATGGGCGCCCCGGGAGTCGAAGGCGTCGGCGAAGTATCCGGGCCCGCCGCCGACGTCGAGGATCACCGCTCTGTCGAGCCCGTCGGGGGTGAGTGCCTCGACCATGTCCGCGGTGTCACGTGCCAGGGAGCCGTAGAAACGGGCCGGGTCGCTCTGCTCGAAGCGGAAGTCGTTCAGCAGACCGGCGGCGCGGCGAAGGGTGGCGAGGCCGCGCATGGCCGGGACAGGGCGGGTTCGGGTCTGCCGGGGCACGCAGAGATGCTACCGGCGCACTCGACCTGCACGAACCGGTACCGTGGGAAGACGATGACCACACCCACCCACGTTCTGCTGCTCTGCTGGCGCGATACACGTCACCCGCAGGGCGGCGGCAGCGAGACCTACCTCGAGCACGTGGGTGCCGAACTCGTCCGGCGAGGTCACCGCGTCACCTACCTGACCGCGTCGTATCCGGGGGCGGCGGCCGAAGAGTGGCGCGATGGGATGCGATTCCTCCGGGTCGGTGGCCGGATCTCCGTCTACCCGCGCGTTATGGCGATCCTGCTCGCGGGCCGCCTGGGCCGGGGCCCGCTGGCCGACGCCCCACCCGATCTCATCGTCGACACCCAGAACGGTGTGCCGTTCTTCGCCTCCGTCGTCAGCGCGGCTCCCACCGCGATGCTGGTGCATCACTGCCATCGTGAGCAGTGGCCGGTCGCCGGACGCCTCCTCGGCCGGCTCGGCTGGTTCATCGAATCCGTGCTCTCGCCACGAGTGCACCGACGCAACCGCTACGTCACCGTGTCGACACCGTCGGCCGATGAGCTCGTCGCGCTCGGAGTCGACCGTCACCGAATCTCGGTTGTCCACAACGGTATCGACCCGATCCCGAAGGAGCACGCCGACGTTGCGGCACCGAATGCGACCCACCTCTGCGTCCTGAGCAGGCTCGTCCCGCACAAGCAGGTGGAGGACGCACTGACAGTGGTTGCCGCGTTGCGGCGCGAACATCCCGACCTGCACCTCGACGTCATCGGCGACGGATGGTGGTCGGATCGCCTGCACGAGAAGGTGTCCGAGCTCGGCATCGCCGACGCGGTGACTTTCCACGGGCACGTCGACGACCCCGAGAAACACCGACTGCTCGCCGGATCGGCGGTGCACCTGATGCCTTCGGCCAAGGAGGGCTGGGGACTGGCCGTGATCGAGGCCGCCCAACACCACACGCCCACCGTAGGCTACCGCGCGGCCGGCGGGCTCGCCGAATCGATCGACGACGGGCACACCGGACTACTGGTCGACGGCATCGACGAACTGATCTCCGCCACACGCAAACTCGTCGACGACCCCGATCTGGCACGGAGGCTGGGAGCCGCGGCCGCGGCCAAGGCGCGGGGCTACTCCTGGCAGAAGACCTGCGATGGAATGGTCAGCGTCCTCGACGCTGCGCGCGAATCCCGCTGACTGTCGAATACGCGACCGCCACGATCCCGCCGATCAGCATGGCCGCCCACATCAGGTGTGCCGACCAGGCCGCCACCCGCGCCGCCGTCGACGCGCTCGGCGATTGCGCTCCCTCGATCCGGAACAGGGTGAGGGCATCCCCACTGAACGTCGGCGTCATCAAATCAACCGCGGGTGGCAACGGATCGCCGGACACGTTGTGTTCCACCAGCACCCAGCCGACCCTCAGGGATCGGAGGCGATCGACGTCGCCCGACTGCAACGCCGACTCCACCTCGCCCGCCGCCGATGATCGCGGGTCGATCACCCTGGCGTCGACCCGCAACTCCCCGGATTCCACGACCGGTGCACGCAGCATCCGGGACGCCGGATCCAGCGACGCCCCATCGACATACGGATAATGCCGCACCGTTCCCGGCGGCCACAACGCCACCGCACCGTCGTCGGGCCCGACAATCGCCGCCACAGCCGACCAGTCCGCCGGATACGTCACCGGCATCACCCGACCACCGACACCCCACGCGAGATCGGGGAGCGGCGCCACCACCAGTAGACCCACAGCCGCCAACGCGAAACCCGCAGGCACATAACGCCGAAGACCGCTCACCATGGCCGCGCACGCCACCGCGACAAACGGCACCGCCAAAGCGAGGAACTTCTGGCTGTCCCGCAGCAGCCCGCCGCCGGGGACGGCGCCCACCACCCAGCCGAACGCGTCCCGACCGGGCCCGACGGCGGTCACCGCCACCACGATCACCACGACCGCAGCCAGTCCGCCCAACGCGCCCACCACGCTGCGATCCAGGGCGGGCAGCCCGGCGCGACCCCGCCACAACATCACCGAGCCTGCCACGATCACCACCAACAGGCACACCGTCGCCACCGCGGCCCACCAGATGGTGCGGCTCGTCGGTACCGCGTCGGCATTCCAGATGCCACCCAGCCCCAGGGCCGTGCCGACCGAACCGAGAAAGGGTTCCGAACGTAGTCCGAAGGCCCGAACGCCCAGTGCACCGTCCGAATCCACACCCGCACCGCCGACGGCCGTCGCCACCAGCCACGGCAACGCCGAACAGCACCACAGCACCAGATATCCGGGGAGGAGTCGGGGTCGCGTCGCGACGGCGGTGACGATCACGACGATCACCGCCAGCACCGACCCGGTCGGTGTCAGCCCGGCCGCCGCCAGCAACCCGCCCGTCTGCAGCCACCGCGCCGTCGAACGCGGGCGGTCGGCGAGGTCGAGGACGGCCACGACCAGCCAGCCCAACGCCGCGAATCCGGTCAGCAGAGACCAGTGCCCCTGCAGAAGACGTTCGGCGACAAAGGGATTCCACACCCCGACGACTGCCGCCGCGACGGTGCCGGAACGACTGGCCGCGGGCACCAACCGCAGTGCCAGCCGACCGTAACCGACCGCCGCGGCCACCAGCGCGCCGAAGAGCAGGACACACACCACGGTTCCGCCGTCGACAACCGAACTCGCCAGCGCCACAAACCAATCCTGCGGCACTGCGCGCGGTGCCACATCACCGATGCCGAGCGTGGCGTCGGTGACGAACGACCGCGGAGTGGACACCGCATCCCGATACAGCAGATACCCCGGGCCCAGTGCGGGCCCGAGAATCACCACGGCCGCCACGACGCCCACCAGATACAGCCAGGGCAGCGACCGCGGACGTGCCACGGACCTTGTCTGGACCGCGGTATCGGTCACGACGACAGACGACTTCGGACGCTCAGTAGTGATAGGTGTCCGACGGGGCCGCCGCGTGGCCGGGATCGACCACATAGTCGGATTCGGTCACCGCATAGGCGCGGGCGAGCTCCAGGATCTTGGTGGCACGAGCGATCCGCGGCAGATCCGACCCGTTGCGGATCTCGCCGCCCGCCTTCTCGAAATCCTCGAAGAACTCACGCGCCCAACTGATGTCATCCGGCGACGGCGACAGTCCCTCGTTGACCGGGGCGCACTGATCGGGCGTCAGGCAGATCTTGCCGGTCATGCCGAACTCGACGCTGACCGCGGTGGCCTCGGTCAACTTCAGTGCGCCCGACCCGACTGTCGGCCCGTCGATCGCGCTCGGCAGATGAGCGGCCTTGGCGGCGATGGTGAATCGGGACCGGGCATACGCCAGCGTCAGGGGATTGCCACCGAAACCGGTGTCACGACGGAAGTCGCCGATGCCGAAGGCGAGCCGGAAGGTGCCCTTGGCCGTGGCGATCTCGCTGATCCGCTCCAACCCGCGAGCGGTCTCCACCAGCGCGACGATCGGCACATTCGGCAGGCGTTTGGCGGTCTCGGTGACATGGTCGACGGACTCGACCATCGCCAGCATCACCCCACCGATCGAGGTCGGCGCCAACGCGTCGAGGTCGTCGGCCCACCACGGGGTGCCGAATCCGTTGATGCGCACCCAGTCGCCGGCGCCGCCGGGATGATCGTCGGAGGTCTCGCCGAGCCAGCGCACCACATTCTCCCGCGCGGCCAGTTTGTCCTTCGGGGCGACGGCATCCTCGATGTCGAGGACGACGATGTCGGCACGCGAACGGGCCGCCGGCGCGAAACGCTCGTACTGTGCGCCGTTGACCAGTAGCCAACTGCGGGCGAGAACGGGATCGATACGTGAACCGATGTCGCTCGGGTCGGTCTCCGCGGAGGTGTTCTGCTGGTCGTACATCGTGGCTACTCGTCGCCTTCGGGTCTTGGAACTGCGCAAGGATCGCCCACCATCGTTTCACATGTGCCGCGGGGCGCCTTTTCCCGTCGGGCACACTGTTGTGCATGGTGAGTCCGTCCCGGGTGCGTGGCCGCTCGGCCCGTGCGGCGGCCGGGTCGGGGGTCGTGGGCGCACTCGGCTGGGTGGCCATCGGATCGATGGTCGCCAACGCCGCCGCCTACGTCGTCTACCTCGGTGCCGGCCGGTGGCTGACGCCCGGCGACTACGGACAGTTCGCGCGACTCCTCTCGGCGATGCTGGTCCTCGGTGTGCCCGCGCTGGCGTTGCAGGCGGTGATCGCGCGTGACGTCGTACGTCGAGGACCCGCGGGGCACGCCGTCGGGGAGTTCCCGACGGCGCTGCGATCCTTGACCTGGCGGACGGCGGGCGGTGTGGCCGTGCTGGCGGCGATCGGCGTGCCGATCGTCGCCGCCCTCGCGCACACGGACACCGCCGCGACTGCCGCCGCCCTGGCCACCGCCCCCGTCTTGGTCATCATCGCCGCAGGTCAGGGCGTTCTGCAGGGACGAGGCGAGTTCCGGGCGCTGGCGTGGGTGCTCGGCGCCGTCGGTCTGCTCCGGTCGGTGCCGACGTTGGTGACCTTCGCCCTCGGCGGATCACCGCTCGCCGGACTACTCGCCGGAACCCTCGGCGCGGTCGCCGCGGCGGCGCTGATCTGGTCGGCGGTCCGATGGGCGGGCGGCCCGGTCGGGGACACCGGAGGCCACCGCGAGGTGGCGTCACCGAACCGCACCGATGCCGACGTGGCCGGGGTACTGCGCGCCTCGCAGGTGCAACTGGTGCTCGTGGTGGCGATGTCGGTGGATCTGCTGCTGTCCGGGACAGTGCTGAGTGCCGACGACGCCGGCGTGTACGCGCTGGGTGCGGTGGCCACCAAGGCCGCCTTCTGGCTGCCGCAGGCCATCGGCGTCGTGTTCTATCCGCGGTTGGCCGACCCGGCCCGCTCGCGGGAATCGTTGCGGCGCGCGGTCGCCGTCGTCGCGGTCATCGGCGCTGCCCTGACCGTCGGCGCCGGGGCGGTCGGGCCGCTCGTGCCGATCGTCATCGGCGAGGCCTACCGCCCGCTGGTTCCGCTGCTGTGGGTGTTCGCCTACACCGGCTCCGCGATGGCGATCCTGCAGGTGCTGCTGCTCTCCGCGATCGCCGCCGACCGCACCCGCGTCGCACTGCTCACCTGGGTGGCGGTGCTGATCGAGGCCGTGGTCATCCTCACCGTCGTGCGATCGGACCCGGCGCTGGTTCTCACCGCCGCGGTGACGGTGACGGTGGCCGTCGCGGTGACCGGCCGCTTCGTCACCGGGCAGGAACACCGCAGCCGGCAATGACCTCGCGTCAGCGCCGAACGAACAGCACGATCCCACCGATCATCGCCACGACCCCGAGGACACCGGCCGCGATCGGGACGACGCGACCCCAGATCACCACCGGCGTCCCGAGGTCACCGGCGAGATCGGCGAGCCGGTCGCGGGTGTCGCGGTCGTAGGTGAACGTCGCGCTCAGATTGGTCAACCGGAAGTCGGCGAAGGCCGGGTCGGTGAGGCGATAGGCCTGATCGACGGTGATCCGCTCGTCCAGGATGATGCCGGTCGCGTCGTCGACGGCCAGTTCCCACCGCGACGTCTGGTGCAACGTGGCGGTGAGCTCCCGCGCGGGATTCCCGCCGACACCGAACCACGACGCCGGGCGCGTGATCCGGGTGGCCGGGATGCCGTCGGGCAGGCCGGCGTGGACGGCGTCGAGGTCGGTGTCGGCGACGTCGGCGACGAAGCGGGTCGCGCTGCGGCCGTTGACCTGGGTCTCGCCCTGCGCGGTCAGCGGCACCGATCGTCGGGTGGTCGGGTCGAAGTAGGTGCCTCCGGCGTCACTCACCCCGAAGGGCAGCACATACGTGTATCCCCGCCGGTCGGGGGCGGCGACCGGTGCGGCGGTGCTGTCGTACTGGACCTCCGAGCTGCCGGTGCCCCCGGATTCGGTGGCGCCCAGATCCGGTAACGCCGAACGCCGATCGAGCGTCACGCGATCCCGGATCGCCGACAGCGTCGGATCGGTACACACCGGTCGGCCCTGTGCCGGGGCCTGCTCGGAGCCGGCACGTGCGGCGTCGGCGTCGGTGATGCGGCCGTCCAGCCAGATGCGGTCGGCTTGCACCGACGTCCCCGCCTGCAGCGTCACGACATGCCGGTCCGACGGCTGCACCGCGACCACGCGTTGCTGACGGACCAGGGTCGCATCCAGCGTGCGGGCCGTCGGCGTGTTGAGCGAACACCGATCGAGGATCGTCGCCGACGGGACGGGGCCGTCACCGCCCGCCGGCGCGTCGTCGGCGGGGACGCTGGTGGCGACGGTGGTGATGTCGGTGGACAGCGGGATCTGCCGGAGCTGCCCGACCAGCAGCGTGGGCAAGGCGATCGCCGCCGCGAGCAGGAATCCGCCGACGAAGATGAGGGTGGGCCCGATCAGATCGCGGGTCGACCATCGCTGCGGACCCGACAGGGATGCCGCCGGTTCGGCGGTGTGGTCCGGGGCCGTCGTCGACGGGTCGGGTGATGGCGTCGACGACATACCGGCGAGGGTACTGATGCGCCCGGGGCCCGGTCGACGTGGATCGCCGGTCGTCGCCGGTAACCTGGTGCGATGTCTGACGGTGTCCGGGTCCACGACGGTGCCGGCGCCGGTGCGGAGACCGTGACCGCCGTCGACGCCCCCGAATACCGGCGATTCTTCCCGCAACTCGAGGGGATGCGGGCCGTCGCCGCGCTGGGTGTGCTGACCACCCACGTCGCATTCCAGACCGGGGCGGTGCGCCTGCCGGTGCTCGGTCCGATCCTCGGTCGCCTCGACCTCGCGGTGGCGTTGTTCTTCGCCCTGTCGGGTTTCCTGCTGTGGCGCAACTGGGTCGCCGCCGCGCACGGTGCCGCCGTCACCCCGTCGGTGCGTCGCTACCTGCGCCACCGCGTCGTCCGCATCTGGCCCGCATATGTCGTCGTCGTCGTGGTGGTGCTGACGATGCTGCCGGAGGCGCGTGGCGCCGACCTCACGGTGTGGCTGGCCAACCTCACCCTCACCCAGGTGTACGTGCCGCTGTCGTTGACCGCCGGGATGACGCAGATGTGGAGTCTGTCGGTGGAGGTGAGTTTCTATCTGCTGCTGCCGGTCCTCGGTCTGGCACTGATGCGGCTGCGCGGCCGCCGCAGTAGCGCGCGCCTGCCGGTCCTGTGCGCCCTGGGACTACTGAGCCTCGGCTGGGCGTGGGCGGTCGAGGCGCTGGCGCTGCCCGGCGGGGTGGAACCCACCAACTGGGTGATCGGGCACCTGCCGTGGTTCGCCGCCGGGCTGATCCTGGCCGAGGTCACCGGCGCCGACGACCTCGGCGGCACGACGCGGCTGTCCCGCCGGATCAGTGCACTCGGATCGCGGCGCATCCCGATGCTGGTGTTGCTGGTGGTGGCCTACGGGCTGGCGTGCACGCCGCTGGCCGGGCCGACCGGCCTCGGTGACCTCGCGCCGTGGCAGTTCGCCGTCAAGATGGTCCTGGGCGCGGCGTGCGGATTCGCGATCCTCGCACCGTTGGTGTGTGAGGCTCCCTCGGGCCGCACGCCGGCGGTGCGTCGTCGCTTCCGATTCCTGACCGCACCGATGATGCTGGCGTTGGGACGGTGGTCCTACGGCATCTTCATCTGGCATGTGGCGGTGCTCGCGGTGGTGTTCGGGCTGTTCGGTATCGTGCCGTTCTCCGGCCACACCCTCCTGGTCTGGTGCCTCACCGTGGTGCTGTCGGTGGGGATCTCGGCCGTCAGTTACGCCTTCGTCGAAGAACCCGCCCGAGACTGGTTGCGCCGCCGCGAGAGTGCTCGCAGGCGGGCGCCGATCGAGTCGACGCGGGCGTCGGCGGGTACGGCCGAGACCACCGCCGACGCCATCACCAACGACACCGAGACCAACGCCGGCAGCTGAACCCACCACCCGAAACCGTGATAGCCGGTGGGTGAATGCCATGGGCCCGAAGCCAATCCGACGGTGGCGGCCATCATCGCGATGACGGTGCCGCCGACCACCGCACCTGGACGCGTGAGCACAACGACCAGCCCGGCGAGGGTGGCGACCAGCACACCCCACCACCCGGCCAGAATCCAGGACGCACCAAGCCAACTCAGCGCACCGAGTACTGCGGCTGGCCAGGTGCCCGGCATTGCTGCAGCCACTGGCGCATCGCGCGCCGACGGATCGCCACGCCGTCGCCACACCATCGCGACCACCAGAAGTGCTGCCAGCAGCGCGAATCCGACGACCAGAGACCACCGGTACAGGCTGTCGTAGCGGAACGACAGGGTGACGGTACCCGACGCGCCGGCCGGCATGATCCAACCCTGCTGCCAGCCGTCGACGACGATCGGTGTGAGTGTCCGGCCGTCGAGCTGAGCCACCCAGCCGGGATTGGTGCTCTCCGGAACCCGCAGAACACGTTGACTGGACGCGGAATTGACCTCGATCGACCGTGCGGTCGCCTGCCATTGGGTCACCTCGGGTTCGGTGATCTCGGGCTGCTGCGCCGACGGGGCAGGCGTGGTGGACGCGGCCGAGCGGCCGAGCCACACGGTCGCCACCGAGAACGCCGCCCCGGGGTTGGCGGAGAGCTCCTGTTCACCGGAACCCAGGCGCACCGGCGTCTCCGCGCACGGACGGGCGATCACCGGGTCGCCGGCACGCAGTGCGGCGGTGGTGGTGTGCACCGACATCGGTATCACCTGACCCGACACCGTGATCCCGACGCCGGCGTCGCAGCCGATGTCGATCGGCCGGTCGGTATCGGTCGAATCGGCGGTGGTCGAACTGGCGGTGGTCGAATTGGTGGCGGTCGAATTGGTGGCGGGCGCATCGGGATTGATCTCGACCTCGGCAATGCCGACCGGTGCCGGGCTGGAGAACCCGAGGCTGTTGACGTCGAGGATGTCGGTGCGTTTCTCGATGCGGATCGAGATGCGGTCGGTGACCGCCGGGCGCAGCCGCACCACGCCGTCGGCGCCGACCCGGACCCGCTGCGGGCCGGTACCCAGATCCACCGTGATCTCCGTCGGCGCCGCCGGATAATCGGCGGGTCGAACGATGCGCAGCGACGAAATATCCTGCGGGGCAGGAAGGGTGAGGGTGAGGGTTGGTCGATCACGTTTCTTCTCGGGTTCTGCGGCGGTCCACACGGTGCCCGGATCGCCGTCGACGGCGGCCTGCGCCGAACCCCGCGGATCGTTGACCTCGGAGGCCCCCGACGCTCGGATGGTGCCGGCCGCAGTGATCAGCGCGTCCAGGGCGTTACCCGGCCGGGGACGCAGCACCATCACCGGCGCCACATCGGTCGGACTCGGCACCGACAACGCCCGCGTCAGCACGGTCGGCGTCTCCGGGGACACACCCAGGTCCGCCGAGCACCGCACCAGTGGTGTCGCATCCTCGCGGTCTTGCCCCACGCATGCCGACCGTCCCGGGAGTTCCTGTGTGAGAATCCAACCCGCGACATCCGTGTCCGCCGGCACCTCCGGCAGCACCACCCGGTGCCGGATGGAATGCGGCAGGCCGGAGGCCAGATCGAGGACGTCGACCTCACCGAGCGCGAACTGGTTGCCGGCGGTGCCGTCATCGGTCGAGGCCGCACGGATCTGCACCCATCGGGTGGGGCCGCTCGGTGCGGTGACCGTCACCTCCTTGCCCGGTTCCAGCCCCGAGGTAACCGTGGAGCCGGACTCGGTGGTCACCACCACCGACGACACATCCGGGCCGAGTGCCTTCGCGGTGGTGATACGTAGCGCGAGATCGGTTCGCGGAGTGGCGAAATCGAGTCGCATCCACTGGCCGACGGCCGACGTCAAACCACCGGACACCCAGGCGGTCCCGGCGTCGGAGTCGAAGGCGGCGGCCGCGGAACTGGCCGGTGACGTCCGTCCCGGCTGAGTGGCGTCGGCGGCCGACGACGACGTCGTCACCTGCACCTGATCCGGTTGATTGTCGAGAAGCCACTGCCCGCGGGTCAGCGGCTGCCCCTCCACCGGGTAGTCGGGCGCGGCGTTCTGGGTCCGACGCGGATCACCCGCGGCACGAATGGCCGAACTGTGATCGTCGACGCGGCCGAAGTCGACCTCGCGATCGGCGGGAGTGTCGGTGATGATCACCGGGCCACGCGGCACACCGGCCCGCTCGGCATCGGCCTCCAACAGCACCGGACCCAACGGTGCCTCACCCAGACGGGCGCGCAGATCATTCAGCACCGCAATCGATTCCGGTCCTCCGGCGATCCGTGGCATCGCGTCGGTGGCGGTCAGCGTCGGGCCGGTGTCGGTGATCGGGGTGACCTGGTAGATCGTGATCGCCCGCATCGGCGGCAGCAGGCCGCCGTCGCGCACCACGCCGTCGACCGTCGGCGGACTCACCATCGGCCCGAACTCCGCCGCGCGCGCCAGACCCGGCGAACCGTCGAGGGCCTGCTGTGCGAGCAGCGGCCGCGCCGACCGCGACGTGTCCGGATTCAGGTCGGCGCGCAATACCACGTAGGCGATGCCCTGCCCGGCCAGTGTCGCCGCCAACCCCGGTGAGGCTCGCCCGTCGGCGAGATCGCGCTGCACCGAATCGAGGGCCCGGATCGCACCCGGCGGCGTCAACGGAATCGCGTCCCGCACCGCCCACGGCGTATGCGCCGACGGCTGAATCGGCTCATCACGGGTCAGGCCCCAGAGCTGATCGGCTGACGGAGCGCCCGGCACCACCAACGCCCGCCGGTCGGTGCCGTCTGCAGACGCACCGTGCTCCTGCAGCCAGGTCGCCGTCTGCTGCCAATAATTCGGAATCGCCCGGTACGCCCCCTCCGGTGTGAGGCTGCCGGTCCACATCAACGAACCGGCGCCGATCAGCGCGACCACGACGGCCACCGCCGCGGCCACCGCCTTCGAACGCTGCGGATTCGCGAATGCCGACAACGACTCCCGCAGCCCCACCGCTCCCGGCAACGGAACGCGTGCCAGCAGATGCGCGACACCCAGCACCAGCGGCAGACGCACGAACGGCTCGACCTTGTGAATGTTGCGCAGGAACGCTCCGGGGCCGTCGAGGAAGACCCGCACCGGCTCCGCGATCGGGGAACCGAGTCCACCGGCGTATCCTGCGCACATCAGCACCAGGCCGACACCGAGCACGATCACCCAGCGACGTCGAAACGGCATGTGCCGCATGCACAATCCGGCCAGCCCGGCGGCCGCGAGCGTACCCGTGGCCAGCACTGCGGCCGGCTGCGTCACCAGCACCGCGCCGGCAACCCGCTCATCGGAGACGAACGGCGTCCACGAACTCGTCCCCCGCAACACCTCGGCCAGCGAGGCCCACTCGGTGGTCACCCGTGACGACTCGATGAAGTCGAGGAACGGCGGTGACACTCGCGACAGGATCAGCAACGGCACGATCCACCACGCGCAGGCGCACACGCACGCCACCGCCCACGCAGTGCCGAACCGCGCCCATCGGCGGACATCGGTGCGCGCACACAAACAGAACCACACCAGCGCCACGCCCACGGCGGCGAGCGTCGCCACCGCGTTGACAGCACCCATCAGCGCCACCGCCACCGCCGACGCCACAGCGTGCCGCCACACCGGCACACCATCCCGATGGTCCAGCGCGCGGATCACCGGGACCAGCACCCACGGCGCGAGCATCATCGGCAACGTCTCCGACGAGATCGACCCCAACGTCGTCAACACGCGCGGACTCAGCACGAAGATCACCCCGGCCAGCACCCGGGACGCCGACGAACCCACCCCGACCGCCTCGGCCAGCCGAACCACCCCGACAAAGCCGACGACCAGCAGCAACGCCCACCACAGACGCTGCGTCACCCACGGCGGCAGATGCGCCAGATCACCGAGAGCAAAGAACGCGCCATGCGGGAAGAAATAGCCGTACGCCTGATTCTGCACCTGACCCATCGGGGCATGCGGCGTCCACAGATGAGTCGCACGGCCCAGAAAGCCCAGCGGATCGGCAGTGAGGTCGAGTTTGGTGTCGGCCGCAATCAGACCCGGCGACTGCAGAAACGAGACCAGCAGGGCCACCACCGCGGCCACACCGATCCCACGACGCCCCAACCGGTCACCCACCGCGATCGGCTACCACTCACTGATTGGCGCCGGCGCCACCCCGGGATCCGTAATCCACCGAACCCTGCACAAAGCCACTATTCGGATTGACGTTGTTCAGATCCGTCGACGGACTCGTCTCCGCCGCCAACAACCCACCGAGGAACACCGCACCCAAACCGACCAGAATGCCGGCGACGGCCACTCCCACGGAGATCGCTCCGGCGGCCAGGCGGTTATTGCGCATGATCACGAAAGTACCAGTGTTGTCTGCGTCGCCTCCGGCGACGCGGCGTGTGTGCGCCCGCCTGCACCGCTCGTCGTCGTGATCGCATCGTCGACTTCGCTACGCACCGCGCAAGAGGTGCTACTCAGCCCGGCGGCTACGTTCCTCGCTCTTCTCCTGCATCGCCGCGGTGGCGCACACACGGGGCTGGTAGGCGTTCGCTTCGCGGATACCAGGCGGCGACGACGTGTCAGGGCATCACCGGTGGTTGCTTGTCGCAGGTGGCGGGCACCACGAACACCGGCCGATGGCAATGCTTCAGAACGCGCCCGGCGACACTTGAACGCAGCAAGGCCTTGAGTCCCGAGTCGCCGCGGGTCCCGGTGACCAGCAGGTCGACATCGAGGGTGTCGGCGGCCGCTACGAGCGCGCCCCACACGGTGGACTCGACCTCGACGAGGGTTCCGTGCGCCTCGAGCCCCGCCCGCCGGGCCATCTCCACTCCGAGGGCGTTGACCCGCACGGCCTCGTCCCGCACCGCGTCGTCGACATCCATCTCCAACGGCGTGGTGTCGACGAACGGCTGAATACCGGCCGACAGGCTCGACAAACGTGCCGGATTGAGGGTTCCCGGCTGCCACGCGGTGACGACGTGAGCCACCGAGGCCTTGAGGAAATGTCCCGCATAGGAGATCGCCCGCTCGGAATTGGCGCCGCCGTCGAAGGCGATCATCACCGATTGGGGTGTGGCGGGTTGGGATCTGGCGGCCCCCGCGCTCTCGTCGGCCCGGCCCGTGTCGGAATCGACGGGGCCGTGGCTGTCGGAAATGGACCGCGCGTCCATTGGCCAAGCGTACATGCCAGACTCGTGCCATGGGCTCTGGTCAACGACCTCACCGACGTCGTGTTCGCCGTTTTCGCGAGTTGATGTGCCTGCTCGCGGTCGCCGCGACCGCCGGGATGACGATCACCGCATGTGACACCGACTCCGATTCGACCGCCGCCGGCTCGGCCGCGGCGACCTCGGCCACGTCCTCATCGGCGTATTCGTCGAGTTCGGCGTCGGCGGCGCCCACCTCGATCGTCCCAGTCGGGTGCGGGTCCGACATCGTCGCCGGGATGACGCTGCGTCAGAAACTCGGCCAGTCGATCGTCGTCGGCGTCACCGGCACCGAGGACGCCTACTCACTGGTGTCCAATGAGCCCGTCGGCGGCATCTTCATCGGCAGCTGGACCGACAAGTCGATCCTCACCGATCCGGCCAACCTGAAACGGGTCAACGACGCGTCGCGGATTCCGCTGATGGTCACCGTCGACCAGGAAGGCGGCCGGGTGTCGCGGCTGTCGTCGCTGGGCATCGACTCACCGTCGGCACGTGAGCTCGCCGCGTCGCAGACCCCCGAGCAGGTTCGTGAGCTCGCCGCCCGGATCGGCCGCCAGCTCAAGGCCAAGGGCATCACCGTCGACTTCGCCCCCGACGTCGACGTCAGCGACGAGAGCGACGACGAGGTGATCGGCGATCGTTCGTTCTCCAATGATCCGGAGACGGTGACGACCTACGGTCAGGCCTTCGCCGAAGGACTCGAATCCGTCGGAATCATGCCGGTGTACAAGCACTTTCCCGGCCACGGCCACGGCTCCGGTGACTCCCACCTGGGTGTGGTGCGCACCCCGCCGCTGTCGCAACTCGAGACCAGCGACCTCGTCCCGTACAAGACGCTGCTGCGCAATCCCGGCAATGCCGGAGTGATGGTGGGGCATCTCATCGTGTCCGGACTGACTGTCGGTGACACCCCCGCCAGCCTGAGCGCCAAGGCGATCGGCATGCTGCGGACCGGACAGCCCTATGGCGGTCCGCCGTTCAACGGCGTCGTGTTCTCCGACGACCTGTCCGGCATGGGCGCCATCAACCAGCAATTCCCGATCAATGTCGCAGTGCAACGTTTCCTCGCGGCCGGTGGCGACATCGCGCTCTGGATCACCACCGACGCGGTTCCGAGCGTGCTCGATCACCTCGAGGCCGCGGTGAAATCCGGACGTCTTTCCGAGCAGAAGGTCAACGCATCGGTCGTGCGGATCCTGCGGGCCAAGGGCCAATTGTCTTGCTGAGTAGCCGTCGGGCCGACGTCGTGGTCGGACGCCATCGGTGGGGCGCCCCCAGGGCCCATCCCGCGTGCCTTAACCTGGTACGGGTTGTGGAATTGGGCCCCGAAAGCGGGATGCCGGTCACACGTGATCTTACCGAGCGGTAAGATGGTTCGATCCGCCATCCGGGTGGTGTGATCGAAGTAGAGGAGTGACCAGCATGGCCGGCGGTACAAAGCGGCTGCCACGTGCGGTGCGGGAGCAGCAGATGCTCGACGCCGCGGTGACGGTATTCGCGGAGAACGGCTATCGCGACACGTCGATGGATTCCATCGCGGCGCACGCGCAGATCAGCAAACCCATGCTGTACCTCTACTACGGCTCGAAGGAAGAGCTGTTCAGTGCATGTATCGCCCGCGAATCCGGACGCTTCATCGACGCGATGTCGGCGGGCTTCGACCCCAAGCTGAGGCAAAGCGAACAGGCCCGCACAGTGGTCCGCGAATTCCTCCGGTTTGTTGACCAGCACCGCGAATCCTGGCGCGTCCTCTACCGCGTGGCCGTCGGCAGTGCGACCTTCGCCGACACGGTCAGCACCAGCCGCCGTCAGGTCGTCGAGATGGTCGCCGAACTGATCCGTCGCGGTACCACCGTCGAGGGCGCCAAGGACATCGATTTCGAACTCACCGCCGTCGCACTGGTCGGCGCCGGCGAGGCCGTCGCCGACCGGATGAGCGAGGGTGACGTCGACCTCGAGACCGCCACCGACCTGCTGGTCGGCATCGCCTGGCGCGGCCTCAAGGGCGTCGGCGTGCACACGCCGCTGCAGTGAGTCCGATCAGTTCTTCTCGGTAAGGCGGATGATCGGCATCACGCGGTCGGTCTTGGCCTGATAGCCCGCGAACCGCGGACTGGCGCCGATGACCTTCCAGGCGAGTGCGCGTTCCTCGCCGGTGAGTTGCTCGGCATCCACCGCAACGGTGCGGCCGTCGACCTCGATGCGGATCCGGTCCGGATTCTGCCGAATGTTGTGATACCAGCCGGGGTTTCCGGTGGCGCCTGCGGCCGATGCGATGATCAGCCACCCGCCACTGCCGTCGTCGAACCAGCTCAACGGGTTGGTGCGTTCCTTGCCGGTCTTGGCGCCGACGGTGGACAGGATCAGTGCCTTGCTGCCGCCGAGTTCGCCCGTCTTACGGATTCGTTTGCCCACCACGAAATTCATCAGCCGGAACAGCGGGCCGGTCGGTTGGCGACGGCCTCGGGTTCCGCGTGTGGTGTCAAAATTCATTGTGTCCCATGTCTCTCGAGTGCTTCTGCGGGGGCGAACACCACGTGCCGACATCCCCCGCATGTCGGCACGCGGGAACCCCTCACTCGTGTCGCGTCGTCGCGGTCAGATGTGGATATCCCTTGCGCCGGTTGAGGATCGACAGATCGAAGTTGCCCGGCAGGCTCTGCCCGCTGCCCGCGCCGGCGCCGTCGAGGCGGTGAACATAAAGATTCACCTTGGCGGGCAACAGAATCGGCTTGCCCCACCGCACCGCATAGGTGACGTCGTCGGGAAGCTGTGCCTCCACGTTGGCGACTGCGGCTGCGGCACTCCACATTCCGTGTGCGATCGCCTTCGGGAACCCGAACGCCTTGGCCGTGAGATCGCCCATATGGATCGGGTTGCGATCCCCCGAGGCGGCCGCGTACTCGCGGATCTTACCGAGATCCACCGACAGCACCGCATCCGGCGGGGGTGGCGCCTGCTCCCGAGGTGCCGGTCCACGTGGATCGTCGGACAGGCTGGTGCGCTGCTGCTTGAGGAAGGTCGCGACCTGCCGGGTCACCAGTTCGGAGCCGACGCTGATCTCCGAGATCATGTCGACGAGAAGGCCTTTGCGATGCTCGCGCAGGTTCTCGGCGTGGTTCTCGATGGTGAGCGGCTCGTCGATGCCGATCGGGCGCAGCCGGTGGATGCTGTTCTCCAGATGTACCGAACCGACTGCGCCGAACGGGAAGTCACCGTCGGTCATGATCTTCATGGCGAGCGGGAACTGCAGCACGAACGGGTAGGTGATCGGCAGGGTCGGCCCGAACTGCTGGCCGGTGGCCCGCGTGTAGGCGAGCAGGCGCTCGGCGTCGACGCGGACGTTCTCCAGCCGGTAGCGGCGATCGGGCAGTGGTGCGTCGGGTCGTACCGACCCGGACTTCCCGATCACCGGGAGCATCGCGGTCACGGCCTTGGAGTAGATGTCGGCGGTCGACGGCGCCGCAGGCAGCGTGATGGTCTTGGTCATCACGCCCCCAGGAAGCCCTGGCCGCACACCCGCACCACGTTGCCGGTGATGGCGTTGCTGGCCGGATTGGCAAAGTAGGCAACGGTTTCGGCGACGTCGACGGTCTGTCCACCCTGCTGAAGCGAGCTCATCAGACGGCCCGCCTCGCGGGTGGCGAGAGGGATCGCCGCGGTCATCTTGGTCTCGATGAAGCCCGGGGCGACGGCGTTGATGGTGATGCCCTTCTCGCCGAGGATCGACTTGTAGGCATCGACCAGGCCGATGACGCCGGCCTTGGAGGCGCCGTAGTTGGTCTGTCCACGGTTGCCCGCGATGCCGGCGATCGAGGAGACGTCGACGACGGCACCACCCTCGCGGATCGCGTTCCCCGCGACAAGCGCATTGACGAGCTGTTGCGGCGCAATGAGATTGACCGAGATCACCGAGTTCCAGCGGGCGTCGTCCATGTTGGCGAGCAGCTTGTCGCGGGTGATGCCGGCGTTGTTGACGATGATGTCGATGCCGCCGTGGCGTTGCAGGGCGTGCTCGGCCAGCTTCTCGCCGGCGTCGGGGGCGCTGACGTCGAGCGGGAACGAGGTGCCGCCGACCTTGTTGGCGGTCTGGGCGAGGGCCTCACCGGCCGCCGGGATGTCGGCGCAGATGACGTGGGCACCGTCGCGGGAGAGGACCTCGGCGATCGTCGCACCGATACCGCGGGCGGCACCGGTGACCACGGCCACCTTGCCGTCGAGGGGCTTGTCCCAGTTCGCCGGGGCGGTGGAGTCGGCCGCGCCGACGCGGATCACCTGGGCGTCGACGAACGCCGACTTCGCCGACAGCACGAAACGCAGCGTCGACTCGAGTCCGGTGAGGCCGGTCTTGGCGTCGGGGGAGACGTAGACCAGCTGCACGGTGGAGCCCTTGAGCAGTTCCTTGCCGAGCGAGCGGGTGAATCCCTCGAGGGCGCGCTGGGCGACGTGCTCGTCGGGATCGGTGATCAGTTCCGGGGTGGTGCCGATGACCAGGAACCGGGCGCACGCGGCGGTCGAGCGCATCGCCGGCTGGAAGAACTCGAAGAGCTGCTCGAGTTCGGCGGGGGAGGTGATGCCGGTGGCGTCGAACACCAGGGCGCCGTACTTGTCGGCGCTACGGCCGGTGGTGGCGTTCTCGATCAGGGTGTAATCGGGGTCCGAGAGCAATTCGCGGAGCGGTTCGATCAGGCGTCCCTGCCCGCCGAGCAGCACGGGGCCGGGCAGCGGCGGCTCGGAGGCCTTGTACCGACGAAGTGCCGGCGGAACAGGCAATCCCGCCTGTTTTGCGATGAACGCGCCGGGTCCGGAGTGAACGAAGCTCGAGTACAGGCCGGTGTTCGCCACGTGAATCTCCTTCAGATCTGTGTGCATGGCTCGATGTGATCGGGGACGCTCGGAGTGGAGCGCCGTTCGACATCTAACTTACTCTGGAGTAAGAATACGCTATAGGTACCAACCAACACCTGGGAGATCTCTCGTGGCCTACACACCCAAGACCCGCGCCGAGCGTCCGGTGGCGATCCTCGGCGGCAACCGCATTCCGTTCGCACGCCAGGACAAGACGTACGCCAAGGTCAGCAACCAAGATATGTTCACCACGGCCCTCGACGGCCTGGTCAGCCGATTCGGCCTGCAGGGTGAACGGCTAGGCATGGTGGCCGGCGGAGCGGTGCTCAAACACTCGCGTGATTTCAATCTCATCCGTGAATGCGTCCTCGGATCGGCGCTGTCGCCGTACACCCCGGCCTTCGACATCCAGCAGGCCTGCGGCACCGGACTGCAGGCCATCACCGCCGTCGCCGACGGCATCGCCCGCGGCCGCTACGACGTCGCCGTCGGCGGGGGCGTCGACACCACCTCCGACGCCCCCATCGGAATCTCCGAGGGCATGCGCCGCCAGCTGCTCGAGGTGAACCGCGCCCGCTCGACGCAGGAACAGATCCTCGGCGTGCTCAAGGTGCTGCCGAAGCTCGGCATCGAGATCCCGCGCAACGGCGAACCCCGCACCGGCATGTCGATGGGTGAGCACGCGGCGATCACCGCCAAGGAATTCGGCATCAAGCGCGCCGACCAGGACGCCCTGGCCGCGGCCAGCCACCAGAAGATGGCCGCCGCCTACGACTCGGGGTTCTTCGACGACCTGATCACTCCCTTCCTCGGCCTCACCCGCGACGCCAACCTGCGCGGCGACTCGACGGTCGAGAAGCTCGCCAAGCTCAAGCCGGTCTTCGGCGTCTCCCTCGGCGACGCGACGATGACCGCGGGCAACTCCACCCCGCTCACCGACGGCGCGTCGACGGTGCTGCTGTCCAGCGACGAGTGGGCGCAGGAGAAGGGCATCGGCGTCCTCGCCTACTTCGTCGACTCCGAGACCGCCGCCGTCGACTACGTCAACGGGCCCGACGGCCTGCTGATGGCGCCGACCTACGCGGTACCGCGACTGCTCGAACGCAACGGACTGACCCTGCAGGACTTCGACTTCTACGAGATCCACGAGGCCTTCGCCTCCGTGGTGCTCGCCACGCTGCAGGCGTGGGAGTCCGAGGAGTACTGCAAGGAGCGCCTCGGCCTCGACTCGGCACTGGGTCCGATCGAGCGCAGCAAGCTCAACGTCAACGGTTCGTCGCTCGCCGCCGGGCATCCGTTCGCCGCGACCGGTGGCCGCATCGTCGCGCAGGCCGCGAAGCAGATCAAGGAGAACGGCGGAGGCCGTGCGCTCATCTCGATCTGTGCCGCCGGCGGTCAGGGTGTCACCGCGATCATCGAGGGCTGACCTTCAACCCGACCATCAACAAAAAAACTGACGAAATGAACTCGGGGGAAAACGGCGGTTGATGTTGTAACGCCGGCGAAAGTGCCGTAGATATATCTGTTGTTCCGGTTGAGCTGTCAGACCCCCGACCCGACAGCTCAACCGGAGCTCTCTGTTTTCTGCGATCGCTGCGCGAATCGCATGTGTGTGCGCCCACCTGCACCGCTCTTCGTCGTCAGCGACACCACTCGCTTCGCTCGCTGGTCGCCTCCTCCTGCATCGCGGCGCGGCGCACCCACGAGTTTTCTGCGATCGCTGCGCGAATCGCATGTGTGTGCGCCCACCTGCACCGCTCTTCGTCGTCAGCGACACCACTCGCTTCGCTCGCTGGTCGCC
>NZ_JBSFPC010000003.1:426233-433320 GCF_053587995.1 Gordonia sp. NPDC003504
TCCTCCTGCATCGCGGCGCGGCGCACCCACGAGTTTTCTGCGAACGCGGCGCACACACGTGCTGGTTCTGTGATTCTGTTTGCTGACTGGGTCCTTTTCCGCGGCTTCACGCAGGTGATCGTCGGTTGCGCAGGTCGTCGACGATTCGCGCGAACCCCGGTAACCCGCGCGACACGCCGACGCGGCGCACCACTCCGGTTGCTGGGTTTGGCCGCCTCGAATTCGCAGTCGCCCGACTTGTCCGGTATCTGTGGATGCGATGGGACCGTTATCGAGCCGCCACCGCCGGACCGGGATCCGTGTGGCGATCGGTGTGACCGCAGTCATATCGCTGGTTCTCGCCCTCGACCTCGTCGTCACCTCCGGCCACACGGCGCGCGGCGCCACGGTAGCCGGACGGGACGTCGGGAACCTGTCCCAGCCGCAGGTGACGAGCGAACTCGCGGAACTGTCGGAACTGTCACGGCAGCCGGTCACCCTCCGCACGTCCTCCGGCGAGGTGGCAGTGGCGCCGGACTCGCTCGGCCTGACCTTCGACGCAGACGCCACGGCCGCAGCGCTGTCGGTTCAACCCCGCAACCCCTTCGCCCGCCTCGCCGCGCTGTTCGGACTCTCCCGCGACGTCGAACCGGTGGTCGGCCTCGATCCCACGCGGTTCGACGCGGCCCTCGACGATCAGAAGGGCAGCCTCGAACGGGCCGCCGTCGACGGCGGCGTGCACTACGACGGAACCCAACCCGTCGCAGACATGCCCGCCGCCGGGCTACGCGTCGACCGTGACGCCGCGCGTCCGGTGCTCACCCGGGAATGGCTCGACGGCGGGATCGTCGAGCTGCCGATGGAACCCTTCGCCCCGACCGTCGCCGCAGACGTCGTCACCGCGACCGTCGCGGGCCCGGCGCGCACCGCCGTCGCCGACGACCTCGCCGTCGAAGGTCGCGACGGAATCAACGTGCGACTCACGCCCGCACAGATCGCAAGTGCGCTCACGTTCCGGCCCGATGGCCGTGGTGGCCTCGTCCCGCACGTCGACCGCGACCGAGGTCGCACGATCCTGGCCGGCCTGTCGCGTTCCGAGAGCCGACCGGTGAACGCGAGATTCTCGCTGTCGACCGGTTCGCCGGTGGTTATCGCCGCGCGCGACGGTCACGCCCTGGACTGGGAGGCGACGTTCGTCGCCATCGAGAAGATGATCACCGGCGATGGTCCGCGCACCGTCGAGGCGACGTACCGGGTGCTTCCGCCCGCCCTCACCACACGCGCGGCGCGCGATCTCGGTGTCACCGAGGTGATCAGCGAGTTCACCACCGGAGGATTCTCGTCGGCATCGGGGGAGAACATCCGGCTCGTCGCCCAGGAGGTCGACGGCGCGCTCATCCTCCCGGGCCGCAACTTCTCGCTCAACGGATACACCGGTCCCCGCGGAACCGCCCAGGGCTACGTCACGTCGACGATCATCGATCACGGCCGCGCGTCCCGGGCCGTCGGCGGAGGCATCTCCCAATTCGCGACGACCCTCTACAACGCGGCGTACTTCGCCGGCCTCGATGACGTCGACCACACCGAACACGCCTACTACATCTCCCGCTATCCCGAGGCCCGCGAGGCGACGGTCTTCGAAGGCGCCATCGACCTGGTGATCGGCAACCGCTCGCGACACGGAGTCCTCATCGAGACCAGCTGGAGCCCGTCGTCGGTGACGGTTCGTATGTGGGGCACGAGAACCGTTGACGTGCAATCGATCACGGGGAGTCGCGTCAACTACACCTCACCCGAGGTCCGCACGATCGCCGGCGACGACAACTGTATCGCCAGTAGCGGGAGCCGCGGTTTCACCGCGTCGAACACCCGCATCATCACCGACGCCGCGACCGGCACCGAGATCCGCCGGCACACCAGGACCGTGCGTTACGACCCGGAGCCGATCGTGCGGTGCGTCAGCTGAGTGGCCTGGCACGCCCTGCACCACTGACAGCGCTCGGTTGAACGTTGACAGCGCTCAACCCGTCACTGACGGCGCTTTCCTACATGCGCGGGGGGCGCTGTCAACGAGGTGGCGGGCGCTGTCAACGTCGTGGTGAGCGCTGTCAGTGACGAGGCGAGCGCCAACGACGTCCGGTCGGATGAACGTGTGGTCGTCGACGCGCCGCAGCGCGAGACCCGACCGTACGATCGTCTTCGATGAAACGCCCCAGACAAGTCCCGGCCGCACGTGTCCCGGCCGCACGTGTGTTGGCCGAACGTGTCTTGGCCGCACGTGTCCTGGCCCCGCGCGTCTCGGTTCCGCGCCTTGCGGTCGCCCTCGTCGCACCGGCGACGGTGATTCTCTCCGGCTGCTCCGTCGCCGGCGAGGCGATTCGCGATCAGGGGCCGGTGTCGACGGCGTTCGCACCGGTCAGTGCCGCCGCCCAGACGCCGGGAGCGCAGGGGACGCCCGTCGATCCCGGGCAGTTCGGCCGCACCGGCAATCTCTTTCTGCTTCGCGCCGGCGGGGTGGCGACGTGCGGAATCGGACTCAACGTCGCCACCGCGCAGCTGGGGAATCTCACCTGCCACATGCCGCCCGGCGCAATTCCCGGGGTCAACCCGTCCACGGTCGACATCGATGACACCGGCGTACACGCCGCGGCATGGCCGATGTGGTCCGGTGCGATCGCCGAACTCCTGCCGGGGCAGTCGGTGACCGTGGGCGTGGCCACTTGCACGGCCAGTGCCGGTCCGCGGCTGCGGTGCCAGAATCCCGGCGGCTGGGTGGACATCGGGGCGACCGGCACCACGGTGTCGATGCCACCGAGCCCACTGACCGCGCAACACGGTGGCTGACCGACCGCTCGCTCGGGCCCGGTGTGTTACCCGTACCACACCGCGTCGTAGGCTGTCGTCGTGGATATCAACGGAGCAAGTGCAATCGTGACGGGCGGGGCGTCGGGCATCGGCGCCGCATCGGTGCGCCAGCTGGCGGCCAAGGGCGCAAAGGTGGTCGTTGCCGACCTCAATGCGGAGAAGGGTGAGGCTCTCGCCAAGGAAGTCGGCGGCGCGTTCGTCAACGTCGACGTCACCAACACCGAGCAGATCGAGGCCGCGGTCAACAAGGCCACCGAACTCGGTCCGCTGCGCGTCCTGGTGAACTCGGCCGGTATCGGCTGGGCCCAGCGCACCATCGGCAAGGACGGCGAATTCGGTTCGGCGCACAACCTCGACGCCTACAAGAAGGTCATCGCGATCAATCTGATCGGCACCTTCGACTGCATCCGCCTGGCTGCCACCGCGATGAGCCGCAACGAGCCGCTGGACAGCGGCGAGCGTGGTGCCATCGTCAACATGGCCAGCGTCGCCGCATTCGACGGTCAGATCGGTCAGGCGTCGTACTCCTCGTCCAAGGGCGGCGTCGTCGGCATGACCCTGCCGGTGGCCCGTGACCTGTCGGCGTCGGGCATCCGCGTCAACACCGTCGCACCCGGACTGATCGACACCCCGATCTACGGCGAGGGCGAGGCCTCCGAGGCATTCAAGGCCAAGCTCGGTGAGTCGGTGCTGTTCCCCAAGCGTCTCGGCGTGCCCGACGAACTCGCGTCGATGGTCGTCGAACTGGTCACCAACTCCTACATGAACGCCGAGGTCGTCCGCGTCGACGGCGGCATCCGGATGCCACCGAAGTAGTTCGGCCGCAACACCTCTCATACGCCACGGCGGCCCTCGGCGATCATCTGTCGGGAGGGCCGCCGTGCGCGTCCGGGCTACCCGACGGGCAGCGTCGTGATGGTGTGCGAGGCGACGAGGCTCTGGTAGTAACTCCCGCCGGGGTAGTAGGCGGGTGTCCGGGTGCCGGTGATCAGGTCATCGGCCCACTGCGCGGACAACCTGCGGATGACCCGCCCGTTGCGCGGACGCGGAACCGCGAGCTCGGAGAGCTCACCGATCAGGTCGGTCGAGTCGGACTCGACGTCGATGTGCACACCGGTGACGAGTCGGACGCCGAGAAAGTCCTGCCGGGTGGTCTGCGACAGCCAGGTGACGCCCAGCCCGCCGGTATTCGACACCGACGGCTGGGATGCGATCACGCGAATGGGTAGTTCTGCTGCGCCCAGTTCCTTGGCGGAGGTGTAGAAGTTGTTGCCCAGGAACGAATTCACCGGATCGAACAGCACCAGCCCGGCCAGTCTCCGATAGGCCGCCGGATCGGCGGTGCGCAGTTGGTTGGCCGCGGTCAGCACGAACTCGCCGCCGGCGGAGTGACCGGAGAAGACGAGCGTCGACGGCATCGTCAGATCGGGGCGGTGGGCCTGTGCGGAGGCGCGGGTGAAACTCCGCCCGACGGCGCTGTCGGGTTCGACTGCGTGCCCGAACTCCAACGCCATCTGCCGGATGAAGGCCGTGTTGTCACCGGCGTTGAAGGCGATTGCGCAGCCGTTGACACTGACCGAGTCCAGGGTGGGCGCGGCCACCAGGAGCCCGTACGCCGCGTAGTTGCGGGCCTCGACGTCGAGATTGACTGCGGTGCGCGAGAATCCGTGTTGCAGCCAGACCAGCCCGGTGGGCCGACCGGCCGGCAGATACCAATTGACGGGAACCTGTCTGGGTGCACCCGCACATGTGGTGTCGATGGTGGTCGAGATCCGTGTGATCGACATCAGCGTGGGCGAGGCGCCGTCACTCGGTGCGGCCGTTGCCGATCCGGCAGCCACGGTGCACGTCAATCCCACGATGCACGCCACTCCCAGAAGCCACAGGATGTGCGCACGCACGCTTCTCCGGGCGATGCGAGCGCCGGGCCGAAGTCCGGTGACGGCAGTCCGATGGCAGAGAAAGAGTCCCCCGAGTGTCTTCACGTCGTCCTTTCGTATGTGGCGTCGCAGACGCTACGGCAGCGTGACCGGCTTCGGTCGCGATCCGTTGAAGATCCAGTGGTGCAAGAGGTTACGCCGCCGGACTGCAGACCGCCGGATTCGCTTCGGGAAACTGAATCTTTGCGAAAGAACGTGAAGGGCAGCGGCTCATCGTCGGTGGACAACGATCGAGCGGGCTGTCACTATTTCTGGGGACAAGCGCAGGTTGGGGGAGGGTGAGTTGTTCGCTCTTGCGATGGGAGTTGTTGTCGTCTTTGCGGCAATTGTCCTGGTGGTGATCGTGGCGGGCTGGGCCGTACGCGTCGTCATGAGGCGAGATCAGTGGCACGGCAAGAAGTCTGGTGCCGACGCGGCCGAAGCAGCGGCCCGGTCCCGGACGAGACCATCGGAGTCGGTGGTCGGTGGGCCGGACCGCGTTCGGGTCAGGCGTTCAGGATCACCTTGAGCGCCTTGGTTTCTGCCGCGCGGCCGAACACGTCGTAGGCATCGATGATCTCGTCGAGTGCGAAACGATGACTGATGAACGGGTCGGGATCGATGCGGCGTTGCGCCACCAGTTTCAGAAGTGTGTCCAGGGTATTGGTGTTGACCAGCCCCATCGTCATGACGATGTTGGAGATCCACAGGTCCTGGAGAGCGAGTTCGACGGGTGTGCCGTGTACCCCGACGTTGGCGACATGACCGGCGGGACGGACGATGTCCAGGCACATCTGGAACGTGGCGGGAATGCCGACCGCCTCGATAGCGACGTCGACGCCGAGTCCGTCGGTCATGGCGATCACCTGATCGCGCCAGTCCGACGCCGACGAGACGACGCCGTCGGTGGCACCGAACTTTCGGGCCTGCTCGACGCGGTTGGCGTCGAGGTCGATCGCGATGATGCGGCTCGGGCCGTACAGGCCGGCGGTGGCGATCGCCGCCAATCCGACCGGGCCGGTACCGATCACGGCCACCACGTCACCGGGTTTCACCGCGCCGTGCCGGACGCCGATCTCGTGACCGGTCGGCAGGATGTCCGACAGCAGCGTGCCCTGTTCGGGGCTCACCGTCGACGGCAGCTTGTACACCGAGGTCTCGGCGTAGGGGACGCGCACGAATTCGGCCTGGGTGCCGTCGATGAGATGGCCGAAGATCCAGCCGATTCCGGAACTGCCCTCCCCACCGAGGCAATGCGAGAACACTCCCTGTTTGCAGTAGGCGCACTTCCCGCAGGCCGAGATGCACGACAGGATCACCTGATCGCCGACGGCCAGCGTCGTGACGGCCTCGCCGACCTCGGTGATGGTGCCGACGCCCTCGTGACCGAGGATGCGGCCCGGGGTGACGGCGGGGACGTCGCCCTTGAGGATGTGCAGATCGGTTCCGCAGATCGTCGTCGTGTTCATCTTGACGATGATGTCGGTGGGTTCACTGAGCTTGGGCTCGGGAACGTCCTCCCACGCCTTCTGGCCGGGACCGTGGAATACGAGCGCCTTCATCGTTCACCTCGTTGTGATCGGGTTCCCCCTGTCGATCACGGTACGGGCGCACCGCATGGGTGCGGAAGACGCGGTGCGTCTCAATCTGAGATTGCGTCCCGGGGTGCCGCGTGGGCGGCGAGGTACCGGATGAGTCCACGACGGCCCGACCACATCATGAATCGGTGGTTGGCGTGCAGGATGGGCCTGATCGTCCAGAGTGGCACCAACGCAACATGTTTGGTGAAGTCGACCTGCTGGTGGAAGTCGACGACGCTGTACGCCGGGTCGTCGACGGAGACGACCCACTGACTCCAGCCGACGAGGTCGCCGGCCAGGCGTGCGCGCAGGACACCGGAGCCGGCGTCGATGCGTTCCTGGGTCAGGCGGACGTGCAGCGACACCGGCAGCAGTGAGCGGAAGCGTGCACGTCCGCTGACGTCGTCGATCCGCACCGCGTCATGGATCTGAGGCCACCAGTTCTGGTAGCCGTCGGCATCGGCAAGGGCGGCGAACACGGCGTCGTGCCGGAACGGAATCCGCCATCGGCTGTGCATCCGGAAGGTCCGTGCGCCCATGGGAGCCAGTATGCGCTCTCGCTTGCCGTCGGTGGACGGCCGATCGGCGAGGACATCGTGGAACGTCACTCTATGGCGTGACGTTGTGCGACGTTTGCAGCGCGAAGGGCTGGGACCCGTAGGGCGCGACGCCATCGCCCGCAGAATCCGCTCCCCCATCGGCGACCGGCAGATGTTGCCGGTGCAGACAAACAGGATCGTCGAC
>NZ_JBSFPC010000004.1:0-374595 GCF_053587995.1 Gordonia sp. NPDC003504
CCCGCTCCTTCAGCTCAACGCTGTACTTCCGTGGTGCTGCCATACTCTCCATCCTTCACAGATTCGAGAGCCTCCGACAAACCCGGGGCGATTCAGGTGGCATCGCCTGTCATGAGCGTGCGAATCCACTGCAGCCGTTGATCATCGCTCAGGGTGGGCCGCGTTCTGGCGTAACGGTGTTCGACCTCGACGTCGGTGTTGGTCCGCATCGCTCGGCACCACACGAAGAACGTGCGGATGCAATACCGTGTGGTCGGGCCCGAATGCAGATACTGGTCGACGTCGTGCTGGGTGGCGGTCTCGGCGGTGCGGGCGTGGGTGCCGCCGAGCCAGTTGAGGAACTTGACGACCTCGGTGATTTCCTGCTTCGCGGTGCGGACGGCCCCTTCGCTGGATTGACCAGGAGCCGAGCGGGCACGGATGCGGCGCAAGTGATGCCACGTGGCGAAACGGTAAACGATCGACCACGTTTCCGGGGTATCTGCCGCGGGCTCTTTGGCGGTCAGCCACCTCTCGAACAGGGCCAGGTAGTGATCTCGACGCGCCAACAGATCGTGCTGTTCGAGGATCGACCGTATGTGTTCGGTTGTCTTGGACCCTCCGAGTCCGTCGAGCCCCTCGTGCGTGCAGGGGATCGCCCCGGTCATCAGGCCGGCCAGGAGCTCGCGGACCTGCGCGCTGCGCATCCAGGTCAACATGCTTTCCGGGCGCTGTGCCTGCGTCAGGGCCGCGATCACACCCGTCCGTATCGCATTGTCTGCGGCGGGCGCGAGCTGCTCGAGGTCTTCTCGCATTGCGCACCGGGCGCAGTGTCCCCGCCGGTAGATCTCGCCCTCATGGGCACAGGTGCGGCAGCGGTATCGCGCCGGATCGATACCCCCGCATTCCAGACAGACCGGCCGGCTATCGTCGCCCGACGCACGCGCGGGCAGTACCCCCTGGTGACCACACAGCGGACAGTGCCCGAACGTGCGCATCGCCTCATAAAAACAGCTGTTGCACACCCATTCGCCAGGCCAATGCACCCGCGGTTTTCCCATGACCCGGCCACACCGGTCACAGCGGCAGTCGCCGGTGGTCCGCTTGGGCCGCCCTCGTGCGCGCCGACCGCCCGCGCCCGGGTGATCAGTCATCACGGATCACCCGGGCCCGCTTGGGCCGCGCGCTGCGGCTGAGATCGACGACGTTAGCGGTCGTCGCTGTCTTCTTGCGGCGGGCGTCGGCGGCGGTCACGGTGACCAGATCAGCTGGGGTACAGGCAAATACATCACAAATAGCGGCCATCACCTGCAGTGACACCCGTTCGGGTTGGCCCGAGACCAACCGGTAGATCTGCGAGGCTGACAGATCGATACCTCGCTCACGCAGCAGCGGAACCAGATCCGTACTGTTGTGCATGCCCGCAGCTGCCATCAACTCGGCCAGCCGCCAGCGGTAGTCCACGGATCGTGCGGCCATCAGCTAGTCGTCCTCCTCGGTGTCATCACCGGTATTCATCGCATCCCGCATCGTTGAGTCCAAAGCCCGACGCAGGGTGCGTTGCCGGTAATCGGTCGACGTGCAGTCGTAGATACCTGTGGTCGAGGCATACTCGTGGCCCAGCTGGTCCTGAACGAACTTCTGATCCACGCCGGCCTCAATCAAATGCGTGGTGTACGACCGCCGAAACGAATGCATATCCAAGCCACCCGTACTCAGACGACGACACGTAATCGCAGAACAGACGCAACGACGTCTGATAGCTACGCACCGAAGTCTGGCGGATATGACGCACGCTGCGCAGATCTCCGAAGAACTCGTCGACCACCGCCGGCGACCACTGCCACGGATACTCGTTGGCATAATCGGCAAACCGAGACACCAGCTTCACGCGCTTCTCTATCGTCCCGAACGACAAATTCCGTGACAACTGCTGATTGCGCCACCCGTCCAGCATCTCCGCGAACACCGCATCCTCGCCACCCAGATACCGCACACCAGGGACCAGCACCAAGCGCCCAGACTCGTCAACGGTCACAGACAAACCTCCCGAAACGGCTGCATCAGATGCTCATATCATGCATCCAATGCAGACAGGACGTCAATCCCTAAGCCGCTCAGACACACTCACCAGGACAGCGGCACCGAATATCACCCAGCAGCGACCGCAGACCGACCAGATGCCGACACGCCCACACGCCCATAACCGCAGGTCACCAGGCCAACGCCGATAACAAGAGCGTCAGCCGGGGGTAGGAGGGCCTGTCTGCATCTGCTGCAACATTAACGCTTTTACTTGACATAATGTATCTTATCGGCTTGGAAGAGGGACGTGTTCAAGCAGGGTGTGGCCGGAACCCGACTCCGAGTTCCCGCCCAGCGTCATCCGGACGCGCGGTCCCGCATCCGCCACCAGAAACCGTGTGGTGTTCGGTTCATGCCGGTTTCCTCGGACCGACGACCCGAACCTCGACGAGAAGCTGGGGATCGACGCACTCGACTCCTATGCGACCCGCCTTGCCGGCCTGCCTCATGAGCAGTGGCCGGATGCACTGCTCCTGCTCGGTGATCAGGTGTACGCCGACGAGCTGACTCCCCGCGCCCGTCGCAATCTGGCCGGGCGGCGATCCAGCACCGACCTCCCCGACGACGAGGTGGTCGGCTTCGACGAGTACGCCAGTCTCTACCGGCACACGTGGGGCGATCCGGAGATCCGGTGGATTCTCTCGACCGTGCCGACGGCGATGATCTTCGACGACCACGACATCCGAGACGACTGGAACACGTCGGCCGCGTGGCAGGAACAGATCAACCGGCAACCGTGGTGGCGCGAACGGATTCGGGCGGGTCTGGTGTCGTACTGAGTGTTTCAACATATCGGAAACCTCGATCCGGCTGTCCTCGCCATCGACCCCGACTATCAGGACGTCATCGACATCGACGGGGACTGCTGGTCGCGGTTGGTCGACCTCGCCGACCGCGCCGACACCGAATCCGATGGGCGCAAAGGCCTTCGGTTCAGCTTCCGTTGGGACCTGGGGCGTGCCCGACTGATCGTCGTCGATTCCCGTAACGGCCGGATTCTCGCCGAGGGTGACCGAAAGATGTTGAGCGACGGAGAATTCGAGTGGTTCGAAGCCCAGCTGACCGACTCGCCGGAAGCGGTCGATCACCTGATGATCGCAACGTCTCTGCCGTGGCTGCTGCCTCCGGTTCTCGGTGACGTCGAGATGGTGAACGAGATCGCCGCGCACCGGTCCGGGTGGCGTGGTCGGTTGGCCGAGCGGATCCGCCAGGGTGCCGACCTCGAACACTGGCCCGCCTTCAGCCAGTCCTTCGAGCGACTCACCAGGCTCATCCGCAGCAGCGCGTCGCGGCCCGTCGCACCGTCGACCATCACCGTCCTGTCCGGCGATGTCCACCACAGCTACGCCGCGCGCGTCGACTTCGGCGAACCGGTGCATTCGGCCGTGTACCAACTCGTCTGCTCCCCGGTACACAACGTGGTACCGCCGTACGTCAAACCGATGTTCATCGTGGGCTGGTCAACCCTCCTGGCGCGTGGGACCCGTCGGTGGGCCCGGCACGCCGGCGCTCCCCCGCTGCCGATGTCCTGGACCAAGGTCAACGGCCCGATCTTCGGAAACACCATCGCGACCGCCGGCTTCCTCGGACGTTCGGCACGGGCGGTGTTCGAGCAACCCGGAGACGACGGCACACTTCGCACGATCTCCGATGTCGCGCTCACCACCGATGCCTCGGATGCTCGGTGACCGTCTCTCACGTGCTCAACCACCCCCCTGCGTCACGAAATACGCTGTGGCGTACTCTGTTCGCCCGTGCCTCTCCCCACTGCCGACGCTCCTATGAATGACATCACCCTGCGTGAATGCGTGTGGTGCTCGTCGACCGACGACCTCGCCTACTTCCGCAACGAACCGCGATGCGCACGTTGCCGGACCTCCGAACAGACCATCGCCGAGGCTCGCGAGTTCGTCGACTTCTATGGTCTGCGGCCGTTGGGTGGGTCGTTGGAGTCCGACGACGAGGAGGAGCGCGCGCACCGTGTCGCGGCTCGCGAGGCGCGGGCGGAGCTGACCCGTACCCGCACCGAGCCGTCACGGCGTGGAAAGTCCCGATCCGGGCAGCGTGGCGTGGTCGCCACTGGCTCGGCCGGGCGAACTCAGCCTGCGGGAAGGACGAGCGCTAGCCCGGCGCGGACCGCCGCGTCGGCGACGGTTCGATCCTCGAACGTTTCCGGGCCGGACCGCGCAGAACTCGAGCATCGGGCCGAGAAGCTGCTGGCGCAACTCGCCGAGATCGAGGAACGCCTCACCGTCGCGCAGAACGATCCAGGTCTCAGCGGCAAGGCCAAGGTGTCGGACCTGAGTGCGAAACGTGAGTCGGTCCTGCGGACCCTCGCGGCGTTGGCGAAGGCCACGCGCTCTCTGGAACCTGCCTGACGTCACTCGTCCGCGGGGGTGAGTCAGATCTTGCTCGCCCCGTGATCGACGGGGAGCTGAATCCCGGTGATCGTCCGTGACTCGTCACCGGCCAGGAAGAGTACGGCGTTGGCGATGTCCTCGGGCTCCGAGATCGGCGGATCGAACCAGTACTGCCCCATGGCCGCAGCGTAGGAAGGATTGTCCGTGAACACCGTCGTACCTTCAGGGCCTTGGGAGCCCATCGGGGTGTTGACGCCCCACGGGTGTATCGAGTTGACGCGGATCCGGTAGGGCGCCAACTCGATCGCGGCCGACTTGACCAGCCCGACGACGCCGTGTTTGGCTGCGCTGTAATGACTTTGGCCGGGCAGTGACTTGATGCCGGCCACGGAACTGGTCGCGATGATCGATCCGCCGTTACCGAGGTCGATCATGGTCGGCGCGGCGGCGCGCAGCGTGTTGAACACGCCGGTGAGGTTGATGTCGATCATGTCGCGCCACCGGTCTACCGACATCTCCCAGAATCGTCCCCAGCTGACGACCCCGGCGTTCGCCACCACGATGTCGAGGCGTCCCAGTTGATCGACACCACGCGTCACCAGCTCGACCATGCCGTCGAGATCGCGGACGTCGACCTCGGCGTGCACTGCGCTACGTCCGGTCTTCTCCACGAGCGCAACGGTTTCGGCCAGATCCTCCGGGGTGGCGGCCGGATAGTCGGTGTCGGTGGGGGGTGCACAGACGTCACAGAGAATGACGTCCGCGCCCTCCTCGGCCAGCGCGACGGCCTCGGCCCGCCCCTGGCCGCGCGCTGCTCCGGTGATGAAGGCGACCTTGCCCGCCACTCGTCCTGCGCTTGTCATTGTTTACACCTTTCGTCTGGCGGACCGACGACTGCCGGTCGCCGGGTTGATAATTGGCCCGGCAGCGGACAGTAGGTTCCGCACCGTGTCGTCGATCGCCACCTGTGGATCTCGGGCCCAGCTCTCGACGGCCAGTCGGTTGGCGGTCACGACGCAGGCGGCGGCGAATTGTGCGCGCAGGTCGGCCGGGTCGAGGTCGATGCGTCCGGCGAGCACGGGGAGTAGTGCGTCACAACAACGGTCGTGCACGCTGAGCCACGCGGATGCGAGCGCCGGTGACGTCGGGAGTGTCCGCAGGAAGGTGCGGTGGCGCCGGCCGGATGGTTCGTCGAGCGCCGTCTGCAGTGCGCCGACCAGCCCGTCGATGAGGTTCTCCTCGTCCGGGCGCGCCGCGAAGGCGTCGACGTAGGATCGCCAGCCGGCGTCAAGTGCCGGGGCGATCACATCTTCCTTGGTGGGGAAATAGCGATGGAATGTGCGTACCGAAACGTGTGCGGCCGCGGCGATCTCGGGGATGGTGGTCGCCGTGTAGCCGCGCCGGGCAAACAGGTCCAACGCGGCGTCGGAGATGTCGACCGACGTCTGCTGCTGACGTTGTTCACGCAAGGTGGGGACGGTGCCCATGTCCCACACCCTAGCAACTGGTGGCAGAAACTGCCATCAAGGCAGAAGATGCCCCGAATTGTCAGTCGGTGTCGGTGTCGGTGGCGGGGCCATCGTCGGTCGCGCCGCCCTCGCCGGTCCAGTCTCCGGATGTCTCGCCGGAAGCGGGATCTGATTGCACGTCGGAATCCGCGCCTTCCGGCCCGGTGCCTGTGTCCTCGGTGTGTGGGTCGGTCTCTTTGGGGGTCATCCACCATTCATACCGAACGTGGTCGCCATGAACTGCCGAACTCGTCATCTCCGTCGATCTCACCGATGTCTCCGGTACGGCGAAGCACTGAATGTCCGGAGTTCGAGTCCAACGTCTCTACCCTTCCTGTTCGGGTGGGCGCGACAATCGGAGCATGGATGAGGTCAAGAGATTCCGCATGACGCCGATACGCAGGGTCGGCGAGAAGGTAATGCCCGTGCCGGTGCGGTGGGGATTGGTACCGCACACCTACATGATGACCACCCGCGGACGGAAGACCGGGAAACAGCACAGTCACCCGGTCAGCCTCGTCGAACGAGACGGCTCGCGATGGCTCGTCGCGCCCTACGGCCCCGTCGGATGGGTGCACAATGCGCGCGCGGCCGGAACGGTACGCATCACCCGGCGCGGCGAGAACCAGGAGTGGGCGGTGCGCGAGGTCACCGCACCCGAGGAGGCCGCCCCGATCCTGAAGGAGTATCTCCGGATCACCGGTCCGCCGCGCGATTACTTCGTCGCGAAACCCGATGCGCCGCTGGAGAAATTCGCCGCCGAAGCGGATCGACACCCGGTCTTCGAATTGGTGCCGATAGGCGCGTGAGGGTACGTCAGTCACGCTGTGCCGCGTAGCGCAGCAGGACGGTGCCACCCGGGAAGGTGCGATTCTCCAACAGTCGCAACGACATCCACGATGGCAGCATCGGAAAGAACGGCAGACCGCCGCCGATTGCCGTGGGCGCGATCACGAGTCGATACTCGTCCACCAGTCCGGCCCGGATCACCGGTGCGGCCAGGGTCGCGCCGGCGATCTCCAACTGGCCGTCGGTCTCGGCCTTCAGTCTGGTGACCACCTCGACTGGGTCGCCGCGTTCCAGGCGCGAGTTCCAGTCGACGGACTCCAGGGTGTGGGAGAAGACCACCTTGGGCATGGCGCGCCAGATGCGGGCGAAGTCGACGATGATGGTTGACGCCTCGGGGTCGTCGTCGGCGGTCGGCCAGTAGTCGTCCATGAGGTCGTAGATTCGCCGTCCGTAGAACGCCAGGCTGGTCTCGCGTTCGAAATCGTTCCAATACTGATGCAGTTCCTCGTTCGGATCGGACCAGTCGATGTTTCCGTGCGCATCGGCGATGTAGCCGTCGACCGACACGGTGAATCCGTAGATGAGTGTGCCCATGAAAGTCAGACTGCACCGGAGCGCGATACTCATCGCGGCGCCACGCTGGTCACACCACGATTGTGGAGCTCAGGGGGTGCACACCTCGTCGAACCCGACGCCGAGACTGTCGACGAGGACATCGAGATCCGGGACGGCGGCGTCGTCGACGTCGATGCCCAGGCAGCACTCCCCCACATACGACAGCAACGTCACGTTGAACGCTGCCCCGATCGTCGGGCCGAAGGCGTACTGCTTGATGATCTTGGCGCCCGCCATGTACAGCGGGACGGGCGAACCGGGTACGTCGGAGGCGAGGAAGTCGACATGTTCGAGCATCGCGCCGACCGCGGCGGACGGCAGCACGTTGAGGGCACCGGCGATGGGCTGGGCCAGCGGGACCGCCGGTTCCAGCCGCCAGTTGGCGACGATCTCGTGGATGCGACCGATCAGCTTGGCGGGTTCGGGAATGTCGGAGGGAATCACAAAGCGCAACAACGTGATCTGGTTGCCGCCGATCGTCTCGTCGTCGTCGGGCCGCAGGTTGACCGGCATGGTGATCCGCAGACGATCGACATCCGAGTCGTGCCGGCGGTGATACTCACGCATGCCGAGCACGATGCCGGCGAGGAAGGCGTCGTTGAGGGTTCCCCCGCCCTTCTCGGCGGCCGCCGCCAATCCGTCGACCGGAACGTTCAGGGTCGCGAGGTGGCGCCGTGTGCTGCGCTCGGTCATCACCGGCGACTGCGTGCGCAGCACCGGTTCGACGACGCGGGCGATCGAGGCGAGGGTCACCCCGACATCGCGGACCGCCCGGATCGGTTGGAAGAGCATTCGGGTGCCCAGACGTGCCGCCCCGACCACGGACGCGCGCACCACCACTGTGGCCGAGGATGCGTACCAGCCGACGGTGTCGAGTATCGACGGGTCGGCGGCACGGGCGACGCTGTCGGGCGCCGGTTCCCGTGGGGTTCCGGACCGTTCGAAGTCCATGATCTCCGCCGCGATGCGGACCGCGCCGACGCCGTCGGTCATCGAGTGGTGAAACTTCATCACCACGGCCGCGGCCCCGTCGCGTTCGAGACCGTCGAGCAGCGTGTACTCCCACATCGGGCGTGCCGGATCAAATGCGGTCATGGCCTTGGTCCGGGCCACCTCGAGAACCCCGCGCAGATCCTTGGGATGCGGGGCGGCGAGACGACGGAGGTGCCAGCTGAGGTCGAAATCCGGATCTTCGATCCACCGGGGCGGTGCGAGACCCACGTCGGGTACCAGCTTGCGGCGCATCGCCGGTAGTACCTGGGCTGCCCGTTCGGCCGTCGCGACCAGTCGGTCCCAGTCCGGTGAGACATCGAGCAGGAGAACCACGACGACCGTGGAACGCAGGACCGGGTTGTGCTCCATCCGCCAGGAGAACATGTCCGATTGAGTCATCCGGGTGCTGTTACTGCTCACAGCGTCCAGTATCCCCGGTCGACATCACATAGCGGCAGAGTCTTTTGACATGTGCTGGCATGGTCCCGGCACCACGTTCACGGCTTCGTCGCGGATGCTGACGCGTGCGCGTCCGGTTCGCACCGCCGCCCCGCACCACCCGGCCGGGCGTAGCTCACCGCGGCGCGTTACCGCGACCCGCTGACGTTGACCGCCGCGGTGTCCACCCACGAGGCGACCGCTCGGTTCGCTCTACCGGCCGACCGATGAACACGCTCGGCAAGCCGACCGTGGCCGGGTGATCGGGCAGGGTAATCGGGCAGGTGCCCGGCAAGTCGCACGGCAGCCGTTGAGTCGGTTGATCAGCCGGAACTGCTCCCCGCGCGGGTAGATCATGCCTTGTCGCGATCGAGCCGCATTCGAATGTCGTCCCGCATCGTCTTCTTGTCGATCTTGGTGGTGGGCATCTCGTCGACGACGACCCGACGTTCGGGGATCTTGAACCGTGCCACCCCGGCGGCCTGCATCGACCGGCTGACATCGTCGAGTGACACCGAATGTCCCTCGGCCTCCGTCAGATACAGCCACCGTCAGATACCGGCAGAGCCGTTCACCGAGAACCAGATCCGGCGTGGCGATGGCAGCGGCCGTCTCGACGCCGGCAAGTCGGTAGGCGACGTTCTCCATCTCCTCGGCGGAGGCCTTCTCACCACCCCGGTTGACCATGTCCTTGTCGCGACCGGCCGGCGTCGATTCCGAATGCCACCTCGGTGGTCTTCCCGGGGCAGAGTCACTTCGCGAATCTGACCGACCCGAAAGGGGTTGCCGGGGCGATTCGGGAGTTCACCACCGGATAGGCCGTACTCACAGCTCTCGGCCTCGGATGCGGGCTGCCCCCGGTGTACGCGTCGCTACCGGGCACGCTCGCAGACGAGCGTCGCCATCCGGACGCCTTCGCTGTAGACCGCAGCGGGCAGGTGATGGATTCGAACCACCTCGTCATGGCAGAGCCACCTAAGAGTGTCGGTGGTGACGCCGTACTCGTCGTCGAACAGCAGATGTGCCTCGTAGACCGCTCCGTCCGCGACGATCCTGGTCACCACACGACCGTCGTGGACGCGAAAACCGTGGGCGAGAGCGGCGTCCGACACCGCATGCTTGTCGCGGAATTCTCGTCCCTGAAAGTCGAGGTTCACATATGCCCGGTCGTCGGGGCGGTAACGAAACGTCATCCGGTGAATCTGCTCGACGGGTTGTTCGATACCGGTGTCCTCGGCGAAGCGTCGCAACTGGTCGAGTTCCGCACCCAGTGTTGCCGGATGGGGGAACACGACGTTCTCGCACCGTACGGACACCATGGTGTCCAGTGGTGTGAGCACCTCGATCACTGCGGTCTCGTCGCTATGTGGGTCGGGTACGACGCGGTGGAGAAATCCGGCGGATGGCGGGTCGTCGGCATCGACTGGTGTCGTGACGTCGCGTATCGGTACGACGGCCAGGTTGCGTAACCAGCGTCGCCAGGTCGGGTCCGGCCATAATTCACCGAGAAGTAGTGTGCGCACCGGCATTCCGGTACTCACCCATCGCTGTACCTCGGCGTGGGAGTGCGAGTCGTGTCGCACCAGCAGGTCCCCCAGTTCACGCAGCTGTGTGTACTCGGGTGTGCCGTACACGGCCTCCGGTACCGAGGGAAGTGCGGTGCCGTCCAACCGCCGTGCCACGACCTCACCGTCCTTCAGGGACAGTTCTGTCTCGCCGACGGTCACCCACAGAGAATCCCCGGTGCTCGAGCTGACCTCATCGTTCGAGGACATCCGACCTCCGTTCGGCGATCGCCCGGGCCTGGTGCACGAGCTCTGTCAGGTCCGCGACGATGGGGACGGGGGCACCCGGCAGCACCCGCTCGATCGTGGGACCCAGATGATCGTCACCGGCGGCCAGTAGCTGCTGGGCGTCCTCGTCGGTGAATCCGCGCATCCGATCTGAGGTCACGGAGTCTCGCACGGTCAGCTGATGCCACCACATGGGCCGCAGGTGGCAGAGCCACTCGTGGGCGGGTTGTGCTGCCCGATAGGATAATTCGCCGTCAACCAGTTTGCGGGTGTCCCAGATCAGGTCGCCACCGTCCGCGTCGTAGATGCGCGAACCCGTGAGAACCCACCGGTGGCTCCCGCTCTCGGGAACGCGCATCACCGACGTCGGAGTGATGTGACGCGGTAGGTCGACGGTGATCGACGTGCCGTCACCTTCCACAACCCGCCAGCGTTGTTCGGTCGAGTCGCAGAACACCGCCAGATAATGCCTCTCATTGTGTGTATTGACCGGCGAATGACGGGTCGTGGGAGTCACCGGCCGGGCGGTGCAGTACTCGGGGCGTAACCGTTCGCCGGGCAGTGCCGACGGAAAGAGTCCGATCACGTCCGGGGGCGTCAGGTGTTCGCTTCCGCTGAATGGACGGAACTGATGTCGGTTCACGTCGGACGACTCCGGTACCACCCACGCGTTTCCCTCCTCGTCGACGAGGACGGGAAATGGCTCACGCAGCACCACCAGAGCCGGCATATCCGGCGCGACAACCGATGTCGTCGACCAAACCCGTCGTCCGTTCGGCATCACCCAGGACGCGCCCGTACTCGCGGCGTGACGATTGCCATCAAAAGATTGGCTGTCGTAGGTCACGTGGGCCCGCCGCCCCGACGGACTCCATGTGGCGACATCGCCATCGGTCTGCACCACCTCGCCATCGACACGAGTGAGGAAGCGTGAGTTCCAGGGCAGGCCAGCACATTCGGCGACAACGTCATCGCCGTCGACGAAGACGAAACGACTGCCGCTGCGGACGCCGACGGCCGGCCAGGCATCTGCCCACGCCGGAATCGCTTCCCGGTCATCGAATCGACTGGATGCGAATGTCCCCGGCCTGGTTGGGGCGGGCGTCGGCTCGACCAGATCTTCGAACATCGTCCACCCGTACTCCGAGGGGAGACCGCATCGAATTGCTTGGCTCAGCAGGGAAACGGGAGCAAGGGCGGCCACCGCCGAGGCGAGCGCCCGGCTCATGAGCGGTGCGGGAATCTGGGCAACCTTGCCGAGGGTCTCGACGATCTGACGAACGGAACCGGTTGTGGTCAAACGGTTCGCGAGTTCGTTGGTGTAGCGACGACAGAGTTCGGCGACACCCGCGGCGGTCAACAGCTCCGGCTCGCGGGTCACCGCCCGCATGAGCGCTCTGCCCGTGCCGTCGATGTTTGCGGTGAAACTATGGGTCGCCGCGTAGAAACGCAGGTCGCGTCCGAAATGTGTGGCCGGTTCGGTGAGCCCGGTGACGCGGCCTTCGAGCTCCAGCCCGGCCGCCAGAAGAGCGTCATAGAGTCCCGCCGATATGGCGCAGGTCGATGGGGTGCCCACCACTGTCCGGTGCACCTCGATTCGTCCAGAATCCCGGGCTGCGATGACCTTCTCGACGAGACGCACCAGGCCACCTCCCGTGTCATCGTCGAAGCCGCGGTCGAGAAGTCGGTATGTCTGGGCCGCCAGCCATTCACCCGCGTCGACGCGTCCATCGAGGAGAGCGGCGTCGGCACCGACCGCGATGAGGTAATCGGCCCAGTCGCTCGGACCGATTCGTCGGGGGCGCACCCGGAGTAACGCTTCGGCCCAGAGCTCGTTGCCGTCCACGCCGGCGGTCACCCGGTCCGCGACCCGTGTCCAGAACGGTGACGAGGCGTCGCAGGTTCCCGGGAGGTCGAGAATGCCGAACAGAAACCGATCAAGATGGTCGTCCGGATCGATACCGCATTGTTCGGCCACTTCAGCGATGTCGGCGAGCATCCCCACATGCGGGGCGTAGCCACTACCGACCATTGCCGTCAGTACCGCGCAGAAGGTATCTACGCAGAAGGAATCCGTATCGGCCGGCGCGGGCATGGCGGTCAGGCTGCGTCGTAAGGGTAAGAGGTCCGCGCTGTCCAGCTGGCCGCGCAAGGCAAACTCCTGGTACGCGGCGACAAGCCGCGGGAGATCTGGTTCCACTCCGGCCGAACGCTCACCGACGCGAGCATCGGTGAAATATGACATCTGGCCGCCATCGCCGTGTCCGGCCCACGCAGGGTCCTGTACTCGGGCCCGCTCTTCGGTTGCCAACGCGACCACGGCGGGGGGTGCACCCCGTTCCCACTTGCGCCATTCGAAGGGACTGGCCGAATGCAGCAGGTTGGCACCCGCGAGGATGTCGTCGCGGTCATCGGGGTGGTGGGCCAATGCCCACTCCGGGTATCCGGCAATGCCGCGTGCCTGGTAGCCCACCACCCGGTCACCTGCGACCTCCACCCCGTTGACGAGGTGCTCGTCGTCGGCGGTGCCGATCCGTCGTATCACCCGATCGCCGAGGAGCGCAGACCGAAGCTCCACCACTCGTGCCGGTGAGGCGCCGTGCACTGGCTCGTTCGACACGCCACCGAACTGGATGATCTGCCGTGCTCCCCAAGTCACCGGACCGATGCTAGCCGACCGCGTCGACTGCAATAACGCCGTAGATCCGAGTCACCAGGTGACTCGGATCTACGGCATAGCGTCTCGCGATCAGCTGCCGGTGGACGCGGGCCCGTCCCGCGGACGTGGGTTTCAGGCACGTGACCGAGCGAGTGCACAGAGCATCCGACGGGTCTTGACATCGGTCGGTGAAGGTATCAGACCGCGGTTGTCCAGAGCTGTTCGGATCGCCAATTGGATTGTCGCAGAGCGCATTTCCAACTCACCCGCCGACTCCCCCGGTCGTGGCTGCACCATTGCGGAGATCTCGAGCAGATCCACCTCGGGCACGGCCCAACGCTCTACCTCGATCCCGACCCCGTCCAGCGATATCCCCGACCATCGCGATGAGTCGATCGGCCCCAGCCGCATCAGGTGGTCGATGGGTACGCCTGCGGGTGTGCAGGTCACGAGAAACTGACGCTGCGCAGAATCGAGGAGATGTGCCGGATCGATCCCGTCGGCAACGGCGGTTCCCACCGAACCGGGGTTCCGTCGACTCACCACCGACGCCGCCATCGCGCGATGTGAGCCGCACCAGTCGCCGGTGAGGCGGTACATCAGATTGTCGTCGGCGAACGGGGCGACCCACTTGCCGACCAGTCGGTCCGGCGGACACGGGCGTAGCCGGACCGTGATGTCATCCTGGTCACCGCTGCGCATCTTGATGATGAGATTGCTCGACAGCAGCGGAAGAGGAGTGTGCTCGACCGTCGACCGCGCTTCGGCAAACCAGATGTCGCGACGTTCCGTGGGCCGCTGCGGACACCCCAGGACCCGCAACGCCTCGCCGACCCCGGTGTCGATGTTCGTCTTGATCTCGATCGGTGCGATCACAGGCCACCCTCCATGTACATGACGCTCACTGCGCACCGAGGTCTTCAGCCGCGCCGGTTATGTCCATCGTCGCCATCGACACGCCCGAGGGCACGAGTACGGCGCTACCTCAATCGGGGTCGTCGCGGCCGAAATCGGACGTCAGAACCGGACAAACCACACGAACGGGCACCTCCGACGTACCTCTCAGGTGGATGCAGCGTCGGAACCGAGAGGTGCGAGCCGCAATCCGAGGGGTGATGTGCCGGGGATCGAGTAGTCGATTACTCGTGTACCCGTTCACCGATGGCTTCATGCTGGTGGGGCACCGACGCGTACGAAGATGAACCCGACGACCGGCGGAGCTTTCCCGCCACGGAGACTGCTGATGCCCGGAATCCCTGGTGTGACCGCCTCGACCACCGCGCTGCAGGGCGCACCGCCGCAGGCGTCACCCGACGGACGACCCGCCATCACCCGGCGTCTGGCCGGCGTGGCCGAGTACGTCGACCGTCACATCGGATGGGAGCGGGTGGGCAGGTGGCCGGGGCTGGCCGTTCTGCTCGGATTGCGCAGTCAGTTGCGGGCCAAGAACCTCGTCGACACCGGCCCCCACCCGGGCCCGGCGCTACCGCCGGCAACCGAGGCCGATCGTGCCGGACGGACGGTCCTGGGAACCTACAACGCCACCACCGACCCGGCCATGGGCTCGGTGGGCAGCCGATTCGGCCGCAACATGCCCGGCTACGTCCAACCGGGCTCCGACGCGGATGTGCTGCAGCCCAATCCGCGCCTGGTCAGCATGCGTCTACTCGACCGAGGTGACGACTTCACCCCGGCGACGACGCTGAACCTTCTCGCTGCGGCGTGGATTCAGTTCGAGGTCCACGACTGGTTCAACCACCGGACGATTCCGGCCGCGGAGGCCACCGAATGCTGGGAGATCGAGCGGCCCCCGGGCGATCCGGTGGGTGATGAGCCGATCAGCATTCCGCGCACCCCGGTGCTCCCGCCGGCCGGCCCGGGTTTCGGCCCCGCATACGAATCCATCACCACCTTCTGGTGGGACGGTTCCCAGATCTACGGTGACAATCCGGCCTACTCGAACGCGATCCGTTTGCCCGACGGCCGGATCGACCTCGACGAGACCGGTCTCCCGCCCGCCGCCACCGACGCGCTTCTGGATCCCAACGGTTCGGCCCCCAACTTCTGGGTGGGTCTGGCTCTCATCCACTCGCTGTTCCTGCGCGAACACAACGCCATCTGCACCCGTCTGGCGGCGGCGTACCCGCAGATGGACCCCGAGCGGCGATACACCGTGGCCCGGTTGATCAACTGCGCACTGATGGCCAAGATCCACACGGTGGACTGGACGCCGGCGATCATCGCCCACCCCACGACCGTGGCGGCGTTGCGCGGCAACTGGTTCGGCGTCCTCGGCGAAGGTGTTGCACGGCGCTACGGGCACGTCTTCGGCAACGAGGTGCTCAGCGGCATCCCCGGATCCCGCACGGACTTCAATGACGTCGCCTTCTCCCTCACCGAAGAGTTCGTGGCGATCTATCGCATGCATCCGCTGATGCCCGACGAGGTGACCATCCGCGCACTCGCCGACGACGAGGTGATCGTCACCCGCACGCTCTCCGATCTCGTCATGCCCGATGTCCGCACCCGGCTCGCCGACGCCCCGATGGCCGATCTCCTCTACACGTTCGGCACCGCCAATCCCGGCGCGCTCGATCTGCACAACTATCCCGTCACGCTCCAGAACCTCAGGCGTCCGGTCGGTCCGCCGATCGACCTGGCCACCATCGATCTGGTGCGTGTCCGTGAGCGCGGGGTGCCGCGCTACAACGAATTCCGTCGGCAGTTGCGTCTCAAGCCCAAGAAAGACTTCATGGATCTCACCGGTGATCGTCGGATCGCCGACGAGTTGGAGTCGGTGTACGGCGACATCGAACGGCTCGATCTGATGATCGGGCTCTACGCGGAACCGAGACCCGCAGGATTCGGCTTCAGCGACACGGCCTTCCGTATCTTCATCCTGATGGCGTCGCGACGGCTGACCTGCGACCGCTTCCTCACCGAGGACTTCACCTCCGAGGTCTACACAGAGGTCGGGATGGCGTGGATCCGGGACAACTCCATGCGGTCGGTGTTGTTGCGCCACTTCCCCACTCTCGCGCCGGCCCTGCGGGATGTCCCGAATCCGTTCGCGCCCTGGAATGTTCCGTAACCACAACCCGAGGACCGGCCATCATGACCGACATCGCCCCATCCGCGGAGACCCCCGCGATGCCGACCACCCCGACCCCCGTCGTCTTCGTCCCGGAGATGGAACAACCCCGCGAGGACGAGGAGCGTGACATCGAGCGGATCGTCCGCGCGCTGCACGGCAACAACGAATACGCCTTCCGGAAGTACAAGTGCGGCGTCCGCGACGCGCACGCGAAGAGCCATGGCATTCTGCGCGGCACTCTCGAGGTGCTCCCCGACCTGCCCAACGAACTCGCGCAGGGCGTCTTCGCCACCCCGCGCAAGTACCCGGTCATCTCGCGCCTGTCGAGTACGTCGGGCGCCATCCGCAGCGATCAGGTTCAGGGTGTGCGGGGGCTCGGAATGAAGCTCGTCGGCGTGGACCCGAATGCTCCGCGTGCACTGCCGGACGACACCGCCACCACCCAGGACTTCATCATGGTCACCCACGAGGAGTTCCTGTTCGCCGACGCGCACAAGTACAGCCGGCTCGGAATGGTCACGGCGGTGACCCTGGCACGGCTGCCGGACCCGGTCCTGAAGGGGCTCAGCACCGCACTCGGCGTTGTCGGAGGCCGGCGTCTTCCCGAGACCCTCGCGGTGTTCGTTCGGCCGAACACACACATCCTGGGCGACGAGTTCTACACATCCGCCCCGCAGCTGCACGGCCCGTACATCGCGAAGCTGCGGTGTGTGCCCGCCTCACCGGAGGTCCGTGCGCTGATGGGTCAGCCGGTCGACGACCGCCCGGGCATCAACGCCTTCCGCGAGATGGTCATCGACTTCTTCGCCAACCACAGTGCCGACTACCGGCTCGAGGTGCAGTTGTGCACGAATATCGACACGATGCCCATCGAGGACGCCACCGCCCACTGGAATCAGGTCGAATCCCCATACATCCCGGTGGCGACGATCCACTATCCCGTCCAGGACCCCTACACCCCGGAGCGGCGGGCATTCGGCGACGACGTGCTGTCCTACAACTCCTGGAACGGACTGGCCGCCCACCGTCCGCTGGGATCGATCAACCGGCTCAAGAAGCGGGTGTACGAGGCGTCGAGCAACTTCCGTCATCAGGTCAATAACGCGCCGCGGTTCGAGCCGGCGACCGAGTCCGACCTGCCCGAATGACCGTCGCCGTTCCCCGTGACGACCCGGACGACCGACCTCGCCCGGGTGCTGCCGGCCCGCCCACATATCGCGGCAAACGCCAGCACGGCCGCCCCTCGCGGACCCTATACTCAAGCCCCATGGGCGGCCGTTGGCAGCTGCTCGGTCGGCCCACCGAGCAGCACACCATCCGATCGGCTCTGACCAGTGCCGACGGGAGTGGGGTCGTACTCATCGGTGCCGCCGGGGTGGGCAAGACGACGTTGGCCCGCACCGTCTCGGCCGACCTCGGCGGACCGGTCCTGTGGGCCGCGTGCACCGAATCGTCGAAGGCCATCCCGTTGGGGGCGTTCGCCCCGTGGGTCGAGCAGACGGGATCGCGTGATCCGGTGGCCGCGCTCGGCGCCGCACGGCAATCTCTTGTGGCGCAACCGGATACGGTTCTGGGTATCGACGATGCGCACCTGCTCGACCAGCTCTCGGCGACTCTGCTGCATCAACTCGCGGTGGAACGGGCCGCGCGGATCATCGTGACCGTGCGGTCCGGTGAGGCGGTACCCGACGCCATCACCTCGCTCTGGAAGGATGGTTACCTCACGCGGATCGAGCTGGAGCCGTTGCGCAAGGACGAGTGCACGTCGCTGGTGGAGAAGGTCCTCGGCGGGACCCTCGAGGGACTCAGCGCCGACGTCATGTGGGAGTCGTCGAACGGCAATCCGCTGTTCCTGCGCAACATGGTCGAGGGTGCGTTGGACGCCGGAAACCTCGCCGAGGTCAACGGCGTCTGGCAACTACGCGGCCCTACCGCGGTCCCCTCGGGGCTGGTGGCGCTGCTCGACGACCGCATCGATGCCGCGGGCGATCACGTCGTCGACGCGCTGAAACTCCTTGCGCTGTCCGAACCCCTCGACATCGACACCCTCATCTCACTGTCGAGCGAGGACGCCGTCGACACCGCGGAGGTCCGTGGTCTGATCCGCATCACCCGCGACGGTGTGGTGGAGAATGCGCGGTTCGCCCACCCGCTCTACGGCGATGTGATCAGGCGGCGCATCGGGACGATCGCCGGTCGACGCCTCCGCGCCCGGATCGTCGAGGTTCTGCGCGAACGGCCGACCGGCACGGCCGCCGACCGGATCCGCCTGGCGCGACTGTGCGTCGACGGTGGCCACCAGCTCGACGTCAAGCTGCTGATCTCGGCCGCGAAGGATGCGGTGGCGCTGACCAATCTTCCTCTGGGAGAACGCCTTGCGCGAGCTGCGACCGAGAACGGCGGAGGTCTGCGCGCCGTGGACGTGCTGTCGAGGGCCCTCCTGTGGCAGGGCAAGATCGTCGAGGCCAACGAGGTGCTCGCCGCCTTCGACCCGGACACCCTCGATGAACTCGAACTCGTCCAGTGGGGCGTGCCGCGCATCAGCCTGTTGTTCTGGTCGCTCGGCGACGTCGACCAGAGCGCGCGCCTGCTCGATCTGCTGCGGTCGAGGGTGCGGTATCCGGCGCTGTGCTTGATGGTCGAGGCGACCGGATCGGCGATGGCGGTGCACGCCAACCGGATCGCGGAGGGTATCGACAGCGCCGAACGGGTGCTGGCCGACCCGGAATCCCCCGGGCAGGCAGTCGATTTCGCGGCCTTCGCGGCGGGACTGGCGATGCCGGTCGCCGGCCGTGGCCGCGATTTCGAGGCGATCGCCGATCGGTGCCGTCCCGAACACAAGGCCACCGACGGCATGATCAAGGTGATGGTGCGCTACGGCGACGTGCTGGCCCTGGCCACCACCGGCCGCGTCGACCTCGCCGAGCAACGGGCGATCGAGTACGCCGAATTCTCCAACGCAGGCCAATTCGTCGGGTGGGCGATAGCGAAGATCATGGCCGGCCTCGTCTCCTGTTATCGGGGGTCTTTCCGGGAGGCGATCGGTGCACTCGAACAAGCGCTGGCAGCACTCAACGCCGACAACTCGCTGCCGTGGAAACTCCCGGCGCGACTGCTACTGGCACGTGCCTACGCGGCACTGGGTGCGGTGGGCGACGCCGACCGGGTGCTCACCGAGGCCGACGAGCATGTGGGTCCGCACGAAGCGATCCACGATCCGCAACGGTTGATCTCCCGCGCCTGGCTGGCCGCCGCACGCGGTGGGGAACGAACCGCCATCGAATTCGCGCACGGCGCAGCCGATCTCGCGCACGAGGTCGGTCAGTACGCCGTCGAGGCGGAAGCCCTGCATCACGCGGCGCGCTTCGGTGATCGCACCATGGCCGAACGACTCGTGCAGGTTGCGCCCCGGGTGCAGGGAGTGCTCGCGCCGTTGTTCGCACGCCACGCGGTGGCGGTCGCCGACGCCGACCCCGACGCGCTCGACGACGTCAGTCACGCCTTCGAGCAGGCCGGACTGCTGTTGTCGGCGGCCGACGCCGCGGCGCAGGCGGTGTCGCTGCATGACCGGGCCGGGCATCGGCGGCAGAGCACCGAGTCCAGCGCCCGGGCACTGCTGCTGTCCAGGAGGTGTGATGGCGCGACGACCCCGGCCACCAGAACGGCCGCGCGGCCATTGCCGGTCACACCGCGTGAACGCGAGATCGCGGCGCTGGTGTCACAGGGCCTGAGCAATCGTGAGATCGCCGATCGCCTGACGGTGTCGGTCCGCACCGTCGAGGGACACGTGTACCGGGCGTGTATCAAACTCGATGTCGCCGATCGTGACGAACTGGCCCGCATCGTGTGGCGGGGCGACAAGCGGGGTGTCGGGTAGCTGGTGTGTGGAGCGGCTGCGCGGCGATGACTTTCCGATTGCCTCGTGGTCTGTACTGCGACGGTGTCGGACGGCAGACATCGCAGACCTCAGGAGTGAATCGTGCACACCACCATCTTCGTCAATCTTCCGGTGGCCGACGTGGCGCGCTCGCGTGCCTTCTTCGGTGAACTCGGATACTCCTTCAACGAGAACTTCTCCGACGGCAGGGCGATCTCTGTCGTCCTCGGGGACAACATGGTGGCAATGCTGCTGCAGCGGGACTTCTTCGACACGTTTCACCCCGTCCACACGGCCGATGCGACCGTGACAAAGGAGTGCGTTGTCTGCCTTGACGCCGACAGTCGTACGTCTGTCGACGAGTTGGTCGACGCGGCCATCGCCGCGGGGGCCACGCCCGGCGACACCGAGGATCACGGCTTCATGTACGGGCGCAGCTACAGTGATCTCGATGGTCACTCGTGGCAGATCATGTGGATGGATTCGGCTGCGACACAGTCAGAGTGATACCTCGTAGCGAGAGAAAGGACGCCACCATGACGCGTGTCCGCGTCGACATGTTCACCTCGCTCGACGGCCGCACCGCCACCGCCGGCCTCTCCCCGGACAATCCGATGGGTGCGGACTGGGGGCGGCTGACCGCGGCGTACTCGGCGACGCGCACATTCCACGAGCGGGTCTTCGGCGACACCGGCGGCGCCGGCACAACCGGCGTCGACGATGCGTACGCTGCAGCGCATTTCGAGGGGATCGGTGCCGAGATCATGGGTGCGGCGATGTTCGGGCTCCATACGTTTCCCGACGATCCGGCCTGGCAGGGCTGGTGGGGTGACGAACCGCCGTTCGGCACCCCGGTCTACGTGCTCACCCACAGTGCGCCCCGGGCATCGATCCCGATGACCGGCGGCACCACATTCCACTTCCGCAGTGGCGCCATCGACGACGTACTGGCCGAGGCGTCGGCAGCCGCCGACGGTGCCGACGTCCGCGTCGGCGGAGGCGTGGAGACCATCCGGGAGTTCCTGCGGGCCGGCCTCGTCGACGAGCTCCATCTGATGGTCGCCCCAATCGTGCTGGGCCGCGGAACCCGGCTGTGGGATGAGCTGCCCGCGCTCGACGTGACCCACACGGTGACGACCGAGGTGGCCGAGAGCGGCACGATCCACCTCTCGTTCAACCGGTAAGACACCACGTTCTACCGTGGGACCATGACCATCAACACCGATCAGCGGGTCGTCATCATCGGCGCGGGACACGGAGGTGCCGGACTTGCCGCGCTGCTGCGTCAGTCCGGCTTCACCGGGGCGATCACCATGATCGGCGATGAAGCGCACCTCCCCTATCACCGGCCGCCGCTGTCGAAGAAGTTCGACGCGCCGTCGGTGCAGCAGTTGCTGCGGCCGGCCGAGTTCTACACCGACAACCGGATCGACATCCGCACCCGGTCACGAGCCGTTCGGATTCGCACCGACGGCAAGACGGTGATCCTCGCCGACGGCACCGAGATCGGGTACGACACGCTGGTCCTGGCGACCGGATCGCACCCGCGCGCACTGCCGGGCACACCGGAGGGAACCACCTCGGTGATGACGTTGCGGACCCTCGATGATGCGAACACGCTCAACCGGTCGCTCGCCCGTGGCGGCGAACTCGCGATCGTCGGCGGCGGCTACGTGGGCATGGAGGTCGCAGCTGTCGCCCGCAGCCGCGGCCTGCACGTGACGGTCATCGAACGGGAGGAGCGAATCCTCGCCCGCGTCGCCAGCCGTGAACTGTCGGCGATGCTCACCGACTACCACCGTGAGCGGGGAACGACGATCATCACCGGGCGCTCGGTGTCGGACCTGCGGATCGAGGGCTCGGAGGTGACCGGGGTCAACCTGGACGACGGCAGCGTCGTCGAGTGCCGCACGCTGCTGGTCGGAATCGGTGCCGCCCCCGACGAGGTACTGCCCCGCACGGCGGGTCTGGAGTACGACGACGGTGTGATCACCGACGAATACGGACGGACCAGCAACCCCGACATCTTCGCCATCGGCGACCTGGCGCGGCGCCCGGTCGCCGGGCATCACGGCCTGCGTCGCCTCGAATCCATCCCTGCCGCAACCGAACACGCCCGGCACGCGGTGGCGGCGATCCTCGGTCAGGAGCCCGAGGAGCATGAGGTGCCGTGGTTCTGGTCGGATCAGTTCGATCTCAAACTCAAGATCGCCGGACTGACGACACCGGATGTCCGGGTGATCACCCGCGCGACGCCGGGCAAGAACGCGGTCTCGTTCTTCCACATCCAACCGGCGGGCAACGTGGTCGCGGTGGAGGCCGTCAACGCCCCCGCCGATTTCAACGGGGGTAAGAAGCTCATCCGCAGTGGCGCGCACGTCGACCCCGACGCGCTGGCGGATCCGTCGGTCAAGATGCGGGACCTGACCGCCTGATCCGATTGGGCATCGGACAGGGCGCATGCCGCCCCTCGGGGTCAACCTCGGCGTGGGAATTCAGGCGGTGATCCTGTTGTGGTCGGTCGTGGCGTTCGTCCGGCCCCGCTGCGCAGGCCCGTGCGGGTGATGTGCGGCGCCACGGGCGAATCGTGCGCCGACGAACCACGCGCCGGCGACACGCGGGCGACCCTGCGTGCGTCCGAAAGTCCGGGCGACGAACGAGTGAGCCAGTGACGCTGCAGAATCCGCTCCCGCCGACGGCGGCGTAGGCCGCCCTGCGCGACAGACCGGCGCGAATCGGTTGCGGGGTGGATGCCGGACGGCAATGCTCATAGCCGAAGACCCGCAATCACAGAGCCGTCAGAACGCGAGGACACGGGGTGCCCATGACAATCAGAGACTCACTGACGATCAGCGACTCACGCGAGGGCCGGCCGACGGCGGGTTCGCGACATGTCTGAGCTCGGCTCCGCGCCGACGAGCATCGGCGTCCTCACCAGTGGCGGCGACGCCTCCGGGATGAACCCGGCGGTCCGGGCCGTGATCCGGACCGCGCTGCATCACGGCATCGACGCCTATGCCGTTCACGAGGGATACCAGGGTCTGGTCCACGGTGGCGAGTTCATCCGGCGGATGGAGAACGCCGACACCGACGGCATCCTGGCCAAGGGTGGCACCGAGATCGGTACCGCGCGCTCGCAGGAGTTCCGCACCCGTGAGGGGCGCCGCGCGGCCGCCCACAACATGCTCCAGCGCGGCATCGACGCGTTGGTGGTCATCGGCGGCGACGGAAGTCTCACCGGTGCCAACATGTTTCGGGCGGAATGGGCGGAGCTGCTCGATGAGCTCGTCACCTCCGGTGAGATCTCCGCCGACGTCGCCGGCGCGCATCCCTTCCTGCGTCTGGTGGGCCTGGTCGGCTCCATCGACAACGACATGTCCGGCACCGACATGACCATCGGCGCCGACACGGCACTGCACCGCATCGTCGAGGCGATGGACGCCCTGCGCAGCACGGCCTCGAGTCACCAGCGCTCGTTCGTCGTCGAGGTGATGGGGCGCAACTGCGGGTACCTCGCGCTGATGGCCTCCCTGGCCACCGCTGCCAACTGGGTGCTGATCCCCGAGCAGCCGCCGGCCGACGGGTGGGCCGACCGGATGTGCCGCGACATCCGGACCGGTCGGCAGATCGGCCGACGCCAGTCAGTCGTCGTCGTCGCCGAGGGAGCCCAGGACCGCGACGGCAACCCGATCACCGCCGAACAGATCAGGAAACTCCTCGAGGACGAACTCGGCGAGGACACCCGCATCACCACGCTGGGCCACGTGCAGCGTGGCGGTGCGCCGAGCGCCTTCGACCGCTATCTCGCGACGCGGCTGGGATACGCCGCCGTTGAGCGACTCCTCGCCGATGAACCGCACGCCCCCGCGCAACTGGTCGGTCTTCGCGGCAACCGTGTGGTCACCTCCCCGCTGATGGAATGCGTGGAACAGACACGCGCGGTCGCCGACCGGATCAAGTCGAACGACTATGACGGTGCGATGTTGTTGCGCGGCGGCAGTTTCCGCCAATCCCACCGCATCCTGCAGACGATGCAGCAGGCCGCCGCGCGACCCACCCAGGCGGGCCGTCGACGCTTCCGCCTCGCCATCGTCCACGGTGGCGGACCGGCACCCGGAATGAACACCGCGGTGCGTGCGGCGGTCCGGCTCGGTCTGGACCGCGGGTACAGCGTCCTCGCGGTGCGCAACGGCTTCCGCGGGCTGCGGCGTGGCCAGGTCCAGGAGATGGGCTGGATGGACGTCAGTGGCTGGGTGTCCGACGGTGGCGCCGAACTCGGCACCAATCGCTATGTGCCAGAGGGCGAGGCGATCGGGCAGATCGCCGAGCAGATCGCCGCCCATCGCATCGACGGTCTGCTGGTGGCCGGCGGCTGGGCGGCCTACCAATCCGCCTACGAACTGCACCGTCATCGACAGGAGTTCTCGGCCCTGGACATCCCGATCGTCTGCCTGCCGATGACGATCAACAACGACGTCCCCGGAACCGAACTCAGCATCGGCAGTGACACCGCGCTGAACAGCATCGTCTCCGATGTCGACAAGATCCGGCAGTCCGCGGTCGCCACCCGCCGGGTGGCCGTCGTCGAGGTGATGGGCCGCGACAGCGGTTATCTGGCGTTGCTGTCGGGAATCGCGTCGGGTGCCGAGCGGATCTACATGCCCGAGGACGGCATCACCATCGACGACCTGACCGCCGACATCCATTCGATGGCCGAGGGCTTCCGATCGGGACGACGATTCGGACTGATCATCCGCAGCGAAGGCGCCGACTCGGTGTACAACACCTGGTTCATCACGTCACTGTTCGAGAAGGAGGGCGGTGAACTTTTCGATGCCCGCCAGGCGGTGCTGGGTCATGTCCAGGAGGGTGGGGATCCGTCGCCATTCGACCGCATCCACGCCACCAGCCTGACCGCGCGGTGCGTCGAGTTCCTCTCCGAACAACTCGAGTCCGGGGGCCGGGCGAGCGCCATGATCGGATTCCAGTCCGGCAGGCTGCAATTCACCGACCTGACCTCCTACCCCGCGCTCATCGAGACCGATGCGATGCGGCCCATCGAGCAACGCTGGATGGAGAGCAAGAACCTGGCGAGGATCATGCGGCGGTGATCCGGGGTGTGTCTGTGATGCGGTGAGTCTGGATTCGGCACCGGGATCTGGCGCGGCTCGATCGAGGGTTTAGGTTACCCTAACCGAATTGCTCGATCCGAGAAAGAACCGTGATGACTGGTGAGACCTTCGACCGCATGCCCGACGGAGATGTGACCGTGGCGCTCCCGTCCGACGACCCGACCGGCACTGCGTCGGACGGCAGGAACGGGATCACATCGACCACCCCGGTGACCCGGCCGGGAACCGGATACCTCGTGACTCTGGCCGTCGTCGTGGTGGGCGTCGCCGTCACCTCGGCCACCGGACTGCGCGCCCCGTTCTGGTACGACGAGGCGATCACCGCAACCACCGTGAGTCGCGGAATCGGCGGCACCGTCGGCATTCTCGGTCACGCCGACGGCGGGTTCGCGGGGTACACCTTTCTCCTGAGCCTGTGGTCATCGGCGGGTGCCGAATCCGAACTCTGGCTTCGGCTTCCGTCACTGCTGGCCGTGCTGGCCATCATCGTGCTGACCGCCGAACTCGGCCGCCGGATCGCGGGAGGAGCATGCGGCCTCGTCGCGGCACTGCTGGTCGCCGTCGGCGGGGGGATCGTCGCCGAATACGCCAACGAGGCGCGGCCGTACGCCGTGGTCACGGCGCTCGTCACACTCGTGGCGCTGCTCACGCACCGCGCATCGCGCAGGGGTTTCACCGTGGGGTCGGTGGCGCTGCTCGCGGTCCTGATCGCGGCGGCGACCTCGGTGCACACACTCTCGCTGGTCGCCGTCGTCATGTTCACGCCCTGGCTGATCCGGGCCGCGCAGGTCAGTACGTGGTCGACGCGCCTTCGGGTGGTGGCCGCCGTCGGTATCATCGCCGATCTCGTAGTCGCCGGCGTCATGCTCACACTGTCGGCGCAGTACAGCGATCTGCAGAGCTGGATCCACAACCTGAGTGCGACCGAGTTGCTGACCAGCGGGGGTGGCGATCGCCTCCGTCGGGGTTGTTGCCCTGCTGCTGATCGGTGCGGGCTACCTGCTCGTCTTCCGACGTGATCGCGGCGGCCTTTCCGACGATTCGGCCACGCCGATCGCCCGCATCGACGTCGGCACCCTCCTACTGTGGGCATGCGGTCCCATGGTGGTGCTGGTGGTCGCCGGGTGGATCTACCAGCCGATGTTCGCATCTCGGTACGTGTTGTCCTCGTCGGTTGCGTGGGCTCTGCTCGGCGGGCTCGCGGCGGCTCTGGTCTGGCGGCATGCCCGGGGCCATCGGGTCCGGCAGATCGCCGTATGCGCCTGCGTCGCCGTGGTCCTCGTCGGCTCGGTAATCGCTCTCGGGGGCCTTCTGCCACGGGCGAAGTCCGAGGATCCGCGAGCGGCGGCGGCCTGGATCACCGAGCGATACGAGCCCTCCGACGCGATCCTGTACGGACTGACGTGGCTCGAGCCGGAACTGCGCTGGTATCTCTCCGATGCGCCGGGTGCGCCCTTCCCCGCCGGTGGTCCCACCGACATCACCGCGGGCCCGGTGACGTCGCTGCAGGCGGATTCACCCTGGACGCCACCCCAACCATCGCTGGTCGAACCGGATCCGGGCACCGGGGTGGGTGAACGACTCGATGCGATCACCCGTGGCCATGATCGCGTGTGGCTGGTGTCCAAACCCGGGGTCCCGGCCGGCTGGACGCCGGTGCCCGAGGTCGGCGCGCCCCTGGCCGAGGAACTCCGTCAGACCTGGACCCTCACCGAGACACGTGGTTTCGGTGATGTTCGCGTGGAGTTGTTCGAACGCACCCGAGGCTGAGCGGGACCACCGACGGCGGTGGCGGCCACGTAGAATCCGCAGTGCGTTGACCAGCACGCACGGGGATGGCAGGGGCCGCGGCCACCGGGCCACCCCGGTTCGAGGAGAAGGTGGCGTCGATGTCGATGGCAGATCGTGTCGACGGATTTCAGCGTCGACACCCATGGAGTGGATTCCCACTGGGCGTCGCCTACAAGTTCTTCGACGATCAGGGTGGGTACCTGGCCGCGCTGATCACCTACTACGGCTTCATCTCGCTGTTCCCACTTCTGCTGGTCTTCACCTCCATCCTCGGCCTCGTCCTCGAGGACGATCCGGAACTCCAGGCGCGCATCGTCGACTCGGCGCTGTCGCAGATCCCGGTGGTCGGTGATCAACTCGGCGACACCGGGCACCTCGGTGGCAGTGCCACCGCCGTGATCATCGGTGTGGTGAGCGCCGTCTACGGTGCGCTCGGGGTGTCGGTGGCGATCCAGAATGCGATGAATGTCATCTGGGCGGTGCCACGCAACGTTCGGCCCGATCCGATCCGAGTGCGGATCCGAGGTGCGATGCTGCTGTCGACGGTTGGACTCGCGGTCATCGGCCTGACCGTGCTCAACGGCGTGACCGCCGCCCTCGACCTCGGTGGCAGTGGGCGCGTGCTGGCGATCATCGGTCCGGTGCTCCTCTACACCGCGGTCTTTGTCGTGGGGTTCCGGTTCGGTACCGCTCGGCACGTGAGTACTCGCGACGTTCTGCCCGGAGCCCTCATCGCCGCACTCGGATGGCAGCTGATGCAGACCTTCGGTGCGGTGTACGTACAGCGGGTGATCGCCCGGGCCAGTGCCATCAACGGCGTCTTTGCCGTCGTCCTGGGTCTGCTCGCGTTTCTCTACATCACCGCGGTGATGGTGGTGATCTGTCTGGAACTCAACACGGTGTGGGTCGACAAACTGTATCCGCGGTCCCTGCTGACCCCGTTCACCGACAACGTCATCCTGATGCCCGGTGACGAGGCTGCCTACTCGGCGCAGGCTCGGGCGCAGCGCAGCAAGGGTTTTCAGGAGATCGACGTGACGTTCGACAATCCGGCCGAATCATCGGGTTCTGATGGGCGCGGCTCCGACGCGCCGGGTGGGCCCGACCCGAGGTCCGCTCCTCGATCACGGGGTTCGACGGAGGGTGCCCACCATGGCATCGATCAGTGATGGATCGGCGGCATCGGGTCCGCCCTGCGGCAGCGAGATCACGAAGAGCACGGTGCCGGACTGGCCGGGCACCGTGGTCGCCACCATGCTGTGGATCGCGGTCGGACCCACGCACGCCGAGGTCTCGATCCCGGTGACCGTCGCGACGATCTGAACCGCCGGTGCGCCCGAGACGGTCAATGGGCGCGGCTCACTCAACGTCACGGTCGGCACCACCCCGGAGTCGGAGGTGTAGATGTCGGCGACGAGCGCTGCCTCGTCGGTGACCGCCGTGGTGATGTCGTCGGTGTTCGAGGCCGCCGGTGTTCCGGACAGGCCCGCCGAGTTGTTCGGGCACCGCGGGACCTCCAACTCGGCCGCACCACCCATCGTCCTGATCGCGCAGTAGCCGAAAGGTCCGTCGTCGCAGCGCTTTTCCCAGCCGACGAGAGTGCCGCAGCCCAGTACCTGCCAGTTGCCCGGGACGTCATAGGACAGGCCCCGTTTGCCGGCCACGGGCTGCCATCCCGTCGGTGTCGCCGCCGTGGTGACCGCTCCCGGGCACGTCGCCGGTGGCGGTGTGGCGGTCACGGGTGGCGGTGTACTCACCGTGACCGAGGTGGTGTGCGACGAGGACGCGGCCGGTGCGGCATGCCCACCCGTACCGCTGAACAGGTGGACTGCGACCACGCCCACCCCGACGATCGCCGCAACGACCAGAACGAGGACGCCGATGATGACCGCCACAGCCTTCCCGCTGCCACCGGGTGGACCGCCGCCCGACGATCCGGGACCACCGGCCTCCGGCCACGCGGACTGCGGTGGGGGCGCGACCCCGTATCCCGGTGGCTGCCAACCGGGCTCGGGCGAGGTCGGGTGGCCGAGCGGGGTCGGGGACCATTCCGGATGCCCTCGGTCCGGTTGCTCGCCCGGTGTCGGATGGCTCATCGATTCCCCCGCGGTCGCTGTTGATGGATGCGTCACGCTATCACCGCGGGCTGCGCGGCGGCCCGCGCCCGATGTCCGTTTCGGAGGATTCCGCCTCGTCGTCGGACAGCGGATGGGACCCTGTGATGGCCGTTTGCGAGAATGCGGTTGAGCGGATCGAGGATCGAGGAGTGATCAGATGTTGAGCACCATGCAAGACGTCCCATTGTCCATTGCTCAGTTGCTCCGGCACGGAAGCAGCGTGCACGGGACGGCCGAGGTCGTCACCTGGACCGGTGAGGGGGCGCGTCGCCGTAGTTATGCCGATGTCGGCCGCCGATGCGCCGCGCTGGCGCACGCGCTGCGGGGTCTCGGTGTCGACGGTGACGAGCGGGTCGCCACCTTCATGTGGAACAACGCCGAACACCTCGAGGCCTATCTGGCCGTTCCGGCGATGGGGGCGGTACTGCACACGCTCAACATCCGGCTGTTCCCCGAGCAATTGGTCCACGTCGCCAATCACGCCGAGGATCACGTCGTCATCGTCGACCCGACGCTGCTACCGCTGCTCAATCCGCAACTGCCGCAGCTGACCACCGTCAAGCACATCATCGTCACCGGTGATTCGACGGACGGCGTCGACGCTCCCGAGGGAGTGCAGGTTCACTCGTATGAGGCGTTGATCGCCGACCAGCCGACCGACTTCGACTGGCCCGAGGTCGACGAGCGTTCGGCGGCCGCGATGTGCTACACCTCGGGGACCACGGGTGACCCGAAAGGTGTTGCGTACTCCCATCGTTCGATCTACCTGCACTCCATGCAGGTGTGCATGACCGAGGGCCCGGCACTCAAGCAGGGTGACCGTGCCCTCGCGGTGGTCCCCCAGTTCCACGCGATGTCGTGGGGGTTGCCGTACGCGGCGTTCATGATCGGCGCGTCGCTGATCATGCCGGATCGTTTCCTGCAGCCCGAGCCGCTGGCCGCGCTGATCGCCGCGGAGCAGCCGACGTTCGCTGCTGCCGTTCCGACGATCTGGCAGGGCCTGCACCAGTACCTGGAGCAGCATCCGCAGGACATCTCGTGCATGCACGACGTCCTCATCGGCGGTTCGGCCGTGCCGCCGTCGCTGATGCACACCTTTGAGGAGGATCACGACGTTCAGGTGCTGCATGCCTGGGGTATGACCGAGACCTCGCCGCTCGGGTCGGTGGCCCGACCGCCGGCCGGCGTGACCGGCAAGGAGCGGTGGGCCTACCGCTACACCCAGGGGCGGTTCCCCGCCTCGGTGCAGGCGCGTCTCGTCGACGAACTCGGTGAGCCGGTACCCAGTGACGGCAAGAGCATCGGCGAACTCGAGGTGCGGGGACCGTGGATCACCGGCTCCTACTACGGCGTCGATGCGCCGGAGAAGTTCCAGGACGGCTGGTTGCGCACCGGCGACGTCGGCACCATCACCCCCGACGGCTACCTCACCCTCACCGACCGCACCAAGGACATCATCAAGTCCGGCGGTGAGTGGATCTCGTCGGTGGATCTGGAGAACGCGGTCATGGGTCATCCCGACGTCATCGAGGCGGCGGTCATCGGCGTGCCCGATCCCAAGTGGGATGAGCGGCCCCTGGTGGCCGTGGTGCTGCGCGAGGGTTCCGACGCCACCCCCGACTCTTTGCGAGAGTTCTTGTCCGACAAGGTCGCCAAGTGGCAGCTGCCGGAGCAGTGGACCATCGTCAACGAGGTGCCCAAGACCAGCGTCGGCAAGTTCGACAAGAAGCGCCTGCGGTCGCAGTTCCACGACGGCGGGCTCTCGGTCACGCATTTGTGACCGATCAACGGCCGGACGGCTCGTAGGCGATCCTGATCGGACGCAGGATTGCCTGCGCCCGTCCGTCCGTATCGGCCACCGTGGCGGACGCGGCGATGAGCCCGGGACTCTTCCGGTGGCCGGTGAGGTGCAGTTCCACCGGGGCATCTCCGAGATACACCGGTCGGACAAAACGCGTGTCGCATCCGGTGATCCGGGCGCCGTGGTCGGCCGCCCACCGTTCCGCGTGACTCATCACGATGGCCAGGATGAGGTAGCCGTGTGCGATGGGCGCGGGCAACCCCGCCGCGCGGGCCGCGCTGTTGGACAGGTGGATCGCGTTGTCATCGCCCGAGACCTCCGCATAGCGGGCCACCCGGTCGCGGGTGATGGGCTCGATCGCCTCCCACAGCGGCTCCGCGTCGGCGGGGTCGGGCGTCGTGGTGTCCCCCGTCATCGGCCGGCCTCATCGTCGTCCTCGCGAAAGGTCAAGGTGGCCAACGATTCCGCGATCGTCTCCGCGGTGGCGGCGAGGATCTCGCCGCGCACCCGGGTCGAGACCGCGCCCGCCCGCCGCCGCACCGACTCGATGGTCAGGCGCCCGCCGAGGACGTCGCCGGAGCGTGGCGGACGGTGCACCCGAAGCGATTCCGCGGTGAGGACGAGGCCGTCGGCCGGGACCGCGCCGGCACGCATCGCCTCTCGCGCGAGGATCGCCATGATCTGATGGACGACCGGCAGCCCCGACGGAGTCGTGCCGGGGCCCACAACCTCGGCGAAGTCGGCCAGCAGGGTGTCGGTGACGCCAAGGGGTTCCGGTGTGGTGAACACCATGCCCTCGGCGAGGGTGTACGGCATGGCCAATGGTATCGCCACGGCATCGGCGGTGTGGGTGGGATGTGCCGCCTCAGCGGGTGTCGGGTTCCAACCACGAACGCAGTCGCGCGACGACGTCGGCGTCGGTGAAGTAGCGGAGGTGGTTGATGCCGGTGATCGGCGGCAGATGGAAGGTCTCCGGTAGCGGGGTGTTGTCCACCATGCTCATCGATCGCACACCGACAGCGAGGTCGTTTGTTTCTCCGACGTCGCGGCTCGTGAAGGCGGCGTCGGCGAGGGTATCGAGGGCGGTCCACAACGCGAGTTCGGGCCCCGAGAACGGTGGATCCGCTTGGTGTGGTTCGAAATCCGTGGTGATGGAGAACAGTTTGGCGCCGGTCGACGCGGATGGGCTGTTCAGCTCGGCGAGGTAGGGGCTGTCGGGGGCCATAGCCGCGAGCCCCGGGATGGCGGGTCGCGAGTCACCGGCACTCACCACGGCCTTGATCATCTCGGCGATCGGGCGACATCCGTCGAGTGAACCGTCCGCCGGCGGGTGGCCGGTCGCGGTGCTGCGGCCTGCGACGAGACCGTGGCCGGCGACGAGGTTGGTGAACAAATCGACGGCCAGTCGCCACCAGTCGGGATTGCCCAGCGGTGTACCGGCATTCGGGCCGCCGACCATGATGAGCTTGCCGACCCGCACGCGATCGGCAGGTGTCGCCACACTCTCCAGCAGGCTTCGGGTCACCAACGACCCGCGGCTGTGGGCGATCACGTCCAGGTCGATGTCCTCATACCCGAGGCCCTTGAGGGCGGACAACAATTCCGCGGCATTGACCTTGGGGTCGACGCTGAGGGTGCGGTGATCGAATCCGAGCACCAGGTGGTAGCGGGATATGCACTCATTCAGAAAGGCTGTGCCCGCATCGAATTCGGTGAGCCAGCGGAAGGTGAACCGCGTCGTCACGAAGATTCCGTGGACCAGCAGCAGAATCCGGGTCGGTTGACCGCCCCGTGGTGGCGGTACCGTCGCCAGCGCCGGCCAATCGGGATCGTGTGCCGAGTTGACATGCACCAGGCGGGTTCTGGTGAACAACGACTCGGCGATCGTCACGACGCCGCCGATCGCCGGGCTCAGCGGGAATCGAAAGACGGAGCACGACAGCACGTCCGACCCGAGGCCGATGTCGATCGTGGAGTCTGCAGACGCGGTGCGTGCGCGGCGCGGCGGTGGGGCGGGTAGCGCGAAGGTCAGGGTGCGTGAGGCGGCGGCGCCGTGAGACGGGGTGATCCACCGGAGAACACCGCCGTCGTCGATGAGGACGATCGCACTCTGCCCTTCACCGACGGTGACGTCGATGTGGGGTCCGGGGGCGGGTTCGCGCGCCGCCGGCGGCGAGGGTCGCCCGCGGACCACCGCGGCCTCGGCCACCGCAGTGGTCGCGGACGGGCCGATGCGTGCGTGATACATCGACTGCCAGCCACCGAGCCGGGCGAAGGATGTCGCCGATGGTGCACCGCGACCGGCGACGGTCTCGGGATCCTCACCCGGCCCGAATCGGGCGAGCGGACCGAGCAGGACCAGGTGCGGCGGCAGGTGGAAAACCGGTTCGTCCTCGTGCATGGTCACTGCCGTCCGTCGTGGGCGGGGTCGCCTCCGGATGGCGGCGGTGACAACCGGAGCGTCGACGCCGCTGCGTCATCGGTGACCATTCCGCTGACCGTGGGATCGTCGGACACCCCGTACTTGCTCCGGTAGGCCGCATCGACGGCGGTTCGCATCCCGGCATCGGCGGCGCCCACATCGGCGACGGCGACCTTTCGCTCCCAGTCGGCGATGCGGACCCGGGCCGTGCCGGTCCGCACGGCGGCCCCGAACCAGCCGGTGTCGCGCCGACGCCACGTCCGCACGAACACCGAGCCGTCGACCTCGACCACCCAGATGGGGACGTCGGTGCGCATCGTGCCGTCCGCGCGGGGCGTCGAGATCCGGAGCTCGCGTGCGGCAGCGATCCGTCGCAGAGCGGCACCGTCCCATTTGCCGGGGAAGTTCATTGCCCCACCCTTCGTGCCGACGACCTCGCGTCGCACCGTCGTTCGATGCGGCGATCTCTGGCAGACATGGTAGTTCGGTGACGTCCCCACGTGCCCCGTGATAGTCGTGGACGGAATCAATCGAGAGGCATGCCCGATGGACACACCCCGAATCCGCAGCACCGTCGACGAGACGGGAGTCGCCGTTCTCACCCTCAATAGAGCCGAGAAGCACAACGCCCTCGACGACGCCATGTTCGACGCTCTCGTCGATGCGGCGGCAACGATGGCCTCCGACAACGCCGTCCGTGCCGTGGTGATCCACGGCGACGGCAAGAGCTTCTGCTCCGGCCTCGACGTCTCCACCCTGGGTGGTTCGGGCCTGGGCGGTTCGGGCCTGGGGCGCTCGCTGCTGGAGCGTGAGGGCGGACAGGTGGCCAACCGGCCGCAACGGGTTGCGCTGGACTGGGCGCGGGTGCCGGCGCCGGTCATCGCGGCGATCACCGGGAACTGTTTCGGAGGTGGACTGCAGATCGCGCTCGGCGCCGACATCCGCTATGCGGCGCCCGATGCCCGGTTGTCGATCATGGAGATCAAGTGGGGACTCGTGCCGGACATGGGCATCACCGCGACCCTTCCCCGCCTGGTTCCGCTGGACGTGGCCAAGGAGTTGACCTTCACCGGCCGCATCCTCTCCGGTACCGAGGCGCACCGTCTGGGGTTGGTCACCGGGATGTCCGACGATCCCCTCGACGCGGCGCTGACCCTCGCCCGCGAGATCGCGGCGAAATCACCCCACGCCGTCCGCGCCGCGAAGCAGTTGTACGAACGCACCTGGACCGGCAACGCCCCCGCCGCGGCCCTCCTGCTCGAAAGCGAGCTACAGGTCGGGCTGATGGGCTCGCCGAACCAGCTCGAGGCGGTGGCCGCCGGGATGGCCCGTCGCCCAGCCCGGTTCGTCGATCCCGATTGAGCATTCCGGCGGGCGCGGGGAGCCTCTTGGGCGATATGCCCGAGTTGTCGGGTCCGCCTGTGCGGCAGGGAAGTTCGCCTCGGCTGGCGTCATGGGCAAGCCGTTAGACTTCCGACACTCTCCTACGACGAAGGGTGTCGATGTTCCCGACATACGGAATCCCCGATGGCGCAAACACCGCCTGGATGCTGGTGGCGTTTGCGCTCGTCCTGCTGATGACACCGGCCCTCGCGCTGTTCTACGGCGGCATGGTGCGATCCAAGAGCGTGCTCAACATGATGATGATGTGCCTGTCGGCCATCCCCATCGTGTGGATCATCTGGGTGGTCATCGGGTACTCGTTGGCGTTCGGTACCGACCACGACGGACTGATCGGCAGCTTCGCCTCCTTCCCCGGCCTGGAACACACCTTCGGCGCCAACGCCGACGGCGAGATACCGCTCGTCGGAACGATTCCCGCGATCCTATTCGTCGCGTTCCAGGCCGGTTTCGCGATGGTGACCGTCGCGCTGATCGCCGGTGCGGTCGCCGACCGCATGCGGTTCGTCGCGTGGTTGCTCTTCGCCGCGGTGTGGTCGGTGGTGGTCTACATCCCGATCGCGCACTGGGTGTTCAGCGCACCCGGCCTCACCGAGGAACACGGTGGCTGGATCGTGTCGCACCTCAAGGCGATCGACTTCGCCGGCGGAACCGCGGTCGAGATCAACTCGGGTGCCTCTGCGCTCGTCCTCGCCCTGCTCCTCGGCCGCCGGCGGGGATGGCCGAAAGACCCGATGCGACCACACAATCTGCCATTCGTCATGCTGGGCGCCGGACTGTTGTGGTTCGGATGGTTCGGCTTCAACGCCGGTTCGGTCCTCGAGGCCAACGGTGCGGCAGCGATCGTCGCCGTCAACACCCTCGGCGCGGGCGCGGCGTCGATGGTGTCATGGCTGGTCGTCGAACAGGTCCGGCACGGTCGGCCGACCTCCTTCGGCGCCGCGTCCGGTGTGGTCGCCGGTCTCGTGGCGATCACCCCCTCCTGTTCGGCGGTCACGCCGGTCGGCGCGCTGGCCGTGGGGGCGGTGGCCGGCGCGGTGAGCTCGTATGCGATCGAATTGAAATTCCGCTGGCGCTACGATGATTCGCTCGACGTCGTCGGCGTGCACTTCGTCAGTGGTGTCGTCGGCATGCTGATGATCGGACTGGTGGCGTCGTCGACCGCTCCGGCCGGTGTGGACGGCCTGTTCTACGGCGGTGGGCTGGATCAGCTGTGGCGGCAGGCGGTGGCCGTGGTCGCGGTGCTCGCTTATGCGGTGGTGGTGACCGGGGTGATCGGGCTGGCGCTCAAGTACACCATCGGACTGCGCGCGGACCGTCAGCACGAGGTGGACGGGATCGACGACGCGCAGCACGCCGAATCGGCTTACGACTTCTTCACCCCGGGCCGCTGAGTCCTCTCCCGAGCTACTTCTCCTGGGTGGCTTCTATCGCGCGGCAGCGGAATAGAAGACCGTGGACACCCCGATCGGTGCGGGGGCCGACTCGCCGTCTCCGTGGAAGACCGTCCAGTCGGATTGCGACTTGTCGAAGAGTGCTCCGACGCCGGTGCCCAGCTGCGGGCGGTAGAAGACAAACGAGTACACCGACCCCGATCGGCAGCTGTATCCGAACTCGAACCCCGCCGGCGGCATCGGCCAGGCGCCACCGTTGCGGGCGACGCACCGCGCGCCGTCGGCCAGTTCCAGAGCCCAGGGGAAGATGTCCGGATCGGGCTGCCCCAGCACCGGCAGGCTCCCGCTGTAGCCGTACGCCGTGAGTCGGGTGGTCCACGGGTCGGGGGTACAGAGCAACCGCCCGGGAGACGGCCAACAGGCATTGGCGGACTGCGCGGTGGTACCGCATCGGTACACGCCGTCGGTGGTGGCGCCGAGCGCATGGCTGCAGTAACGGATGTCGGTTGCGGTGAACGAGTCCCCGCCGCCGCCGAGGCTGTAACCGTTGACGGGATTGCCGGCGGTGTCGACGGCGACCACCGAGATCATCCGAGGACCCGATTCGGCGGCGCCGCCCGATTCTGTGGACTGCGCTCCGGCTGCCTCCGGGTGGGCCGCGCCATCGGTGCTGACACTGCATCCGCTGAGGATCGCGCCGAGGGCGATGACCGCCGCGAGCCAGGCGGACAGCCGGGTGAGGTGAGTTCGGGCGATTCGCGATCCGCCGTTGGTCCTCCGCATGGGACAGAACCTTATCGGGGTCGGCGCCGATGCCGCGGCGATGTGATGTCGTCCGAAGAGGTGATTGCGATCAGGATCCGGTCACGGCCGTGATGCGCTCCTCGACCATTCCGACCGCGAGTCCCAGGAGTTTGAAGGCCTCGTTGGTGGTCTGCCCGTGGTAGTAGCGGTAGTAGATCTGCTGCGCGATCACGGCCTGCCGGAAGTAGCCGAAGGCCTCATACCAGCGCCACCGCTTCGGTGACATCGCGAAACCCATTCGATCGCAATAGATGTCGACGAACTCGGCGCGGGTGATCATCCCCGGCAGGTGCGTCGGAACCCGCCGCATCATCTGCATCTGATCGTCGTCGTCGGCCTGGACCCAGTAGGCCATCGAGCCGGCGACATCCATGAGCGGATCACCGAGGGTGGCCATCTCCCAGTCGAGGATGCCGATCACCCGGGTCACGTCGTCATCGGCGAGCATCACATTGTCGAGCTTGTAGTCGTTGTGGATGACGCAGTTGGCGACGTCTTCCGGTTGGTTGTCGGCCAGCCACGCCATCGCCGCCTCGTAGTCCGGGACATCGTCGGTGCGTGCGTTGCGGAAACGCGTCGACCATCCCTCCACCTGTCGGCGCACATACCCGGCGCCCTTGCCGAGATCGGCGAGTCCGGCGCGTTCGGGGTCGACCGAATGCAATTCGACCAGAACGTCGATGAAGTTCAGACACAATGCCCGGGCCTGCTCGGCGGACAAGGGGACGTCGGCCGGCCATTCCTTTCCCGGGATGATCCCGTCGATCCTGCCCATCACGTAGAAGTCGGTGCCGAGGATCTCCTCGTCGTCACAGAAGGCGACCATCGGTGCGACGTAGGGCAGCACCGCAGCCAGTTTCGATTGGATGCGGTATTCACGGCCCATGTCGTGGGCGCCGCGGGCCTTGGTGCCGCGGGGTCCGTGACGCAGGATCAGTTCACGGTCGGGGTAGGTCAGCAGAAACGTGAGATTGGATGCGCCACCGGAGAATTGCTTGACCTCGGGTGTCTGGTCGAGGCCCGTAGGGTCGGATGCGTGGGTTCGTAACCATTGCGCGACCCGGACGGTGTCGAAGGCGTCCTCGGACCGGACATCGCGTGCACCCGCGACCTGATGACTCATCCTCGATCTCCCTTGCTGCTCTGCAGGATCACCTCGACCGCACGCGATGCACTCTGGCACGCACCTTCCATGGTGGTGGCCCAGTCGGTGCGCGTCCAGTCCCCCGCCAGTGCCGGCCTCCGCGTCGCGGTCGGCTGATCCGGCCGGATCTCGGCGGTTCCGGGTCGTTGGGCGAGGGTGGATTTCGGCATGCGCACGACGTGGCTGGCCGGTCGAGATCGAGGTCGACGCCGAGAATCGGTACCGGTGTGAGTTGTTCTGCCGCGGCATAGATCTGCTCACGCCCGGGAACCCTGTCGAGCAGCCCGCGAATGCTCCACACCGGGAGGGCGCAGATGACGGCATCGGCCGCGATGTGTTCCCGCCACCGGCATCGCGATGGTGCGTCCACCCAACGACCCGCGACGCTCCGGCAGCGTCACCCGATGACCGGCCTCGGTCAGCCAGACCGCCGAGGCCAGCCCGGCCAGTCCCCCGCTCACAATCACACAGTGCATGGATTGAGACCAGATCATCGATTTGTGTCTTTGTGGGTCTTGGAGCTGATGTCGGGCGCTGTCAACGGTGGGGAGAGCGCTGTCAACGTCAGGCGACGCGGACCGCCCCGCAGCGATCGGTGTCGATCGGTGCGGGGCGGTCTGTGCGGTCTGAGCGGATGCAGGCCGCGATCGGGCGGGCTTTACCTTACGAGACGCCCACCTGGGTGTTCTGATTCGACCAGGCGGTGCTGCCGTTGATGGCGCCGATGATCTGCGGCCGCAGTTCGGCCGCCTTTATCACCGCGTCCACCGAGCCCACCTCGACGGCGCGCTGGATGCTGTGCACCGAGTCGAACTCCGCGGCGAGTTCGCTGATCTTCTCCGCCCGCACCGACTGCCGGATGTCGGTCAGTTCCGCCCCGAGGTTGGTCCGGTCGGTGCCGGATGCGTCGGCCACGCGGGCCTCGAGATCACGCACCCGCGGGTCGGACGCGGTGCGTTTGGCCACCTCGCCGGCGAAGACCACCGCGGCGGCGGGAGCTCCGCCGAGCACCGAGGCGAACGACCCCTCGATCGCCAGGACCGTCATGTTCGGGTTGAGGGCCTTGGAGAACACCACGAACGCACCGCCGTGATAGCGCGAGATCACGCAGAACACGATGGGGCCCTTGAAATTCACGATCGCGCGACCGATCTCGGCTCCGTATTCCAGCTGCAGTTTGCGCAGCGACTCGGGCGATCCGTCGAATCCGGACAGGTTGGCCAGGACCACCAGCGGACGGTTGCCGCTGGCCACGTTGATGGCACGGGCCGCCTTCTTCGACGACTGCGGGAACAGCGTGCCTGCGGTGTAGGTGTCCGGGCCGTCGGTGGGTGTGTATCCGCGACGTTGAACTTCGCGGGACTCGATACCCAAGAGGCACACCGGGATTCCGCCGAGGTGTACATCGCACACGACCGCGGTCTCGGCGTCGGCCATTCCGGCCCAGCGTTCGAGGACCGCGTGGTCCTGATCGGCAAGCGCCCGCATCACGGTACGAATATCGAAGGGCTTCTTGCGATCCGGGTTGGTCAGCGGGGAGAAGATCTGACCGACCGTGGTGAAGTCGCTGCCGGCCAGGACATGCGGATAATCCGACACGTCGCGATCGATCGGGTCGCCGGTGATCGCCCGACGCGGTGTGGGCTCCCCCGGAACCACATAGGTGTGATCGTAATGCGACATCAACAGATCGCGGGCCGCGGTCAGGTTCGGTACCCAGTACTGGGCCTGGCCATTGGGGCCCATCACGCGGTCGTAACCACCGATGCCGAAGTTGTCCTCGGCCGAGACGCCACCGGAGAAGTCCAGCGACTGCTTACCGGTGAGCACCATCGCCGAATCCGGGGTCATCACGAGGATGCCCTTGGTGTGCATCAGCATGGTCGCCTCGGCGTTCCAGTACGGCTGCGCACCGACGTTGATGCCGGCGACGACGATGTTGATCTCGCCACCGTCCTGGGTGAACTCGACGACACGCTTGAGTGCCCGGGCCACCCAGTCCATGTTCTCGGTGCCGGACTCCATCGAGATCCGGGCGCCCGAGGACAGGGCGAACCACTCCAGCGGGACCTGCATCCGCTCGGCCAGATCGAGTGCCGCGATCACCCGCGCACACTCCGGTTCCGACAGTGCGCCAAGGGATTTGGTCGGGTCACCGAGGAGGATGACGCGGGTGATGCCCTCGGGGTACTTCTCGCTGGTGGTGGTGATGACACCGGCGACCATCGCCGCGGTGTTGCGTCCTGCCGGCCTCTCGACCGGTACCAGGGTCTGCTCGGCGTCGAGATCGTACTCGGCGAAGTCGCCGAGCATCGCGGCCAGTTCGTAGGGGTACACGGTGTTGCGCTTGGCGGCCCGCAGCACCTTCTGGCGGTAGGCATCGACCGGCGCGATCGGCTCGTCGGTGGGTTCGCCCACCACGACGTCGAAACCACCGGTGGCGTTGACCGACAAGCGAACTGCGATCTTGGACAGCTCACCGGAGTCGGCATCGCGGCGCCGCCCGATCAGTAGGACCTCCTCGAGTCCCACCCCGACGGTGGTCGCCCGGATGTAGTCGGCGATCACCCGGAAGGTGTCGTCGCCGGCCTCGATGGGCGGCCAGATGTACATGATGATGCGGTTGGTGTCGGCGCTCCTGCCCGCGCCGCGCAGGGCCCGTCGCAGCGAGTCCACACACGATGCGAGAGTGGCCTCGGCCGACGGCAGCGTGAGCAGGTGGCCATCGTCGTCGCGCAACTCGGTGAGGTCGCGCACCTGCGCGAAGGCGACGAGCCGGTCGTCGGACGGATTGTCCTTGGCAACAGCGCGATACAGGTAGATCTCCTCGTCGTCGGCCGAGGCGACACGGGTGAGATCGAACTTGCGCCACCGTTCCATCTGCATGCGCTGGGCGATGTAGGGATGCAGGCCGCGGATCAGGCGCTCCTCGGACATGCCGGTGGCCGAGGGACGGAAGGTGAAGTGATGGTGCATCCGGGCACCGTCGATGCCGGCGACCGTGGTCGTGACGCGGTGGACCTGGGGCGGCAACCCGCTGCCGGCGATGACCTCCTCCAGGGCGCTCGCCATGGCGTCGAAGTCGTCGGGTCGTTGCTCCCACCGGAGGTAGATGTCGGCGTCGACGGAGACGCTGTCGCGGGCGATATCCGCCAAACCGGCCAGCGCGCCGCCCAATTCGTCGAATCCGACGGCGGTCGAGATGAGGCTCGAGCCGGCACGTTCGGCGACCACGAAACCGGCCGCGCCGGTCTGCTGGACGCGAATGTTGGTCAGGCCCTTGTTGCCGTAGTACCGGCGGGTGAGGACCTCGAGCAGGACGGAGTTGTCGCCCTTCCCGCGGGTCATCTGCTGACCCAGCAGCCGAACCAGTGGTTCGGTGCTGCCGACCATCTCGGCGATCCGCTCGGCACGATCGGCGGCGTCGGGGGTGGCGTCGAGGTAACGCAACTGATCGCGGACGGTGTTGTTCACCCGCGCGCGGCTACGCAGCAGCAGTGGCTGGCCGTACCAGGCGTAGATGACGCCGCGGGCGAGGTCGGCGATCGCCGGGAAGCGCACCTTGGATGCGGCGACCAGACGGTCCAGCGCGGCGCCGACGGTGTCGCTGAGCTCGTCGCGGGGCGCGGGTTCGCTCAACCACTGCCGTAGCAGCGCGGTGATGACGGTGACCGAATCCGACGGACGCTGCAGGGCGAGGAAGATGCGGAACACCGCGGCCTCGAGTTCGGGCGTGCGTTCCAGATCGTCGATGCCGTAGTGCACGAGTGCGCGACGCAGCGCGGCGTGGAAGGCCTCGGGCAGCCCGTCGCGTTCGGCGTCGAGGCTCTGCAGGTAGGTGTGGAAGCTCTCCCGCGCGCTGTGCACGCGTTCGTCGCCGATCCCCTCACCCGACGGGCGGTTCTGGCTCAGGCGCGCCAGATCGGAGAACACGGTGATCAGCTCGAGTTCGTCGGCGATGGGACGGCGCGCGTCCTCGATCGCCTCACGCCGGGCCGAGCGGTAGTCATCGAGCAGGCGGGTGCGGTCGTGCGGATCGACGTCGTAGCCGAGCAGCAGGCTGCGCAGATCCTCGAGCCCGCGAGCGGTGCGGACCTCGGCCGACAGGTCGGCGGGGACTTCCGGCAACTCGATGTCGACGGCGGCCTCGGCCGCCTCGACCGAATCCTCCTCCTCGTCGTCGGTGAGCGGTTCCAGACGCAGCAGCGGGACACCGGTCTCCACCTGCGTACCGACCGACACCAGGCATTCCTTGAGCCGCGACCGCATCGGTGCCCGCAGCACGGTCTCCATCTTCATGCTCTCCAGCACTAGGACGGGAGCTCCGGCCTCCACCTCGGCGCCGACCTCCAGCGGGGTGGCGACGACGAGTGCGGGTGCCGGTGATCGGACCACGCCACCCTCGTCGCGGCTGACGCGGTGCGTCACGCCGTCGACGTCGACGAGGTGGATCGGTCCGTGGGTGTCGGTCACCAGGCGGTAGCGGACCCCGTTGAGGACGATCTGCGCGGCATGCGCGTCGAAACGTTCGAGGTCGACGTCGGCGGTGCGGGACTCGGTGCCGGCCTCGATGCCGACACGGAAGCGATGGGCACCGATGCGCGCCACGCGGACGCGGTAACCGACGCCGCGCAGCTTCAGGTCCAACGGGCGGCCACTGTCGTGCTGGACCTGCGGCCGACCACCGGATGCGGTGGACAGCAGCCGCTGACGTTCGAGGGATTCCTCTTCCTCGTAGGCGTCGATGGCCGCGGCGGCCAGGGCGACCGCGGAATGGCGGGACGCTATCAGGCGGCCCTCGGTGCGGACCCGGTCGATCCAGCCGGTGTCGGCGCTGCCGTCGATCACCTCGGGCTGGTTGAGCAGTTCGAGAACGAAACTCTTGTTGGTCGCGCCGCCCTCGATGATGACGCGGGTCTGGGCCATCGCGCGGCGCAACCGGCCGAGTGCCTCGTCGCGGTCGCGGCCGTAGGCGATGATCTTGGCGATCATCGAGTCGAAGTCGGCGGGGATGGTGTCGCCCTCGCTGACGCCGGTGTCGACGCGGATGCCGGGACCGGCGGGCAGATCGAGACGGGCGATCCGCCCGGGGGCGGGTGCGAAGTCGCGGTCGGGATCCTCGGCGTTGAGCCGGGCCTCGATGGCGTGGCCGCGTTCGGCCGGCGGTTCACCCTCGAGACGTTCACCGGAGGCGACCCGCAACTGCGCGCGTACCAGGTCGAAGCCGGTGGTGACCTCGGTGATCGGATGCTCCACCTGCAGTCGGGTGTTGACCTCCAGGAAGGCGAACAGCTTCTCGCCCGGGTGATAGAGGAACTCGACGGTGGCCGCGCCACGGTAGCCGACGGCCACCGCGAGCCGTTCGGCGGAGGTCTTGAGTTCGAGGACCTGCTCGGGTGCGAGCACCGGTGAGGCGGATTCCTCGATGATCTTCTGATTGCGTCGCTGCACCGAGCAGTCACGGACGCCGAGTGCCCATGCCGTGCCCTGCCCGTCGGCGATCACCTGGACCTCGACGTGGCGGGCGCCGGTCACCAGACGCTCGAGGAAGACCACGCCGCTGCCGAAGGCGCGGGCGGCCTCGTCGCGCGTGCGCTCGTAGGCGTCGCGGAGTTCGGAGTCGTCGGAGACCTTGCGGATACCTCGACCGCCACCGCCGGCGGTCGCCTTGAGCATCAGTGGGTATCCGATGTCCTTGGCCGCCGCGACGGCTTCATCGATGGTGTCGACGCCTCCACGACTCCACGGGGCGACGGGGACACCGACCTCCTCGGCGATGAGCTTGGCGCCGATCTTGTCGCCCAGTTTGCGCATCGCCTCGGCCGACGGGCCGACGAAGGTCACGCCGATGCGGTCGCAGAGCTCGGCGAAGACGGGGTCCTCGGCGACGAAGCCCCAGCCGACCCACGCCGCGTCGGCGCCGGTCTCGAGGAGGGCTCGTTCGAGCAGGTCCATGTTGAGGTAGGGGCGTGCGGCCGCCGGGCCCAGGTCGTAGGTGATGTCGGCTTCGCGCACGAAGGTCGCGTTGCTGTCGACATCGGTGTGCAGGGCGACCACCTCGATGGGCTGTCCGGTCTCGGCGGACAGGCCGCGGACGGCGTGGATGAGTCGCATGGCGGCTTCGCCTCGGTTCACGATGGCAATGCGGGCGAACATCACCGACTCCCTTCTCTTCGTCGTCAGGCCGATGGACCGTGGTGGTCGCACAGCACTCGGGGCGGACGGTAGCACCGTCGCTGCGTCGAGTGTCTCGGTTCGGCAGAGTGGGACGCCGGTGGCGAACCCGCGGTCGATTGTTGCGGATCGTTACCGTACGCGCGAGTACGGTACGGACACGCCGACCTGCGATGTCGCGTTCGAGCGTGCCGGTGACCGGCGAATCCGGGCGGCACCAGGACATGTCGACCCCGGCAGCGTCGGCGATGTGGTCTTCGCCACTATGGTCGGCGAGGGTGTCGGCTCCCCCGGATATTCCGAGCAATGCCCGTTGTCACCATCGGTGGTTGGCGAATGGGACCGGTGAGTTGACGCCGATTCAACTCCGACGAACGTGAATGATTCTCTGGCCCAGCTCAACCGGTTGGGATCGACACCCGAGCGGTACTGTGGTGTTGCCTCGCAGCGCAACTCGGCGATCGATCCGGAGGTGCCAGGTACTTCGTCTGTCGGACAACGAGACTCGCGGCACCGAGGTGCGCTTCTCCGCGTCACCGTAACCGGGGTGTGCCGACGCCGGTGAGGTGGCCGTCGCCGGCGGGGACGAAGGTCCCCCCGATGCCGTTGCGCCGCGCCTAAGGTGGCCTTCATGAGCCACCAGCCCGACGACCGGGTCGACATCAAGCCCCGCAGCCGCGACGTCACCGACGGACTGGAGAAGACCGCCGCCCGCGGCATGCTCCGCGCGGTCGGCATGGGTGACGACGACTGGGTCAAACCGCAGGTCGGGGTCGGGTCGTCGTGGAACGAGATCACCCCGTGCAACCTGTCCCTGGACCGGCTGGCCACCGCGGTGAAGGAGGGCGTGTTCGCCGCCGGCGGGTATCCGCTGCAGTTCGGCACCATCTCGGTGTCCGACGGCATCTCCATGGGTCATGAGGGCATGCACTTCTCGCTGGTGTCGCGCGAGGTGATCACCGACAGCGTCGAGACCGTGATGAGCGCCGAGCGACTCGACGGATCGGTGCTGCTCGCCGGGTGCGACAAGTCGCTGCCGGGGATGTTGATGGCGGCGGCCCGACTCGACCTGGCGAGTGTCTTCCTCTATGCGGGGTCGACCCTGCCGGGGTTCGCCACTCTGTCGGACGGCTCGGAACACCAGGTCACCATCATCGATGCCTTCGAGGCGGTCGGCGCGTGCGTCCGCGGGCTGATGAGCCGCGACGACGTGGACACCATCGAACGCTCCATCTGCCCGGGCGAGGGCGCGTGCGGCGGCATGTACACGGCCAACACGATGGCGAGCGCGGCCGAGGCCATCGGCATGTCACTGCCGGGCAGTGCCGCTCCCCCGGCACCGGATCGTCGTCGTGACGGGTATGCGCGCGCCAGCGGTGAGGCCGTCGTCGAGTTGTTGCGCCGCGGCATCACCGCCCGCGACATCATGACTCGGGAGGCCTTCGAGAACGCGATCGCGGTGGTGATGGCCTTCGGTGGGTCCACCAACGCGGTGCTGCATCTGCTCGCGATCGCCCACGAGGCGGAGGTCGAACTGTCACTGGAGGACTTCGCCCGCATCGGTGCGCAGGTGCCACACCTCGCCGACGTCAAACCCTTCGGTCGGCACGTGATGACCGATGTGGACCGTATCGGCGGTGTTCCGGTGGTGATGAAGGCGTTGCTCGATGCCGGCCTGCTGCACGGGGACTGCCTGACCGTGACCGGAAAGACGGTGGCGCAGAACCTGGCCGCAGTCGCGCCGCCGGATCCGGACGGAAAGGTGCTGCGCGCCTTGTCGTCACCGATTCATCCCACGGGCGGGATCACCATCCTGAAAGGATCGCTGGCCCCCGAGGGGGCGGTCGTGAAGTCGGCCGGCTTCGATTCGGATGTCTTCGAGGGCACCGCACGGGTTTTCGACCGGGAGCGATCGGCGATGGATGCGCTCGAGGACGGCACCATCGCGGCCGGCGACGTCGTGGTGATCCGCTACGAGGGTCCCAAGGGCGGCCCGGGAATGCGCGAGATGCTCGCGATCACCGGCGCCATCAAGGGGGCGGGCCTGGGCAAGGACGTACTCCTGATGACCGACGGACGGTTCTCCGGCGGGACAACCGGACTCTGCGTCGGGCACGTCGCGCCCGAGGCGGTCGACGGCGGTCCGATCGCCTTCGTGCGGGACGGCGACCGGATTCGCCTCGACGTCGGTGCGGGTACCCTCGACATCCTGGTCGATGCCGACGAACTTGCCTCGCGTGCAGTCGATTTCACTCCCCTGCCGCCGAGGTATACGCGTGGGGTGCTGGCCAAGTACATCAAGTTGGTGGCCTCGGCGTCGCAAGGTGCGGTGTGCCGCTGAGGTGTCGCCGGGTGTGCTGACGAGGGTGGATCGCGGCGAATCGAGTAGTCGACTACTCATGTGCCGCTTGCGGTCACGATCCTAGGCTGGTCGCACGACGACGAGCACGTCGCCGGCAGCCACCACCGGAGTCGAGGATCTACGATGAGCAAGAAGATCATCTACTGCTGCGACGGGACCTGGGACGGCCCGGCGACTGACACCAATGTTTATCGGCTGTATACGGCGCTGGTCAAATCCGATGCGCAGCAACCGTTCTACGACGAGGGCGTCGGGCGCGCCGGTGGCTTCCTGTCACGGTTGCGGGGCGGGGCCTTCGGGGTCGGACTGGTGGAGAACGTCCGCGAGGGCTACGAGAAGATCGCGAACTGCTTCGTGCCGGGCGACTCGATCTACCTGTTCGGTTTCAGCCGCGGCGCGTACACCGCGCGCAGTCTCGGCGGGATGATTGCCTACTGCGGTCTGCCCGAGGGCCTCGCCACGCCCGATCAGGTGGCGAATGCCTTCCGCGCCTATCGCGCGCGCGACGGCAAATCCGCGTGGGCGCAGCGGCCGGCCGACCTCGTCGACGCTCACGTCGAGGTGGTCGGCGTGTGGGACACGGTCGGCACGTTGGGGATCCCGGGTGCGTTCTTCGGCTCGCAGGACGCGAAGTATCGATTCCTCGACACTGCGCTGCACCCGGCCGTGCGGGCCGGATACCACGCGGTGGCGATCGACGAGCGACGCAAACAGTTCGCGCCGACGCTGTGGTCACGCGGGCGCGAGGACCAGATCATCGAACAGGTGTGGTTCGCCGGCGTGCACTGCGACGTCGGTGGCGGTGGGCAGATGGCCGGCGGACTGGATGCGATCACCCTCGGATGGATGCTCGACAAGGCGACCCAGCACGGCGTCGAGATCGACCCGGCGTCGACACGGCAGCGCACTCCCTTGCCGCGGGAGTCCGCGTGCGTGCCGATGAGGCGCTCGTGGAAGGCGTACTGGGGACGACGGATCACCCGCGCCATCGCCCCGCGGGCGGCGGTGGCGAACTCGGTGGAGGTACGGATCATCGGCGACGACGGTTACCGCCCCAAGCAGCTACCGGATCTTGCCGGGCCGAAGGGCACGTTGCTCGATACCCAGGTCGGCCGACGGATGGTGCCGGTGGTCGCGGAGGCGGTGACGGGTGTCGACGCGGTGCGCAGCGCCCCGGTCGGGGAGACCGATGACGCCGACGCGGCGTGAGAGTTCTCGTGATGGCGCGCCCGGGGCTCCTCTGAACGCGGAACGCCTCGGTGCTCACCGGGCGCCGGAGGTGTGCCTGCGTCGGGGTCAGCCGGCGCGCGCCGGCCGGACATCCTCGCGCTCGACGGCCCACGACACCAGCAGTCCGGCGAGCAGACCCCAGAACGCCGCTCCGATGTTCAGCAGGTCGACGCCGGAGATCGTCACCAGCAGGGTGACCAGCGCACCCAGGGTGCACCGCGAGGAGAACGCGGTGCGAAACGCATTCTGAAGTGCGCCGAGGAGTGCCAGTCCGCCGACAGTCGCCACGAATGCCGCAGGTGTGGCGAGCATCAGGTCGACGAACAGCGGTGCGGCCAGGCCGACGACGATGGCCAGGATCCCGAAGGTCAGCGCCGCGGTGTACTGGCGTTCGCGCTGTCCACCCGCGACCAGCAACGCGTTGGTCGGCCCGGCGAGGCAACTCGACACGGCACCGACGGCGGCCGCCATCCCGGAGAACATGCCGCAGGCGATGGTGACGACGTTGACCGGGGTGCGGTGCCCGGCGGATTCGAGCACGGCCGTGCCCTGCCCGTTCTGGACGACGATCACGGTGATGGCCAGGGGGATGACCAACTCGAGGCAGGCCTGGATGCCGAACTGCGGCGCTTGCAGTGCGGGCGTGGCCAGCCATGTGGTGGGCGTGGTGGCGAGATGGAATCGACCGCTCACCGCAACGGCGAGGGCCCCGGCCACCAGTGCGCCGATGATCGGCGGGATGAATCGTCCCAGCCGCCGGTAGGCCAACAGCACCACGAACACCACGACGATCGGTACGGCGATCCCGGGATCGTCGTCCAGCGACCGGAAGATGTTGATGCCGAACTGCAGGAACACGCCGGCGACCATGGCCATCACGATCGGTTGCGGCAACGCCGACATCACCCGCCGAACCTGCCCGGTGAGCCCGATCGCGGTGATCAGCAGACTGGTCACCACGAAGGCGCCGAGAACCTCGGGCCACGACAGATGCTGCAGCGAGGAGCCGACGAGGACGGTCCCGGGAATGGTCCACGCGAACGCGAGGGGCGTGCGGTAGACCCAACTGGCCAGGATCGTCAGCGCACCGTTGAGTGCGAACACGCCGAAGATCCACGACGACAGCACGGCCCGATCCAGGTGACCCGCAGCCCCGGCGGCCAGAATGACGGCGACCGGTCCGGACGCGGAGAAGATCAGGCCGATCAGGCCGTTGGTGGCGTAGCTCGTGCCAAAGTCGGCGATGATCCGGCGCGGCGTCGGAAGCGGGCGAGGCGGACGTTCGTACGCACCTCCGTCGTCGTGCGGGGCGTGCAGATCGGGGTGGGCGTTGCGGGAGGTGACCATGGCGTGAACCCGAGGCTAGCGACGCGGCGCCCGCGTGAGAATGACCGAGATTCGTGGCATTGATCGGCGTCATCGATCAGTGGTTGCGCCCAGTGCGAGCCGAAACGTGATGTGCCGGATTCCGGGCTTGATGGCATCACGCTCCATGAGGAGAATTGTGTTGCGGCGCATGGCCGTAGCGCTGCGCGGTCGTGGTGGGGATGACAGTGGTCGTGGGCCCGGTGCACGCGACCGGACTTCGCGCACGACGTGGTGCGCCTGGTATCGCGGTGGAAGTATCCGCAGCGTCTGACCGCGTGGGCGATGGGTAACATCCAGACGCTCGCCGACGGTTCGGTGTTCGGGGGCTGGGGCACGACCGGCCACCTCTCCCGGTTCGATGCCCGAGGACACCTCGTCTACGACGCCAACCTCTCAGGAAGCCTGACCACCTACCGCGCGTTCTTCTACCCGACCGGATTGTAGGTCGACGGTGCGGCTCGACTCACGGCCGCGGACACACCGCGTCGAACGGCGCCGACGACGACAGTCGGCTCACGATCCCGCCGTGGGTGAACTCCTTCGCGGTGGCGACGGCGTCGACGATGTCGGCACCCTTGGCGAGTTCGGCGGTGGTGGCGGCGGCGAAGACGCACCCGGCGCCCGACACGCGCTCCTGGCCGACCTTGGGTGCGCGGAGCACCGAGATGGCGCCGGCGTTCCACACGACGTCGACCGCGTCGTCGCCGGAAAGGCCGACACCACCCTTGACGATCACGGTCTGCGGGCCCTGATCGGCGATGCGGCGCGCCGCCTCGGCGAGGTCGTCGACCGTGGTCAGCTCGTCCATGCCGGCCAGTGTTGCGGCCTCGAACAGGTTGGGGGTCACCACCGTCGCCAGCGGCAGGACCTGCTCGCGCAGGGCGTTGTCGGTGTCGAGCGCAGCCCCCGGTTCCTGCCCCTTGCAGATGAGGACGGGGTCGACCACGACGTGACGCCACGTACGACTGCGCAGTGCCTCGGCGACGGTCTCGATCGTCGTGGGCGTACCCAGCATGCCGATCTTCACCACATCGGGTGCGTGGGTGACGGTGGCGGCCTCGATCTGGTCGGCGATGACCGCTGCGTCGACGGGTACGAATCGATGGGCCCACCCGTTGTTCGGATCGAAGGACACGATGCAGGTGATCGTGCCGACACCGTAGGTGCCCAGTTGAGCGAAAGTCCGCAGGTCCGCCTGGAGTCCGGCGCCGCCGGTCGCCTCGGATCCGGCGATCACATACGCGATGGTCATCGGTTCACTCCTCTGCGCTGATCGTGAGGAACCGTGATGGTTCCCCACGATCAGCGTAGAGGTACGCGTGAGGCCGTCGATGGGGTGCGCCGGACCTGCGCTCAGGCCGCGATGAACCCGTCGATCTGGTTGATGGCGCCGGTCGATCCCTCGACGACGCCCATGTCCAAGACCTTCTGGAGACCTTCGGCGGTGTCGAACGTGCTGGTGTACGTGGCGACGGTGGTCCCGTCCCGTTCGGTGAACGTGTAGGTGTTGCGCGATAGCGGGAGGGAATCGATGGGGGTGAAGTCCTCATTGGCGAATCCGTCACGGAAGGTGAAGCCATGGGGTTCGTCGACGGTGTCGACGAGCCAGTATCCGGCGAACTTTTCACCGTCCGGACCGGTCATGTAGTAGGTGACCCGTCCACCTGTGGTGAGGTCGTGATCGACCACGGTCGCCGGGTATTCGGCTGGGCCCCAGATCTTTTCGAGCTGCCGCGGATCGGCGTAGATCTGCCAGATGCGGCTCGGCGGGGCGGCGAACTCCGCGGTGATGGTGAGGGTTCGGGTGTCGAGATCGTGGGTGACGTCGGTGACGGGCATGGTGTCAGTCCTCTTCTGATGCTGGGGGTGTCGGTTGTGGTGATTGCTGGTGATCGCTGGTGGCGTGCGGTGATTCGTCCGCGATCAGGTCGTCGATGCGGGCGATCCGGCCACGCCAGATGTGTTCGAGATCGGTCAGCATGTCGGCGACGGCGCGCACGGCGTCGACGTCTCCGGACGCGAGTTGTTCACGGCCGCGGCGGCGCTTGGTGATCAGTCCGGCGCGTTGCAGGACCGCCACGTGTTTCTGGACGGCCGCGAAGCTCATGTCGTAGGCGGCCGCGAGTGTCGACACCGAATGCTCCCCTGCCAGAACGCGCCGCAGGATGTCGCGGCGGGTGCGGTCGGACAGCGCGTGGAACAGGGCATCGGCCCGGTCCTCGTCGGTGTCGTTCACCTCCCCAATATACAACTGATTGGTTGTACGTTGTCAAGGGTGTGACGTCCTTCGCTGCAGGCGATGTCCTAGGCTGACCACGAGCGATCACCGATCACCTGGAGGATTCACATGACACAGCTCGGAGTTGTCGGCGGCGGCACCATGGGCGCGGGAATAGCCGAGGTTGCCATCCGGGCGGGTGACGACGTACTGGTTCTCGAGCGCGATCAGGAGGCCGCCGACGGCGCGCGGGCCCGCATCGAGAAGTCACTCGGTCGCGCCGTCAGTAAGTCGAAGATCACCGAAGACGATGCCGCACAAGCACTGTCGCGGCTGCACCTGACGACCTCGGTTGCCGACTTCGCCGACCGCGAACTGGTCATCGAGGCATTGCCGGAGATCGAATCGCTGAAGGTCGGGTTCTTTGCCGAACTCGACAAGGTCACCTCGCCGGAAGCGATTCTGGCGACCAACACCTCCTCGATCCCGATCATCCGGATCGCCAAGGACGTCGCCGACCCCTCCCGCGTGGTCGGTGTCCACTTCTTCAACCCGGTGCCGGTGATGCCGCTCGTCGAGATCATCTCCAGCCTCGCGAGCTCACCTCAGGCGATCGAGACCGTCACCACCTACGCCCGCGGTCACCTCGGCAAGACCACCATCGCGGCCGGTGATCGCGGCGGATTCGTCGTCAACGCGCTGCTCATCCCGTATTTGGTCAGCGCAATCCGGATGTATGAGAGCGGGTACGCCTCCAAGGAGGACATCGACGCCGGCATGGTCAACGGGTGCGCGCATCCGATGGGCCCGCTGACCCTGAGCGACACCGTCGGCCTCGACGTGGTGCTCGACGTGGCCGAGTCGCTGTTCGACGAGTTCCGTGAGCCGCACCTCGCGCCGCCGCCGCTGCTGCGCCGCATGGTCGAGGCCGGATACCTCGGCAAGAAGACCGGCAAGGGCTTCTACGACTACAGCTGAGGCTCATGCCCGGCGGGGTGGCGCGCCAACTCGACGGGAATGGGCGCCCACTCGACGGGAATGGGCGCCCACTCGACGGGTTTTGTCAGCGATTCAGGCCGATGTCCTTGCTGCCATAGCTCTCTCGCAGGCGGGGCTTGACCACCTTGCCGCCGGCATTGCGGGGCAATTCGTCGACGATGATCAGGTCCTTGGGCTGTTTGAAACGGGCCAGGTTCTCGTCGAGGTAGCCGGCCATGGCGTCGAGGGTCACATCCTCGATTCCCTCGGCCAACACCACTACCGCGACCGGTACCTCTCCCCACTTCTCATGCGCCCGACCGATCACCGCGGCTTCGGAGATGTGGGGATGGCCGTAGAGGACATTCTCGACCTCCGCGCAGTAGACGTTCTCACCGCCGGAAATGATCATGTCCTTGGCCCGGTCCACGACGTAGAGGAAGCCGTCCTCATCCTCGCGCACCAGGTCTCCGGAGTGGAACCACCCACCGCGGAAGGCGTCCGCGGTGGCCTGCGGATTGTCCCAGTACCCCTTCATCAGGTTCGGGCCCCGGTAGACGATCTCGCCGACCTCGCCTGGTTTGACATCGTTCATCATCGGATCGACGATGCGTGCGGTCACCGCGGGAACGACCTTGCCGATCGATCCGATCTTGCGCAGCGCGTCCTTGCCTTCGAGGATGCAGGTGACCGGTGACATCTCGGTCTGCCCGAACGCCGTCATGTTCAATGCCTGCGGGAAACTGTCGCTCATGGCGTTGAGCACGGAGTCCGAAGCCGGCGCCGCACCCCAACTGATGGTGCGCAACTTCAGGTTTCGCGGCCGAGCCTGTTGTGCGGCGCAGACCGCCTGCCACTGCGCCGGCACCATGAACACCGACGTGACACCCTCGCGTTCGAGGGTGTCGAGCATGTCGTCGGGGTCGAAGGCGCCCAGCGGGTGGATCACCGAGGTCACGCCCCGGTAGAAGACCGGCGCAAAGGCGGCCAGGCCGGCGATGTGGAAGATGGGCGGCACCACCGAGGCGACGTCGTCGTCGGTGTGGTCCTGGGCGGCACTGATCGTGGTCACCGCCTGTGCCTGCAGATTTTGGTGGGTCAGCATGGCACCCTTGGGTTTTCCGGTGGTGCCGGAGGTGTACATGATGAGCGCGACGGTGTCTTCGGGGACGTCGACCTCGGGCAGGTCGGCCGACCCGTCGGCGAGCAGCGTCTCGTAGTCGAGGTGCTCAGGATTGTCGCTGCCGCCGACGACGATGGTGGTGTCGATTCCGCCGATCGATGCGTTGACCGCGGCGGCGAGCGGGGCGAGCAGCGTCTCGGTGACCACCACCTTGGCGCCGCTGTTGGTGGCCAGGAAGCCGACCTCTGCCGGGCTCATCCGGATGTTGACCGGGACCGGGATGGCGCCGATCACGTTGGCGCCGAGGACCGCCTCGACGTACTCGGTGCGATTGAGTAGCGCCATCAGGATGCGGTCACCGAACTGCACGCCGTTACGGCTGAGCGCGGCACCGAAGGCCCGACTGCGTTCGTCGAGTTCGCGCCACGTCGTGGTCTGACCCTGGAATCGGAGAGCCGGGCGGTCGGGCGTCATGAAGGCGTGCCGGTGCACCTGGTTGTTCCAGTGGTTACGGCGGGACCGCAGTGGTTCGGTCGTCAGTTCGCTCGACGTTTGAGTGCTGGTGGTCAATGAACTCCCCTGACTCTTCTGTGACGCGCGGGCGCCGTGATGTGTGCCCTGGCACACACATTAGAGGGGTGTGGTGGCGGTGGGGGTGGATCGCGAAGGTTGTCGGCGCGCGGTCCCGATCGGCGACGGTGAGCCGGTGAGATAAGGTGACCCTAACTGACAGTGAGCACGTACCCGGCACGCAGCGTTCTTGATCATGTGATCGAGTAAGTGACCGGCGTGACCGGCACATCGAATCGGAAGGTCCATGACAGTTCTGCAGCGCAACCGGAGTGCACTGGTGCAGTCCGTACTCGGTGAGGCCAACTACCGTCGCGTCATTCGGATACTGGCCGAGCGGCGGCAACGCCCCCGAGTCGGAAAGGTGCGATTCGGAGACCTCCGCCGCACCCAGCCCATCTGCCGCGAGTACGGCTTCGAACGCGGCCGTCCCGTCGACCGCTACTACATCGAGAGCTTCCTGGAACGCAGCGCCGACCTCATCACGGGTGCGGTCCTCGAGGTCGGGGAACGCACCTACACCGAGCGGTTCGGTCGCGGGGTGACCCGCTCGGACATGCTGAACATCGTCGAGGAACCCGGCGCCACCTACGTCGACGACCTGACCGACGCGCCGAGTGTGCCGAGCAATACTTACGACTGCATCATTCTGACGCAGACGCTGCAGATGATCTTCGATCTGCCCTCGGCGATCCGAACCATCTACCGCATTCTCAAACCCGGTGGTGTTCTGCTGTGCACCGCGCCGGGGATCAGCCAGATCGCAGATCCGGTGTGGAACTCCACCTGGTACTGGTCATTCACCGAACTCTCGGCGAACCGGCTGTTCGGTCTGGCCTTCCCGCCGGGGAACGTCGACGTCCGAACACGCGGAAACGTGTTGTCGGCCACCACCTTTCTCTACGGCATGGCCGAGGGTGAACTGCGCCGCAGCGAACTCGACGTGGTGGACCCGGAGTACCCGGTCATCATCACCATCGCGGCTCGCAAGGGCGATCTGGGGCAGCGGCAACCGACCGTGCTCGCCCCGGCCGTCGAAGCCGCCACCGAGGCAGCTCTGGCTGACGATGACCCGGCACTGCAGGCGGCGACAGAGTTCCTGAGTGCTGACGTCGGCCCGGTCGGCGCGGGTCCGGGCGAGGCTGCTCCGGTCATCGAGAACTGGGCCGAGGTCGACGTCGCCGACATCGGCGACCGCGTCGGGGGTTCCGGACGGGTGCTGCTGCCGGGTGCTCGAACACAACTGGGGGGGGGCGGCGCATCATGGCCAACGCCGTGGCCTCCTCCGGTGACCGTCTCGCAATCGTGCTGTCGGTTCCACTCGGGGACAGTGAGATGCGCGTCGACAACGACAAGGCCATCCCCGCACTGCAATTGCCGCGGGAGGAGTTTCTTGCGCACTTCGCCGGCATGACCGTCCGCGAGGACGTCGTCGAATCGGGCGATGGCACCGAGACAGTGATCTATGTCGAGAAGTAGAGCCGCGGCCGCCGCGGTCAGGCGCCGGATTCGGCGGTTGCGGCCGCGCGGCGGGATCCTGATGTATCACTGCGTCTGTGCCGAGGCCTGCGACCCATGGGCGATCTGCATCGCACCCGAGCACTTCGACGATCAGATGGCCGTCCTCGCCGAGGCGCGTGCGGCGGTGCCGCTCGCGGATTTCGCCGACGAGGACGGCTACACGCGGGACGGTTCCCGGCTCGCGGTGACCTTCGACGACGGCTACGTCGACAATCTTCTTGTCGCACTGCCGATCCTGGAGAAGTACGACATACCCGCGACGATCTTCGTGGTCGGCAACGCCGTCGACCGCAGGCGCGAGTTCTGGTGGGATGCGTTGCAGCGGGCGATCCTCGGTCCGACCACTCTCCCCGAGATCCTCGACCTCCCGTTCGGAACCGGCAGGCAGACGTTCACCTCGACCGATGGCTGGGGTGCGGTTGCCGATAGCGCCGGATGGCGTGCCGATGCCGAAGAACCGAGAAACCGGCGGCAACAGCTGTTCCGGACCCTGTGGGATGCCATCGTTGTGCTGGGTCCCGACGAGCAGGACGCGGCCGTCGACCACCTCCTGGAGTGGGCTGGTGAACCCGAGATCGGCGTCAGCTCACGACTTCCGGTGACCGGTGAGCAGTTCGCCGAACTGGCCCGGCATCCGTTGATCACCCTCGGTGGTCACACTCTGGACCACGTCTCGCTCACCGACATGGCGCTGTCGGACCGGCACGCTCAGATCGACGCGGGTAACCGGTCGGTGTCCGAACTGGCCGACGCGCCGGTGACCCAGTTCGCCTTCCCGTTCGGGCGTTTCGACGCTCCGACGCGAAACCTGTTGCGTGACAGTGATGTCACCGTGGGCTGTACCAGTGTGTCGACACCGGCGACATCTTCGGATGATCGTCACGCGCTGCCCCGACTGCACGCCACGGACATGGACGGCGAGGCATTCAATCGGTGGCTTCGGCGCGATCACGCTGTGCTCGGGCGCTCGGCGGCAACAGTTCTCTGACCTGCGGCGTCGGGGTTCGTTCTGCGGGAACGGATCTAGCGGATGACAAAGTCATCCCACCGGTCGTCGAGATAGTCGACGAAGCGCGGACCGACCGACTCGTTCACGAGGTGACGCTCGGGCACCGGGGTGTCCATCGCCCGGAACTCGTCGTCGGCGGCGACGTGACGGGCGAAGTCGTGATGCAAGATGGCTCCGGTTCCGATCAACACGAAATCGGCTCCGCGCTCCAGGCATTCACGTGCACCCGGTGCGTCCAGTATCTTGCCGGCCACGCCGAGTCGCGTCGATCCACGTGGGAGGTCGACGAAGTACTCGATCAGGAGGCGGTCGGAATGGTGCTCCTCGTAGGGACGCTTGAACGCATCCCACAGCGAGAGGTCGAGGTAATCCAGTTGTCCGTCGGACAGGACCTCACCGGCCAACGCACGGGCCTCGTCGAGCACGATTCCGTACCTCTCCGGCGAGAGTCGAAGTCCCAGTTGTAGATCCGACGAGGTCGCCGCCCGGATCGCGGCGATGATCTCGTGCACGATGCGGAACCGGTTCTCCGCCGACCCTCCAAAACGGTCGGTGCGGCGGTTGTGCCGGACGTCGAGGAACTGGGCCACCAGGTAGCCGTGGGCGCCGTGGATCTCGACGCCGTCGAAACCTGCCCGTTCGGCCCGGACCGCGGCGTCGGCGAAGTCGGCGATCACGCGTTCGATCTGGTCGGTGGTCAGCGCGGTCACCCCGCGTTGCGGATCGTCCCACGGCCCGAGCGCCGGCCGACCGGACAGTGCCGGATCGGCGCGACGGCCACCGTGCTGCAACTGCACCGCCGACACCGAACCCGCGGACCGGATACCGGTGGCGAGCCGTCGCAGACCGTCGAGATGGGTGTCGTCGCAGATGCCGAGCTGACCGGGGAATGTCTGTCCCTCCGGACTGACATGCGCGGCGCACGTCATCACCAGACCGAATCCACCCTCGGCGCGGCGAACCAGCCACCGGTATTCGTCGTCGGACAACGTTCCGTCGGCATTGCTCTGCAGGTTGGTCAGCGGTGCGAGCGCGACCCGATTGCGCCACGGGCGACCGTGAGCGAGCTCGAGGGGCGAGCCGAGATACTGCATGGACCTGTCCTTGGGTGCCGAGGGGATGGACCAATCAGTTGTAGCGCACCGACGGTGGCGCGGTGGCGGCGACCATGCCGGCGGACCGGATGGTCGAACTTCGCCCGCGTGCGATGGGGTCGGTGCCAGAATCGCGGTATGAGCGAACATGTATACCGGGTCATCGAGGTTGTCGGTTCATCGGCGGAGGGTACCGATGCGGCGATTGCCAATGCCATTGCGCGCGTGACGAAGACGACGCGGAACGTCGACTGGTTCGAGGTCGTCGGAACGCGTGGGCATGTCGTCGACGGCGCCGTCGCGCACACGCAGGTGACCCTGAAGGTCGGCTTCCGGATCGACGAGGACGACGCCGCGTCGTGAATTCGGCTCGCCCGGAGGTGGCGACGCTATCCTGACGGCGGGCGGACGAGCGGGCCGCGGCATCCGAAGGGAGTCCGGTGACAGACGAGGTCGAATGCGTGGTGGTCGGCGCCGGCGTCGTCGGGCTGGCGGTGGCGCGGCGACTGGCGCGCGACGGTCGCGAGGTGGTGATCGTCGAATCCGAGGACGCCATCGGGACAAAGACCAGCTCCCGCAATTCCGAGGTCATCCACGCCGGGATCTACTATCCGCGCGGCAGCCTGAAGGCACGTGCGTGCGTCGCGGGTCGCGAAATGCTCTATCGCTACTGTGCCGAGGCCGGTGTGGCCCACCGACGCATCGGCAAGCTGATCGTGGCCGCCACCGAGGATCAGCGTCCACAACTTCAGCGCATCATCGCCGCCGCGCACGCCAACGGGGTCACCGATCTCCGTCTCGTCGAGGGTCCCGAACTGGCCGAGATGGAACCGGACCTGTCAGCGGTCGCGGCGGTGCTGTCCCCGTCGACGGGCATCGTCGACGGGCACGGCTTGATGCAGGCGCTGCGCCGAGACGCCGAGGACGCCGGAGCCTGGGTGGTCGTCCACAGCCCGCTCGTCGCCGGCGAGATCGGCGCCGACGCGACGATCACGGTGGAACTCGGCGACTCGTTCCGGGTCCGGTGCACGACACTCGTCAACTGCGCCGGGCTGGGGGCGTGGGATGTCGCCGCCGCACTGGACGGGTTCCCGCCCGGGCAGATCCCGTCGCGCCGTTTTGCCAAGGGCAACTACTTCGGACTGGACCACGGCACCGCGCCGTTCTCCCGCCTGATCTACCCGGTGCCGGTGGCCGGCGGCCTCGGTATCCACCTGACGCTCGACCTCGACGGTCGGGCGCGATTCGGCCCCGACGTCGAGTGGCTGGGGGACGTCGATCCCGCGCAGGTCGACTTGTCCGTCGATCCCCACCGCGTGGATACGTTCACCGAAGAGATCCGGTGGTACTGGCCCGGACTCCCCGACCACGCGCTGCATCCCGATTACTCGGGCGTCCGCCCCAAGATCAGTGGTCCCGGTGACCGGGACGCGGACTTCGCGGTGCGCGGACCCTCGGATCACGGGATACCGGGCCTGGTCCACCTGTTCGGCATCGAATCGCCCGGACTGACGTCGAGCCTCGCGCTCGCCGACGAGGTGGCGGCGAGACTGCGGCCGTAATCGGACGGCGCTTTCTCCGACGTTGACGGCGCTCTCTCAAATCGCTAGTCGAGCCCGACGAGGCGCCGGCCGAGGAGGTGTCGAGGCCTGGTGGGGTGAGGCTGGAACGTGCCGGGGCGTCGGGTGCAACGACATCGAGCGCTGTCAACGGGAAAGCCGAGCGCTGTGAACGCGGAGACGGGCGAAGTCGATGTGAGCAGGAGCGCGGTCGACGAGCGGGCGATTGCGGCGTCTGAACAACCCGCTCGTTGATGTGATCCCTGTCGCCCGATCAGATCCGTGTGACGTGTCGGTGGCCGGAGCCGGGGTCGTAAGCTCGGAGAGGACCCCGACCCGCGGGCCGCGGATGCGGCGACAGCAAGACAACGCATCAACACGCACGATGTCGCCGCGACCGCGATACTGGTAGCGCCGAGACAACACGAATCCCGGTGCTGCGTGACCACGACTGGAGAGTAAGGCGGATTATGAGCGCGGAAAAACCGACCATCATCTACACGCTGACCGACGAAGCGCCCATGCTGGCGACCCACGCTTTTCTGCCGGTGATCCGAGCGTTCGCCGATGCCGCCGACATCAACGTCGCGACGACTGACATCTCCGTCGCAGCCCGCATCCTGGCCGAGTTCCCCGACTACCTCACCGACGAGCAGAAGGTTCCCGACAACCTCGCCGAACTGGGCAAGCTCACCCAGGACCCCAGCACCAACATCATCAAGCTGCCGAACATCTCCGCGTCGGTGCCGCAGCTGCTGGCCGCGATCAAGGAACTGCAGGCCAAGGGATACAAGATCCCCGACTTCCCGGGCAGCCCGAAGACCGACGAGGAGAAGGCGATCCGCGACCGCTACACCAAGTGTCTGGGTAGCGCAGTCAACCCCGTTCTGCGTGAGGGAAATTCGGATCGACGCGCCCCGAAGGCGGTCAAGGAGTACGCCCAGAAGCACCCGCATTCGATGGGTGACTGGTCGATGGCGTCGCGCACCCACGTCGCGCACATGCGCCACGGCGACTTCTATCACGGCGAGAAGTCGATGACCGTCGACGGTGATCGTGACGTCAAGATGGAACTGGTGACCACCGGCGGCGAGACGATCGTCCTCAAGCCGAAGGTGTCGCTCACCGACGGCGACGTCATCGACGCCATGTTCATGAGCAAGAAGGCCCTCATCGACTTCTACGAGGAGCAGATGGAGGACGCCTACAAGACGGGCGTGATGTTCTCGCTGCACGTCAAGGCCACGATGATGCGGGTCAGTCACCCGATCGTGTTCGGCCACGCCGTGCGCACCTTCTACAAGGATGCCTTCGCCAAACACGGTGACCTCTTCGACGAACTCGGCGTCAACGTCAACAACGGGCTCTCGGATCTGTACGCGAAGATCGAGTCGCTGCCGGCGTCGAAGAAGGAAGAGATCATCGACGACCTGCACAAGTGCCACGAGCATCGCCCGGAGCTGGCGATGGTCGACTCGGCGCGCGGCATCTCCAACTTCCACTCCCCCAGCGATGTCATCGTCGACGCGTCGATGCCCGCGATGATCCGCGCCGGTGGCAAGATGTACGGCGCCGACGGCCGGCCCAAGGACACCAAGGCGGTCAACCCGGAATCCACCTTCTCGCGGATCTACCAGGAGATGGTCAACTTCTGTAAGACCAACGGCGCCTTCGATCCGACGACGATGGGAACGGTCCCCAACGTCGGCCTGATGGCGCAGCAGGCCGAGGAGTACGGCTCCCACGACAAGACCTTCGAGATCCCCGAGGCCGGTTCCGCCAACATCGTCGACGTGGCCACCGGCGAGATCCTGCTGTCCCAGGATGTCGAAGAGGGCGACATCTTCCGTCTGTGCATCGTCAAGGACGCCCCGATCCGGGATTGGGTGAAGCTCGCGGTCACCCGCTCCCGTGATTCCGGCATGCCGGTGGTGTTCTGGCTCGATCCGTACCGCCCGCACGAGAACGAGCTGATCGGCAAGGTGCGGACCTACCTGAAGGATCATGACACCGAGGGTCTCGACATCCAGATCATGTCGCAGGTGCGCGCGATCCGGTACACGATGGAACGCCTGATCCGGGGTCTGGACACCATCTCGGCAACCGGCAACATCCTGCGTGACTACCTCACCGACCTCTTCCCCATCCTGGAACTCGGCACCAGTGCCAAGATGCTGTCGATCGTGCCGTTGATGGCCGGCGGTGGTCTCTACGAGACCGGTGCCGGTGGGTCTGCGCCCAAGCACGTGAAGCAGCTGCTGGAAGAGAATCACCTGCGCTGGGATTCACTGGGTGAGTTCCTCGCGCTGGCGGTGAGCCTGGAGGATCTGGGCCGCAAGAATGGCAATGCGAAGGCGACGATTCTCGCCAAGACGCTCGACGCGGCCACCGGCAAGCTCCTGGAGAACAGCAAGGGTCCGTCGCGGTCGACCGGTGAGCTCGACAACCGCGGAAGCCAGTTCTATCTCGCCATGTACTGGGCGCAGGAACTCGCCAACCAGACCGACGACGCCGAGTTGGCGAAACACTTTGCGCCGCTGGCGAAGTCGCTCGCCGAGAACGAGGACGCCATTGTCGCCGAGCTGAACGACGCTCAGGGCGGTGCCGTCGACATCGGTGGCTACTATGCACCGGATTTCGAGCTGACCGACAAGGTGATGCGCCCCAGCGCCACGTTCAACGACGCCTTGGCTGCCGTCAGCGGCTGACCGCCGGTCACAACGATCAGGGGTCGTCGCCGGATGCGACAAGCACCGGTGGCGGCCCTTCGTCGTGTTCGGGCGCTGTCGGTGTGGCGGGGCTACATCGATTCGAAGGCGCGGCCCAGCTCGGTGGCGACGTCGATGATGCGTGCCTTGGTGATGGCCGGATCGTTGATGCGCACGGCGACGTCGGCGGCGATGAACCGGCGGATCTCGTCGTCGACCTGGCCCACCATCCGGATGATCTCGCCGCGCAGGTTGCGGGCCGCCACACCCACTGTCACGTCCCGCGGACGTGGTTCGGCGACGTCGATGTGCAGTTCCAATGGCTCGATCGCCCGAGCGGTCAGGGCGAGGGCCACCGAGCCGTCGACGTCGTAGCGGATGCGATCGACCTTCAGATCGACCAGCAATCGGATACTCAGCGGTATCTGGACGGCAAAGGTGATGACGTCGGAGACCTCACGCACGATGTGGGGTTCGTCAATGCGCACCCGGGCGCGGACCTTGGCGATACCGCCGGGGCCCGACGGGATCGGTCCGACCTCGAAGGAATCACCCGTCAGCGTGGAGAATGCGCTGGCCACGCGGTCCTCGGTGACCGCCACCTCGAAGAAGCGGCGGCCGAACTCCTCGTACGTCAGCTCTGGCATCTCTCCATGGTGGCAAATCTCACCGAACTCGGGGGCGATCAGGGTCAACAAGCGTGGTCAGTGCCTGCCGTGCGCGTCGGCGCGGGCAGCCGCGTCCGGCCACATCCGGGGACATGGCGTGCCCGGGATGGTCGCGACCTCGAAGTGCCACCACTCGTTGGCGAATGTGCGGCACAGCCCCCACCGGTTGCCGTTGCGCTCGAGCCAGGCCGCCCCGGCCTGCGGCCCGACGTCGATCGCGTGACCGCCGACGTGGGTGGACTCATCCGGCGGTAGCACCCAGCGGCGTGCCGCCTCGGGGCTGCCGTAGGTGCCGATCGCGTCCCGCCACAGTTGCTGCTGCTCGGCCCGGGTGCGGGCGCCGGAGGTGATGTGCAGCGGAACCCCGTCGTCGTGTGCGGCCGCGGCGGCCTGCGCGTACGCGGTCGCCAGGACCGGGTCGAGGCCGGCGGTGCCCGACTCTGCGTGTGCCGGGGCCGCGGTCCCCGACCAGAGCAGGGCCAGCGCCCCGAGGACGGCCGACAGCATTGCGAGGCGGGCGGTCAGTGGTGTGCGACGGGCAGTTGGCGGCATCAGGGAGAACGACACCCGACCCAGTATGCCGTCTACTCTCGGCCGGTCGTGGTGAACGGCAACACCAACCGCGAGGGGTGGGCGGCGTCGCGGAACACCTTATGGGTGACCGGACGGCCGACCGGCAGGTGGAAGGCATCCGGTGGCAGCAGCGAGTTGTGGTCGTCGACCAGCGGCTCGTCGCCGCCGTGGGATTCAACGTCCCGGCGGCGGTGCCGGCATGTTCACCAGCACCTTGGCGATCTCGGGATGCAATGCCATCGCTCATGCCCCCGCGGTCTGGGATGTCGACTGTGCTGCCGGCTTCTGACCCGGGAAGGCGTCGTTGAGTTCACCCTCGGTCCAGCCGGACCGCGAAATACGTTGCAGCTCATCGGTGCCGGGCTTGCGGACGGCCTGATACTGCGCCAGCGCGGCCGGGACGGACGCCGCGTCACGCAGTGCGTTGGCGAGTTCGCCGGCATCGAAGATCGCCGAGTTCGCGCATCTCCTCGTTGGACACCACCGGTCACCAGGTGGGGATCCCGTTGTGGAACAGCGCTATCGAACAGGCGAAGGTGGCCGCGACGACGTTGCTGCTCGGCGCGGATGCGCCCGCGCTGGTGCATCGGCCGTACTTCTGGACCGAACAGTTCGGGCTGTCACTCAAGGCGGTCGGTGATCTTCCCTTCGTCGGCGAACCCGAGCGTCTCGACGGGGACCCGGACACCGATTCCGCGTCTGCGTCGACTGTGCGCGTCCTCGCGGGGCCGCGCCGGTGGACTGAGCAGGACGCGTGCCCAGGACCCCGATGGTCACCGGGCCAATACAGTAATGCCCATGACCAGTCTGCGCGAGGCCCAGAAGCAACTCACCCGCCGTCGACTCCTGACGGCCGCGCTGGAGACCTTCCAGGCCAAGGGATACGCAGCCACCACGGTCGATGACATCGCCAAGGCGGCCGGCACCACTCGGGTGACGTTCTATGCCTACTTCCCCAACCGCAGCGATCTGATGAGTGCCCTCGTCGACGAACAGCTCAACGAGTCATTGCAGCGCGATCGGTCCGATGACCACGGGTCGACCGCCACCGATCTGGTCGCGGTGGTGGCGGCGGGGACTCGCGACAGCATCGAGGCGTGGATGCGTGAACGCGTGACCATCTGGCCGGAGATCCGGCCGATCATCCGCATCGCCCGGCAGGCGGCCGGGGTAGATCCCGATCTCGGTGACATCGTCGAACGGTGGATGGAGGAGGCCGTGGCCGACATCGAGGAGGGACTCGAGCGGGCCGGCCGGTTCGAGAAACACCAACGCCACTTCCGGGGCGTCCTGGCCATCGCCGAACTCGACTACGTCGCCCAGAACTGGGGCAGCTCCGACTGGAAACTCGACGAGGAACAGATGATCACCGAACTCGTCGACAGTTGGGTTCGGCTGCTCGCACCGGCCGCGCACTGAACGTCCGCCGTGGTTGTGCCCGACGATCCGGACGAGTCGGAGTCTGGTGTCGGCAGGCGCGTCCTGGTGGTCATCAGTGCGCTGTTGGCATTCGGCCCGATCTCCACCGATCTCTACCTTCCGGCGCTCCCCCGGGCCATCGTGGGCCGATCGGTGTTCGGGATCGGCACTGGTGTCGGTCTTTGCGCTGCTCACCGTCGTCGTAGGGCTCGGCCCGGTACTGGCCCCGCTGCTGGGTAGCGCCATCCAGCTGGTCGGTTCGTGGCGCACGATCTTCGCCTTGCTCGCCGTCATCGGTGCGCTCCTCGTCGTGGCCACCGCGATGTGGATCCCGGAAACGCTGCCGCCGGGACACCGAGTGTCCGGCGGGGTGCTGGCCGGCGCCTCGGCGTCGTATGGGCGGCTGCTCAGCGATGGCCGTACCTGGCTGGTCATCACCACCGGCGCCGTCGGTTTCGGGGCGCTGTTCGCCTACATCACCGGCTCCCCCTTCGCATTCCAGGAGGTGCACGGACTGAGCCCCTCGGAGTTCGCGGTGGTGTTCGCGGTCGACGGTCTGTGCCTGATGGCGTGTGCACGGTGGGTGCGATTCTCCCGAGCGCTCCACCAGATCGCCTGTGGTGCTGCGTTTCTCGTAGCCGGTTCGGCGCTTCTGGTCGTGGCCGCGGGAACAGATGGCCTGGCGGCTGCTCGTCGGCTGTGCGGTCATCGCAGCGTTGTGGGGTGTGATCGGCCGAGCGTCACCGCCCTGGCATTGATGCGCCATCCCGAACGCGCCGGCGCGGCGGCGGCACTGCTCGGCGCACTGCAGTTTCGTGGTGGGCGCGGTGACGGGCTCGCTGGTGGGGCATAGAGCCACCACGGGGATCCCGTCATCATCCCGCGTCGCATGGGCCGATTGCATCGAAATGACAAGCCATGTCCGGCAGCGCTTCTCGTCGCCGGTCCGGGGACAGGCGAGGTTCCTGTCCCCGCGTCGGAGGCCTATGGTGGAGGTGCCTGCGAATGAAGTCGGAGGCCTATGCTGGGGGTGCCTGCGAGAAAAGGAGTCAGTGGTGAGTGAGCATGAGGTCAAGATGATCGTGCTGTCGACCGATGATCTCGACGCATCCATCGAGTTCTACAGCGAGACCCTGGGTTTCGCGCTGAAGTTCCGTGACGGTGCGCATTTCGCGGCATTGAACGGCGGGGCCGTCACCCTGGCGCTGGCCACCGAGGTCGATCACCCGATCCCGGGACAGGTGGTGGTCGGGATCAAGACCGACGACGTCGACGCGGCCGCCAAGGCCATCGAGGCGAGTGGCGGCGGCATCGTCAAGGGTCCCTACGACGATGCGCATGAACGTCGCGCCGTGGTCTACGACAACAAGGGCAACGGACTGGTGTTCTACAGTCCGCTCGCACGCTGATCGTGCCGACCGGGGGTAGCGCTTGCGCATCAAAGTGAATACAATTAAATCGTGCACTACTTATCGGCGCCGGGTGGATCGCCCGGTGTACGCGGGTAGCCGACACCCGAGCCGTACACCCCAGAGCCATACACCACAGCCGAGACAAGGAAGACCCCGATGAGCAAGACGTCCACGGTCACCACGACCAGCACGGCCACCGAGCGCCCGCACGGCTGGCAGTACGTGAAGTATTGCTACGGCGCTCGCCTGCCCGATTCGATGCGCGACTGGGTGACCAACGATCTCGCCGGGCCCGGCGCGGCCACCCGGATGGTCGCGCGCTGGGCGATACCCTGCATCATCGTTCTCGTCCCGCTGCTGTTCGCGCCCGCCGACTGGCTCGTGCGCGCGAACATGACGGTACCGATCCTCATCCCGTACATCTTCTTCTCGATCGCGTTGAACCGGGTGTACCGGCGTTTCCGGCTGACCCAGCACGGACTCGATGCCGATCTCGTCAACAAGCTCGAACGTGAGAAGAACGCCGACCTCTACGACGAGTACCGGCGCAAGTACCGCGGCACCGGACACTGAGCCCGGCGCTTCGGCGCAATCCCGACCCACGAAGTGGGGGAAGCATCGTCTTCCCCCACTTCTTCTGTTGTGTCGTCTTCTGTTGTGTCGTCGGTCGGCTGTTCTGGTGGGTCGGCGTTGTCAGATTTCTGGTGGGTCAGCCGTGTCAGATCAGCCGGTTGCGGCCCGATGACCGCCGCAGTTCGGTGAACGCACCGATCGACTTCGAGGTCGCGGTGGCGACCGGCCGCCCACCCGTCTCGGTCTTCGACACCATGATCACGTTGTCGATGTAGGGCTGGATGGTGCTGGTGTTCTGCACGGTGGCCACGATGATCAGCTGGAACCCGAACTTGCGGAACGCCGAGAGGGCCTGCTGGGCGAACTGCGGATCGGACTTGGAGAACGCCTCGTCGAGCATCAGCTGCGCGAAGATCGGCCGATTGTCGTCCCCGTCGGGACTCGCGAGGTTGAAGCTGAGCGCTCCGGCCAGACAGAACGCCATCAGTTTCTCCTGCTCACCACCGGAGTTGTCGCCGGCGTTGCTGTAGGTCCGGATCGTCTCGCCGGTCGTGGCGTCGTGCTCCTCGCAGTAGAAGTCGAAACGGTTGCGCACGTCGAGGGCATCGCGGGTCCACTGGCGATCCTCCGGGGTGGCACCCGCGAGACGTTCGCGCAGCAGCAGGATGTCGGCATACTGCTCGAGGATCGCCTGCTCGTCGCCGAAGGCGACCGCGGTCGACCGCCGGGAGATCTGACGGGCCTTCTCGGTCAGTTCGGCCGCGGCGGCGAGGTGCTTGCGCCCGGGCTGCAGACGCAGCCGGGTACCGCGGTTGAACGCGACGGCCCCGAGGCCGGTGTTGACGCGTTCGATCTGTTCGACGATGCGGCGTTCCTCGGCGTCTGCGGCCATGTGCAGGTTGAGGATCGCTCCCGGCGCCTGCTCGGTGATCAGTCGACGCATCCGTTCGTAGGCCGACGGCAGTTCCCGTTCGTCGATGCGGCGGCACATCGCGACGTAGTCGTAGACCCGCTCGTCGAGGTCGTCGCTGTCGTTGGGGATGGCGTCGGGGAACTCCTCGTCGTAAGTCCGCACGATCCGTGCGAGTTCGTCCCGGGAACGCCGGGCATCGGCGCGCATGCGGTCACGGTCCCGGCCGACCGCCTTCACCAGTTCCGCGCGGTACGGTTCGGGTGCGAGGACGTCGAGGATGGCCGGCGACTCCTCCCGGAATCCGTCGAGCGCCACCTCGATGCCCTCACCGACCTGTTCGGGCGTGAGTCGGTCGGTGAGGTCGAGCAACTGGGTGCGGCGCTCGTCGTGGGAGGCGATGCGGTCGCGCACCAGCGCCGCCTTGGAGATCGCCGCGCGCACCTGTTCCCAGATCTCTTCGGCCTTGCGTTGCAGGGCCTCGACGTCGGGATGCTCCTCCATCAGCAGTTCGTACTGGGCGGACAGGCGCTCGGCGCGGTCCTCGGCCGACTCGACATCGATCTCGGTCCACTGGGTGAACTGTTCGCAGACACTGCGATACGCGTCGCGTCGCCGTTGTTTGTCGGATCGGTCGGCCTCGATCGACGCCGTCGCCGCGCGGGCCGACTCATAGTTGCTCTCGTGCTGATCGAGTTCGTCGCGCAGGGCGGCGAGTTTGGCATCGACGTTGCCGACGAAGATGAACTGCGACGCCCGCAGGGTCTGACGGTCATCCTTGATGGCGAGTCTGGCCGAATCCTTGCGCAGCCCGCGATCGGTGACTGCCTTCGCGTGCCGGGAGAACTCGGCGGGATCGTCGACGCAGACGTAGTTGCCCAACCGGTTGAGGATGGTCAGGGCCTCCGCCGAACTGGGATGGGTGGGGTCGACCGGACGCAGCGTCGCGGCGAGCGTACCGGGATCGGCGGCCCCGGCGTCACGGGACTGGACCTGGTGCAACTGGATCCGGCCACGCATGTCGTGGGTATTGACGAAACGCAGTGCGGCATGGAAATGCCTGTCGGGCACCAGGAGTCGTAATCCTGCGGTGCGCAGTACCTTCTCGACGGCCGGCCGCCACCGTTCCTGACCGGGATCGAGTTCGACGAGTTCGGCAACGTAGCGCAGTTCGGTGTCGTCGACCTGCAGGGCGTCGGCGATCACCCGGCGCATCTCGTGCTCGGAGCGCGGCAGCGCCGAACCGGCGTTCTCGACGCGGGTGAGTTCGTCCCTCGCGGCGTCGCGCCGGGTCCGGGCGGCCACCTCCTGGGCGAGAACCTCGGCGTAGTGTCCCTTTCCGGCGTCGAGGAGCCCGTCGATCCGGGTGGCCTCCTCGATCAGGAACTCGCGTGATTCCCAGAAATCCTCTGCGGTGTCCGGGATCTCGACGTCGAGCGCGGACAGTTTCGCCTCATACGAGGAGAACCGGATCGACACCTCGTTGGCGGCCTTCTGGGCGGCGGTGAGCTGCTCGGACAGCGGGGCGAGATCCGCTGTGCTCGAAGCGATCCGGGACAGTAGGTGACTGTGATCGGTCCGCAGCTGATCGTGTTGGGCGGTCAGCGCCTCGAGGTCGCCGTCGAGGCGTTCGATCTGATCGTCGAGGTCGGCGATCTCCGGTTGTGCGTGCCGGATTCGCAGATTGGTCAGGTAGGCGCGTACGGCGGCGGTGTCGATGGTGTCGAGGACCGAGAACTTCGCCGCCTCGGTCGCGTAACGTTCCTGGATCGCCTCGATGTCACCGAGAATGGTGCGTTTACGCCGGGCGATGTCGAGGAGTTCACGTGCGTCGACCAACGGATCGATCTGCTCGAGAGCATCCTTGATGCCGACAATGCTCGTCGGTTCGTCGAGCATGAACTCGCGGACGAACTGCGCCAGGCCACCGACGCTCTTGAGCGACTTGGCCTTTCCGAGAAGTTGTTGGGCCGCATCGGATCCGCGGATGCCGATCAGTGAGTACAGGGATGCGAGGTACTTGCCCTCACCGGGACCACCGCGCCAGCCACGTTCACGGAGTCGGGCGGCGTTGTGATTGCCCTGCGCCCACTCGTTGCAGGCCTCGACGATGTCGGCGTCACCCTCGGTCAGGAAGTAGGCGCTGTGCGCATCTGTCATCTTGCCTGCGGCAAGCCATTTGAGCACCAGCCCGGTGATCGCGGCACCCGAATCGGAGGTGTAGGTGACCGCGATGGCCGCCCACGCCGGACCCGTGCCGCGCAGATACATCACCTCGCGGGTGGAATTGACCCCGTCGCGGCGCTCGCCCCACGCGCCGCGGACGTACTTGCCGACCGTGCGTTTGCCACTGGCCGAACCGGCGGCCGTGGCGTCGCCGGAGGCGTTGAAGTTGCGCCGATGATCGGGCAGGAAGGCCAGCGAGATCGCGTCCAGCAGTGACGACTTACCACTGCCGGACGAGCCGGTGACCAGAGACCCGTTGACGCTGAACGGAATCGAGTGGTACCCGTCGAAGACACCCCAGTTGATCAGTTGCAGCCGGGAGAGGTGGAACTGATCGACGCGGCTGCTCACCATTGGTCATCCCCCTCGTCGTCGATATCGTCGGCATCGAGATCCACCGGATCGGCGCCGTCGTGATCCGACGGCGTGTCCTCCGCGTCTTCGTCACCGACTTCGCCGGAACCGATGAACACCTCGAACTGGTGTTGGAGATCGGTGATGACCGAGGCGGTCATCACCGCGGTGATCACCGGGCTGACGGTGAAAGTGTCGGGGTCGTCGCGGTGACGACGCAGGAACTCGAGCTCCTCGAGTTTGTCGATGGCCTTGTCGATGCGCTTGTCGAACAGTGTCAGGTCCCGGTCGATCGTATTCGACACGCCCGCGAACAATTCGTGGATCTCCTCGTGGGTGATCAGCACTTGTTCCTCGCGCGCGGCCCGCATGTGTTTGGCCAGATGCAGAGCCAGGATCGCATCATAGGTCTGGATGGTCTCTCGTTTGAGAAGCCTTCTACCCCAGCGTGAGTCATAGCCCACCTGCTCGACGAAGGCGACCTCGAGTTCGGTGACCAGCCGCAGGCGCAGATCGAGTTCGGACAGCCGTACACGCAGCCGATCCTGATACTCGAGGACCCACGACCACAGCTGCGGGGTGCGATCGGCACTCACGTAGCGGCGGGTCACCAGGTTCTGCAACGCCCAGCACGCACGGTCGGGCATCTCGCTGAGGTCGCCGTCGAAACGCGGCACCTTCGGGCTGTCGTCGACGGTGGCGGTCCGGGCGACGGCGGGCAGGTCGTCGTAGCCGCGGAACTCGTCGGTGGTGGCAGGGTCGACGGCGGTGCCGTGGTCGCGATTGTCGGTCACAGGGTGTCGGCCTCCGCGGTCGGAATCGGTTCGGTGAAGGTGAGGCTCGGTACCTCGATGAAGCGGTCGTCGCCATCGAGCGAGCGGAAGCGGAGGACCGAGGTCGGCGTGGATGCGGTTGGGGGAGGCGCCGACGCCCCGGGTTGGCGCAACGCCCACGACCACAACACGATCACATGGGCCAGATACGGTTCGTCGAGCGAGTCGATGGCCTCGGCGAGGGTGACCGGACCGGTGTGCAGGGCGTCGTTGACGCGCTCGGTGAGTTCGACGGTGTCGACCTGGCCGGCCAGCGACACGAACGAGTCGAGATCGGCCTGTCCGTCGGCGATGAGCGCCGGGGTCGGTGGTTCGGGATTGCGGATCTCGAACGCCAGTCGGCCGATGGAGGTCAATGACGTTGTGGCCAGGGGCAATTCGTAGCCGAGGCGACGATCCGACAGCGATGTCGACAGCAACTCGTTCGCCGTCGACAACGCGTCGTTGAGCTGGCGGGCGATGCCGCGGCTCTGTTCGAGGGTGCCGGAGGCGACGAATCGGCGGATGCGGCGGGCGCAGCGCCGACGGATCCGGCCGACCTCACCGATCTGCTGGGTGACGAGGACGAAGAAGTTGTCCATCACCGACCGCAGCGCCGGATCGATACCGGGGAGACGGGCGATGACGGTGTCGATGTCGGCGATCAGCTTCGCGCGTTGTGCGGGGTCGCCGATCATCGTCGTGAAAGCGTGGTAGGAGGCGCTCTGTGACGACTCCAGCAGCGATTCGTAGTCGTCGAACATCTGCCGTTGCCGATCCCGGTAGGCGAGGTCGGAATCGCCGGGATCGTCGAGCAGCGCGGTGGTGATGCGATCGAGCATGCTGCCGTACTGACCGATGTCGGAGATGACCTGTTCCATCTGATAGGCGATGGCGCGGGCCTCGTCCTCGGCGGCGGCCAGGTCGGGCTCGCGCCGACGACCGGCATCGAGGTCCGCCAGTTCGGCGTCGAGTTCCTCGATCTGTTGGGTGAGGTCCTCGCGCAGTGCGTCCGCGTCGTCGCTGACCTGTCCGGCGACGCGCCGCAGGCCCGCGGCGATGCCGTTGATGGACCCACCGGTGGCCACCGAATCCTCACGACGCAACCGGCGGGTGTAATCGAGGACCGAGCGAGCCTCGGGCGTCAGGTGGCACAGATTCTGCCCGGTGACCGCCGGATCGGGCATCCGGTGCAGCCATCCGTTCTTGGCCCACAGTTTGATGAGGTCGAGTCCTTGGGGCTGGTCGGTGAGACCGAGGTCGGCGATGTCGCGATCGAGGCGGACCGCCAGGTCGGTCTCCGACCGTCGCGAGCCGAAGTCGAGGTGGCGCTCCATCAGGGTGACGTAGAGAGCGGAGTTGGTGGCCGCGAAGAGGCGCACGGCGGCAGACTTCTGGATCGAGCGATTGGCCTCCCACGCCTGCGCCAGCGCCGGCTGTTGCACACTCTCCATGGCCGCCTCGTGGGTTCGTCGGGAAACAGTTCGTCGGGGACACTTCGTCAGGGACATTCGGACCCGAGGTAGTGTCCCACGGCCGGGTCGCCTCGCCCGCGTCGCCCGGTGGCACGTGTGGAGGCATCGAGGTATCCGCAGGTCGATCGGCTGGGGTCGATGCCCGCGCACGTCGTTGACGGCGCTCTCGCCCGCATCGACAGCGCTCTGCCGGACGTTGACGGCGCCCCGATGACAGAAGCCAACGACGCACAGAGCGCCGTCGGTGAGGAAAGGGCGCCGTCAGTGAGGAGCAGAGCGCTGTCGGTGAAGCGGTGTTGACGCCGCGGTGGGTCGAAGGGGTCAGCGGCCTGGCATGGTTGCGACGGCGGTGCCAGAGTGGAGCACATGCTGCCGATCCTGGATCTCGCCGACGCCGATACCGATCCGGAGGGTTTTCGGCTCGCGCTGCGCGAGGCCACGCATGTGCACGGATTCTTCTACCTGACCGGCCACGGGATACCCGCCGAACAGATGTCGGCCGCGGTGGGAGTGGCCCGCGAGTTCTTCGCCCTCGACGATGCGGAGAAGGACGAGATCAGCCAGCTGGACAGCCCGCATTTCCGCGGCTACTCGCGACTGGGCGGAGAACTCACCAACGGGCGGGTCGACTGGCGTGAACAGATCGATCTGGGTCCAGATCGACCGGTCATCGACAACGCTGACGGCTATTGGAACCTTCAGGGCCCGAACCTGTGGCCGACGCGACCCTCGCGGTTTCGTGAGGTGTTCGGATCGTGGAGTGACTCCCTGTCCGAGGTCGGGCTGCGGCTGCTGCGGCAGTGGTCGTTGTCGCTGGGCGCCTCGGAGGACCACTTCGACGAGGCGTTTGCCCACGCGCCGGCCACCTTGCTGAAGGTGGTGCGCTACCCGGGCACCGCCGATCGTGAGCAAGGCGTTGGGGCGCACAAGGATTCGGGTGTCCTGACGCTTCTGCTCGTCGACCCGGGATCGGCGGGACTGCAGGTTGAGACCACCGGCGGTGAGTGGATCGATGTGCCGCCGGTGCGCGGCGCGTTCATCGTCAATGTCGGTGAACTGCTCGAAGTCGCGACCGGAGGCTATCTGCGAGCCACCCGTCACCGGGTGCGCGCACCGAAACCGGGAACCGATCGCATCTCGATCCCGTTCTTCCTCAATCCCGCCCTCGATGCGGTGATACCGATCATCGACCTGCCTCCGGAACTCGCCGCCCGCTCACGCGGCGTCGAAGCCGATCCGGCCAACCCGATCTATGCCACCTACGGGGAGAACGCGTGGAAGTCGCGTACCCGGGCGCATCCCGATGTCGCACAACGTCATCACGGGATCACCCCGACGGGCCCGGCCGCGTCGTACTGACCGGAGGGGGCAACTGTCGTCACGGGACGGACTCATCGGCAGCCACTCCGGACGGCAGGAACCACGCGGCACCAGGATGGTGCGTTCGCCCCGGGCGTGCCGCTCATCCGGACCTGATGGGTGACGCCCTGATAGGCACCGAGTGCGGTGTCGGCGGTGAAGGCCTCCGGATCGAGGTAGCGATGCGCACCGCCACCGGCGACACATGCACCCGATAACTGCCGCCGCGCTCTACCCGGCGGGCCAACGCCTCGGTGACCCCGGCGCCGTGCAACGCCGGCGCCCGCCCGACGCCCGCACTGGCGACGACGTCGCCCATCCCGAGCGCGCGGATGCCGTCGAAGGGCTGGTCTGCCCCGCCGGACAGCGGAATCGGGTCACCGTCTCCGATGCGGGTGATCTCGATCAATGGCATATCGGCGAGGACGTCACGGTAGTATCCCCGTCATACTCAATTTCATGACCATAGGTGTTCCATGATCAGGAGTGTTCGATGAAGGAATTCCGCGAGGCCGTCGAACGCGGCGACACGACGGCGATCGAGGCGTTGCTCGCCGACGACGTGGTGTTCACCAGTCCCGTGGCGTTCGCGCCGTACGAGGGCAAGGCGATCACCGCGGCGATCCTGCGTGCCGTGATGCGGGTGTTCGAGGACTTCGGCTACATCCGCGAGTTCGGATCTGCCGGTGTCGCCGACAGTGCGTTGATGTTCACCGCCACGGTGAGCGGGAAATCGATCACCGGCTGCGACTTCATCCACGTCGACGCCGATGGCCGGATCGATGACCTGATGGTGATGGTGCGGCCACTGTCCGGGGCCACCGCGGTGGCCGAGGCGATGGGTGCGCAGTTCGACCGGATCCGCGCCGAGGCGGCGGCCGCCGGCGGGAATCAGGGCTGAGTCAGGGCGCGTCCGCGCCGTCGCTCCGCGCCGTGGCGGTCATCCGGGCCGTCAGGACGTCGGCGGCGCGCCGGCACCATGCGGCATTCTCACGTTCGAAGGCGATGCCGCGCAGTCCGGTGAGATATGGTCCCACGGGCGAACTTTCGGCGAGAAAGCGATCTTCGGAGACGTCGCCGCGCACCTTGCACAACAACCCTTCGATGAGACGGGCCTTGGCCAGCGCCGACTCGGCGCGGCCGCGCAGGTCCTCGATCAGTGCGGGGGTGTCGCCGATGTCGCAGGCCCGCACACGCACGAGGAGCTCGTCGCGCATGAAGGTCGGTTTCGAGGCGCCCTCGACGAACACCCGCAACGCGTCCCGGCCGACGTCGGTGATCGCGTAGACCCGCTTGTTGGGACGGCCCTGCTGGATGACCTCGCGGCCGCTGATCAGACCGGCGGCCTCGAGGCGGGGCAACTCCGCGTACAACTGTTGCGGGGTGGCGAACCAGAAGCTCGCGACCGCGACATCGAAGGTCTTGGCGAGTTGATAGCCCGACGCCTCGCCGTTGATCAACTCGGCCAGAATCGCGTGACGCAAAGACATGACGATCCCCTCCTCGGTCGGCGTGGCCGCCGGGAGCGTTCGGTGGCGACGTACCTATGGTAAAGGAATTGACTGCCGATCCCTTGAGGATGGTGGACCGGGCGGTATAGGTTCGATGCATCGCTTCATCGCCGATGGTCGAGGAAAGGGCCCGCGAGAATGAAACTCGGTCTGCAACTGGGGTATTGGGGCGCGCAACCCGTGCCCGCCCACAAGGGACTGGTGGCGGCGGCCGAATCCGCCGGGTTCGACGCGATCTTCACCGCGGAGGCCTGGGGTTCGGATGCCTACACGCCGTTGGCGTGGTGGGGTTCGTCTACCGAGCGGGTACGCCTGGGCACGTCGGTGCTGCAGATGTCGGCGCGCACGCCGACGGCGTGCGCGATGGCGGCCCTGACCCTCGATCATCTCTCCGGCGGCCGACACATCGTCGGACTCGGTGTGTCGGGCCCGCAGGTGGTGGAGGGCTGGTACGGCCAGAAATTCGAGAAACCGCTGGCCCGAACCCGCGAATATGTCGACATCATGCGGCAGGTGTGGGCCCGTGAGGCGCCGGTCGAGAGCGCCGGCCCGCACTATCGGTTGCCCTACACCGGTCCCGGTTCGACCGGACTCGGCAAATCCCTCAAGCCGATCACCCATCCGTTGCGCGCCGACATCCCGGTGATGCTCGGCGCGGAGGGACCCAAGAACATCGCGCTGGCCGCCGAGATCGCCGACGGCTGGCTGCCGCTGTTCTACACACCCCGGATGGCCGACACCTACAACGCCTGGCTCGACGAGGGATTCGCGCGAGCGGGCGCCCGCCGCAGCCGCGCGGACTTCGAGATCTGTGCCACCGCGCAGATCGTGATCACCGACGACCGGGCGGCCACCTACGCGGCGATCAAGCCGTTCCTGGCGCTCTACATGGGCGGAATGGGCAGCGAGGACACCAACTTCCACGCCGAGGTGTATCGCCGCATGGGGTACGGCGAGGTGGTCGACGAGGTGACCGCGCTGTTCCGATCCGGACGCAAGGACGAGGCGGCGGCGATCATCCCCGACGCGGTGGTCGATGATTCGGCCATCGTCGGCGACCGCGAGTACGTTCGCGAGCAGATCGGGATCTGGGAGAAGGCGGGCGTGACGACGATGCTCGTCTCGCCGGGCAGCGTCGCCGAGGTGGAACAGTTGGCGTCGCTGGTGCAGTCGAGCTGACCGGCCTGCGGGTGTGCGCCGGCCGGCCGGCGCACACCCGGTAGCGTCGAGCACCATGCGTACAGTACGTGGAGTCCTCGGGATCCTGGCCGTTCTCGCTGTTCTGGTGGTCAGCGGGTGTGGCTCCGATGATGGCGGATCGGACGGGGGCGGCAGCTCCGCGCCGGGTGCCAGCTGGAAGCTCGATGGGACCACCGGCAGTGTGACGGTGGCCGCATCGCAGAACACGAGCACTCCACCCACCGTCAAGGTCACCACCCCGTTCGCGGTCGAACAGACTCAGGTGCACGTGCTCACCGAGGGCACCGGCGAGACCGTGTCACAGTCGACGATCGTCGAGGTCAGCTATGTCGGCGTGAACGGCCGGACCGGCATCCAGTTCGACAGCAGCTACCAGCGCGGCAGGCCGGCCAGTTTCTCGCTGGCCCAGGTGATCCCCGGGTTCGCCAAGGCCATCGGCGGGCAGCGGGTCGGGTCGACGGTCGCGGTGGCGATCGCCCCGGCCGACGGGTACACCACCGGCAACGCCGACGCCGGGATCGACGCCGGCGACACCCTCGTGTTCGCCCTCACCATCATCGACGCGCAGGGCTGACCGGCGCACCCGGCCGGGTCCGGGTCAGGCCCCGACGTAGTCGGCGAGGTGCCGCCCGGTGAGGGTGGATCGATCGGCGACGAGATCGGCCGGCGTGCCCTCGAACACGACCTGCCCGCCATCGTGGCCGGCGCCGGGACCGAGGTCGATGATCCAGTCGGCGTGGGCCATCACCGCCTGGTGGTGTTCGATCACGATCACCGACTTCCCGGAATCGACCAGCCGATCGAGGAGACCCAGCAGCGCTTCGACGTCGGCGAGATGCAGTCCTGAGGTGGGTTCGTCGAGGACGTAGATGTCGCCCTTGTCCCCCATCTGGGAGGCGAGCTTCAGTCGTTGGCGTTCGCCGCCGGACAGGGTGGTCAGCGGCTGCCCGATGGTGAGGTATCCCAGACCCACGTCGACCAGCCGCGTCAGGATCTTGTGTGCGGCCGGAACTTTCGCGTCCCCGTCGGCGAAGAACGTGTGCGCCGTGGCCACCGACATGCCGAGGACCTCGTCGATGTTGCGGTCGCCGAAGGTGTAATCGAGGACCTCGGCGAGGAACCGTTTGCCCTCGCAGACCTCGCAGATGGTCGACACCCCGGCCATCATCGCGAGGTCGGAGTAGACGACGCCGGCCCCCTTGCAGTTGGGACACGCGCCCTCGGAGTTGGCGCTGAACAGTGCGGGTTTGACGCCGTTGGCCTTGGCGAAGGCCTTGCGGATGGGTTCGAGCAGACCGGTGTAGGTGGCCGGGTTGCTGCGTCGCGATCCCTTGATCGCTCCCTGGTCGATGGTGACCACGCCGTCGTGGGAGGCGACCGAACCGCCGATGAGGGAACTCTTGCCGGATCCCGCGACGCCGGTGAGCACCACGAGCACACCGAGCGGGATGTCGACGTCGACGTCGCGCAGGTTGTGGGTGTCGGCGCCGCGGATCTCGACGGCGCCGGTCGGTTGGCGCACCACGTCCTTGCACGCCGACCGGTCGTCGAGGTGACGTCCGGTGAGGGTGTCGCTGTGGCGCAGCTCCTCGACGCCGCCCTCGAAAACGATGGTGCCGCCGTCCTTTCCGGCACCGGGACCGATGTCGACGACGTGGTCGGCGATCGCGATCGCCTCCGGTTTGTGCTCGACCACCAGGACGGTGTTGCCCTTGTCGCGCAACTGGATCAGCAGATCGTTCATCCGGGTGATGTCGTGCGGGTGCAGGCCGATCGTCGGTTCGTCGAACACATAGGTGACGTCGGTCAGCGACGAACCGAGATGCCGGATCAGCTTGGTGCGCTGTGACTCTCCACCCGACAGCGTCCCCGAGGGACGGTCCAGGGATAGATAGCCGAGGCCGATGTCGACGAAGGAGTCGAGCAACTCGGTCAGGGAGGTCAGCAGCGGTGCGACGCCGGGATCGTCGAGTCCGCCCACCCACTGCGCCAGGTCGGTGATCTGCATGGCGCAGGCGTCGGCGATGCTGACGCCGTCGATGGTCGAGGATCGGGCCAACTCGCTCAGTCGCGTGCCGTGGCAGTCCGGACAGACGGTGAAGGTGATCGCACGGTCGACGAAGGCACGGATGTGCGGCTGCATCGCTTCCCGGTCCTTGGAGAGGAACGACTTCTGGATCTTCGGGATGAGACCCTCGAATGTGACGTTGATGCCCTCGACCTTGATCCGCTTGGGTTCGGAGTACAGCAGGATGTCGAGTTGCCGCTTGGTGAACTTCGCGATGGGTTTGTCCGGGTCGAAGAACCCGGACTCGCGATAGATCCGCCCGTACCACCCGTCCATCGAATAGCCCGGGATGGTCAGGGCTCCCTCGTTGAGGGACTTCGTGTCGTCATAGAGCGCCCCGAGGTCGAAGTCGGAGACATCGCCGCGTCCCTCACACGTCGGGCACATGCCGCCGGTGACGCTGAACTCCTTGCGTTCCTTCACCTTTCGTCCACCGCGTTCGATCTCCACCGCACCCGCCCCGGACACCGAGGCGACATTGAACGAGAATGCCTGCGGCGAACCGATCCTCGGTGTTCCCAACCGGCTGAACAGGATCCGCAGCATGGCGTTCGCGTCGGTGGCGGTACCGACGGTCGACCGCGGATTGGCGCCCATCCGTTCCTGATCGACGATGATCGCGGTGGTCAGTCCCTCGAGCACGTCGACGTCGGGCCGACCCAACGTCGGCATGAACCCCTGCACGAACGCGCTGTAGGTCTCGTTGATCATCCGCTGGGATTCGGCGGCGATCGTCGCGAAGACCAGTGAACTCTTCCCCGACCCGGACACTCCGGTGAAGACGGTCAGCCGGCGCTTGGGGATCTCGACGTCGACGTTGCGGAGATTGTTCTCGCGGGCGCCGTGCACACGAATGATGTCGTGGGTGTCGGCGGGGTGGAGTGTTGACGCACGGGGCGTCCGGCTCATCGGATCTCCGTCTGTTCGGGGGTGGGGTTCAGGATGCCTGATTGATGCGCAGGAGGTTGCCGGTCGGGTCGCGGAATGCGCAATCACGGACGCCGTAGGGCTGGTCCATCGGTTCCTGGACCACCTCGGTACCGGCGGCTTCGAGTCGGGCGAAGAGGCCGTCGAGGTCGTCGGTGGCCAACGTCAGGCCGGCGCCGTAGGTGCCCTTGGCGATCAGGTCGAGGATGGTCTGGCGCTCGTCGTCGGTGATACCCGGGTCGGCGGCCGGTGGTTGCAACACGATCGAGGTCTGCGGTTGGTTCGGTGGGCCCACGGTGATCCAGCGCATGCCGTGGTAGCCGACGTCGTTGCGGACCTCGAATCCGAGTGTGTCGCGGTAGAAGCCCAACGCGGCGTCGGGATCGGTCTGTGGCAGGAACGCGTAGTGGATGGTGATGGTCATGCCGCTCACGCTACTAACTCGCGGGGCCGGGGACTTCTCGATTCCTGATCGGTTTGGTGACCTGTTTGGCGACACATGCGGGGATGCCGTCGGTGGACACCCCGGCCGCGAGGTCGGCGGCACGCCGGCGGTACTCACTCGGTGACATCCCGACCAGTTCGGTGAACCGGGTGCTGAAGGTGCCCAGCGATGAGCAGCCGACGGTGAAGCAGGACTCGGTGACCGATACGTCTCCGCGGCGGAGCAGTGACATGGCCCGCTCGATCCGCCGGGTCATCAGGTAGGAATACGGCGACTCCCCGTAGGCGCGTCGGAACTCGCGGCTCAGGTGGCCGGCCGACATGTGCGCGCCGCGGGCGAGGGCCTCGACATCGAGTGGTTGCGCGTAGTCACGGTCGATCCGATCGCGGACCCTGCGCAATCGCTCCAGATCCTGCCGACGTTGCGCGGTGGAGGAGTCGTCGCGGCGGGTCACCTCACCGATCCTGGCATATCACCGGGTCGTCGGACGCGCCCGAACGTAGGCCTGCACGCGTATCCGGAGCACGGTGATGCCGGACTGATTGATCACATCGCATCGATGGGTGACCAGCGCGCGCCCACGGTCGTCGAAGTCGACGCCCTCGATCTCGAGGAATCCGCCCAGATCGTCGTCGGGGCGGACCGGGGCGAGGAACTCCACCTCGGTGAGCCGACGTCCGGCGATCACATCCCAGGTGTGCAGCACCGCGTCAACCGACAGGCGCTGTGCGACGGCCAGGGTGTGGATTCCGCTAGCGATCAGGCCCCCGAACGCGCCCGCATCGGCGGCGGCGCGGTCGATGTGGAACGACTGCGGGTCCCACGCCGAGGCGTACTCGACGATGGCGGCCTCGGTGACGTGATGTGGGTCGAACTCGTATCGGGTGCCGACGGAGAGATCGTCGGCGTAGACGAGGGTGGGATTCGGGCTCGTATCGGTCATCGGCGGTGATCACTCCTCTGCGGGCCGCGGCGTGTCGGAAAGCTCTATGACCGTACCGCCCGGCGGACACCCGCCGTACCCGCGGGAGGCAGCCCCCGAATGTCTGAGGGCGCTGTCAACGGTGAGGAGGGCGCTGTCAACGGTGAGGCGAGCGCTGTCGACGCGGCCGACGAAAGGAATCTCTCGGGATGTGTAACACCCGGGTGGGTGGCGCCGAAGACATAGATAGCTCCGACCGAGAGTGCCAGACCCCCGACCCGGCATCCTCGGTCGGAGTTCTTTGTGCTCGGACAATCTGGTGGGCGCCCTGCCGGGACGGTGGTGTCGGACGTGGTCGTGATGCCGGTCGGGATCGACGGTGCGTCGCCCTTTGGCTCCCAGGCACAATTTGTCTCCCGGGCACAATTTGTCTCCCGGGCACAATGCGGCCGGAAAAGTCTGGCTCCCGAGGCCGTATCAGATCACATTCTTACTTTCTAGTGTCAGAGGTCACACCACCTCACACGGAAGGCCACTGCGCAGTGATCAGCTCCTCCTACTTCTCCTGGGATCTTCTCGACCGCGACGAGGCGCCCTGCGTCCGCGACGATGCCGTCGAGTTGTCCTATCGCGGGTTCGCGGAGGCGGTGGACGCGGCCGCCGGCGCCCTGCACCGGCGCGGGATACGCGCCGGCGACGTCGTCGCGACATTGCTCCCCAACCGCGTCGAACTGCTCGTCGTGCTGCAGGCGGCCTGGCGGCTGGGGGCCATCGGGACACCGGTGAATCCCGCATTCACCGCAACCGAGGCCGAGTACCAGCTCACCGACGCGGTGGCGCGCATCGTCGTCGTCGACGACACGACCGCAGCGACCCGGCCGGAGGTGGCCGGATGTGCGGTGATCGACGTGAACGATCTGAGCAGTACCGATGATCTGAGCGCCACCGGATCGCTTCCCGCCGATCTCGGTGGACCGGCCGACGACGCGGCCGACGTCGACGCCCTACTCATCTACACGTCCGGATCGACCGGGCGGCCCAAGGGTGTCCGGCTCACGCATGCGAATCTGCGCCACATGGCCACGGCCATGGTCACGCTCCTGGATCTGCGATCCGACGATCACGCACTGCTGATCCTGCCGCTGTTCCATGTCAACGCGATCTGTGTCAGCTTCCTCGCGCCGATGCTGGCGGGCGGGCAGCTGAGTATCACCGGGAAGTTCTCCGTTTCGCGATTCTTCGACGACGTGGCACGTCTGCGTCCCACCTACTTCTCGGCGGTTCCGACGATCTATGCGCTGCTGGCGTCGCACAACGATGTCGCGGAGAAGTCACTGGGGTCCCTGCGCTTCGCGATCTGCGGTGCCGCGCCGATCTCCAAGGAACTACTGGGCCGGGTCGAGAACCTGTTCGGCATCCCGATCCTGGAGGGGTACGGACTCACCGAGGGAACATGTGCCTCCGCCTGCAATCCGCGCCACGGAGTCCGCAAACTCGGGACCGTCGGACCGGCCGTCCCCGGCCAGCAGATCGCGATCGTCGACCCGGATGGCACCGACCTGCGGCCCGGGGAGGTGGGCGAGGTGGTCATCACGGGTCCGAATGTCATGCGCGGCTACCTGAATCGGCCGGAGGCCACCGAGGCGACGATCGTCGGCGGGCGGCTGCACACCGGTGATGTCGGGAGCCTTGACGCCGACGGTTACCTCACGCTGGTCGACCGGATCAAGGACATGATCATCCGCGGCGGAGAGAACCTGTACCCCAAGGAGATCGAGAACGCGCTCGCCACCCACGGCGACGTCCTCGAATGCGCCGTCGTCGGTGCGCCCGATGAGGTCTACGGCGAAGTGCCCATCGCCTTCGTGGTGGCCTACCCGGACCGGGAGATCTCCGCCGACGATCTCGCCCACCATCTCGAGTCCCGGCTGACCGCCGTCAAGCGGCCCGCGGTCATCCACGTCGTCGAGGCACTCCCCCGAAATCCCGTGGGCAAGATCGACAAGCCGGGACTCCGCGCCCGCCTGTCCACCCCCTCGCCCGCCTGACCCTAACCCCACAGCACTTTTCGTGTCCGTCGCAGTCCCGCGATGGGGGCTGTCCGGTCGTGCCGAGATGACGCGCGTTGCCGCCCACTCGCGGTGACCGAACCGATCACCGAGCCCTCAACCCACCCCCCCAAAAAAAAGAAAACCGAACCCCCCAAACCGAACCCCGCTGTTCTACCGAACCCGAGGAGGAGTACTCATGGGATTCACCCAACCCGATTTCCCGCCGGTCGATCCGGACACCTTTCTGGACAGGCCCTTTCTGGACCGGCTTCGTGTCCTGGGTGCGCACTGGGCCGAATACGGCTTCGGCACGCCGAAGATGGTGCACACGATCTATCTGCTGAAGGTGGCGATCCTGTATGTCGTTGCCGGACTGTGCATTGCCACCTTCACCTCGGGCTACAACGTCCTCGACGTCGGGGCGTGGTGGGATCAGCTGATCGTGTATCAGAAGATCGTGTTGTGGACGGTGCTGATCGAGACGCTCGGTCTCGGTGGATCGTGGGGACCCCTGGCCGGTCATTTCAAGCCGATGACCGGGGGATTCCTGTTCTGGCTGCGACCGCAGACCATCCGGCTGCCACCGTGGCCGGGTAAGGTCCCGTTCACCAGAGGTGACAATCGCACCGTTGTCGACGTCGCGATCTACGCCGCAATCCTCATCAACCTGGTTGTGGCGCTGGCACTTCCGTCGATCTCGTCGGACTCTCTCGATGCACTGGTCGCCGACAACCACGGCCTGGTCAACCCGGCGGTCCTTTATCCGCTGATCGCCCTGTTCGTCGTGATCGGATTGCGCGACAAGGTGATCTTCATCGCCGCACGTTCCGAGCAGTACCTGCCCGCGCTTGTGTTCTTCGCCGCCCTGCCGTACCTCGACATGATCCTGGCACTCAAGCTGCTCATCGTCAGCGTGTGGGTGGGAGCGGGCATTTCCAAACTCGGACATCACTTCTCGATGGTGATCCCTCCGATGATCTCGAATACGCCGTGGTTGCCGAGCAAGGCGATCAAACGCGCTCACTACCGCGACTTCCCGCACGACATGCGTCCGTCCCGGCTGGCCGGCGGCATCGGGCATGTGCTGGGCACCATCGTCGAGGTGGTCACTCCCCTGGTGCTGCTGTTCTCGACCAACAAGTGGCTCACCCTCGTCGCGGTGGTGCTGATGGTGTGCTTCCACCTGTTCATCTTCTCGACGTTCCCGCTTGCCGTGCCGCTGGAATGGAACATCCTGTTCGCCTACGCCGCGATCTTCCTGTTCTGGGGCCACCCGGCGTGGGATGGGTATGCGCTCACCGACACCACGATGCCGTGGGTGCTCGTCGCCATCGCCGCCGCGCTGTGTTTCTTCCCGGTCCTGGGCAATCTGCGCCCCGATCTGGTCTCCTTCCTGCCGTCGATGCGGCAGTACGCCGGCAACTGGGCGTCGGCGACCTGGGCGTTCGCGCCGGGCGCCGAGGACAAGCTGGACCAGTACGTCGTCCGGTCATCGAAGAACACCCGCACCCAACTGCTGGCCTCCTATCCGCCCGAGGTTGCCGACGTGGTGATGCATCAGATGTTGGCGTGGCGGTCGATGCACAGCCAGGGCCGTGCGCTCTACTCACTGATGCTGCGGCATCTCGGCTCCGACATCGACACCTACACCCTGCGGGAGGCGGAGTTTTCCTGTAACTCGTTGGTGGCATTCAACTTCGGCGACGGCCACCTGCACGACGAGAAGATGATCGCCGCGCTGCAGCGACGCTGCGATTTCGCCCCGGGTGAGTTCACCGTCGCCTGGATCGAGTCGCAGCCCATCCACCGCGGCACGCAGCGGTACAAGGTGATCGACGCCGCCCTCGGTGTCATCGAGACCGGCACGTATCGGGTGGCCGACGCCGTCGCCGAGCAACCGTGGCTCCCCAACGGACCGATCGACATGAAGGTCGACTGGACGCTCGACGTTGACGCCCGGCGCGCCCTGACCGATCCTGACATCGTGGCCGAACCGAAGATGCGCGCCGGCTCCCCCGCCGGACCGGCGCCCGATGTCACCGCCGGGCAGGTGCAGCAGTGACGACTGCGGTCGTCGTCGGCGGCGGGCCCAACGGGCTCGCCGCCGCCCTGCACCTGGCCCGCAACGGCGTCGAGGTGACCGTTCTGGAGGCGGCGAACGAGGTCGGAGGGGGTGCGCGCTCCGGTGAGCTCGCCGTGCCCGGCGTGATCCACGATCACTGCGCCGCGTTCCATCCGCTGGGAATGGGATCCCCGTTCTGGCAGTCGGTCGGACTCGAACGGTACGGCCTGTCGTGGTGCCTGCCACCCGTGGACTGTGCCCACCCGCTCGACACCGGCGAGGCCGGGCTGCTCTACCGGTCCATCGACGAAACCGCACGTGCACTCGGACGTGACGGCCGCCGGTGGCGGCTGGCCTTCGGCGATCTCGCCGCCGGTTTCGATGACCTCGCCGCCGACTTGCTGCGCCCGATCGTGCACGTGCCACGCCACCCGATCCGGTTGGCGGCCTTCGGCCCGCGGGCACTGCTCCCGGCGAGCACGATGGCCAGGCTGTTTCGCACCGACACCGCACGGGCGTTGTTCGGTGGGATCGCCGCCCATGCCTTCACCCGACTCGACCGGCCGCTGACGGCGTCGCTGGGCATGATGATCGCGGCCAGCGGTCATCGCTACGGCTGGCCCGTCGCCCGCGGTGGCTCCGGTGCGATCACCGGCGCTGCGGCTGCGGCACTGCGCGCCCAGGGCGGCAGGATCGAGACCGGTGTACCGGTCACGCGGCCGGCCGACATCCCGCCCGCCGATCTCGTGTTGCTTGATCTCTCTCCCGCGCAGGCGCTCGGACTCTACGGTGATCAGATGCCGTCGCGGGTGGCCACCTCGTTGAAGCGGTATCGCGTGGGTTCCTCGGCGTTCAAGGTCGACTACGCGATCGCCGGTGACATCCCGTGGCGCAACCCCGCGTGCGCCGATGCGGGCACCGTTCACCTCGGCGGCGACCTGACGGAGATCTGCCACACCGAGCGGCAGCGGGCGGCCGGAATCATGGTGGAACGGCCGTTCGTCCTGCTGGGTCAGCAGTATGTCGCCGACCCGTCGCGCAGCCGGGACGGAGTCAATCCGATCTACGCCTACGCCCACGTGCCACGCGGCTTCGATGGCGACGCCACCGAGGCGGTGACCGCGCAGATCGAGCGCTTCGCCCCGGGATTCCGCGACCGGATCATCGCCGTGCACAGCACCGGTACGGCCGAATTGCACCGGCACAACCGGAATTTCGCGTTCGGCGACATCATCGGCGGCGCCAACGACGGTCTGCAGATGTTGTTCCGGCCCCGCGTGGCGGTCAACCCGTACTCGCTCGGGATCAACGGGGTGTACCTGTGCTCACAGTCCACCCCGCCCGGAGCGGGCGTCCACGGATTGTGCGGGTATCACGCCGCGAGTTCGGCACTGGCCGAACTGCGGCGGCGGCCGACGCGATCGGCGGGATCGAACGGTCGAGGACATCGGGTGTCGCGATGACCTACATTCCGGCCGACGCCGAGGAGGCCCGGTCCCGACTGGCCCGGGTTCCGGCGATGGCCACCACCGATCTGCTCGAGGTGGTGGGCGTGCTCGCCGGTCGACTGCGGGAGCGGGAGGCCGAGATCGTGGCCGATCTGGCCGGAATGATGGCCCGGGAGATCGATCAGCTCGACACCGACCCCAAACTGGTGGAGATGCTCGAGGCGAGCGTGCACGGCAACGTGTCCACCATCATCCACGTCCTCGCCAACGACATCCCGGTCGATCATCTCCAACCCACCACGGCCGCAGTCGAGTACGCCCGACGGCTGGCCCAGCGCGACGTGCCCTCCAACTCCCTGGTCCGGGCCTATCACCTCGGTCAGAACAGCGTGATGCTGCTGTGCTACTCGATCATCGAGGAATTGGGTCTCGACGCGACCCAGGCGATGGCGGTGACCCGGCATGTGTCCGATGTGATGTTCGGGTACATCGACTGGATCACGCTGTTCGTGTTCGAGGCCTATGAGGACGAGCGACGTCGGTGGCTGGGTGCGGACGCGCATGTGGTCTCGGCCGCGATCCGCCGGGTCCTCGACCGCACCGACGTCGATCCGACGGCATTCGAGTCCGAGACACGGTATCGCCTCGACCGGGCCCACCTCGGCGGGATCATGTGGACCGACGACGCGGACGCCCACACACTCGGCCGCCTCGACCGGGCGACCCGTGAGCTGGCCGCAAGTCTGGGTTCCGACGGGCCCCCGCTGGTGATGGCCATGGACCGCTCGACCATCTGGTTGTGGATACCGCTGCGGGCACGCACGACGGTCATCGAGGAGTCGTTGTCGCCCTCGGTGCTGCCCGAGGGGGTGCGGCTGACTGTCGGATTGCCCGGCTCCGGTGTCCGGGGTTTCCGGCGTACCCACGAGCAGGCGTCGGCGGCATATTCGGTGGCCACCATGCCGGGAACGGCGGACCGCCCGGTGGTCGGCTTCGCCGACCGTGGTGTCGCCGTGGTGTCGCTTCTCGCGCAGGACCCGGACGGCACCCGCTCCTGGGTGCATGACGTGCTGGGATCGCTCGCCGAGGACACACCGTCGGCGGCCGTGCTCCGCGAGACGCTGTCGGTCTACTTCGCGACCAAGGAAAGCCACCTGCACACCGCGACGCGACTCAATCTGCACCGCAACACGGTCAAGTACCGCGTCGGCAAGGCGCTGTCGGAGGTGGGTCCCGATCGCGACCGACTCGACCTCGCCCTCGCGTTGACCGCGTGTGACCTGCTCGGCCCGATGGTGCTGAATCCGGCAGCGGGCGGGTCAGGCCCGCGGGTTGCGCCGGCCCGTCACCCCGGGGTCGTCGGCGGGGCGTAGCGCCCATGACGGCACCCAGTGGGTCACCGTCTCCTCGCGGTCGCGGGCATGCAGCACGTAGGTCACCTTGCCGTACCACTCGCCCCACTCGGATCGTCCCCATTCGGTGAGCACGCCGGTGATCACCTTGCGGACCTGCAGGCCGTCGGGGTGGTACGTGCCGCTGTGGTGCGGTGTCTGCGGATAGAGGGCATTGAGATCGATGAGGACGGCGCGATGCCCCACCCGAACGAAGGCGGGCAGGTGGGGTCGACCACTGTCCCCGCCGATGCGCGCCATACCCATGTATGGATCATATGTTCGAATACGGAGCGCACCAGATTCGAGGTGTGCGAGTTGAGTGGACGAATGTACACTCAATCACATGATCGCCACGACATCCGTCGACGAACCCGGCGAGGTCCGAGCCCTCGCCCGGCTCGGCCTGACCGAACTGTCGGCGGCCACGGTGGGCGTCGCGCGAGTCCATCAGGCGGTGTCGTCGACGGTTTTCGGCGCGATGCGGATCGCCGCCGGGCGGCGCGTCGAGCCGATCCGAATGCTGCACGACACCGTGAGCGAGACGGTGTACACGTCGATCACCGGAATCCTCGACTCCGCCCAGATCGTCGCCGACGCACTGCCGGAAACCGCTCGTCAGCCCAGCCGCACCGTGCGGGGCGCAGCGGTGATCGGGGTCCTCGACGGACTGATCGGCGACGCCCTGGTCGACAACGAACCGGCGCTGGCACCGGAGATGGCAGTCCGGGTCGACGGGGTCCCGGTGACCCTGTCGCCGTCGGCGCTGCGCGCGGCCTTCCCCGACGCGACCGGACATCTCGTGGTATTCCTGCACGGATTGATGGAGACCGAGCATGCGTGGCGGATGGGACACCGACCGTCGTACGGCAGCCGGATGGCTCTCGAGATCGGCGCGACCGAGATCCTGGTGCGCTACAACACCGGACGCGGCATCGCCGACAACGGCGCGTCGCTGGCCGAGTTGCTGAACGCGCTGACACTGCAGTGGCCGGTCCCGGTGCGCCGGGTCTCACTGATCGGGCACTCGATGGGTGGTCTGGTGATCCGCAGCGCATGCCACATCGGCGCCGTCGGCGACCCGGCCCGGCGGGCACCGTGGATTCCGCTGGTGACCGAAACAGTGAGCCTCGGCTCGCCACATCTCGGGGCGCCTCTGGCGCGGGGTGTACACGCGGCGTCGTCGGCCCTGCGAGCACTCAGCGTGACCCGGCCGTTCGGTGAGTTGCTGCGTCGGCGCAGTGCGGGTGTTCGGGATCTCTTCCACGGCACGGTGATCGCCGACGCGAACGCCGGCGCCGACGATCCGGACGGCTTCTGGCAGGCGCCCGGCGCCGACGTGGCGCTGCTCGCCTCGGCGCGGCACCTGTTCGTCACGGCGTCGCTGTTCGACGATCCGGACCATCTGCTCGGTCGCTACCTCGGTGACGGACTGGTACTCACGCCGAGCGGCCGCGGATTCCACCGGTCCCGGCACATCGGGTTCCGCGCCGAGGACGGCATGCACATCGGTCATGCCCACCACTTCACGCTGCTCAACAGTGAGCTGATCTATCCGTGGCTGCGCGACGCCCTCCGGCCGCTGCCGGCGCTGACGGCGGGATGATCCGACACCGGTATGCCGCCGTGGTGTGTCAGGCTACTGTGCTGGGTCAAGGACGACGCGGACGGTGACGCGGCCCTGCTCATCACGCCGCGCGGTACCGTGACCAGGCCGATCGACACCGTCGAGTGTGAGGCTCAACGGTGATCCCTCGCCGGTGAAGTTGCGCCACCAGGTCTTCTTGTCGGCGATGGCCACACCGATCATCACCTCGTCAGGAGATTCGGGCCGTCGCCGATAGGCGACGGGAAATCGCACGGTGGTCCCCGACTTGCGGCCCGTGTAGGTCACGACGGTCATCGAGCCGGCCAGGACGCCGCCGATCACCGGTAGCCCCAACATCGGGATCACCGCCCTGTTCGCGGCGGCTGCGATGGTGTGGAACGCGCTCACTGGTGAGTTCTCCTTGTCGTGGGATGTGTGACCGGGCGGGTCACGGCCGGGGCCCGATGATGACGGTCCGGGTGGCCAGGGCGTCATCGGCGACCGTGGCGATCAGGGTTCCGGGTTTGCGGCCGTCGCGGATCTCCGACACCTCGATCCCGGCCGAGATCAGCCGGTGCCGGGCGGCATGCACGTCGGGGCTGCGCCACGCAACGCCCCAGAGCGCCACCGGAGCGTCCTCGGGCGCCGCCAGCGGAGCGCTCCCGGGGACGTCATCGGGAACGACCACCTCGATCACGAGGTCGGCGACCCGGAAGAAGAGTTGCCGGACGCCGGCGACGACGCGGCGGTCGAGGCGAAAATCGAATCCCAGCGTTGCGCCGAACAAGGCCACCGCACGGTCCCGTCCGACGCAGCTGAACACGAGGTGATCGATCCCGGTGATGTCGCCGGGGTCGGTGTTGGGCGGCCCATCGCTTGTACCGGACACGCCGAAGGGAAAACCATCGGCATACCACTCGCCCGATGCGTGCGGGACCGGACTGAACGCGAGGCCGCGGCGCCGCAGCAGGCGCACCCGGGCATCCGGGTCGTCGGCGGTGACGAGGACGCGGTGTGCGTCATCGACGTCCTTGTGCTGCAACCGGATTCGGGAATTGCCCACGCACAGGTCGGCAGTCGGCGCGGCCGCGCCCAACAGGCGGGCGTAGGCCGGTGCCGACCGTTGCACGTCCACGACCGCCAGATCCACCACGACCGCCGGCGCGTCGGGATCGATCACCTCACCGCTCCCCGGATCTCGCACGATACCGCTCACCGCGCCCGGCTCCCGCGGCGTCGGCTCGAGCGCGGCGGCTCGTCGCGCGGAGGACTGCTGGTGATGTGCCAGGCGCCGCAGGCGCAGCGGTAGCACCGCAGGGCGAGCGAGCGACGACCCGACTCGGTGATGCGGTCGATGCCCTCCCGGGCGGACCGTTCCGACCCGAACGCATCCTTGTCCGGTGTCGGACACGGCGGGCGCGGTCGTGCCACTCGTCGTCGGCGCGGCGGAGTAAGATCGGTGCGCGCCTCGACACGGCGATAGAACTCCTCGAGATCGTCGTCGGAGAAACCAGGCATCGGGTATCAGTGTGCACCGGGATCCCGGAGTCCGCGCCATCGGTTGATCATGGCCATCGGTTGATCATGGTTGTGGACTCAGATCCGGTATTCCGCTGTCTCAGCGAGCCATCCACAGGCGGCGACGGATCACCTCACGCATGCGCCGCAGCTCGGAGTTGCTCAACTGAGCCGGCGGGGCCGCATCGACCAGGCGGTTGACCTCGGAGAAGAAGTCGCGATCCGACAGACCGAACTGCTCGCTGATCTCGCGCGACGATCCGCCGCCCAGCGAGTACCAGCTGGTCTCGAAGTCGACCATCTTCTGTTGTTTGTCGGTGCTCATCGTCATGGTGCCGCCCAGCCCTGGAAGTGTGGTGAACCGCACTCGAGCCACGATGGCCGTTGCTTGGCCACGTGTGGGTCGGTGTGCGCGTTGACGTCCTTTGTACACCGCCACGGTGACGCTGCACAGTCATTTGCGCATCGACGAGGTTAACGTGTCCGCACCCGGGATCCGGTGAACGAGACACCGTGTCGCACTGGACATTCCGTGGGCGGGTGTCGAGGTCCGGTCGATGTCCGGATCGGGCGTGCTCAGCCGTCGTAGCGCGGCACGACCGAGACCACCGTCAGTTCCCGCGGAACGCCCTTGGCCTTGAACCGGCGTCGACGCCGCACCGAGTATCGCGCGGGATCGACGAGTGCGAGCGTCGCATCGCTGATCAACAGTTCCCCGGCGCCGGCCGCGGCGGCCACCCGCGCGGCGATGTTGACGTCCACGCCGAGGAAATCGTCGCCGACCGCCCGCGGATTGCCGGTGTGCAGACCGGCCCGCAACTGCGGCCGGTATCCGTCGACGGTGAGCGCGGACACCGCCCCGATCACCTCGTGGGCGGCCGCGATGGCGTCGTCGGGATCGGCGAAGATCGCCATCACGCCGTCGCCGGGGTTCTTCACGATGCGCCCGCCGCGACGGCCGATGACCTCGTCGGTGGCCGTGTTGACCGCGGCGAGCAGGCGCAGTACCTCGTCGTCTCCCGCGGCCAGTGCCCAGGTGGAGAATGCGACGAGATCGGTGAACAGGATGGTGGCGGTGACCGGACCATCCTGGGCGTGTCGGCGTCGGGTCAACGACTGCCAGGCCTGCACCGCGGTCAGACCGAGTTCGCGGGAGGCGCTGGGCTGCTCGGGACGCGACTGACCGATGAGACGGGCCACCCGGTCGGAGGTCCGCGCCGTCGAGATCGCCGGCGTCGCGTCGGGCAACAGGCTACGCAGCGCGCGGATCGCGCGGACCGCGGTCGGGTTGGCGTCGGTGCGGGCGAGCAGGTCCGCGGCACGCCGCGTGGGTGGGCGGGCCGGCGCGTCGGAATCCGGGCCGGAATCCCGGTCTTGCGGTGTGGGGTCGCTCACCGCAGCCGTTCCGCGTCGCGGGCCAGTTCCAGCAGACCCTCCGCGAGCCCGGAGAGGGTCTCGGAATCGGCCGCCTCGGCCACCGCGGTCGCCAGATCCTCGGCGGCACACCGCAGGGCGAACATGCGATCGCCGAAATCGGCGACGTCGAGCGGGGTCAGGATCACCGCATCGTCAGGGATGGAAGTTCCGGCCACCAGGGCGCGTTGTTCGTAGGCGCGTTGACGGCAAGAACGTTTGCAGTACTTGCGGCGACGCCCCATGTCGGAATCGGCCACCGCCGAACCGCACCATGCGCAGGCATAGGTCCGCCGGGACCGGGTCGCATCCACGGGTCAGACCGTACCCGATCGGTCTCTCCACGGACACGATCTGCGGCGGGCGCCGGTGTCGGCCGGGGCCGACATGAGTTGTGGTTGATCTGTACGGCCACCGAGAAGAGTAGAATGGATCTGTTCAGCTGGTTGTGGTCGGCTCATTCCGGCCAGGACGCGAAGCCGAGAGGAAAGCAGTAGGAAATGGCAGATCGAGTACTTCGGGGTAGCCGCCTCGGTGCGGTGAGCTACGAAACCGATCGTGATCACGATCTTGCGCCGCGGCGTATCGTTCAGTACCGCACCGACAACGGTGAGATCTTTGACGTTCCCTTCGCCGACGATGCCGAGGTGCCGTCGAAGTGGCCGTGCAAGAACGGCATGGAGGGCACCATTCTCGAGGGCGCCGAGCCCGAAGAGAAAAAGGCCAAGCCGCCGCGTACGCACTGGGACATGCTGCTCGAACGGCGCAGCGAAGAGGAGCTCGAGGTGCTCCTCAACGAGCGTCTGGAGCTGCTCAAGCAGCGGCGTCGCGGTGTGACCAACTAACGGTGTGAATCACTGACGGCGAGTACGCCGAACGACACGGCCGGGTGGAGTCTTCACTCCCCGGCCGTGTCGTTTGTGCGGTCTGCTCAGCGACGGATACCGAGTTGGGCCATGCGGGCCTCGGCGCCCCAGCGCAGCACCTTGATGAACGCCTCCGACATCACGCCGCCACTCATCTTGGATTGGCCGATTTCGCGTTCGGTGAAGGTGATGGGTACCTCACGGACGTCGAATCCCGCCTGGATGGTTCGCCAGGCCAGGTCGATCTGGAAGCAGTAGCCCGCCGATTCGACGGTGTCGAGGCTGATCTTGTCGAGTGCGGCACGACGATAGGCGCGATATCCGGCGGTGATGTCGTGGATGCCGGCGCCCAGCGCCAGACGGGCGTAGGTGTTGGCGCCGCGGGAGAGGATCTCGCGCCGCCGGGGCCAGTTGACCAGCTTGCCACCGCGTACGTACCGCGAGCCGATCACCAGGTCGGCGCCGTCGTTGATGGCGGCGAGGAGCGCGGGCAGCTGTTCGGGTGCGTGGCTGCCGTCGGCGTCCATCTCGATGATGACCTCGTAGTCACGTGCCAGGCCCCACGCGAATCCGGCCAGGTAGGCCTTTCCGAGGCCGTCCTTGTCGACGCGGTGCATCACGTGGATGCGTCCGGCATCGTCTGCGGCGGCGAGCTCGTCGGCCACCTCGCCGGTGCCGTCCGGGCTGGAATCGTCGACGATGAGGATGTGGACGCCGCTCAGCGTGGATTGCAGCCGGCCGACGATTATCGGCAGGTTGTCGCGCTCGTTGTAGGTCGGGATCACCACCAGTGCGCCACCGCCGTCGGCGGCCACGAGTGGGGTACGCCCGACTCCCCCAACAGGTGATGGGTCACTGTTCGTCAACGGCGAACTCCTCCGAGTGGTCGGTGCTCCCCGCCACGTGCGGCGGCGGAAAATCTCTGTGTGAACCTAGTACGCAAAGCCAGCGCGGCCAAAAGCGACACCACGGCGATGATCACCGCGAGCCGTTCCGGCCATGGTCCCAGGCGAGTCGCGATCGTCTCGTCGGAACTCAACGGCATGCGATTCTGCAGGATCGCGGCCTCGAAGATGCCGGATTCGGCGGTGATCGTCCCATCCGGTTCGATCAACGCGCTGACGCCGCTGGTCGCGGCGACGATCACGGCCCGTCCGTGTTCGACCGCACGGAACTGCGACATCGCCAACTGCTGATACGTCATGTCGGTGCGTCCGAAGGTCGCGTTGTTGGTGGGGACGTAGAGGATCTGCGCGCCGTCGCGGACCGCATGACGTGCGGCGCGGTCGAAGGCCACCTCCCAGCAGGTCGCGATCCCGACGGTCACCTGACCCGACTGCACCGGAACCGACACCACCGACGGGCCCGACCCGGCCCGGAAGTTGCCCGCCATGTCGGCATAGGAGGAGAACTTCCGGAAGAACGGGCGCCATGGGAGGTACTCGCCGAACGGCTGGATGATGTGCTTGTCGTAGCGGTCGACGGGTCCCCGCGCCCCGTCCCACACCAGGACGGTGTTGGTGGGTCGGCCGTCCTCGCCCCGGATCAGTGTGCCGACCAGGATGGGCGCACCCACCGCCTCGGACGCCGCGGTGATCTCGGCGGCGGCATCGGGGTTGGCGAGCGGATCGATGTCGGAGGCGTTCTCCGGCCAGGCCACGAATGCGGGTTGTTCGGCGTGTCCGGTCCGGATGGCCGCGGCCAGGGCGTACGTCTCGCGGACATGGTTGTCCAGGACGGCGCGTCGCTGGGCATTGAAATCCAGACCCAGGCGGGGGACGTTGCCCTGGATGGCGGCGATCTGCGCCGACGACCCGGCGACATTGCGATCGACGGTGTCGGGAGTCAGGGCGATCGCCGACACCGGTGCCAGCAGTGCCAGTACCACCGCCAGCACCGCCGTGCGCAACACCGAGTCGGGGCATGCGCCCGGGGCCCGGCCCTGCTGAATGGTCAGCTGCACCACCCAGGCGACGCTCGCGCCGAACAGGGCCACCGCCCCGGACACGCCGGGGGCGCCGAGCACCGAGGCGAGCGGCAGCAGTGGGCCGTCGACCTGACTGAAAGCGGCTCGGCCCCAGGGAAATCCGCCGAAGGGAAAGGACGAACGCAAGAACTCGACGAGCACCCAGGACAGTGCGAACCAGATCGGCGGGACCGGCAGACGGGTGGTCAGCGTGGCACACACACCGAAGACCGCGAGATAACCGGCCAGGGCGGCCGCCAGGGCGAGCCACGGCACCGGGCCGACATACACCCCGATCCAGGGCAAGAGGGGGACGAAGAAACCCAGGCCGAACACGAATCCGATCCATGCGCCGGTACGTACCCGCACCCGCACCTCGCTCCCGGCGGCCGGCCCTTCGGTGAGGAGCGCATACAGCAGTCCGAGCGAGAGGACCGCCATGAACCACCAGTCGCGGGGCGGGAATGCCGCCGCCATGGCGAGGCCCGCAACCGCGGCCCCGGCGGTCCGCGCACCCCAGGTGACCCATCGGCGGGTGCGCGGCGACCATCGCTCACTGCGCGGCCACCATCGGATCCGGCCGGTTCCGGCGGCGGTGACGACGTCGTCGTGGCCGGAGTTGTCGTGGTGGGAGCCGTCGTGGCCGGAGTTGTCGTCCCCGGAGTCGCCCGCCACCCGTGCATCGTGTGCGGCGGTGTCCTCGGGTGCGGAACCGGGCCCCGGCGTCACCAATCGTCCCCGACGTAGACGTCGTGGCCGTCGCGGACGGTGCGCACGCAATGTGGCAGTCGCGCATCGGCGGACACATCGGGCAGTGCCGGGACCCGGGATCGCGGGTCGGTCGACCAGCGCTGGACGCCGGCGTGCGAACCGACCACCACGAGCTCGTCGACGTCCCAGATCGCGTAATGTGCCGGGGCGCCCGGTTCCAGGGTGCCGGTCAGGCCGTCATGGGTGCCCCCGGCCCGCCAGCCACCCCGCGTCGCGGCGGCGAAGGCCGCGCGCGCGGACACCGCATGCTCGGCGCGATGCGGATGGACCGCGGCCCGCACCGTCGCCCACGGGGTGATCGGGGTGACCGGGCTGTCCGACGAAAATGACAGGGCGACACCGGTCTTGGCGAGCATCGCGAAATCGTTGAGGGTCGCGGCACGTGCGTCGCCGAGACGTTGGGCGTACAACTGTCCGGGCCCCGCCCATTCGGCGTCGAACAGGGGTTGCATGCCGGCCACCACCCCGCACCGGGCCAGCACCGCGGCGTCGTCGGCGTCGAGCATCTCGGCGTGTTCGATGCGGTGCGCGCACCGCGCCACCGCCGGGGTGCCGAGGTCGTCGGCGACCGCGGCGAACCCCGCCACCACCGCCTTGGCGGCCGCGTCACCGATGACGTGGAAACCGGCCTGAACCCGGGCGACGGTGCAGGAGTGGATGTGGGCGCGGACCACCTCGGGGTCGAGGTAGGCGATGCCGCCGAGTTCGGGTGCGTCGGCGTACGGCGCGGACAGCCACGCGGTATGCGAGCCGAGGGCTCCGTCGACGAACAGATCACCGCCGAGACCGTGTGCCCGGGTGATGGACATCAGTTCGGTGGCGTGCTCGGCACTCTCGGCCGCCTGGCCCCAGTACCGGCGCACGTCGACGGGATGGTCGAGTTCGCCGAGCGCCAGGAAATCATCGAGTCCGGCGATCTCCGGGCCGCCGTTCTCGTGCACCGACACGACCCCCGCCGCGGCGGCCTCGTCGAGCGCCCGGCGCTGCAGTCGTGCGCGCATCTCGGGTGTGATCAGGGTGCGTGCGGCGGCCCGCACCAGGTGATGGGCGTGTGCGACCAGAGGCTCATCGGGATGGAACCCGTCGGCGGCGGCCAGGTCCGGGACGAGTCGGCGCAGTGCCGTCGACGCGACGGCCGAGTGTTCGTCGACCCGCGCGAGGTAACACGGTCGGTGCCCGACGACCGCGTCGATCTCCGCGGTGGTGGGTACCCGGCGTTCGTCGGGGTCGGTGCCGGTCCAGCCGGAGTCATCCCAGCCCAGACCCCAGATGAGGTCTCCCTCGGCGGTGTCGGTGGCGGCGGCGCGGATGCGGGCGAGTGCGTCGGAGCGGTGAGTGGCCTCGCCGAGTGTCAGACCGTCGAGGGCCAGGCCGGTGGAGGTCAGATGCACATGGGAGTCGACGAACGCCGGCGCGACGAAGCGGCCGCGCAGGTCGGTGACGTGTGCGTCGGGATGCAGCGAACGGCCGACGGCGTCGGATCCGACCCAGGTGACGATCCCGTCGGTGACGGCGAGTGCCGTCGCGTCCGGGACGCTCGAGGAGTAGACGGCCCCGCCCAGCAACAGTTCGGTAGACACGGTGGTCCAGTGTGCCCTGAGCGCGTGTCCGGTCCGTCAGTGGCCCCGCGGCAACTGACGTTCACCCGGGGTCCACGCGCCGGTGTCGGCCGAGACCACGTCACCGTCGACGACGGTTCCGTCGATGACCGTGCCGCGCCGGAAGCCGGTGGTGGCATACACCCCCGCGCGGTCCATCGCGACGACCATGCGGCGGGCACCGAAGGCGGTCACCGCGGGCCGGATCAGGCGTCGAGTCGGCGGTGCCAGCAGCAGCATGCCGAGCAGCGTGGACACCACGCCGGGGATGACCAGCAGGAATGTGGATCCGGCGAGCATCGCGGTGTCGGCCAGCGGGGCGCGCGCGTCGACCTCGTTGCGGGATGCGCGGCGCAACTCGCCGAACACCTTGGCGCCCTGCCACCGCAGCATCACGAATCCCAGGACGGCCGCGGCGATCGTGATCAGCACCGCCCAGCCGAAGCCCAGGGTCATCGTCAACGCGACGAAGACGCCGATCTCCACGGCGAGGTAGATGAGTACGTATGCGAGTCGCATGGCGGTGCCTTTCGGTGACGGCCTTTCGGTGACGGTCTACCCGATGCAACGAACGAGCGTCCGATTTTGCTCCGCGCTGACCGCAGCGGTCCCTGGGAAGTCGCTGAGACCTGCCGGCCCTGTCGTCACCGCCGACTCGCGCCGCCGGCCCAGTCGTCCCCGCGTCAGTCGTCCCCGCGTCCCTCGATGTCCCCCTCGGTCTGCAGGTACACCGCGCGCAGATCGGCGAGCATCTCGGCGGGCGGCTCCTGCCACATCCGGCGTTCCACCGCCTCGAGGAGTCGTTCGGCGATGCCGTGCAGGGCCCACGGGTTCGACTCCTGCATGAACTGCTGATTGGTCTCGTCGAGGACGTAGGACTCGGTGAGCTTCTCGTACATCCAGTCGGCGACGACGTCGGTGGTGGCGTCGTAACCGAAGAGGTAGTCGACGGTGGCCGCCATCTCGAAGGCGCCCTTGTATCCGTGCCGCTGCATCGCCGAGATCCACCGCGGATTGACCACGCGGGCACGGAACACGCGGCTGGTCTCCTCCGACAGCGTGCGGGTGCGCACGGCGTCGGGTCGGGTGGAGTCGCCGATGTAGGCCTCCGGTGAGCGTCCGGTGAGCGCGCGCACCGTGGCGACCATGCCGCCGTGATACTGGAAGTAGTCGTCGGAGTCGGCGATGTCGTGCTCGCGGGTGTCGGTGTTCTTCGCGGCCACCGCGATCCGTCGATACGCGCCGCGCATGTCCTCGACGGCGGCGACACCGTCGAGGTCACGGCCATAGGCGTAGCCGCCCCACTCGGTGTAGACGCGGGCCAGGTCCTCGTCGGTGCGCCAGTCGCGGGAATCGATGAGCTGCAACAGGCCGGCGCCGTAGGTGCCCGGTTTGGAGCCGAAGATGCGCGTGGTGGCCCGACGTCGGTCGCCGTGTTCGGCGAGCGCGGCACGCGCGTGGGCGGCGACGAAGTTGTCCTCGTCGGATTCGTCGGCGCCGGCGGCGAGGGCGACCGCGTCGTCGAGCATCGTCACGACGTGCGGGAAGGCATCGCGGAAGAATCCGGAGATCCGCACGGTGACGTCGATGCGGGGTCGGCCGAGTTCGGCGAGGGGGATGAGTTCGAGTGTCGACACCCGTCGGGAGGCGTCATCCCAGACCGGCATCACCCCGAGCAGGGCGAGGATCTCGGCGATGTCGTCGCCGGAGGTGCGCATCGCGCTGGTCCCCCACGCCGACAATCCGACGGATGCCGGGAATTCACCGTGGTCGGTGCGATAGCGCTCGAGCAGTGAGTCGGCCATCGCCCGGCCGGTCTCCCACGCCAGTCGCGACGGCACCGCCTTCGGGTCGACCGAGTAGAAGTTGCGGCCGGTGGGCAGCACGTTGATCAGTCCGCGCAGCGGGGATCCACTGGGTCCGGCCGGGATGAAACCGCCGTCGAGGGCGTGCAGGACCCGGGGGATCTCGCGGGTGGTCTGGCGTAGGCGGGGCACCACCTCGGTGGCGGCGAAGGTGAGGATGTCGGCGACGGCCTGCGGGTGACCGTCGGCCGCGGCCGCCACGGCAGCGGCCGACCAGTCGTCCTTCGCGCACGTCTGCACCAGCCCGCGGGCGAGGTGTTCGATCTCGTCGACCTCGCCGCGGGCGGCCTCGCCGCTGCCCTCGGTCAGGCCGAGCGCCTCGCGGAGGCCGGGCAGCGCGGCGCTACCGCCCCACAGTTGCCGGGCCCGCAGCATCGCCAGGACGAGATCGACCTCGGCGTCGTCGACGGGGGGCTCGCCGAGGACGTGCAGTCCGTCGCGGATCTGCACGTCCTTGATCTCGCACAGCCAGCCGTCCACATGCAACAGCATGTCGTCGAAGACGTCCTCGTCGGGTCGTTCGGACAGACCGAGATCGTGATCCATCTTGGCCGCGGTCAGCAGCGTCCAGATCTGCTGGCGGATCGCGGGCAGCTTCGCCGGGTCGAGGGTGGAGATGTTGGCGTGCTCGTCGAGGAGTTGCTCGAGCCGCGCGATGTCACCGTAGCTTTCGGCGCGCGCCATCGGCGGGATGAGGTGATCGACGAGAACCGCGTGGGCGCGACGTTTGGCCTGCGTCCCCTCCCCCGGATCGTTGACCAGGAACGGGTACACCAGCGGCAGATCACCGAGGGCCGCGTCGGTGCCGCAGTCCGCCGACATGCCGAGGGTCTTGCCGGGCAGCCACTCCAGGTTGCCGTGCTTGCCGACGTGGACGACCGCGTCCGCACCGAAACCCGGTATGTCCGCAGGGTTCTCGGTCCGACCGGCCACCCAGCGATACGACGCCAGGTAGTGATGTGACGGCGGGAGATCCGGATCGTGGTAGATGGCCACCGGGTTCTCGCCGAACCCGCGCGGTGGCTGTACCAGGATCGCGATGTTGCCGAAACGCAGTGCGGCCACGACGATGTCGCCGTCGGGGTTGGTCGCGCGGTCGACGAACAGGTCACCCGGCGGAGGTCCCCAGTGGGCGATCACCGACTCCCGCAGACCGTCGGGAAGGGTGGCGAACCACCGCGTGTAATCGGCCGCCGACACCCGAATCGGATTGGCGGATAAGGCTTCCTCGGTCAGCCAGTCCGGATCCTGCCCGCCGGCGGCGATGATCGCGTGGATCAGTGCATCCGAATCGTCCTCGGCGAGGCCGGGAATCGCACCGTCACCGGTCGCCGGGCCGGTGTCGTAACCGGCGGTGCGCATCGCCGACAGCAGGCGCAGCAGGCTGCGCGGGGTGTCGAGCCCCACGGCGTTGCCGATGCGGGCGTGCTTGGTGGGATACGCCGACAGCATGATCGCGATACGACGCTGTGGAGGGGCGGTGTGCCGTAACCGGGCGTGCGCCACGGCGATTCCGGCGACCCGCGCGCACCGTTCGTCGTCGGGCGCGTAGGTGGGCAGCCCGTTCTCGTCGAACTCCTTGAACGAGAAGGGAACCGTGATGATGCGTCCGTCGAACTCGGGAACCGCCACCTGGGTGGCCACGTCCAGTGGTGACAGACCGTCGTCGTTGGCCTCCCAGTCCGCCCGCGGACCGGTCAGGCACAGGCCCTGCAGGATCGGGATGTCGAGTGCCGCAAGGCGTTCGATATTCCACGCCTCGTCGTCGCCGCCGGCCGAGGCGGTCGCCGGGGTGGCCCCGCCGGCCGCGAGGACCGTCACCACCAGCGCGTCGGCGGTGCCGAGGAGCTCGATGAGGTCGTCGGGTGCGGTGCGCAGCGACGCGCAGAAGACCGGCAGTGCGCGTGCGCCCTTCGCCTCGATCGCCCGGCATAGTGCGTCGATGTAGCGGGTGTTGCCCGCGAGGTGTTGCGCACGGTAGTAGAGCACCGCGATCGTCGGACCGTCGTTGTCGGCGGCGGCACGCTCGAGCACACCCCACGGCGGGGTCTGCACCGTCGGTTCGAATCCGAGGCCGGTGAGCAGAACGGTGTCGGACAGGAAGTTGTACAGATTGACCAGATTGGGCACGCCACCCGCGGCGAGGTAATTGTGGGCCTCCTGCGCGACACCCGCCGGTACCGTCGAGAGGGCCATCAGGTCGGGGTCGGGTTGCTGCTCACCGGAGAGCACGACCACCGGGGAACCCACCGCCAGAACCGCATCGAGCCCCTCCTCCCATGCCCGACGGCCGCCGAGGATGCGGACGACGGTGAGGTCGGCGGCGGCGACCATGTCACCGACCTCGTCGACCAGCAGACGCGACGGGTTGGCCACCCGGTAGTCGGCACCACTGGCATGCGCGGTGATGAGGTCGGTGTCGGAGGTCGACAGCAGCAGGATCATGGTGCACTCCTCACCGGGGTTGCGCGCCCGGTCACGACGGTCGGGGCACCCAGTCGCAGGTCTGGCTTGTGGGCGTCGTCGGCCCGACACAGTGGCGCGACCGCGCCGGAATCGCACCGGCTTCTGCCGCACTGGGTGTGCCCGAAAGCCTAGTCGAGCCCTCCGGCGCCGGAACACCCACGTCGACGCCGCGGCGAGGGGACACACTCGTGTCCGCGACGAGGAGACACACTCGTGTCCGCGACTACCCTCGACGGTGTGACCGGCCACGACCAACGCCCCGCCCACGACCGCTGCCCGGGTGTCTTCGACCCCCATCCCGCGGCCGACGGTGCGCTGGCGCGCATCCGGCTGGTCGGCGGATCGCTGAAGCCGTCGGCGATGGGTGCCCTCGCCCGGGTCGCCGCCGACCACGGCGACGGTTTCATCGAGTTGACCGGCCGCGCCAACGTCCAGTTGCGCGGGATCACCGACGTGGCGGCCGTCGCCGACGCCCTGATCGCCGCCGACCTCGTCCCCAGCACCACCCACGAGAAGATTCGCAACATCGAGGTCAGTGCCCTGACCGGTCGGATCGGTGGTCGGGCCGCCGTTCGTGAGGTGGCGGTCGCCCTCGACCTGGCGCTGCGCGCCGAGGCCGCGCTGACATCGCTGTCGGGACGTTTCCTCTTCGGAGTCGACGACGGTCGCGGTGACATTCTCGCCCGACGTCCCGACGTGTGTGCCGTGGTGCGTGCCGACGGCCGTACCGACATCATGATCGACGGGACGGGCGTCGGGTCGGTGGCCGACTCGGCCGACGTCGCGCCCGCCCTCGTGGCCGTGGCGACCGACATGGTGGAGATCGCCGGGCCGCGTGGCGCGTGGCGTGTCCGTGACCTCGACGACACCTCGCGCGCGCGGTTGCTGACGGCGGCGGCCGCACGGCTGACGCCACCGGCCGGGGCGGCCGACGACGCCGAGCCGGTCGGACCGGCCGAGACGATCGCGCCGATCGTCGGATGGTTCACCCAGGACGACGATCGGGTGCTGCTCGGTGCCGTCGTCGAGGCGGCGCGAGTGCCGGCGCGGTTGGCGGAGTTCCTGTCCGCCATTGGCGCCCCCATCGTCGTGACGCCGAACCGGGAGATCCTGATCTGCGATCTCACCGAGGGCGTCGCCGAGACCGTGGTGCGGGTTCTGGCACCGATGGGCTTGATCTTCGACGCCGCCTCGCCGTGGGCCCGGGTGAGTTGCTGTGTCGGGGCGCCCGGCTGTGCCAACGCCCACGCCCCGGTACGCGCCGACCTGATCGCGCACATCGCCTCCGGTGCCGAGATCACCGACCGGCAGCATTGGGTGGGCTGCGCGCGTGGATGCGGGTCGCCCGCCGGACCGCATCTGCGGGTGGAGGCCGGGCCGGACGGATACGTGCGCAGCGCCCGCTAGGCTTGTCCCACCATGACTGACTATCTGCGCGACGGTGCCGCGATCTATCGGCGATCGTTCGCGATGATCCGCGAGGAATCCGACCTGTCAGCGTTCGCGCCGGACGTGGGTACCGTCGTCGTCCGGATGATCCATTCCTGCGGGCAGACCGACCTCGCCGGTGACGTCGTGGCCACCCCGGGCGTGGTGAGTGCCGCCCGCGGCGCGCTGCGGTCCGGTGCACCGATTTTGTGCGACGCGACGATGGTCGCCTCCGGGATCACCCGACGGCGTCTGCCGGCCGACAACGAGGTGATCTGTCACCTGAAGGATCCGCGGGTCGCCGCACTCGCCGAACGGATGCAAACCACGAGAACCGCTGCCGCGCTGGAACTCTGGGGAGATCGACTCGAAGGATCGGTGGTGGCGATCGGGAATGCGCCGACGGCGCTGTTCGCGTTGTTGGAGATGATCGACGCCGGGGCGCCGCGGCCGGCGGCCGTCGTGGGGGCGCCGGTGGGCTTCGTCGGAGCGGCCGAATCGTGCGCCGAACTCGCCGCCCGCACCGACCTCGAGTTCATCACCGTCACCGGCCGCCGCGGCGGATCGGCGATCACCGCCGCGGCCGTCAACGCCCTGGCCACGCCGGAGGAGTGAGGGTGTCGGCAGCGCCGGGAGTCGGCACGCTCTGGGGTGTGGGCCTCGGCCCCGGCGACAGCGACCTGGTGACGGTCAAGGCCGCCCGCGTCATCGAGAGCGCCGACGTCGTCGCCTACCACTGTGCGCGCCATGGCCGCAGCATCGCGCGATCGGTGGCCGAACCGTACCTGCGGGACGGGCAGATCGAAGAGCGCCTGATGTATCCGGTGACCACCGAGACGGCCGACCATCCCCGTGGGTACCGTGGCGCACTCGACGACTTCTACAGCGAGAGCGCCGAAGTGCTGGCGACCCACCTGAGCGCCGGGCGTGACGTGGCGCTGCTGGCCGAGGGCGATCCCCTGTTCTTCAGCTCGTACATGCACATGCACAAACGACTCGCCGACCGCTTCCCCACCGAGATCATCCCCGGGGTCACGTCGGTCAGCGCGGCGTCGGCGGCCACCGAGATCCCGCTCGTCGAGGGTGAGGAGACACTCACCGTGGTGCCCGGCACTCTGCCGGTGCCGCGGATGCGCGAATTGTTCTGTCGCGCCGATGCCTTCGTGGTGATGAAACTGGGCCGGACGTTCACCCGGGTGCGCGAGGCCCTCGCCGCGGCCGACCGGCTCGACGAGGCCTGGTACGTCGAGCGGGCATCGACGTCGGTGCAGAAGGTGGCTCCAGCCGCGGACGTGGATCCGGCTGCGGTGCCCTACTTCTCGATGATCGTGGTCCCCGGCCGCACCAACAATCCACGCGCCGACGTCGCCGGGCAGGTGCGTGGTGAGGTGGTGGTCGTCGGGTTGGGTCCGGGTGCCGACGACTGGACCACCCCCGAGGTCACCCGCGAGTTGGCGGCGGCCACCGACCTCGTCGGGTACAAGACCTACCTCGCCCGCGTCTCGGCGCGGCCCGGTCAGCGCGTGCACTCCTCGGACAATCGGGTGGAGGCCGAAAGAGCGGAATTCGCACTCGATCTCGCGTCGCGCGGGGCCCGCGTCGCGGTAATCTCGTCCGGCGACCCCGGGGTGTTCGCGATGGCGACGGCCGTCGCGGAGGTCGCCGCGGACCCACGCTGGGCGGACGTGGCGGTGCGGGTGGTGCCCGGGGTGACGGCGGCATCGGCGGTCGCCGCGGCCGTGGGTGCTCCCCTCGGTCACGATTTCGCGGTGATCTCGCTGTCGGATCGGCTCAAGCCGTGGGATGTGATCGTCGAACGGATCCGGCACGCGCTGGCCGCCGATCTGGTGATCGCGATCTACAACCCCGGTTCGGCGAGCCGCCACTGGCAGGTGGCGGCACTCAAAGAGATTCTGGCCGAGGCGGTCCCGGGTGATCGGGTGATCATCCTCGGGCGTGACGTCGGCGGGCCCCAGCAGTCGCTCACCGTGACCACCGTGGCCGCTTTCGACCCGGCCATCGTCGACATGCGCACCCTGGTGATGATCGGGTCGTCGGCGACGACGGTGGCCTCGCGGGCCGCCGGGGATCTGGTCTTCACCCCGCGCGACCATCCACGCGGCGGATCGACGCGGTGATCGGGGTCTGAATCACTCGGCCGGCAACTGATCGGCCACCCATTGGCCCGCGGTCGCGACATCGTCGGTGACCGGTGTGTCGGCCGGTTCGCCGGGACGATCCACCATCACCACGCCGACACCCAGCATGCGTGCGGCGTCGAGTTTCGGTCGGGTGAGCTCTCCCCCGCTGTTCTTGGTGACCAGCGTGTCGATGCGGTGCTCGCGCATCAGGGCCAGTTCGCCGTCGAGGTGGTACGGGCCACGCGAGCGCAGGATCTCGTGATGCGGTGGTACCGCGCCGGTCGGGGGGTCGACGACGCGGATCGCGAACCAGGCGGAGGAGATCTGGGCGAACGCCGAGACATCCTGTCGTCCGGTGGTCAGCAGAATCCGGCGCGGACCGTGTTCCATGGCGCGTGCGGCCGCCCCGATCGTCGGAACCATCCGCCAGACGTCGTCGGGTCCGGGCAACCACGCGCGACGACGCAACCGCAGCAGCGGGACGCGCGCCTCGGCGCAGGCCGTCGCGGCGTTGGTGGTGATGGTGGCCGCGAACGGATGGGTGGCGTCCACCACCGCACCGATGCGGTTGTCGCGCAACCACTCCCGCAGACCCTCGGCGCCGCCGAAGCCGCCGATGCGGACCTCTCCGACGGGTAGGCGGGGATTGGATACCCGCCCGGCAAGCGAACTGATGACGTCGTGGGGGCCGTCGTCGAGAACACGTGCCAGCGCCCGGGCCTCGGCGGTTCCCCCGAGAATCAGCACGCGGCGTCGCCTGTTCATGGGTGTCGACCGTTCATGGGTGCGGGTCCGCTCCGTCGACATCGGCGCGCAGCTTCGTCATCCGCGCCGTCGAGTACAGGTAGCTGTCGAGGCGGTCCGGGCTGTCGGCCGCGCCGAGAACCGCTCCGACGAAGATGACGGCGGTGCGTCGAATCGCGTTGGCCGCCAGCGCCCCGGGCAGTTCGGACAGCGCGCACCGGATGACCTGCTGTTCGGGTCGCGAGGCGAAGGCGACCACCGCGGTGGGACAGTCGGCTCCGTAGTGCGGCGTCAACTCGGCGGTGATCTGCTCGGCCTGATGCGCGGCGAGGTGCAGCGCCAGGGTCACGCCCGTCGCGGCGAGGGTGGCGAGGTCCTCCCCGGTGGGCATGTCGGTCGACAGGGTCGACACCCGGGTGATCAAGAGGCTTTGTCCGACACCGGGAATGGTGAGTTCGTTCTCGAGGGCCGCGGCGGCGGCGGCGAAGGCCGGTACGCCGGGCACCCACTCGACGGCGATGCCCAGCGCACGAATGTGTCGGACCTGCTCGGTGACCGCCGAGTACAGCGACAGATCCCCGGAGTGCACACGCGCGACGTCGTGTCCGGCGGTGTGGGCGTCGGAGATGTGGGAGATGATCTCCGGCAATGGCATACGTGCGGTGTCGATGATATGGGCGTCGGGTGCGCAGAGTCCCAGGATCTCGTCCGGCACGAGGGACCCGGCCACCAGAACCGTCTGACACCGCCCGAGGATGCGCGCCCCGCGCAGGGTGATCAGGTCGGCGGCACCGGGGCCGGCACCGATGAGATAGACGGTCATCGGTGGTTCCCCTGCCCGGCGGGTGTGTTACCGAACCACTGGACGATCGGCAACGCCGGGCGCCACGCGGAGAAACCACCCAGCGGCGCGGCCGTCTCGATACCGATCCGGCGCAGGACACCGGGATGGTCACGATGCCAATTGATCATCAGGGCCTGATTCTCGATGGTCACCGCGTTGACGACCAGACGACCACCCGAAGGTAGTGCCGCCCAGGCAGATTCGAGGATGTCGCGGGTGAGTCCACCGCCGATGAACACCGCGTCCGGCGGTGCGGCGGTACGCAGTGCGTCCGGTGCGGCGCCGCGGATGTCGATCCGCGTGGCGACGCCGTGACGTCGGGCGTTGGCCGCGATGCGTTCGGCGCGGTCCGGATCCTTCTCGAACGCCACCACCCGTACCCCGGGAGCGGCCCGCAGCCATTCGATGCCGACGCTCCCCGATCCGGAACCGATGTCCCACAACACCTGTCGCGCCGAGGGGGCCAGAGCGCAGACGGTGAGCGTGCGGACCGCGGACTTGGTGATCTGACCGTCGTGATCGAAGGCGTCGTCGGCGCGGCCGGGCAGCGTCGAGCGGTGCGGCCCCACACAGTCAAGCGCAATGATGTTGAGAGCGTCCACGTTCGCGGCGCGGTCCCAGCCGTCGACGGTACCCGAGGTGACGCGTTCGGCCGGGCCGCCGAGCTGTTCGAGCACGACCATGCCCGAGGCGCCGAATCCGTTGTCGGCCAGGATGTCGGCGACACGCGCGGGGGTGGCGGCGTCGCGGCTCAATACCAGCAGCCGACGGCCGTCGGTGATCTCGGTGAGCACGATCTCCGGATCGGCGGTGACCGCGCTGACGATGTCGGTCTGGGCCAGGTCCCAACCGAGCCGGGCGCAGGCCAACGACGCGCTCGACACCTGCGGTATGACGGTGACGCGATGGGCGCCGACGGCACGGACGATGGTGGATCCGATGCCGTGGAACATGGGATCACCGCTGGCGAGGACGTGGATCGTCGACGACCCCGCGGTACCGGTGGTCGAATCCAGGAGCGCGGCAAGGTGTTCGGACATGGGCGAGGTCCACGGGACACATCGGCCGGCCGGTCCGTCGAGCATGTCGAGTTGACGGCGGGAGCCGTGGATGATCGACGCCGACTCCAAGGCGCGACGGGCGGGCGGGGTGAGACCGTCCCACCCGTCGGCGCCGATCCCGACCACCACGAAATGCGGTCCGTCGGCCCGAGCGGATTCGGGTGCTGGGGTTCCGGGTGCTGGGGCTCCGGGTGTCGGGGTCATCGCGGAAGTCGTCGCCAGATCGCTCGTGGTAACAGCCGCATCCCGACGAACAGCGGACGCAGAGTCCACGGAACCCACACCTCGCCCTTGCCCTTCCGGTACGCCCGCGCCACCGCGGTGGCGACCTGATCGGCGGTCACCGACAACGGTGCCGGCGTGGTGCCCGCGGCCATCAGATCCGCGGTCATGTTGCCGATCACGAACCCCGGGCGCACGAGCAGCACGCGGGCACGGCTGTCATGCAGCGCGTCGGCCAGGCCCGAGGCGAATCCGTCGAGTCCGGCCTTGGTGGAGCCGTAGACGTAGTTGGCGCGCCGCACCCGGATCCCGGCCACCGAGGAGAACACGATGATGGTGCCCGAGCGTTGCGCCCGCAGTGCGGTGGCCAACGGCGTGAGCACACTGACCTGTGCGAGGTAGTCGGTGTGGGCGATCTGCAGGGCGTGGGTGACGTCGGTCTCGGCGCGAGCCTGATCACCGAGAATGCCGAAGGCCACGATGGCGACCTCGATGGGGCCGTGCTCACGCACGATCAGGTCGATCAGTGCCGGGTGGGAACCGGTGTCGTCGGCGTCGAAGGCGATCGTGGACACCGACGTCGCACCGGCCGCCCGAAGTGTCGCCGTCTCGGCGTCGAGGTCGTCGGGGCGTCGTGCCGCCAGCACAATCGGATGCCCCGGGGCCAACTCGGCCGCCAGCGCCACCCCGATCTCGCTGCGACCGCCGAAGACGACGACGCTGCCGGTCCGGTTCTGCCCACCATCATTTGTCACGTTCCGAGTATTTCATCGACGTGAGGTGGGGGCGTGAGGGTGGTGAGTCCCCCACTACCGTGGAGGCCATGTCACGATCGCGGTCCGACCTGGGTGCCGAGGCGCTCGCCTTTCTCACCGAACGACATCTGGGTGCCATCACCACCCTGCGTGCCGACGGCACGCCGCACGCGGTGGCGGTGGGGTTCACCTACGACCCGGAATCGGGGCTGGCGCGGGTGATCACCGTGGACGGCAGCCAGAAGGTCCGCAACGTCGAGCGCGGTGGATACGCCGCTCTCACCCACGTCGACGGGCCCCGGTGGTTGACCCTCGAAGGTCCGGCCCGGGTGCGGCGGGAGCCCGACCGCGTCGCAGAGGCGGAGAACCGCTACGCCGCGCGGTACCGCCGGCCCAAGCCGAACCCGCGGCGCGTCGTCATCGAGGTGACCGTCGAGCGGGTGATGGGGTCGCGCACCCTGCTGGGGTGAGCACTCCTGGAGCGAGGGCTCCTGGGGTGAGGACTCAGAGAACCCGCAGTTCATGGGGCCGGGTGTTCAGCGCCTCGTGACCGTCGTCGGTCACCACCACGATGTCCTCGATGCGCGCGCCCCAACGGCCGGCGAAGTACACGCCGGGTTCGACGGAGAACGCCATTCCGGATCGCAACTCGAGGTCGTTGCCGCCGACGATGTAGGGCTCCTCGTGCACCGAGAGTCCGATGCCGTGACCGGTGCGGTGGATGAACTGCTCGGCAAGTCCGCTCTCCCGCAACCGATCCCGTGCGGCCGCATCGATCGATTCCGCGGTGACACCGGGACGTACCGCGGCCACCGCGAGTGCCTGCGCATCCTGCAGCGCGGCGTAGGCATCGGCGATCTCCGATGAAGGCTCCGAAAAGCAGTAGGTGCGTGTCGAATCCGAGTTGTACCCGGGTTCCACGGGGCCACCGATGTCGATGACGACGATGTCGTCGGGCGTCACCACGCGATCGGACTGTTCGTGATGGGGGTCGGCGCCATTCGGTCCGGACCCCACGATGACGAATTCGGCACCGGTATGCCCCTCGGCGACGATGGCCGCCGCGATGTCGGCGGCGATGGCGCGTTCGGTCCGCCCGGGCCGCAGCCACTGCCCCATCTGCGCATGCACACGATCGATGGCCGCCCCGGCCCGACGGAGGGCGTCGATCTCGTCGGCATCCTTGATCATTCGCAGTTCGCGCAGCACATCGGTCGCCAGTTGTGGTGTCGCAGCGATCCGGTCGGCGATCGGAATGACATGGAGCGCGGGCATGGCGTCCGACACCGCGATCCTGGCGGCGGACGGCAACCCGGCGAGCGCCAACGCGTGGGCGTCCTGACCGTCGACCCAGTCGGCGACCTCGATGTCGAGGTCTCCCACCGCGGACTCACGCAACGATGCGGTCTCCAGACGAGCCACCACGAGTCGGGGCGTTCCGTCGGCGGGGATCACCAACGCGGTGAGCCGCTCGAAGGTGTTCGCGCGCGACCCGACCAGGTACCGGAGGTCGGGACCCGGCGAGACGATCAATGCATCCAGGCCTGCCTTCCCGGTGAGTTCGGCCGCGCGGGACACCCGCGCTCGATAGACGTCGGAACCGAAACGCGCTGCGGTGGTGCTCATGTGGGCAGCCTACGCGGGATTCACCCGAGTGTGACGCCGACGAACGTTGGCGAGTGGACGTGACACCGGGATGGATCGGCCCGGACCGGGATGACACAGTGGTAAGCGTGGCCGACACTCACCCGACCGGATCGCTCATGCTCCTCGACGGGGCCAGCCTGTGGTTTCGATCGTTCTTCGCCCTGCCGGAGAAGATGACCGCGCCGGATGGGCGCCCGGTCAACGCCGTTCGCGGGTTCATCGACACCATCGCGAATCTGGTCACCCGTGAGCATCCGACGCGGCTGGTGGTGTGCCTGGACCTGGACTGGCGGCCGACGTTCCGGACCGACCTCATTCCGTCGTACAAGGCGCACCGGGTGGCGCACCCCGCGACCGGTGGCACCGACGTGGACGTCGAAGAAGTACCCGACACCCTCACACCGCAGGTCGACATGATCGCCGATGTGCTTGCGGCGGTGGGACTGTCGACCTCGGGCGCGCCGGGATGTGAGGCCGATGACGTCATCGGCACACTGGCGTTCGCCGAAGCCACGGACCCGGTGATCGTCGTCAGCGGCGATCGGGATCTGCTGCAGGTCGTCACCGACGACCCGGTGCCGGTGCGGGTCCTCTACGTCGGACGTGGGCTGGCCAAGGCGGAGATGATGGGCCCGCGCGAGGTGGCCGAGAAGTACGGCGTTCCGCCGGAGCGGGCCGGCGCGGCGTATGCGGAGATGGCGATCCTGCGCGGCGATCCGTCCGACGGTCTCCCCGGCGTGTCGGGGATCGGTGACAAGACCGCGGCCAAGCTCATCTCGGCGTTCGGTGGTCTCGACGAACTCGAAGCGGCCGTCACCGACCCCGCATCGGATCTGCCGCCACGCAATCGCAAGGCCTTGGTCGCCGCCGCCGACTATCTGTCGGTCGCGCGCACCGTCGTTTTCGTGCGCACCGACGCGGAGACGATCGACAGCGGGAACGATCACCTACCGACGGCCCCGGCCGATCCGGCACGCCTGGCCGACCTCGTCGAGGAACTCGGCATCGGCGCGTCGATCACGCGGCTGTCCAAGGCGTTGGCCTGGGACGTCTGACATGCGCTGTGACACCACGGTGCCTGGGTGCGCAGATCTGGCTGCTCACCCAGGCACCGTAGGAGTCACCGAGATCGGGGCACTCAGCTGGTCGGCCGGGCCACCTGGTACTTGCCGTCGTCGTCGAGGAAGGTCACCTTCACGTTCTGCTGCTGACCGCCGACCTTGACCGTGCAGGTAAACGATGCGCCCTTCTCGACGCGCTGACCGGATGGGCAACTGACGCCGGTGACGTCACTGGCCTGATAATCCTCTGTGAGGACCTGCTTGACGCCACTCTCGGCGGCGGACTGATCGAGCGACCGCGGCCACCACCACAACCATCCGGTGACGACGATGACGATCGCGATGACGACGAGAGCGGCACCCACCCCGATGAGGATCTTCCACGGACCCTTCTTCTGGCCGGTGGCCATCCCACCGAACTGATCGGGCTGCCCGTAGGCGCCGTACGGTCCCGGCTGGCCCGGCTGACCCGGTTGCCCTGGCTGGGAGAACTGACCCGGCTGGCCGAACTGACCGAAGCCTGCCGTGCCCGGCTGGCTCGGCTGTCCCGGGGCGAATCCACCGCTGCCCGGCGCGCCGAACGGAGAGGTTCCCGGCTGTGCCGGCTGACCGTATGGGTTGCTCGCCGCTCCCGGTTGGGCCGGTGTGCCGTAGGGCGTGGTGCCGGGTTGCCCGTACTGACCGGCCGCCTGCTGAGTGGGATCGGCACCGTATCCACCGGGTTGCTGTGGGGTCGTCGGAGCCATCTGCGTCGGGTTGTACTGTCCGGGCGCACCCGGTGTCTGTGGCGGCGTTCCGAATCCGCCGGAGCCATATGCGGGCGGCGGCGTCTGCCCCGGGGTGGGTGTCGCGGTGGTCGGCGGTGCCGGTTGGCCGGTCTGTCCGAAACCGGGTTGCCCGTATGCCGGTGGTTGGCCGAATCCGGGTGTCGCCGGCGGCACCGTGGTGGGATCGCCCGGTGCCGGTGCCGGTGGCTGTCCCTGTCCGGGGATACGGACGATCTCGGTCTTACCGTCCTCGGGACCACCGCCCGCGCCATGGGGTGGCTGGCCGGCCTGTCCGTTCGGGTCGTTGGGGTAGCTCATGTGTGGTGTCTCCCGCCCTCTTCTCGGTCGCCGTGGCCACCGGATGTGCTGCTCGCTCAACCGGGTCGGCAGACACTGCGACACCGCCCGATGCTGTCCGAAACGTTACCTCAGGCACCACACACAATCACTTACTCACGCCCGATGCGCACAAGTGTCGGTCAGACGACCGAACGCGCGAGGTCACCCCAATTCGGCCGCGACGACGCCACGTCGGATGGAACCCACCGCCGACCGGGCCGGACGCGCCAGCGGGGAATCGTCTCCGACGCAGAGTCGGATCTGTTCGAGGAGGTCGACGACCTGCCGGTTCCACCGCACGAAGTCGCCCGGTGAGAGCAGATGGCCGCGTTCTCCGGCGGCGGCGAGACACTCGGTCAACGATCGGCCGCTCACCCACAGGGACACCGCCACGGAGAACCCGGTGTCGGGTTCGCGGGTCGGCGCGACCCGGTGACGGGTCTCGAGGGTGCTCACCTGTCGCCAGATGTCGACGGTGTCCATCATCGCCGTGCGCAGCGCCGGATTCCCGGGCAGGGCGTCCACCCCCGAATAGCTGTCACGCCGAGACTCGAACACCATCGACGCGACCACCGCGGCGAGGTCGGGAGGCGAGAGCGAGTCCCAGATGCCCGCCCGGATGCATTCGGTGACCACGAGGTCGCTCTCACTGTAGATACGGCCGAGCACCTCGCCGGTGGGCGTGACGCGCACGGTCCCGTGGTCGTACTCGAGGTAGCCGAGTTCGCTGAGCACGCCGACGATGTGGTCGAAGGTGACACCGAGTGTCGAGGTGCGCTCCCCGATCCGTTGCTCGGCGCTGACGATGTCGCGGAGCAATCGGTTGCGGCGTTCGGCGAGCCGGAACAGTTCGTCGGAACCGTCGATGCGGTGGGCGGGATGCGCGCGCAGTTCGTGTCGCAAGCGGCGCAGTTCGGCGTCGTCGGTGGCCTCCGCACGCTTCTTTCCGCGGCCACGCGGCATCTCGATCCCGGTCGATCGCAGCGCCGCGGCCAGATCCCGCCGGCCGCGGCCGGTGCGGCGGTCGACGTTGCGCGGCAACCGCATTCCCCCGAGCACCTCCGGCGGGTTGATGAAATCGCCGATGCCGACGCGACCACACCACGCATCCTCGGTGAGGACGAGGGGTTTCGGGTCGGCGGGCTGGGTGGCGGTTTCGAGGACCACAGCGAGGCCGCGGTGCCGCCCACTCGGGACACCGATCACCGCTCCGCGTTTGAGGGAGGTCAACTCGGCGGCGATCGAGTCGTGGGTGGTGACGCGGCGTCGGAACTTGAGGTCGCGTTCGGTTCGCCGGATCTCCTCACGCAGGGTGATGTAGCCGAGGAAGCCGTCGTGGGCGCCGTCGGCCGGGGTGCGATCGCCGGGTTCCAGCGGTCCCGGATCGATCCCACGGGCCCGCGCGGCCTCGGCGAGCGCCACGTCGAGCTTGCGGAGCTGCCGCCTCATCTCGTCGACCTTGCGGGCCTGCCCGACCACCGAACGGTCGGCCTGGAACTGGGCGAATGAGCGGTTGAGCAGATCGCGGGAGCCGTTGATGCCCAGGCGTCCGATGAGGTTGACCGCCATGTTGTATTCGGGTGCGAAGGAGCTGCGCAACGGGAAGGTGCGGGCGCCGGCCAGGCCGGCGACCTGTTCGGGGACCATGTCCGGCGACCACACGATCACCGCATGCCCCTCGACGTCGATGCCGCGACGACCGGCACGCCCGGTGAGCTGGGTGAATTCGCCGGGACTCAGGTCCACGTGCGCCTCACCGTTGAACTTCACCAACCGCTCGAGCAGGACCGACCGCGCCGGCATGTTGATCCCCAGCGCCAGGGTCTCGGTCGCGAACACCATGCGGACCAGCCCGCGGACGAAGAGCTCCTCGACGGTGTGCCGGAAGGTCGGCAGCATCCCGGCGTGGTGCGCGGCGAAACCACGTCGCAGCCCGGCACGCCACTCATCGACACCGAGTACGTCGGCGTCGGCGGGTGAGAGATCCATCAGGTGGCGGTCGACGACCTCGTCGACCGCGGCGACCTCGTCCGGTGCGAGCAGGCTCAGACCCGAACGCAGGCATTGCGCCAGCGCCCCATCGCATCCGGCCCGGGAGAAGATGAATCCGATGGCCGGCAGCAGGCCTTCCCGGTCGAGCTGTTTGACCACCTGCGGCCGGGACACGGTATTGCTGCGACGCGGTCGGCCGGACCGCCCTCGATGACCCCGCCGATCGTCGTCGTCGGTCAGCAGGATCCGGTGTCGGATGAAGCGTTTGAGGTCCGGATTGACCTTCGGTCGTTCGCCCGGTGCGTGGTGCGGATCGAAGAGATCGAACATCCGGTTGCCGACCAGCATGTGCTGGGTCAGCGGGACCGGACGATGCTCGTCGACGATGACGGTGGTGTCGCCGCGAACGGTCTGAATCCACTCCCCGAACTCTTCGGCGTTGCTGACCGTCGCCGACAGGCTGACGACCCGCACGGACGGTTCGAGATGCAGGATCACCTCCTCCCACACCGCACCGCGGAAGCGGTCGGCGAGGAAGTGCACCTCGTCCATCACCACATGCGACAGACCGGTCAGCGCCGGGGAGTTCGCGTAGATCATGTTGCGGACGACCTCGGTGGTCATCACCACGACCGGTGCATCGGAGTTGATCGAGGTGTCGCCGGTGAGCAGCCCCACCGATTCCTTGCCGTGCACGGCGACGAGATCGGAGTACTTCTGATTGCTCAGGGCCTTGATCGGGGTGGTGTAGAAACACTTGGTTCCCGACGCCAGTGCGAGATGTACGGCGAACTCGCCGACGATGGTCTTACCCGCCCCGGTCGGGGCGCACACGAGCACCCCGTGGCCGTCCTCGAGTGCGTGACAGGCACGGATCTGGAAGTCGTCGAGCGGAAAGCCGACGCGGGCGGCAAACCGGTCGAATGCCGAATGGGTGGGAGCAGGCCGGGAATCGACCGCAGGGTCGGTGGGAGTCATCGCCTCCAGCATGTCACTGTCGAGGACGTGCGGGGCAGCGACACGTCACGATCCGAGCGTGCCCGGCGCGATCGGAGCAGGTCGCGATCAGAGCACGTCGTCGAAGGTGTGTCCGTCCCGCGCGGACCGCCGGGGACCGGCAGGAGCCGATGACGCGGTCGGCGCCGTCGAGGGTGCGCCGACCTGCGAGGCCATCGGACGGGGAGAGGGTGCCGGGATCGTGGAGGCCTGATCGTCGGGCAGCGATTCCCACTCGGCCGAGCGTTTCGTGCGTCGCCGGTCGTTGAAACGGGCGATCTGGATCGCGATCTCCTGCAGCATGGTCAACGCCAGTGCCAGCGCCAGCATGGTGAACGGGTCCTGCCCGGGTGTCACGATCGCGGCGAAGACGAACATGGTGAAGATCAGGCCGCGTCGCCACGCCTTGAGACGCGCGTAGGTGAGAACACCGACGAGATTGAGGGCCACGATCAGCAGCGGCAACTCGAAGCTGACGCCGAAGATGATCAACAGATGGATCATGAACCCGAAGTACTGATCGCCGGCGAGCGCGGTGACCTGCACATCGTTGCCGACGGTGAGCAGGAAGTGGAAGGCCTTGGCGACGACCAGATACGCCAGCACCGCACCCGCGACGAAGAGCACCGCGGCCGAGGACACGAATCCGATCGCGTACTTGCGCTCGTGGGAATGCAGGCCCGGGGTGACGAACCCCCAGATCTGATACAGCCAGATCGGGCAGGCCAACACCAGACCGGCGGTCAGCGCGACCTTCAGTCGCAGCATGAACTGGTCGAACGGCCCGGTCGCCAGCAGGCGGCAACTGTCGTCGGGGGTCAGCGAGGCGCGCGTCGATGCAGGCAGGGAACAGTAGGGTTCGCGCAGCAGGTCACCGAGCGACGGCAACCCCAGAAACCCATGGGAATACCAGATGAATCCGACGATGGTGGTGACCACGATGGCCACCATCGAGACCAGCAGTCGGTACCGCAGCTCTTGCAGATGCTCGACCAACGGCATCGTGCCGTCGGGATTCAGTTTGCGTTGGCGCCGTCGCGGGTCGAGTGGGATCCGCACAGTGGACGAACCTCAGGCGGACTTCTTCGTGGTCTCGTCGGTGCTCGACGAGGCATGCGGTGCCGAATCCGGCGAGGCCGGCAGTTCGCGTGGCTTCTCGGGTTCGGGCTTGGCGGCCGCGGGGGTCTCGCCGTCCTTCTGCATCTCCTGGACCTCGCTCTTGAAGATGCGCAGGGACTGCCCCAGACCCCGCGCGGCGTCGGGGAGCTTCTTCGACCCGAACAGCAGAACCAACACGATCAGCACGATGACCCAGTGCCACCACGACATTGCACCCATGAAGAACTTCCCTTTCCCCGTCGTCTGGACCTCATCGTACCGCGCGCATCACACCCATCGTTGCGCGCGCGAAGAGTTGCCCCCGTCACCGATAGCGTGCACGCGCCGCCGCGGCCGCGGCGATCACCGAGTTCGCGACGTCGGCGTCGTCGATCACCCGCACGTGCCCGCCGAAGCCGAGGAGGAATCGGGTGAGCCATTCCGGCGATCCGTACACGATCCGGGCGCGAACCGGGGCCTGCGGATCCGTTCGTTCGTCGAGCGCCTCGACCGGAGTCATCGTGTAGTAGTCGAGGATCCACAACTCTCCCGGATCGATCTCGATCAACGCGGTCGGGAGATCCGGGTTCTCCGACAGGATCGGCGACTGCGACGAGACGGCGGCCTGCTCCGGCGGCATGGACGGTTCGTCGAGCAATGTCGCGTCGTCGATCCGGTCGAAACGGAACAACCGAACGCCCTCGCTGTCGCGGCACCACGCTTCCAGGTAGGTGTGACTGTCGACGGCCTGGATGCCGATCGGATCGACCACGCGTCGGGTGACGATGTCGCGGGTGGCCGAGTAGTAATTCACCGACAGTGCGCGACCGGTGCGGACCGCCTCCCGGACCGTGCGGTACTGCGCGGATTCGGTGTGGGCGCCCGCATCGCCGGATGTGCCCGCGACCCCCGGGATGGTCAGGCCCACGGCCTGCTCGATCTTGGCGATGGCCCGGGTGGCGGCCTCGCTGTCGACGACGCCCGGGGTGTCCACGAGGGCACGCAGGGCGATCAGCATGATGCTGGCCTCGGTCGGTGTCAGCCGCAGCGGCCGGTCCATCCCCGCGGTGAATCCGACGTGAACGTGTCCCTCGCTGAACTCCAGCTCGATCAGGTCATCCGGGTAGTACCCGGGGAGTCCGCAAACGAACAGTTGCTCGAGATCCCTGGTCAGTTGGGGGACGGTGACGCCGAGGTCGGCTGCCGCCTGCTCGACCGAGATCCCGTCGTGGGCAAGGAAATACGGAACCAAGGCGAGGAGTCTGCTCAGTCGTGAGGGTGCCGAGGCGGCCATCACCGGTTCACCTGCGCCAACTGATCGAGTGCGGAGACCACCGACTCGCGCAGTTCCGGTGGTGACAGCACGACGGCGTCCGCACCGGCGCCGAGGACCATTCGCGACAACGTCGACAGGGAGCGGATCTCGAGGTCGAGCAGGTCGCCCGGCTCCCCCGAACGGTCGAAGGACTCGCTGCGCTTGGCCGCTCGGCGCAGCCCGGCGGCCCGGCCGGACGCCACCCAGATCCGTGCGGTCCGCCCGTCCGACCCCGCGGCCGAGTCGACCGCGGCGGACACGATCCGTTGCAGGTCCGTGCCCTCGGGTGGCCGCGACCGGCCGGCCGGTCCGATGGCGTCGACGTCGGAGACGCGACTGAGCCGGAAGGTGCGGGTGTCGTCGCGGTCGCGGTCGTGGCCGACGACGTACCACCGGCCGTGGTGGGTGACCACGCCCCACGGTTCGAGTGTGCGACGCACCCCCGCGGTCCCCGACCCCGCGCGGTAGGTGAAGGTGATCGCACGCTCGGCCTGCAAGGCCGACAGCACCGCCCCGAGGGTCGCCTCGGTACCCATCGACCGTGTCGAGCCCCCCGCAGACATGCCGATCTCGTCGTCGGCCCGAACGTCGAAACCCGCGGCCCGCAGCTTCAAGACCGCGGTCTGGGAGACCGCTGAGATCTCCGGGGTGTCCCATAGGGTGGCGGCCATGGCGATCGCGGCGGCCTCGTCACGTTCGAAACTGATGTCGGGCAACTCGTAGCTGTCCCGGTTGATCCGGTAACCGTCGAGCCCATGGCCCATCGACGACGGTCCGGTGACCAGCGGGATCCCGAGGTCGCGGAGCTCTGTCTTGTCCCGTTCGAACATCCGGTTGAACGCCTCGACCGACTGGTCGTCGTCGTTGTAGCCGACGACGTTGCGGCGGATGTACTCGGCGGTGACGAACTGCCGTGTGGACAGCAGACAGATCACCAGGTTGAGCAGACGTTCGACCTTGGAAACCTTGGATGTTGGTGCCACCCGAGCAGCCTACGACTCACATGGACGCGATCAGGCGATCGACGCGCTCATCAACACTGCGGAACGGGTCCTTGCACAGCACGGTGCGCTGGGCCTGATCGTTGAGCTTGAGGTGCACCCAGTCGACGGTGAAGTCACGGCCGGCCTTCTGCGCCGCCGAGATGAAGTCACCGCGCAACTTGGCCCGCGTGGTCTGCGGCGGTTCGTTGACGGCGGTCTTGATGGCCTCGTCGGTGGTCACCCGACGGACCAGCCCCTTCCGGCTCAGCAGGTCGAACACGCCGCGACCACGTTTGATGTCGTGGAAGGCGAGATCGAGTTGCGCGATCTTCGGATCCGACAGATCCATCGAGTACCGGTCCTGATAGCGCTGGAAGAGTTTGCGCTTGATCACCCAGTCGATCTCGGTGTCGACACCGGAAAAATCGCCGCTCTCCACCGCGTCGAGCATGCGGCCCCACAGATCGACCACCATGTCCATCTCGGGATCCGGACGTCGGTTGACCAGGTGCTCGACGGCCCGCGCGTGGTACTCGCGCTGGATGTCGAGGGCGCTGGCCTGCCGGCCGCCGGCCAGTCGCACCGGCCGGGTGCCGGTCGTGTCATGACTGACCTCGCGGATGGCGCGGATCGGATTGTCGAGCGCGAAATCGCGAAATGCGACGCCCGCCTCGATCATCTCCAGCACCAGCGCCGCCGAGCCCACCTTCAGCAGGGTTGTCATCTCCGACATGTTCGAGTCGCCGACGATGACGTGCAGACGGCGGTACTTCTCGGCGTCGGCGTGCGGTTCGTCGCGGGTGTTGATGATCGGCCGCGACCGGGTCGTCGCCGACGACACGCCCTCCCAGATGTGTTCGGCCCGCTGCGACAAACAGAACGTCGCCGCCTTCGGTGTGGCGAGGACCTTGCCGGCACCGCAGATCAACTGCCGCGTCACCAGGAACGGCAGCAACACATCGGAGATTCGGGAGAACTCGCCGGCCCGGACGACGAGATAATTCTCGTGACAACCGTACGAATTGCCCGCGGAGTCGGTGTTGTTCTTGAACAGATAGATGTCGCCGCCGATACCTTCGTCGGCCAGTCGCTGCTCGGCGTCGACCAACAGGTCCTCGAGCACCAACTCGCCGGCCCGGTCGTGGTTGATCAGCTGGACGAGGCTGTCGCATTCGGCGGTGGCGTACTCCGGATGGGAACCCACGTCGAGGTAGAGCCGGGCCCCGTTCTGCAGGAACACGTTGGAGGACCGGCCCCACGACACCACGCGGCGGAAGAGATACCGCGCGACCTCGTCCGGACTGAGCCGACGATGTCCGTGAAAGGTGCACGTGACACCGAATTCCGTCTCGATGCCCATGATTCGACGCTGCACGTGATCAACCCTACCCGTGTGACCGGCCGCTGACCGGGCAGTGACGCTCACTCACCCGCGGTGTCACCCGACCCCGATTCGGCGGTCGATCCCGAGGCCGGGTCCGTGTCCTCACCGGTGGACGCGGTGGCCGGTGAAGACACAGCGCCGGCAGCGCCCAGGACCTCCTCGACCTGGGCACGCGAGAGTCGCTTGAACGCGCGTCGCGGCCGATTGCGGTCGAGGATCGCCACCTCGAGATCCCCGGGATCGAGGTCTCGCGGTGCCCCGGCGCTTCCGTTGCCCGACTCGATCGGCGTGGCCAGTGCCGTCACGGCCACCGACAACGCCTGCGCCAGTGGAAGATCCGGGCGATAGGTCTCCTTCAGGGCCGCGGCGATGGACTCCGTCGCACCACCCATCACCAGGAACCGCGTCTCGTCGGCGATCGAACCGTCGTAGCTGATCCGGAACAGCTGCGAGGGCTTGGGTTTGCCGGGACGCGACACCTCCGCCACACACAACTCCACCTCGTAGGGCTTCGGTTGCTCGGTGAACACCGAACCCAACGCGTTGGCGTAGGTGTTGGCCAGCGACAGCGCCGACACGTCGTTGCGGTCGTAGCTGTATCCGCGCATGTCGGCGAGCTGGATACCCGCCTTCCGGAGGCTCTCGAACTCGTTGTACTTGCCCACCGCCGCGAAGCCGATCCGGTCGTAGATCTCGCTGGTCTTGCGCAGCGTGTTCGACGGATTCTCCGCGACGAACAGCACACCGTCGGCGTAGGTGAGGATGATGACACTGCGTCCCCGCGCGATGCCCTTGCGAGCCAACTCCGAGCGATCCCGCATGATCTGCTCGGCGCTGGCGTAATACGGGAACGTCACCGTGACCCTCCTTCGTGTTCGGCCGCGCGACGTTCGACGATCGCCCGCGCCGCCGCCTCGATGGCATCCGACTCGACCTCACGGGCGCCGTCGGCACCGACGATCACGGCGAGCGGAAAGATCTTGCGGACGATGTCGGGGCCGCCGGTGGCGGTGTCGTCGTCGGCGGCGTCGTAAAGGGCCTCGACCGCCACCGCGAGAGCGGAATCGGCGTCGAGGTCACGACGGTAGAGCTTCTTCATCGACGACTTCGCGAACACCGAACCGGAACCGATGGCGGTGTACCCGCCGAATTCCTCGTGACGGTCTCCGGCGACATCGAAGGAGAAGATCCGTCCCGGCTCGGACGGATCGTCGTGGTCGATGTCGTAACCGACGAGCAGCGGGATGGCCGCGAGACCCTGCAGCGCCGCGCCGAGGTTGCCGCGCACCATCGACGCCAGTCGGCTGACCTTGCCGTCGAGGGTCAGTGGGACGTTCTCGATCTTCTCGTAGTGCTCGAGTTCGACCGTGAACAGGCGCACCATCTCGATGGCGATCCCCGCCGTCCCGGCAATGCCGGCGGCCGAGTACTCGTCGGTGATGTAGACCTTCTGCACATCCCGGGTGGCGATGAGGTTGCCCATCGTCGCGCGCCGATCGCCCGCGAGGACCACACCACCCGGAAAACTCACCGCGACGATCGTCGTTCCGTGCGGGATCTCGGATGTGTCGGCCGTGCCACCGAAGGCGCTCATGCGCTCAGCACGCGCCGCCGGAAGCTGATCCGGGGCGTGGGTCCTGAGGTAGTCGCTGAACGAGGAGATGTCCGCGCCGAGCGAGAGGGAGGGACGGGCTGTGGACGGGGAACTCAGTGAACCGAACGGATCGCTCACTGGCCGCCCTTCTGGACGTAGGCACGCACGAAGTCCTCGGCGTTCTCCTCGAGGACGTCGTCGATCTCGTCGAGCAGATCATCGGTGTCCTCGGCCAGCTTCTCGCGACGTTCCTGGCCCGCACTGCCGTCGGCACCGAGATCGTCATCGTCGCCGCCACCGCCGCGCTTGGTCTGTTCCTGCGCCATCTGCACTCCTTAATTCTGCGGCGGCTCCGCCGCCGCGTGTGTTCCGCGCTGTGCTGCACCGCTCTTCGTCGTCAGCGACGTTGCTCGCTTCGCTCGCTTGTCGCTTCCTCCTGCATCGCGGCGCCGCGCGGAACACCCCGGGGCCACATCACCGGGTCGGACACGTGGTGGAGCTGTGCCGCGTCGCCGGTGTCTCTCCACACTACCGGCGAGTGGCCGATCGCGAGGGGTGGAACACGAGGCGAACCCGGGCGTGTCTCAGGTGGTGAGCTGATCGACCAGATCGGCCGCCGAGGTCACCGAGTCGAGGAGCTTGCCGACGTGGGCTCGACTGCCCCGCAACGGTTCCAGGGTCGGGATGCGCACCAGCGAATCCCCGCCGAGGTCGAAGATGACCGAATCCCAGCTCGCCGCGGCGACGTCGGCACCGAAACGACGCAGGCACTCACCGCGGAAGTAGGCGCGGGTGTTGGTCGGCGGTTCGGTGATGGCCCGGGTAACATCGGCCTCGTCGACGAGGCGCTTCATCGAACCCCGAGCGACGAGGCGGTTGTAGAGCCCCTTCTCCAGGCGCACATCGGAATACTGCAGATCGATCAGGTGCAGCCGCGGCGCCGACCACCCCAGGCCCTCGCGCTGACGGAATCCCTCCAGGATGCGCAGCTTCGCCGGCCAGTCGAGGATGTCGGCGCACTCCATCGGATCGCGTTCGAGGCGATCGAGGACGTCGGCCCACGTATCGAGGACGTGGCGGGCGCGCGTGTCGTCGGAATGCTCACGCTCGTGGAATGCCACACACCGCTCGAGATATTCGCGCTGCAACGCCAGACCGGTCAGTTCCCGACCGTCGGTGAGCGCCACGGTCGCCTGCAGCGTCGGATCGTGACTGATCGTGTGGACCGCCTGCACCGGCCGTGCGAGCTCCAGGTCGGTGAAACTCTCCCCCGCCTCGATCAGATCGAGGACCAGTGCGGTGGTCCCGACCTTGAGGTAGGTGGCGGTCTCGGCCAGGTTGGCGTCACCGATGATGACGTGCAGGCGTCGATACCGTTCGGGGTCGGCGTGTGGCTCGTCGCGGGTGTTGATGATGCCGCGCTTGAGAGTGGTCTCCAGCCCGACCTCCACCTCGATGTAGTCCGAACGCTGCGACAGCTGATACCCGGCCTCGTCGCCGGATTGCCCGATACCGACGCGACCGGACCCGCAGATCACCTGGCGTGAGGCGAAGAAGGTCGTGAGTCCGGCGATCACCGCGGTGAAGGGGGTCTCCCGACTCATCAGGTAGTTCTCGTGGGTGCCGTAGGAGGCACCCTTGTTGTCGATGTTGTTCTTGTAGAGCTGCAACCGCGGTGCCCCGGGGACGCTGGCGACGTAGCGGGCGGCGGCCTCCATGACCCGTTCCCCCGCCTTGTCCCAGATCACCGCGTCGAGCGGATCGGTGACCTCGGGCGCGGAGTACTCCGGATGGGCGTGATCGACGTAGAGGCGCGCACCGTTGGTGAGGATCATGTTGGCCGCACCGATCTCGTCGGCGTCGATGATCGGCGCCGGACCGGCGCCGCGCCCGAGGTCGAAACCGCGGGCGTCGCGCAGCGGTGACTCCACCTCGTAGTCCCAGCGGGTGCGCTTGGCGCGGGGCACGCCCGCCGCCGCCGCATAGGCCAGCACCGCCTGGGTCGAGGTCATGATCGGATTCGCGGTCGGGTCTCCCGGGGCCGAGATGCCGTATTCCACCTCGGTGCCGATGATTCGCTGCATATGTTCGAGGGTAGATGTCCCTGTCCGCCGGCACCGATCCGACTCTGCGGAGGCGGCGGATCCGATCCCCGCGGGCGTTCGGTGTGTCCTGGGCAAATGGGTGATGAATGTCGCCGAACTCGCGGTGCACGACGGTCCCGGGCGAAGTACCGTCTACGCCGTGAAAGCCTTCCGCCGGTTCACCGTCCGGGTACCCTTGCCAGCCGCTCTCGACGACCTCGCCGTCCTCGCCCACAACCTGCGCTGGGTGTGGCACAGCGAAACCCAGGATCTGTTCGCCACGATCGACGACGACCTGTGGAGCACCTCGGGCGACCCGCTGCGCCTGCTCGCAGAGGTCGATCCCGGTCGGCTGGCCGAATTGGCGCACGACGACATCTTTCTGGCGCGACTGGCCACGCTGCGGGCCGAACTCGACACCTATCGCACAGCACCCCAGTGGTTCGGCAAGCAGCAACAGGCAGGCGCATCGATGCCGCGCGGGATCGCCTACTTCTCGATGGAGTTCGGCATCTCCGAGGTGCTGCCCATCTACTCCGGCGGCCTCGGCATCCTGGCCGGCGACCATCTGAAGGCTGCCTCCGATCTCGGTCTCCCACTGATCGGTGTCGGACTGTTCTACCGTTCGGGCTACTTCCGGCAGAGCCTGACCCACGACGGCTGGCAGATCGAGAAGTATCCGGTCAACGACCCGGGCCTGTTGCCACTGACGCTGCTCACCGACGGCGACGACCGTCCGGTGGTGATCTCCGTGTCGATGCCGGGCAGCCGGACGCTCAACGCACAGGTGTGGGTCGCCACCGTCGGCCGGATCCCATTGCTGCTGCTGGACTCCGACATCCCCACCAACGACATCGAGCTGCGTTCGGTCACCGACCGGCTCTACGGCGGCGACCAGGACCACCGCATCAAGCAGGAGATCCTGCTCGGCGTCGGCGGCGTGCGCGCGCTGCGTGAATACGTCGCGATCACCGGACGCGAGGAGCCGACGGTGTTCCACATGAACGAGGGGCATGCGGGTTTCCTCGCGGTCGAGCGAGTGCGTGAACTCGTCCAATCGGGACTGGACTTCGCATCGGCGGAGTCGGTGGTGCGCGCGTCGAACATCTTCACCACTCACACCCCGGTGCCCGCCGGAATCGACCGCTTCCCCAAGGATCTGGTGTCGTTCTATCTCGATGCCGAGAGCGACGGCGGATCGCGACTGTTGCCCGGACTCCCGGCGAGCACGGTGCTGGCACTCGGCAACGAGGGCCACCCCGGAGTATTCAACATGGCCCACATGGGTTTCCGGCTCGGGCAGCGGTCCAACGGGGTGTCCGAACTCCACGGTGAGGTCAGTCGCGAGATGTTCGCGGGCCTGTGGCCGGGCTTCGACGCCGACGAGGTGCCGATCGGGTCGATCACCAACGGTGTCCACGGCTTCACCTGGGTCGCCCGACCCTGGCGCAAGCTGGTCGGCCACGACGAGGATTCGGCCGCACCGGGTTATGCCGCACTGGGCGCCACCGCGGTGTGGCGGACACGCCAGGATCTGCGTGCCGAACTCGTCGCGGAAGTGCGCCGGCGAGCACGCGCCAGCGGTCATGATCGCGGCTTCTCCGATGTGGAACTTTCTTGGACCGCAGATCTTTTCGACCCGCAGGTACTCACGATCGGGTTCGCCCGCCGAGCCGCCACCTACAAACGCCTGACCCTCATGCTGCGGGATCCGGAGCGGCTCAAACGCATCCTCACCGATCCCGAGCGGCCGGTCCAGCTGGTGATCGCGGGTAAAGCCCATCCGGCCGACGACGGCGGCAAGTCACTCATCCAGCAGGTGGTTCGCTTCACCGAGGATCCCGCGATCCGCGACCGGATCGTCTTCCTCCCCGATTACGACATCTCGATGGCCCGCTACATCTATGCCGGTTGCGATGTCTGGCTGAACAATCCGGTGCGGCCGATGGAGGCATGTGGCACCTCGGGGATGAAATCGGCGCTCAACGGCGGACTGAACCTGTCGATCCTCGACGGCTGGTGGGACGAGATGGCCGACGGCGAGAACGGCTGGGCCATCCCGTCGGCGGAGGGCGTCACCGACGAGCATCGTCGCGACGACCTCGAGGCACAGGCGCTGTACTCACTGCTGGAGGACACGGTCATTCCGTTGTTCTATTCCCGCGACGAGAACGGCGTACCGCAGCGCTGGGTGGAGATGGTGCGTCACACGCTGTCGATCCTCGGGCCGAAGGTGCTCGCCTCCCGGATGGTTCGTGACTACACGACGAAGTTGTACTCCCCGGCCGCCCTGTCGTACGCCGCTGCCGTGGCCGACGACCACGCCGCGGCGAAGGATCTCGCCGTCTATCGGTCACGGGTGCAGAAGGCGTGGCCTGCGGTGACGATCGCGGGAATCGACGAGGCCTCCGAGACCGTCGCCGAGGCCCTCCAGTTGACCGCGCAGGTCGGTCTCGGCGGGCTCGACCCCGAAGAGGTGAAGGTGGAGGCGGTGCTCGGCCGCGTCGACGACGAGGGCAACATCCACGATCCGATCCTGACCGCGATGAGCCCGGTCGGCGACGTCGACGCCTTCGGCCGGCTGACATTCGCCACCGCCGTGACCCCCTACCGATCGGGTGTCCTCGGCTACACCGCACGGGTGCTGCCGAGCCATAGCCTGCTCGGTACCGACGCGGAACTCGGGCTGGTGCGCTACCCGGTCGATCCGGTGTCCTGACGCCTCAGACATGACACGACCCGCCATCGTCCCGATGGCGGGTCGTGATCGTTTGCGCCGTGTTTGTTTGTGCCGTGTTTGTTTGTGCCACCTACCGGCGACGCGCGTGCGCTGCAACACCGATCAGGGCAATAGCGATCAGGGCAACACCGATCAGCGCTTCTTGAGGCGCAGCCGGGAGTAGGTGAATCCCGCGAGCAGGATCGCCATCAGTGCCAGCACTCCGTACGCGATCGCGGAGTGCACGATCGATGTCTCCCAGAGTGTGATCATCTGGGGCGCGATCGGGTTGATCTCGACCAGGTCGACGGCGCCGGCGGCGGCGTTGTACCCCCAGAAGGACGGGAAGATCCACGACAGCTGGGTCAGGCCGGGGGCGTCGAGCTTGAACAGTCCGCCGCAGAACACCAGCTGCACCATCACGACGATGACCAGGGGTGGCATCACCTGCTCGTTCGACTTCACCGACGCCGAGATGGCCAACCCGACCAGCGTCGAGACGCACGCGAGCGCGGCGACCGCCAGCACCAGTGCGGCGGCCGGCGGCAGAATGGCGCCACCCATCTCGGGCAGGCCGCGACCGGCGAAGGTGATGGCCACCATCACCAGGCTCTGCAAGACGGCGGCGATGAAGAACACCACGATCTTGGCCCACAGGTAGGCGCCCGGGCGCAGTCCGACCGCGCGTTCCCGTTCGAAGATGTCGCGCTCTCCCACCAGATCGCGAACGGTGAGCGCGGCCCCCATGAAGGCGGCACCGACGACCAGGACGACCAGCACCTGGATCGCCTCGGCCCCGTCCTTGGGTGGGGTGCCCGGCGGCGAGCCCAGCGGGGGTGCGGCCTTTCCGAATCCGGTATCGCCGGGGATGACCAACGTCAACAAACCCAGCACCACCGGCAACAGCACCAGGAAGACCAGGTAACCGACGTCGGCGAAGATCAACCGGACCTGCCGCCGACCGATGGTGCTCGATTGCCGGACGAAACTGGTCTGCGGGACCGGAATCGGCGGACCGGGTGGTCGGGGTGATGGGGGCGGAGCGGGTTGTCCGCGGCCCTGCAGGTACCGCATGTGCGCGGTGTCGGGTTGTGCGGCGACGAACGCGAAGATCTCGGCCCAGTCGGAGGTGCCCATCGCAGCCCCGACGTCCCCGGGTGCGCCGCAGTAGGCGGTCTTGCCGCCCGGCGCGAGGAGCAGTACCTGATCGCACATCGACAGGTATGTCAACGAGTGGGTGACGACGAGGACGACGCGGCCGGCGTCGGCAAGTCGGCGCAATGTCGACATGACCTGCCGGTCGAGGGCCGGGTCCAGACCCGAGGTGGGTTCGTCGAGGATCAGCAGCGACGGCCCCGTCAACAGTTCCATCGCCACCGATGCACGTTTCTGCTGGCCACCGGACAGCTTCTCGACGCGGGTGTCGACGTGCTCGGTCAACTGCAACTCGGCGAGCACACCGTTGATGACGTTGTCGCGGTCGGCCTTCGACAGGTCCGGGGGCAGTCGGAGTTCGGCGGCGTACCGCAGTGCCTGGCGGAGGGTGAGTTTGTGGTGCAGCACATCCTTCTGCGGCACCATTCCGATACGGGTGCGCAGCGCATCGTATTCCTCATGGACGCTGCGGTTTTCGAAGGTGACCTGACCGCTGGTGGGCGAGTTGAGCCCGGCGACGATCCGCGACACGGTGGACTTGCCCGCGCCGGACGGGCCGATCACCGCGGTCAGCGATCCGGGACGGGCACTGAACTCGACGTTCTGCAGGAGCTGTTTTCCACCGTCGACGACGAGGCTGACGCCGTGCACCTGCAGACCACCGGCGACGACGTCCTGGGCCTGGCCGCGGACCAGGCTGCCCCGCGAGACCACGAAGTCGCTGTTGCCGATGGTGACGACGTTGCCGTCGGTCAGTCGTGCCCGCGAAACCCGTTGACCGTTGACGTAGGTGCCGTTGACGCTGCCGAGGTCCTCGATGTACAAACCGTCCGGCTGCGTCAGGACACGCGCGTGACGCCGCGAGGCCAGGACGTCGGAGACGACGATGTCGTTGTCCGGTGTCCGGCCGATCGTCTGGGCCCCGGCCAGCGAAATCGTCTCGCGCCCCGCCCGTTCCGGGCGTCCCGGCAGCTGGTAGATCGCGGACACATTCTGCTTCAGTGCCTGCAGGTGCGGGGCGTTCTGCAGTTCCTCGGGCATCGGTGCCACCGCTCCCGGGGAGTAGCTGCCCGGCGCGGGAACCCGCATCGGCATCCGGCCCGACCCGGGCGGTCCCGCAGGAAACCGTCCCGACGCCGGGGGCGGTCCGGCGACCGGACCGCTGCCGGGACCACGCGGCGGGCCCGTCGGTCCGGGTGCGCGTGGCGCGTCGAGCGCCACCTCCACCACCGGCCCGGTGGCGCCGTCACCGAGACGAAAGCTGGTCGAGCCGGTCAGCGGTAGCTCCGAGACACGGGCGCCACCGCTGTAGAAACCGTTCGTGCTACCCGCGTCGATGACCCACCAGCCGGTGCCACGCCACTCGATCAGCAGGTGATGACGCGACACGAGTGGATGATTGACGACCACATCGTTGTCGGGGGTTCGACCGAGGCGGACACGGTGCGCGTCGCCCAGTGGGTGGCTCACCCCGGCCACCGTCACCCGACCACGGATCATCGAGACGCTGCTGTTCATCACCGACAGACTCTAGTGCCTTGCGCCGACGGCGTCCTCGCACGTCCTCCACACGGTCGACGTGGACCGGTCCGGGCGTCGAACCAGTGACCCCGCACCGGCCGAAACGACCGCTGCCCGCCCCAGGTGGGGCGGGCAGCGGTGCTGTGGTGTGCCGCGAAGGGGGCTACAGATATTGGCCGGTGTTGGTCTCGGTGTCGATGGCGCGACTGGCACCCGAACTCTTGCCGGTGACCAACGTGCGGATGTAGACGATCCGCTCGCCCTTCTTGCCCGAGATCCGCGCCCAGTCGTCCGGGTTGGTGGTGTTGGGCAGGTCCTCGTTCTCGGCGAACTCGTCGAGAATGGAATCGAACAGGTGCTGGACCCGCAGACCCGGTGCGCCGGTCTCCAATTGGGACTTGATCGCGTACTTCTTGGCCCGGTCGACGACGTTCTGGATCATCGCACCGGAGTTGAAGTCCTTGAAGTACATGACCTCTTTGTCGCCATTGGCGTAGGTCACCTCCAGGAAGCGGTTGTCATCACTTTCGGCGTACATCCGCTCGACGACCTTCTCGATCATCGCGTTCAGGCATGCGGTGCGGTCTCCGCCGAACTCGCCGAGATCGTCGGCGTGCACCGGCAACTGCTCGGTCAGGTACTTGGAGAAGATGTCCATCGCCGACTCGGCGTCGGGACGCTCGATCTTGATCTTCACGTCGAGGCGGCCCGGTCGCAGGATGGCCGGGTCGATCATGTCCTCGCGGTTGGACGCACCGATGACGATGACGTTCTCGAGTCCCTCGACACCGTCGATTTCACTGAGCAGCTGCGGTACGACGGTCGTCTCGACGTCGGAGGAGACACCAGATCCGCGGGTGCGGAAGATCGAGTCCATCTCGTCGAAGAACACGATGACCGGGGTGCCCTCGGAGGCCTTCTCACGGGCACGCTGGAAGATCAGGCGGATGTGCCGCTCGGTCTCACCGACGAACTTGTTGAGCAGTTCGGGGCCCTTGATGTTCAGGAAGTACGACTTGGCTTCCTTGGCATCGTCGCCACGGACCTGGGCGATCTTCTTGGCCAGGGAGTTCGCGACCGCCTTGGCGATCAGCGTCTTGCCGCAGCCGGGCGGGCCGTAGAGCAGCACACCCTTGGGCGGACGCAGAGCGTAGTCGCGGAACAGGTCCTTGTGCAGGAACGGCAGTTCGACGGCGTCACGGATCTGCTCGATCTGACGGCCCAGACCACCGATGTCCTCGTAGCCGACGTCGGGGACCTCCTCGAGGACCAGATCCTCGACCTCGGCCTTGGGGACACGCTCGAAGGCGAAGCCGGCCTTGGTGTCGATGAGCAGCGAGTCGCCCGGCCGCAGTTTCCGGCGTTGCCCGTCCTCACCGTCGACCTCACCGAGCAGTGGCTCGGCGAGCCAGACGACGCGTTCCTCGTCGGCGTGGCCGACGACCAGGGCACGTTCCCCATCCCCGAGGACCTCGCGCAGTGTGCTGATCTCGCCGACCGAGTCGAATTCGCACGCCTCGACGATGGTCAGTGCCTCGTTGAGACGCAGGGTCTGCCCACGATGAAGGGTCTCGGTGTCGATGTTCGGCGAGCACGTCAGGCGCATCTTGCGGCCGGAGGTGAAGACGTCGACGGTCTGGTCGGGGAACACCTCGAGCAGTACGCCGTAACCACTCGGCGGCTGTCCGAGACGGTCGACCTCCTCGCGTAGCGCGACGAGCTGTTGCCGTGCCTCTTTGAGGGTTTCGAGCAGCTTGGCGTTGCGTGCGGTCAGGTTGTCGACACGATCCTGCAGGTCCGTGTCGGCCGACCGTGGACCCGCCGGGCGTTCACGGTCGGCTCGGGCCACCAGCGGCGGTGTGTAGGCGGGAGTGAACGAGTCACCGGACGCTCCCGTGGTCTCGCTGCCCGCGTCATCCGCCGAGGCACCTTGGCGATCAGATTCGGTCATTGCTGACTCCTCTCCCCGGCAACCACTCCGCATTGGAGTTCGTGCACCGTGACTCCACGCTACCGGCCCGGGGACCGATACGCCTCACACCGCGCATCCACCGATGTTGATGGTGTGTTAAATGTACGTCTTCCCTACGTATTCACCGTGTTTCGCGTGGATGTCCACGCTCGGCTCACCCCCGGGTCGGACGTCGTTGCGGCCGGAGTGTGGTGGTTCCGTCGGCCAGACGTCGAGCGGTGATCAGAAAGGCCGTGTGTCCTTGCATTTTGTGTTCCGGCCGCACCGCAAGACCGACTGCGCTCCAGTCGCGGACCAGGGATTCCCAGGCGTGCGGTTCGGTCCAGCACTCCTGCTCGCGCAGGGCCTCGATCACGCGCGACAACTGGGTGACAGTTGCCACATAAACCGTTAAGACCCCACCTGGTTTCAGGATCGAACGGACGACGTCGAGGGGCTCCCAGGGTGCGAGCATGTCAAGGATGACGCGGTCGAAGCGCTCGTTGGTGTCGATGTTGGCGAGGTCGTCGATCACCAGGGACCAGTTCGCCGGGTGTCCGGCGAAGAATGTCTCGACGTTGCGTTGGGCGTGCTCGGCGTGGTCATCCCGGATCTCGTAGGAGACGACCTCGCCGTCGGGTCCGACGGCGCGCAGCAGCGAACACGTCAGCGCACCCGAGCCGGCCCCCGCCTCGAGCACCCGCGCCCCCGGGAATATGTCACCCTCGGTGACGATCTGGGCGGAATCCTTCGGATAGATGACCTGTGCCCCGCGCGGCATCGACAGAACGTAATCGACGAGGAGGGGGCGAAGTGCCAGGTACTCGGTGCCACTGGTCGCCGAGACAATGCTGCCCTCGGGCGAACCGATGAGGTCGTCGTGCGCGATCGCGCCGCGATGGGTGTGGAATTGCTTTCCCGGTTCCAGGATGACCGTGAACTTGCGTCCCTTGGCGTCGGAGAGTTGAACCCGATCTCCCACTTCGAACGCGCCGCTCGCGGCCATCTGCTGGTCTCCTCGCCGGTTGGACCCGAGTCTCTCGGGGCTGATGTGACTGGTGTTATCTGCTGGTGACAGCGATATTCGCAGCCCCGGCTCAGTGGCCGCGTCGAGCGTCGGATTGTCACTGGTGGGTCCTACCCTGCCAAATGTGACGATCACCGTTTCCTCCGGGGCCGACAACGCAGCCGGCCCGGCCCCCGCTCACCAACTCGCCGGCACCGCGCGGGGTCTGGTGGGCAGACCGCTGGCGCTGTCACCCTCGCGTGCGGCCGACTTCAAGCAGTGTCCGCTGCTCTATCGCTACCGTGCGATCGATCGCTTCCCCGAGACACCGACGCCGGCCCAGACCCGTGGCACGGTGGTCCACGCCGCGTTGGAGAACCTCTTCGACATGCCCGCTGCGCTGCGAACCCAGGAGTCGGCCGATTTCCTCGTCGACGGCGCATGGGCGGCAATGTGCGAGGCCGATCCCGATCTCGCCGACCTGATCGGCGACGGCGACCATGCCGCGTTCCTGCGGGAGGCCCACAAGCTGATTGCGAACTACTACCGGATGGAGAATCCGACGGCCTTCGACGCCGACGCCGTCGAACAACACGTCGAGATCGAGTCCGACGAGGTGTTGATGCGCGGTTTCATCGACCGGATCGACGTCGCTCCCACCGGCGAGATCCGGGTGGTCGACTACAAGACCGGTCGCGCACCCGGCGAGGCATACGAGGCCAAGGCGCTGTTCCAGATGAAGTTCTACGCCCTGGCCATCTTGCGGCTACGCGGCGTGCTGCCGACACGTCTGCAGTTGATGTACCTCTCCGACGGTCAGACGCTGTCCTACACCCCCGACCGTGACGAACTCGAACGATTCGGACGTACCCTCGCCGCGATCTGGCGGGCCATCCGCGCGGCCGTGGCCACCGGCGACTTCCGGCCGCAGCGCTCGCGGATGTGCCGCTTCTGTGAGCATCAGGCACGCTGCCCCGAGTTCGGCGGCGAGATACCCGAGTATCCGGGTCCTCCCGCCGGTTTCACGCCCTAGCGACGATCACGCCGCGGGGGCCTGCGTCGAGTCCGCTGCGTCGCCGCCGGCCGACGGTGCCTGACCGTCGGTCGAGTGCCGCCCGCTGCCCTGCAGCCGATGCCGACCACCACCGGCGCTGTCGACGGATTCGGGCGCACCGGCACCCGCCGACGCATCGGTCGTCACCGGCGCGCGGTGGCGACCGCCGGTGGGAACCGAGGTCTGGGTCGGTGTTTCGGTCGTCACCGACGGCTCGGTGCTCTCCGATGTTTCTGTCCCCTCCGACGTTTCGGTGCCCTCCGATGTCTCGGTGGTCACCGGTGCCTGGGTCGTCGGCGGTGCCGGGGATTGCCGGGTGACCTCGACGCCTGCCTGCGGTGTGACCTCGGTGGTGGGTTGCGGGGTCACCACCCTGGGTGTGCCGTCGGGTGTCTCCGGGACGATCGATGATCCGTCGTCTCCGGTCCCGACCTCCGAGCCATCACCCTCGGTCTCCACCGCGGACCAGGTACGCGCCGCGACCAACGGAGCCGGCGCAGATGGCTGTGGCCCGTCCTCGACCGGGACCGCGGCGGTGTCGGCGCTGGGTGCCTGCAGCGGATAGAAGGCATTGTTGACCGCGTCCCACCGCTCGACATCGTCGCCGTCGTAGGTGATGCCGACGGCGTCGTTGAGCATCATCGCGACCATGGTCAGCGGATGGTGTTTCGGCGTGTAGACGACGTAGGTGGTGTTGCCGTCGGTGCTGTGCAGGATGGTCGGCGGCGTGTCGTAGGCGATCAGATTGCCGTAGTTCTCCTCCCCCAAACCCGAATGGATGGCGATGAAGCCCGCGCCGTCGACCAGTAGCGAACTGATCGGTCGATACCAGACCCACTGGAAGTTGCTGACCGGGTCGCCGACGACGATCACCGAGGTCACCTGGAGGCCGTCGGACGCACCGGGATCGCGCGCACCGTTCGACTCGGCGCCGAACAGTTCGAACAGTCCGCCGATCACCGGGTAGTCGGCTGCCCAGGCCTTCAGACCCCACGGACTGCGTGGATCGGAGATGAGCAGCAGCCGAGAGTTCTCGACGTCGATTCCGGTGCCATCCCCGTTCTGCGCGACCGCCTGCTCGGCGGCGTTGCCGAGGGCCTCGGCACCCTGTGAGTACCCGGTGTAGACGACGTACGGACGGTCCCCCTGCTGCGTGGCGAAGGCATGCATGACCGCCACGTTCCCGTCGACGGCGATGTCGCGGGACTCGTCGTAGGACGGAGCGAAGATCGACAGGGCCGCATCCGAGCGGCCGGACACCAAGGGCGCCAACGCTTCCGGGTAATCGATGATGAGCGTGGTCCGGCCCGCCCGGAGTTCCCGGATCCGGGGATAGAGGGTGCCGTCATCGGTGCCCGGCGTGACGACGAGGATCGCATCCGCGCTCGCCCCGTAGGGCGCCGACCCCAGCAGATCTCGGCTGATTCCGTCTTCGGCCTCGGCAGGACGGAAGACCCCGTCGTCGGTGAGTGCGTAGATCGTCTGCTGCGTCTCCGTGGACAAGGCACCCGCTTGGGCAACGGTCGCCGACAACGCCGTGGGAACCACGGCTCCCACACACAGTGCGCAACCGACGGCTGTGGTGCCGACGGCCCTTCGAATTGCGTACACGAACTTCTCCCTCTGGCATGCCTGGACGGGGCTGGTCATCCATGGCGGCAAGCGACGCATCGATCCCTGTGACGTGGCTGTGGGATCGTCATCACGCGATGGCCACTGGCGAACCGGATTCATCATGGACGTTTAACCAGCCGCACGACGAGCGCATTCAGTGAATTCGTCTGAACGAAGGAACAGGTCACCCCGTTCGAATGACCAGGTCCCCAAAGTGGGCGACACGGCCGAGCGCGGCGGGCTATGCACAGTGTCATAGAGTCGCTCGGGTGGATACCGCGTACTACCTTCCCGAGGTCCCGCCCGCCGACGATCGCGATTCGGGCCGCGAATACTTCCGCCCCACCGAGGCCACCATCAGTCCGTGGTCGAACGACATCCAGCACGGCGGGCCACCCACCGGACTGTTGATGCGGGCGCTGGAACGCGTGTCCCCCGACCCGTCACTGCACGTCACCCGGGTGACCACCGAGATCGTCGGTGCGGTCGGGCTCGGCCTCAACCGCGTCAGCTCACGGGTGTTGCGCCCGGGACGCCGGATCAGCATGGTCGGCGCCGATCTGGAGGTGCAGCAGCCAGACGGCAGTTTCCGGGTCGCCGCACGCGCCGTCGCCTGGCGCCTGCGCACCGGGGACACGTCGTCGATCAGTCAGCAGCCGTTCGCGCAATTGCGGCCGCTCCCCGAGGAACTGGGCACGACAACCGGCGTCACCTCGGACAGTTCACTGGGCGTCGACTGGGGCACCGCCGGCTTCATCGGCACCGTCGAGACGGCCGTTGCGCCGGGTCGTTTCGGTGACACTCCGGCAGTCTGGCTGCGCCCTGCGATCGATCTGGTGGAGGGCGAGACGATCACCGACCTCGAGGCCCAGATGACGGTCGTCGACGTCGCCAACGGGGTCGGCACACGCCTACGGCCCGATCAGTGGACGTGGATGAACACCGACACCACCGTGCACTTCTCGGCGATCCCGCACGGCATGTGGCTGGGGATCGACGCCCACCTGGCGACAGGGCCGGACGGATTCGGGGCCACTTTCGCCGAGCTGTACGACGTCGACGGGTTCATCGGCCGGTCGGCGCAGACAGTGCTGCTCGACGGTCGCTGAGACCTCAGAAGCGGCAGGACCGGATGTCGGAGGCGAGGATGGCGCGGGCCCCGAGTTCGGAGAGTTCGTCCATCAGGTTCTGGTGATTGCGGCGCGGCACCATGGCACGGACGGCCACCCAGTCGGGATCGGCCATCGGCGCGACGGTCGGCGATTCCAGGCCCGGCGTCAGGGCACTGGCCTGATCGAGAATGGCCCGCGGGCAGTCGTAGTCGATCATCACGTACTGCTGACCGAACACCACTCCCTGCACGCGCTTGATGAACTGCCGTGCGGCCTTGTCGACCTCGGCACCGGCACGACTGATCAGCACCCCCTCGGAGTCGCACAGCGACTCGCCGAAGGCCACGAGACCGTGCTGGCGCAGTGTGCGCCCGGACCCGACGACGTCGGCGATGGCGTCGGCGACACCGAGCTGGATGGAGATCTCCACCGCACCGTCGAGCCGGATGATGTCGGCGGTCATGCCGCGGGCGGCCAGGTCGGCGCGGACCAGATTCGGGTACGAGGTCGCGATGCGTTTGCCGGCGAGATCCTCGACGGTCCACGCCTGGTCGGCTGGCGCGGCGTAGCGGAAGGTCGACGAACCGAATCCCATCGAGATCTGTTCGTCGACCTCGGCGCCCGAGTCGCGGGCGAGGTCGCGGCCGGTGATGCCGACATCGAGGGTGCCCGCCCCGACGTAGATGGCGATGTCCTTGGGACGCAGGAAGAAGAACTCGACGTCGTTGTTGTTGTCGAGGACGGTCAGGTCCTTGGCATCGGTACGTTTGCGGTAGCCGGCCTCGGCCAGGATGGCGGCGGCGGATTCGGACAGGGCGCCCTTGTTGGGTACTGCGACTCGCAGCATCGGATGACTCCAGTGATCGATCGGGTGGGGACGGCGGGTGCGTAGGGCCGCGACCGGGGGTAGGCCGCGGCCTACAGATGGCGGTACACGTCCGCGAGCGTCAGGCCCCGTTTGATCATCATCACCTGCAGCCAATAGAGGAGCTGGGAGATCTCCTCGCCCAGGGACTCGTCGGACTCGTGTTCGGCCGCCAGCCAGACCTCGCCGGCCTCTTCGATGATCTTCTTGCCGAGGGTGTGGATCCCCGAGTCCAGCGCGGCAACGGTGCCACTGCCGGCCGGACGGGACTGCGCCTTGTCGCTCAACTCGGCGAACAGCTCCTCGAAGGTTTTCACGAGTTCCTATCCTCGCATGTCCGCAAGTTCGAGTTCGGCGAGGGTCAGGCCGACCAGCGTCGAGCGGAAGGACCGACGTGGACCGGCCGGCACCTCGGCCGTCGACGGCACCACCAAGGTGTGGCAACCGGCCGCGATGGCCGACTCGGTGCCGGTCGGCGAATCCTCGACGGCGCGACACCGCATCGGATCGACGCCGAGCAGCGTCGCAGCGCGCCGGTACGGGTCGGGTGCAGGCTTGCCCACCGCGACCTCGTCACCACACACCGTGGCCGTGAAGAAATGGCGGCCGAGGGTGTCCAGGGCCTGTTCGGTCAGCTCACGCACCGTATTGGTCACCAGTGCCATCGGAATTCCGGCGGCGGCCAGCAGGTCGAGCGCCTCGAGTGCTCCGGGCCGCCACGGTAGGTCCTCGGCAAAGAGCTCACCGACTCGGTCGAGCAACCATCGCTCGTCGAGTGCGTGTCGACGAGCGGCGGGCGGTACTCCGGCCGCGTCATAGACCTTGTCGAGTGCGTCGGCCATGGAGTTGCCCAGCGTCGACTCACGCACCTCGGGAGTCATGACGAAGCCGTGCCGCTCCGACAACTCGGCGACGGCGATGTCCCACAGTCTTTCCGAGTCGAGCAGGGTGCCGTCCATATCCCAGAAGACGGCGGCGGGACGGAAGGCGGTGCTGCTCACCACCGCATCATCGCCGACCGTCGGCCCGCGATGCGAATCCGGTGGCCGCCACCGTGACAGCCGTCACCGAGGGCGGCGGCGCCGGGTCGGCTCGGCGGGCGCCCGTGCGGCATCCGGGCGGCATCCGGGCGGCATCCGCGTGATGATCACCGGCGACGACGATTCCGAGCCGTTCCGGATCAGCCATTCGAGCCTCCTCGTCGATCTGTTCACCAGCCGATCGCGGCCGTTTCTCACGCCAACAATCACCAGAGGTGGATGGCGGAGACTTCGGGCCCTGCCGCTTCGTCGAAGGACACGATGTCACTCTCCGGGATCACCGGCCGAGCGCGTCGGCCGCATACGGCGGAAGGTGTCGATCACCGCATAGACCAGACCGAGGGCCGCCAAACCCATCATGGTGGCGTAGACGCCGAGTTCGGTGTCGCCACGACCGGAGGTGTAGCCGCCCGATCCACCGCGATCGCCCCCCATGGCGCCGCCCTGCCCCCCGTGAGACTGTCCGGCTCCGGACGGCGAATCACCCGGACTTGCGCCACCACCCGGACCACCGGTCGGTGGTGTTGCGCCGGAACCGTTGCCGCCCGGAATATTCGGCGCGCCACCGGTTCCACCGGTGCCGCCGCCCTGTGGTCCGCCGGCCTGTTGTCCACCACCGAATCCGCGGCCGGCGCCCCCACCGAATCCCTGACCCTGGTCACCGGACAGCGACGAGTGATACACACCGATGGCCGCGGCCTGGACGAGCACCGGGATGATCATGAATCGCAGGGGCAGGTAGAACGCCATCACCACGCTGAGAATCTCGGCGGTATAGAAGTAGCGGTCGTGCATCGCGGGCAGCAGGAAGGGCACGATGACGGCGCTGGCGGTGGCCACCACCAGGGTGGCGGCGGGCGTCACCGGAGGCTTCTTCCACAGCGACCAGGCGAGGAAGACCACGATCACCGCGGCCGCCATCCCGATACCGAGATGCGCCAACCACGTCGCATCCCCGGAGATCGGGATGAGCTGATACAGGTTCGCCGCGCCCAATGTGAGCTGCTTGTAGGAGTCGGTCTGATCCAGATAGACCGACAAGGCCTCGCGCCACGGCGCGCCGCCGAGGATGGCGGGAACGTCGAGCGCCAAGAACACCGCCGGAATGGCGAGCAGGGTGTACCAGGGCAGTCGCCGCCGCAGCAGCAGCCAGATCAGCACCGGCAGGACGAAGACCGCCTGCAGCTTGAACGAGAGCGACAGACCGAAGAACACGCAGGCCCACGTCGAGTTCATCACGTACGAGCGATGGGTGATCCCCTCACGTTGGGCGCGGAGCAGGAAATACACCCCGCCCAGCGCGAACGCCGAGTAGATGGCGTCGGCCTGACCCCAGTAGGCACTGTTCGCGATCACCGACGGGAGCAGCAGCATCACGCCGAAGGCCAAGGCACGCAACCAGAATCGTGGGGTTCGCAGACCCACGATCCGGTAGGCGAAGAACGCCAGGACGAGGTCGAAAACCATCGACAACGCCTTGATGCCGATCAGCGACGGCGCCTTGACGACGGTCAGCAGCCAGATCAGGTACAGATACGGATAGTTGTAATCGGCGAAGCGCTCCTTGAACGCGGAGAAGCCCTGCGTGTCGAGCGTCTCGTACCACCGGCTGAGGAACGCCCGGTAGTCCATGGTTTCCATGTCGATGAAGTGCCAACGCACCAGCGCGGCCACCACCACGAGGGCGGCGAGGACGCTCCAGCGCACCCAACGAGCCGGATGCGCCGCGGAGGCCGGGGCGCACTCACTGCTGCCGTGATCGTCGGTGTCGTGATCGTCGCCGTCGGCGCCGACCGGTGTGAGGGTCACAGAGGTCATGGCATCAAGACTGACCGGCGAAGCTGGGAACTCGATGGGTGGCGGCTGTCAGGTGGCGGCGACCCGGATTCGCCTGTGCGATCGGCGTCCGCCGGACGGTCGATCAGGCGAATGCTCTACCCGGTGGGACACGGTCCGTCGCGGATCTCGGGCTACGGTGACAGCCGGGCGAGGTCCGACATCTCGGACCCGATCGGAACGTGTCACGGGGGTGCGACGACATGCAGGAGCCAGATGCGACGTGGTGCGGGACGCCGGCCACACCGACATCGGTTCGGGTGCTGCGGGCGATCATCATCGTCGTCGCGGTCGTCGGTCTCGTCTGCGGTGTGCTCCTGGCGCTGCTGTTCTATTCGATGAGTTCGATGTGCATGGGTGACCTCGACGACAGCGACTGCCCGGCAGCCCAATGGGCGGCGGTCACGCCCGTGTTCACCGGGATCGCCGGGATGGTCCCGGCGCTGTTCACGCTGCGCACACGCAGCAGCAAGCTCGTCGTGTGGTTGGGCGTCGCCGTGCCGGCGGTGTGGTTCGTCGGTCTGGTCTATCTGCCGGGCTTCGTCGGGTGACCGGGTTCGTCGTCGACGGAAGTCAGGGCGCCGTCATCGAGATCCACGGCGCAGATCTTCTGGCAGCGCCCCCCGATCACGATGGGGCCGCCCCGAACTCACCCTATGTGTTGAAGTACTTCGCCTCGGGATGATGCAGCACGAAGGCGTCGGTGGACTGTTCCGGGTGCAACTGCAATTCCTCCGACAGATGCACGCCGATGCGTTCGGGTTCGAGGAGCGCCATCATTTTGACGCGGTCCTCGAGATCAGGGCAGGCGCCGTAACCGAAAGAAAAACGCGCACCACGGTATTCGAGGTCGAAGAAGCCCTGCGCACTGTCCGGATCCTCGGCGTCGCCGGCGTGGTCGGCGAAGCGCAGTTCGCTGCGCACCCGCTGATGCCAGTACTCGGCGAGCGCCTCGGTCAACTGCACCGAGATGCCGTGTACCTCCAGGTAATCGCGGTAGGCGTCCTTGGCGAACAGTTCGTTGGCGAAGTCGGCGATCGGCTGACCCATGGTGACCAACTGGAACGGCAGGACGTCGACGCGGCCGTCGGCTATGGCAGCCTCGCGTGAACGCAAGAAATCGGCGATACACAGGAACCGGCTCCGCTGCTGACGTGGGAAGGTGAACGAAAAGCGTACCGGTGCATCAGGTTTCGGTTCGGTGAGCACGTGCACCACGTCACCTTCACTGACCGCGGGGAAGTACCCGTACACGACGGCGGCGTGCGCGAGTATCCCCTCGGTGGACAGCCGTTCGATCCATTCCCGCAGCCGCGGACGACCTTCGGTCTCGACGAGATCCTCATACGACGGTCCGTCCCCACCGCGGGCGCCGCGCAGGCCCCACTGCCCGAGGAACAGGGCTCGTTCGTCGAGCAACTGGAGGTAGTCGGCGACCGGGACGCCCTTGACGATCCGGGTGCCCCAGAACGGCGGCGTGGGAACCTCGTTGTCAGCGGCCACATCCGAACGCGCGGGCACCTCGACCGGTGTCTCGGCGGCCTTGCGCTTCTCCGCGATCCGCTTGGACCGCTCATGACGGGCCTTGCGTTCGGCGGCCTTCTCCTGTGCGGCAAGGGCTTCCGGGCTGTCGGGGTCCGGTCCCTCCCCGCGCTTGCGGGCCATGATGTCGTCCATCAGCCGCAGCCCCTCGAAAGCGTCACGCGCGTAATGCACGTCGCCCTCATAGGTCTCGGAGAGATCGTTCTCTACGTAGGCGCGCGTCAACGCCGCGCCGCCGAGGAGGACCGGGTAGTCCTCGGCGAGACCGCGGGTATTGATCTCCTCGAGGTTCTCCTTCATCACCACGGTCGACTTGACCAGTAGTCCCGACATGCCGATGACGTCGGCGCGCTTGTCCTCGGCCACCTCGAGGATCGTCGCGATCGGTTGTTTGATACCGATGTTGACGACCTCGTAGCCGTTGTTGCTCAGGATGATATCGACGAGATTCTTGCCGATGTCGTGGACGTCGCCCTTCACCGTGGCCAATACGATCCGGCCCTTGCCGTCCTCGCCGGTGGACTCCATATACGGTTCGAGATGTGCGACAGCGGTTTTCATGACCTCGGCCGACTGCAGCACGAACGGCAGCTGCATCTGGCCGGAGCCGAAGAGCTCACCGACGGTCTTCATCCCCGATAGCAGGGTCTCGTTGATGATGGCCAGCGGCGGCTTCTGTGTCATCGCCTCGTCGAGGTCATCGGTCAACCCGTTGCGTTCCCCGTCGACGATCCGCCGCTCGAGCCTCTCGAACAGCGGCAGCCTGGCGAGTTCCTGAGCGCGTGATTCACGGGCGGACGCCGCCGAGACGCCTTCGAACAGCTCCATCAGCTTCTGCAGCGGGTCGTAGTCGTCGCGACCCTCGCTGCGTGTGCCCACCGCGCCCCGACGGTCGTAGACGAGATCGAGGGCGACCTCGCGCTGCTCGTCGGGAATCTTGTTCATCGGCAGGATCTTCGACGCGTGCACGATCGCGGTGTCGAGTCCGGCCTGCACGCATTCGTGCAGGAACACCGAGTTGAGCACCTGCCGTGCGGCCGGATTCAGGCCGAAGGAGATGTTGGAGATGCCCAGCGTGAAGTGCACATCCGGATGCGCCTCGTGCAGCCGTCGGATCGACTCGATGGTCTCGATGCCGTCGCGGCGCACCTCCTCCTGCCCGGTGGAGATCGGGAAGGTGAGGGTGTCGAGGATGATGTCCTCCTCGGACAGTCCCCAGTTGCCGGTGATGTCGGCGATGAGGCGTTCGGCCACCCGGATCTTCCAGTCGGCGGTGCGCGCCTGTCCCTCTTCGTCGATGGTCAGTGCGACCACGGCGGCACCGTGTTCGACGACCAGCCGCATGATCCGCGCGAAGCGGGAATCCGGTCCGTCGCCGTCCTCGTAGTTGACCGAGTTGACCGCACAGCGTCCACCGAGGGTTTCCAGCCCCGACCGGATGACTTCGGGTTCGGTGGAGTCGAGCATGATCGGCAGGGTCGACGACGTCGCGAACCGCGCGGCCAGCGCTGTCATGTCGGCGGCACCGTCGCGGCCGACGTAGTCGACGTTGAGGTCGAGCATGTGGGCGCCGTCGCGGGTCTGTTCCTTGGCGATGTCGAGGCAGCGTTGATAGTCCTCCGCGAGCATCGCCTCACGGAATGCCTTGGAGCCGTTGGAGTTCGTCCGCTCCCCGATCACCAGGAAGCTGGCGTCCTGATCGAAGGGAACGGCGGTGTAGAGCGACGAGGTCTCCGAGATGTGCGCGGGTCGGCGGGCGGCCTTGGTGGTCTCGCCGACCGCGTCGGCCACCTGCCGGATGTGCTCGGGAGTGGTACCACAGCAGCCACCGACAAAGGACAACCCGAAGTCACCGACGAAGTCACTGAGTGCGACCGCCAACTCGTCGGGCCGCAGCGGGTACTCGGCGCCGTTGGCACCCAGCACCGGAAGACCCGCGTTGGGCATCACCGACACCGGGATGCGCGCATGCCGCGAGAGGTAGCGCAGATGTTCGCTCATCTCGGCCGGGCCGGTCGCGCAGTTCAGCCCGATCATGTCGACCCCGAGGGGTTCGATCGCGGCCAGGGCCGCGCCGATCTCCGAACCGAGCAGCATCGTCCCGGTGGTCTCCACGGTGACGTGGGTGATGATCGGGATGCGGCGGCCGAGGTCGGCCATCGCCCGGCGCGCGGCGACGACGGCCGCCTTGACCTGCAGGAGATCCTGGCTGGTCTCGATGAGGACCGCGTCGGCGCCACCGTCGAGCATGCCGGCGACGCACTCGAAGTAGGCGTCGCGGATGACCGCGAAGGTGGTATGACCCAGGCTCGGCAGTTTGGTACCGGGTCCGATCGAGCCCAGCACGAAGCGGGCGGTGCCGTCGGCGGACGGCCCCATCTCGTCGGCCACCCCGCGCGCGATGGCCGTGCCCTTGTAGGACAGTTCCCGGATGCGGTCGGCGATGTCGTAGTCACCGAGGTTGGAGAGGTTGCAGCCGAAGGTGTTGGTCTCCACCGCGTCGGCGCCGGCCTCGAAGTACGCCCGGTGAATCCCCTCGAGCACGTCGGGCCGGGTGTCGTTGAGGATCTCGTTGCAGCCCTCAAGGCCCAGGAAGTCGTCGAGCGTCAGATCCGCGGCCTGCAGCATCGTGCCCATCGCGCCGTCACCGATCAACACTCGACGCGACATCGCGGTCAGCAAGGTCGTGTCGTGGTTACCGGTGGACGATGACGGTGTGGACATGGTGCTCAGGGTAGTTCGCTCTCTCTTGGGTTCGGTCGTAGGCTGGATCAGTGAACGCCGAGCAGATGTCGAACCTTCCCCGCCTGCGTAGACCCATCCTGCTGGCCGCCTTCGAGGGCTGGAACGACGCCGGCGACGCGGCCAGCAGCGCCGTCGAGCACCTCGCGCTGATGTGGGATGCCCGCCCGCTGGCCGACATCGAATCCGATGACTACTACGACTTCCAGGTCAATCGGCCCACGATCAAGCAGGTCGATGGCGTGACGCGCCGCATCGATTGGCCGACCACGTCCATCTCCTATTGCAGCCCCGTCGGGGCCGACCGGGACATCCTACTCGTGCGCGGGATCGAACCCAACATGCGCTGGCGTGGCTTCTGTGCGGAGATCGTCGATCTCGCCCAGGCGCTCGAGGTGGAGACCACCGTCATGCTCGGCGCGTTGCTGGCCGACACGCCACACACCCGCCCGGTACCGGTGACCGGCAGCGCATACAGCAGCGACGCCGCGGAGCGTTACAACCTGGCCGAGAGTCGCTATGAAGGCCCCACCGGGATCACCGGCGTGCTGCAGGATCTGTTCGTGCAGGCCGGCATGCCCGCGGTGTCGTTCTGGGCGGCCGTGCCCCACTACGTCTCCACCCCACCGAATCCCAAGGCCACCGTCGCGCTGCTGAATCGGGTCGAGGAGGTCCTGGACATCGAGGTTCCGCTGGGCACGCTGCCGGAGCAGGCCGAGGAGTGGGAGCAGGCCGTCACCGAGATGACCGAGGATGACGAGGAGATCGCGGAGTACGTCCGTGGTCTGGAAGAACGCGGCGACGCCGAGATCGACACCGACGAGGCGATGGCCAAGATCGACGGCGACGCGCTCGCGGCCGAGTTCGAGCGGTACCTCAAGCGGCGTGGCGGTCCGGGTGCGTTCGGCGGCTGATCCGCCGACGAGTGTGCCGTCCCGGAGCCCGGGTCAGCCGATGCGTTCGATGGACACGACCGGGGTGGTGATCCGCCAGGTCCGGACGTCCGGGTCGTCGGCGGCGCGCACCCAGAACTGGGCCGACTCCCCCACCCGGCACGACTTCACGCCGAGCAGCGGGATGTCCTCGGAGTCGCGGCGCAGCGTGCTCACCGCCCATTCCTCGCCTTCGGTGCTGCCCACCCCGGGAGCACGCAACAGCGTCATCTCGTCGAAGTCGATGAGATATGTCGAGGTCCGGGTCTGCACGGTCCACACCCCGGTTGCCGAGTTCGGATCGATCTCCTTCACGCGAGCCACGCGCAAACTGTACTAAGCCGCGGGCGTTGGCCCCCACCCGAGTCCAACCTCACCCGAGCGGGTGACCTCACGGCCGCAACCGCACGCCGAGCAGGGCATCCACGACGTGGCTCATCCGACCGGGCGCACCCGGGTCCTGACCGAAACCCTGCTCGACGTCGCGACACCAGCCGTCGATCGCGTCGAGGGCCTTCGGGGTGTCGAGGTCGTCGGCCAGATGCTGCCGGATCCGCTCGATGATCGGGGCGGCATCGGGGCCGGTCGCCGCGTCGGTGGCCGCGCGCCAGCGCGCCAGCCGGGCCTTCGCGGTCTCGAGGACCTCGTCGGTCCACATGCGATCACCGCGGTAGTGATCGGCGAGCAGGGCCAGACGGATCGCGGCCGGGTCGACCCCGGCCTCCCGCAGCTTCGACACGAAGACCAGATTGCCGCGGCTCTTGGACATCTTCTCGCCGTCGAGCCCCACCATCCCGGTGTGCACGTAGTGCTTGGCGAAGCGCCGGGCGCCGGTGAGGGCCTCACCGTGGGCCGCGGAGAACTCGTGGTGCGGGAAGATCAGGTCGTTGCCGCCGCCCTGGATGTCGAAATCGATACCGAGCCGGTTCAGCGCGATCGCCGAGCATTCGATATGCCAGCCCGGCCGACCCCGTCCGAAGGGGGCGTCCCACGCCGGTTCGCCGGGACGTTCGGCCCGCCACAGCACCGCGTCGAGTCGGTCGCGCTTGCCCGCCCGGTCGGGATCGCCGCCGCGCTCGGCGAAGAACCGTTCCATCGTGGCGCGGTCGTAGCCGGATTCGTAGCCGAACTGTTCGGTGGCGTCGATGCGGAAGTACACATCGGGGAACTCCGCGTCGTCGACGACGTAGGCCGCGCCCGATGCGAGCAGTTTGCCGACCATCTCGACGACCTCGCCGACCGACTCCATCGCGCCGATGTAGTCGCGCGGCGCCAGCACCCGCAGGGCGGTCATGTCGTCGCGGAACAGCTGGATCTGCTCGGATCCGAGTTCCCGCCAATCCACCCCGTCGCGTTCGGCACGTTCGAACAGCGGATCGTCGACGTCGGTGATGTTCTGCACGTAGTGCACGTCGTGACCCAGGTCGCGCAGCACCCGGTTGACCATGTCGAAGGTCAGGTAGGTGGCCGCATGCCCGAGGTGGGTGGCGTCGTACGGCGTGATCCCGCAGACGTACATCGTGGCGGTCGGGCCGGCTGCGACAGGCAGGACCTGACGCGCCGAGGTGTCGTAGAGGCGGAGTGCGGGACCGGCGCCGGCGACCGACGGCAGGGTGGGATCAGGCCACGAATGCATGTTCCCCACTGTATTGCGTACGCGTTCACGGGTTGTCGTCGCCTCGGGCATATCGCCCGGGCCCCGGTCTCGCCGAACCCGGTCAGAACGGTGACCCGGTCAGAACGGCGGCCAGGGAATCGGGCGATGGCCCGGCGGGTACGGCATGCGTTCGGATTCGACGAGCATGATCGCCCGGATGATCAGCGCATCGAGTTCGTCGACGGTGATGTGCGCCGTCAGCGCGTCGCGTACCGACGAAGCATCGGATTCGAGGTCATCGGCCAGGGCTGCGACATCGGCGATCAGGTGACCGGGGATGCGGTCACCGGCCCACCCCCACAGCACGGTGCGCAGCTTGTCCTCCTGATGCAGGCAGATCCCGTGATCCACCCCGTATACCGAACCGTCCAGACCCTCGAGCACATGCCCACCCTTGCGGTCGGCGTTGTTGAGGATCACGTCGAGCACCGCCATGCGCAGCAGGCGCGGATCGTCGGCGTGGACGAGTTCGACCGGCTCACCGCGACCGTCGAGCGCACGCAGCACCGACCGGTAGCCGGACGGAATGGCGTCCGGCGGCGCGAGATCCACCAGGTCGACGCGGGTGGCACACAACTCCGGATCCTCGTGGTCGGGGGTGTCGATCCAGCGTTGCACCATGCCCGGCCCGAGCGGGCCGTCACGGAGAACCGTCGTCGGGATGGACCCCCACCCCAGCGCCTCCGACACCAGATATGACGCCACCTCGCGACCGGCGAGGGTGCCGTCCGGGAAATCCCACAGCGGGATCTCGCCGCGGACGGGCTTGTACACGCACCGCACCGATCGGTCGCCGTCCACCGCGTCGCACACCAACGTCGCGTTACTCGCGGTGGGGATGCGACCGATGATGGTCAACTCGGCCGTCGCCAACACCGTGTCGCCGGAATTCGTGTCGCCGGAATTCGTGTCGCCGGAATTCGACGTGCCGGTTGGATCGAGGTCGTCGGGCAGGTCCGCGGCGTCGCCGAGACTCACGGGTCGATGTCGCCCGGGTCGGTGTCGGGCTCGTCGGGTTCGCCGTACTCGTCGCCGATGATCGGCGGACCGTCCCCGGTCAGGCCGCGAAAGACCTCCGGATCGATGAAGTCGAGCGACTTGCTCAGCTCGGCGTCACGCTTGTAGCCGTTCATCCGGGCGCACAGGTGCCCGTCGGCGTCCAGCGGCTGCCCGCACAACGGGCACGGTGGGCGGCCGGCGGAGATGACGCGTGTGGAGCGTGCGGCGAACTCGCGGGCGGCGAGAGTGGACAGGAACACCCGCACCGCGTCGGGCCCCTCGTCGGTGTCATCGAGGACGACGCTCTCATCGAACTCGCTTTCGGTGATGGCCAACAGTTCGACGACCACGGCCTCGGTTTCGGCGTCCCAGCCCAGACCCATCGTCCCGACCCGGAACTCGGCATCGACCGGCATCACGAGCGGACTGAGGTCGGCGACGTCGTCGGCCTCGGGTGGGATGGCGGTGCCGAACCGTCGGTGGATCTCTTCCAGAAGCGCGCCGATGCGCTCGGCGAGGATCTGCACCTGCTGCTTCTCGAGGACGACGCTGACGATGCGCGACTCGTGGACCGCCTGGAGGTAGAACGTCCGATCCCCCGGCTGTCCGACGGTCCCCGCGACAAACCGATCGGGGCTGCGGAACACATGTATCGCTCGGGACATCACACCTCCTCACATCTCACGTTGACTGCCATTATCCGTGGTGCCCGCCGGCCGCGGCCACCGCCGGCGCTTCGGCGGGCCCATCGGTGCCCCGATCACCGCCGACCACGGCATCGTCGGATTCCGGCTTACGCATCGGAATCGTCAGCGAGGCAGTGGAATTCACCGTATGTACGAACGGCCGGACGTCGGAGTAGCGGATGATGCTCACCGACGCCGGTTCGACGACGATCCGCTGGAACGAGTCCAGGTGTGTCCCCATCGCATCGGCGATCACCGACTTGATGACGTCACCGTGCGAACACGCGACCCACACACCCGCCCCGTCCGGACCGCCGTAGCGACGGTCGAGGTCGCGGATCGCGGCGACCGCGCGGGCCTGGACCGTGGCCAGCCCCTCACCGTCGGGAAAGACCGCGGCCGACGGATGCTGCTGCACCGTCTTCCACAGCGGCTCACTACGCAGTTCCCGAATCGTGCGGTTGGTCCACGAGCCGTAGTCGACCTCGGCGAGGTCGTCGATCACCACCTCGGGGACGTCGCGGCCGTCGGCCGTCAGCGCGGCCAGCAGTGGGGCGACGGTCTCGGCGCACCGCTGCAGCGGTGAGCGGGCGACCGCCGTGATGGTCGGCAGACACGACGTCAGGCGACCGACCAGTTCGGCGGCCTGTGCGCGCCCCTTGTCGTCAAGGGCCACACCCGGGCTACGTCCGGCGAGCACCCCGGAGGTGTTGGCCGTCGAGCGTCCGTGGCGGACGAGGATCACGGTCATCCCACAACCTTAGGCACACCCGCGCCTCGCGGTCAGGTCGCGCTGATGACCCCGGCCGTCAACAGGCCCATCACGGTCAGGCCCAGGAGCACCCGGTAGGCGCCGAACCAGTTCATCGAGTGGTGGCTGACGAACTTCAGCAACCACGCGATCGAGGCGTAACCGAGGATGAAGGCGACGATCGTCGCCACGATCAGCTGCGGAACCGTGGCCTCCATCCCCTCTCCGGTCGGATTGATCGCGTCGGGAATCGAGAACAATCCCGACGCCAGGACGGCGGGAATGGCCAGCAGGAAGGAGAACCGGAACGCGGCCTCGCGTTCGAGTCCGAGGAACAGGCCCGCGCTCGCGGTCGCACCCGACCGTGACACGCCGGGAATCAATGCCAGGCACTGGGCCAGACCCATGACGATCCCGTCACGCAGGGTCAGCTGCTCCATGGACCGCTGCCGCGTGCCGAATCGCTCGGCGAGCCAGAATACGCCGGAGAAGAGAATGAGGACCGTCGCCACCACCCAGAGGTTGCGCGCTGCGGTCCGGATCTCGTCCTTGAGGAGGAAGCCGATCACGCCGATCGGAATGGTGGCCAGGATCACGTACCACCCGATGCGGTAGTCGAGGCCGCGTTCGGTGCGGTCGAACAGGCCCCGGAACCACGCCACGATGATCCGCGCGATGTCGCGGGCGAAGAACACCAGCACCGCGGCCTCGGTGCCCAACTGGGTCACGGCGGTGAACGAGGCGCCGGCGTCCTCGCCGAACATCAACTCCGAGGCGATGCGCAGATGGCCCGAGGACGAGATCGGCAGGAACTCGGTGATGCCCTGCAGGGCACCGAGGACGATCGACTGCGTCCACGTCATGGTGTCGGTCACGGCGCCCGATGCTACCGGCCGGTCGCTGTGACGCCGCTGAACGCGTGCGCGGACGTCACGCCGCTCACCCCGGCGTCGTCCGCGCGTCCGGGTACGTCCAAGATGGACCCCATGCATGCCGACCGCCCGCGCCTCCCCTCCCGCATACGCGCCCGGCAGGCCACCGCCCTGGTCACCGCCCTGGTCACGGCCGGTCTCCTCGTCGCCGGTTGCGGGTCGGGAAATGATTCGCAGTCCGGTGCCACCGACGTGGCCACCGTCGTCCCCGCCACCCCGAGTCCGGCACCGGCGGGACCGGCGACCCCGGCCGGCGTGATCATCCCCACACCGGCGGGCGCGTCGGCGTCGGCGCTGTCCGGCAGCAAGCTGGGTGTTCTCGGTCCCGGCGGCACCAGCGTGCTGCGCTTCGACACCGCATCCATGTCGACGCCGCCGACGACGATCACCACTCCCCGGCTGCAGGCCCTGACCGCCGCATTCCCGGGTGCCTTCGTGGGCGTCGGCCCCGGCTCCTTGGTGCGGATCGCCGAGGACGGCACCGTGCTCACGACGCCACTGGACACCGATGACCCGACCGCCGTCACACGCACCACCGACGGCCGCTATCTGGTGGGCACCGGCAACGGTCATGTGCTGGTCATCGGCACCGACCTGAAGGTCCAGCGCGACATCGGCGGATTCGTCCGGGTCGACGAGATCACCGTGTCGCCGCCCGGCGCCGATCTCGGCTCCGAGCAGGTGGTCGTCCTTGATCGTGCGCAGTCGTCGGTCACCCCGATCGATCTGGCCACCGGCAATCTCGGACCGGCACTGCGGGCCGGCAACGGCGCCACCAAAGCCACCGTCGATCACTACGGCCGGGTCCTGGTGGCCAACACCCGCGACAACGAGATCCTGGGATTCTTCGGCTCGCCGCTGGTAATGCGATTCCGCTACCCCGTACCCGAGGGCCCCTACGCCGTAGACTACGACGACACCCGCAACCTGCTGTGGGTCACGACCACAGGGAACAACGAGGCGGTGGCCTATGACCTGGCCGGGGGCGAACCCATCGAGAAGCATCGATTTTCGACTGTGGCACAACCGGATTCACTCATCGTCGACGACAAGACCGGAGTCGTCTATGTGCTCTCCGCCCGCGATGGTGGCATCGAGGTCGTGCCACCGGCCCAGCAGACCGGGAGTGTGCCCATGAGTTCGGGGCCGGTGACATCCGCTCCTGCGACATCCGCTCCTGCGACATCCACTCCGGTGACATCCACTCCGGGAACCGCCCCGTGACGGCTCGCCCCGCCTCAGCCCCGATCCCGTCCGGGCGCGCCGGGATCCGCAACGGCGCCCGGTATCCCCGCGGCTGGGAGGTCACCTCCGAGGACTACGAATGCGTCCTGGTGCGTCTGCCCCCAGATGTCACGCGGGTCACCGCGTCGATGCGTCTGTCGCTGGAAGCCGAGTTCGGCGGCTGGGAGCTGTCCCGGGTGCGCCTGTACTCCGACGGCACCCGCAAGGTGCTCCTCAAGCGGCGCAAGCCACCGCGCCGGCCCATCACAACGGCCGGCGAACACGCGAGCGACGAGGCCCCCGGAGACGAGGACGCACAGGCATGCTGACACGACTCAACCGCCATCTCTACCCACCGATGCTGCGGCTGATGTTCCTGCTCTCACCGGAGCGGATCCATCGGATCGTTGCCGAGACCATCCGGATCTCCATGGGCCTCGCCCCGCTTCGCGCACTGTCGGCTCGCCTTCTGGCACAGCATGATCCGCTGTTGCGGCAGACGGTCTTCGGTGTCGACTTCCCCGCGCCCGTCGGGCTGGCCGCCGGATTCGACAAGTCCGCATCCGCCGTGAACGCCTGGGGCCAACTCGGTTTCGGCTTCGCCGAGATCGGCACCATCACCGGTCGCGCACAACCGGGCAATCCCGCCCCGCGCCTGTTCCGGCTCCCTGCCGACCATGCGCTGATCAACCGCATGGGATTCAACAACCCGGGCGCCGAGGTGGCCGCCGAGCATCTGCGCACCACCCGGTTCGGACCGGTCCACGCGCCGGTCGGGGCGAACATCGGCAAGACCAAGGTGGTGCCGGTCGACGAGGCCGTCGACGATTACCGGCTCTCCGCACGACTGCTGGGACCGCACGCCGACTTCGTCGTCGTCAATGTCAGTTCACCGAACACCCCCGGTCTGCGGGACCTGCAGTCCGTCGACGCGCTGCGTCCCATCCTGACGGCGGTGCTGGCCGAGGTCGAGGTGCCGGTCCTGGTCAAGATCGCGCCCGACCTCGCCGACGAGGACGTGGACGCGGTGGCCGATCTCGCGGTCGAACTCGGCCTCGCCGGCATCGTCGCGACCAACACCACCATCTCCCGGGCGGGCCTGCGCACGCCCGCCGACGAGGTGGAGGCGATGGGAGCAGGCGGCTTGAGCGGCGCCCCGGTCGCCGCGCGGTCGCTGGAGGTGCTGCGCCGCCTGTATGCCCGGGTGGGTGGCCGGATCTCGCTGGTGAGCGTCGGCGGTATCGAAACCGTCGACCAGGCCTGGGAACGCATCACCGCCGGGGCCGACCTGCTGCAGGCCTACACCCCGTTCATCTACGGCGGCCCGGTGTGGCTCAAGGAGATCCACGACGGCATCGCCCAACGTGTGCGTGCCGGCGGATTCACCGACCTCGCCGCCGCGGTGGGCAGCGACGCCGGCCGGTGATCCCTGGCGCGACCGTCTCGCGGAGCGCCAGGGATCCGGCGCGCTACAGATCCTCTGACGGCTGTTCGTAGGTGCCGATGAGGGTCGCCCGCGCGATGGCGTGGGAGAACAGGTTGAAGCCGAGATAGGCAGGGGTGGCGCCGTCGGGCAGGCCGAGGGACTCCACGTCGACGGCATGCACGACGACGAAGTAGCGGTGCGGTCCGTGTCCGGGCGGCGGTGCGGCACCGACGAACCGCTTCAGCGACGCGTCGTTGGCGAGGGTGAGGGCACCCGCGGGCAGGCCGCTGCCCTCGTCGTCGCCGGCGCCCTCGGGCAGGCTCGTGACCGATGCGGGGATGTCGGCGACCGCCCAGTGCCAGAATCCCGACGCGGTCGGGGCGTCCGGGTCGTACACCGTGACCGCGAAACTCTTGGTGTCGGTGGGGAATCCGGACCAGCTCAGCTGCGGGGACGCGTCGGCGCCACCGGCCCCCATCAGGCCGCTGACCTGAGGGGTGGCCAGCGGGGCGCCGTCGGTGATGTTCTCCGAGGTCACGGTGAAGGTGGGCAGGTTCGGCAGGGCCTCGTACGGGTCGAACGTCGCCATGTGCAGCGCCTTTCTCGAGTGCGGATCGATCAACTGTTGAGCAGGAAGTGTTCCAGGACCCGGGTGCCGAAGAGGACCGAGTCCACCGGGACGCGTTCGTCGACGCCGTGGAACAGCGCCGCGAAATCCAGTTCGCGGGGCAGTTGCAGGGGCGCGAATCCGAAGCAACGGATCCCGAGCTTCGCGAAGGCCTTGGCATCGGTACCGCCGGACATCATGTACGGCACGGTGCGCGCCTGCGGATCATGGGCGAGGATCGCCGCGTTCATCGCATCGACCAGGTCGCCGTCGAAGGTCGTCTCATAGGAATCGAGGTGGGTGATCCACTCCCGCGTCACGTTGGGGCCGATGAGGCGGTCGATCTCGGCCTCGAACTCCTGCTGACGCCCCGGCAGGACACGGCAGTCCACCACGGCCTCGGCCTTCTGCGGGATGACATTGGCCTTGTACCCGGCCCGCAGCATCGTCGGGTTGGCGGTGTCGCGCAGCGTGGCCCCGATGATGCGGGCCAGACTGCCCAGCTTGAACAGCGAGGTCTCCAGGTCGGGTGCGTCCGGACTCAGATCCAGTCCGCTCTCCTCCGACACCGCGGCCAGGAACTCCGCGACGGAATCGCTGATCACCAGCGGGAAGGTGTGCCGACCGATTCGTGCGACCGCTTCGGCGACCTCGGTGACCGCATTGTCGGCGTGCAGGAACGAGCCGTGGCCTGCGGTGGCGTCGGCGGTGAGCTTCATCCACGCCAGGCCCTTCTCGGCGGTCTCGACGAGATAGAGGCGCTTCTCCGAGCCGTCCGGGCGGTCGACGGTCAGCGAGTAGCCGCCGACCTCACCGACCGCCTCGGTGATCCCCTCGAACAGGTCCGGGCGATGCTCCACCAGCCAGTGCGCACCCCAGGAACCACCGGCCTCCTCGTCGGCGAGGAAGGCGAAGACCAGTTCGCGGGGCGGGACGGTGCCGTCGCGCTGGAATTGGCGGGCCAGCGCCAGCGCCATCCCGACCATGTCCTTCATGTCGACGGCACCGCGACCCCATATGTAGCCGTCCTTGACGGTTCCGGAGAACGGATGAACGCTCCAGTCGGCCGGTTCGGCCGGGACCACGTCGAGGTGGCCGTGGACCAGCAACGCTCCCCGATCCGAATCCGGCGGGCCGGGCAGCCGGGCGAACACATTTCCGCGACCCGGTTGACCGGATTCGACGTACTGGGTGGTGTAGCCGACCTCCTCGAGCATCTGCGCGACCCACTTGGCGCACTCCTCCTCGCCGCGCGTGGTCTCCAGTTCACCGGTGTTGCTGGTGTCGAAGCGGATGAGGGTACTGACGAGATCGACGACTTCGTCGACCGCGCGCGGGGCGAAAGGCTCATCGGTCACCCCTCACTCCTACGGGATTTGGGATACGGGGGCAACCTCGGTTAGTGTTATCGCCGCCGGTGTGAGAGGTTCACTCCCACCACGGCAACGCAAGTCCGAGTGGCGGAATGGCAGACGCGCTAGCTTGAGGTGCTAGTGCCCTATTAACGGGCGTGGGGGTTCAAGTCCCCCCTCGGACACACGTACACCGCAGGGCCCCAGGAATCTTCCCGGGGCCCTGCGGTTTTCGCCCATCTCGCGTCAGTGACGTCGATCGGCTCAGTCCGCGGTCCGACCGACGAGCACCTTGCCGTTCGGATAGGGCATGTCAATCCCGTTGCGCTCATATCCGCGCAAGATCTCGTGGCGCAGGCGGCGCGCCACCGCCCACTGCGCGTTGGGCCGGGTGGTCACCGTCATCCGCAGTGTCACCAGATCGGCGGCGACCTCCTGGATCCCGAGCATCCGCGGGTCGTCCAGGACATCACGGGCCAGCTCGGCGTCCTCGTCGATCGCGGCACGGACCGCCTCCACGGCCACACGCTGAGCCAGGTCGAGATCGGCGCGCAACGACACCGGCACCTCCACCCGGGCCACGGCGTAATCCTGACTCATGTTGCCCACCCGCACGATCTCGCCGTTGCGGACGTACCAGAGGGTGCCGTCGACGTCGCGGACCGTGGTGACCCGCAGACCCACACTGGCCACCTCGCCGATCGCCTCACCGAGATCGACGGTGTCGCCGACCCCGTACTGGTCCTCCAGGAGCATGAACACGCCACTCACGAAGTCGCGGACCAGATTCTGTGCGCCGAATCCGATGGCCAGGCCGACGACGCCGGCCGAGGCGATGAAGGGTGCGATGTTGACCCCGAGGACCGACAGGATCGCCAGGCACAACCACACCAGCACGACGATGGAGACCGTGGACTTGCACACAGAGCCGATGGTCTGGGCTCGCTGGGTGCGCCGCGCGATGATCGTCTCGTCCGGGATCGATCCCGGTGCCCGCTCACGCAGGTGCCGCACCACCGCGGGCATGCCGCGGCCATCACCACCGCCGCGCGTGGCGCGGTCGATCAGGCGGTGTGCGAGGTAGCGCACCACCAACGCCCCGATCAGATACGCGACGATCCGAACCGGGGTCTCCACCAACCACATTCGCGTGGTGTCCGTCCATTCGAAGGCCAGTACTCGATCAGTCATGCCCTCCGACCGTACGCATCTGAGCCGAGATGTCGAACCTGCTGGACAGGCCGGGCAGGCACAATGGCCCGATGACCGCGCGACTCTTCTTCGACTGCGACACCGGCATCGACGACTCCCTGGCGCTGCTGTATCTCCTTGGGCGCGACGACGTCGACCTCGTCGGGATCGCGAGTACCGCCGGGAATGTCCCGGCCGACGTCGTCGCCGCCAACAATCTCGCCTGGCTGGACCTGTGCGGCCGTGAGGACGTGCCGGTCCATCTCGGCGCCGCCGTCCCGCTGGTCGCGGATCTGATGACCACCGAGGACACCCACGGACCACTCGGCGTCGGATACGCCGAACTGCCCACCAGCACGCGCGCGGTCGCCGACGACGACGCCGCCGATGCGTGGATCGTCGCTTCCACCTCATATCCGGGTGAGCTGGTGGGTCTGGTCACCGGACCGATGACGTCGCTGGCCACCGCCATCCGCCGTGATCCGCAACTGCCCTACCGACTTCGCCGGCTGGTGGTCATGGGCGGTGCCTTCCATGTGCACGGCAACACCACACCGACCTCGGAATGGAATGTCGCCGTGGATCCGGAGGCCGCCGCCGAGGTCTTCGCCGCGTTCGGCGTCGACGGCACACCGGCGCCGATCGTGTGTTCCCTCGACCTCACCGAGGACATCGCACTGACGCCCGATCACGCGGTCCGGTTGGCCGCCGCCGCGGGCAGCGAACCACTCGAATGCCCCGACCCGGCCGACGAACCCGGCCTGCGTTCGGTGGCGAGCAACGCCGTCATCCGCCATGTCATGGACGCGCTGCGTTTCTATCTCGAGTTCCACCACGCGCATGACGAGGGGTACATCGCGCATCTGCACGATCCGTTCGCCGCGATGGTGGCGCTCGATCCGTCGCGCGTCACGACACGTCCGGCGCAGGTCGCGGTGGAGTTGACCGGCCCGCTCACTCGCGGCACGACGGTGGCCGACGAACGCGGAATGTGGGGCGGTGAACCGAATGTCGCGATCGCGACCACCACCGACGTCGAGGCCGTGTTCGACGATCTCATCGACACCATCGCCGAACTCGCCCGAACGGTCGGCATCCCCGGCGCCTCGGCGTAGCGTTGATGCGGTGACCCGCCTCGGCTATCAGATCCCGAACTTCACCTATCCCGGCATCGCGCCCGATCACCTGTTTCCCACCATCACCGCGCAGGCGGTCGAGGCGGAGAACTCCGGCTTCGACACCGTCCTGGTGATGGACCACTTCTATCAACTGCCCATTCTCGGCGAACCCGACGAGCCGATGATCGAGTGCTACACCCTGCTATCGGCGCTGGCCCAGCACACCTCTCGGGTCCGGTTGTCGGCGTTGGTCACCGGCAACACGTACCGGAACCCGACGCTGCTCGCGAAGACGATCACGGCGCTCGATCTGGTGTCGGAGGGCCGTGCCCAGCTCGGTATCGGCGCGGGGTGGTTCGAACTCGAACACGATTCTCTCGGTTACGAATTCGGTACCTTCACCGACCGGTTCGAGAAGCTGGAGGAAGCGCTGCAGATCATCTTGCCAATGCTGCGCGGTGAGCGTCCCACCCTCACCGGGAAGTGGTATCAGGTCGTCGACGCGATCAACTCCCCGGCGCCGGTGTCGCCCATCCCGGTGATGATCGGCGGCGGCGGTGAACGCAAGACACTGCGCATGGTCGCCCAGTACGCCGACGAGTCGAACATCATCTGTGCGCCCGACGAGATCGGGCGCAAACTCGACGCCCTGGCCGGCCACTGCGAGAAACTCGGACGCGATCGGTCCGAGATCACCGTCAGTCTGCAGACTTCGGCGTGTGTGGCACCGACGCACGATCAGGCCGTCCACGAGTTCGAGGCGTACCTGGCGCGTAATCCCCGCGCCCAGGTCCGGCGTGCGAGTACCATCGTCGGTTCGCCCGAGGAGGTGGCGGCCCGGTACGGCGAGTTGCTGGCCACCGGAATCGACGGCTTCACCGTCAACGCGCCGGCCAACGGGCACATCGCCGGCCGCGTCGGGCTGCTCGGCGAGACCCTGGCGCCCGTCGTCGGACACTGAGGCCCGTCGTCGGACACTGAGGCCCGTCGTCAGACACCGAGGCCCGTCGTCAGACACCGAGGCCCGTCGTCAGACACCGAGGCCCATCGGTCACACCACCAGGGCGTGCCCTCTAGAGTCCCGACGGTGTCGAGACCCGCACCGAGGTGGCGACACCGTCGGCTCCGTTGGGTGCCGTGCCTGTGCCTGGGCGTGTGCCGAGGATCGTGTCGACGATCTCCCCGGACCGGATCGCGACGTTGGACAACAGCGTCGACGTGAGACCGTGGGTGTGCTCGGAATTGCCTTGCACGAAGATCGACCCGGTGATCTCGGGATCGGTGCGCACGCGGTACTGCCGATCCAGGATCGGCCGCCCGTGGGTGTCCGAATGGCATCGCGCCGCGAGGCCGCCGACCAGGTCGGCGATCGGGGTGGGCTCGAATCCGGTGGCGAAGATCACGGCGTCGCAATCGATGTCGAGTTCCTCGCCGGTCAGTCGGTGGATCATCCGGACCCGCGCGGTGTCGTCGGTTTCGACGATGTCGACGACCTCGGTGGAACCGTGGACGAACAGCCGCCGGTCGCCGGCGACCCGCTCGGTGTACTCGCGCCGGTACAACTCCTCGATCAATTCCGGATCCACCGCCGAATAGTTGGTGCCGCGGTGATAGGTGAGCAAGCGTTCCCGCCAGGCCGGTTCGGCGGCAAAATACTCGTCGACGGTCGATGCGTCAAAGACCCGATTGGCGTACGGGCTGTCATCGGCGGGCGTGTAGCCGTACTTGGCGAACACGGCGTGCACCTCGGCACGTGTTTCGGCGTGCAGGTATGCGGTCACCTCGGCGGCGCTCTGTCCGGCGCCGACCACCACGAAACGACCGTGCGGCGTCGACGGCAACGCGGCGAGACGGATGAGCAGGTCATGGTTGTGAAAGACACGGGGCCCGGCCGACACGCCTGCGGGCAGTTTGCCGCGGATGCCGCCGCCGAGTACCAGGTTGCGCGCCCGGTGGGTACCCGAGGCGGTCACCACCTCGAATGCCCCGTCGGACCACCGGACGTCGGAGGCCTCCGTCGAGTACTGCACGGGGATCTCGACGCGCTCGGCCGCCCATCCGAGATAGTCGTGGAACTCCGACCGGAGGGGGAAGAAGGTGGCCAGATTGATGAAGTCGGACAGCCTCCCACGCTCGGACAGGTAGTTCAGGAAGGTGAACCGGCTGGCCGTATTACGTTGAGTGGCGAGATCTTTGAGAAACGACACCTGCATCGTCGCACCCGGCAACAGCATCCCCGGGTGCCACTCGAACCGGTCGCGCCGTTCCAGGAATCGCGCCGACAGTGGTCGCTGTGTGGGGGTGTCGGTGTGGAGGGCGCTGTTGTGGATCGCGCTGTTGTGTTCCTCGATGGCGATGGCCAGCGCCAGGTTCGACGGACCGAAACCGATCCCCACCACGTCCGTCGTGGAACTGTCACTGCACACGCGCTACTCCCTCTACGTTGACACCGGCGGTGGCTGCGTTGGCGCCGGGTCGGTGATGGCTTCGGTGACCGGGGCGGAACACCAGCCGCGTTCGGCGACCTGATGAGACCGTCGTCTCACGGCCCGGCCGTCGACCCCCGCACCAGACGCCCGCTATCGTGAAGGTAAGTCTAACCTAAGGTCCAACAGCGGGTTCATCGGGCACATACGGGCCGGATCAGCACCCATCCGACGGCCCGGGGCGAACCGCTGCCCTGCTCAGGAGAAGAACGAGATGAACCCTTCGATCGTCACCACCGGCGCCGCTGACGCCACCGCTGCCGCAGACCATCAGGGCACGCCGCCACACCCTGCTCACGGCGGGTTCCTGTTCTGTCGCAACGACTATCACGTGATCGCCGCGGGGGTCGAGCGGCCGTTCGCCGATCTCGCACGGGCCGCATCGGCCCTGCGTGACGGATCGGTGCGGGCGGTGGTGGGCGCGATACCGTTCGACACCGGTGACGACGCGGCACTGTGGGCGCCGCGGACGTTCTCGCGGCATGCGGGCGCCTGGGGTGCGCACAACGGACTCGACGTCCCGCACACCGGCGTCCCCCACACCGAGATCGCACGTGCCGAGATCGCGCGCGCCGATCCGGACGCCGCCGAGCACCGACGCCGGGTGGTGTCCTCGGTGCGACGCCTCGCCGACCCCTCCGACGAGCTTGCGAAGGTGGTGCTGGCCCGGGCCCTTCGCCTCAGTGCCCAGGGTGCGATCTCACCGTGGGAGGTCGCCGCACGGATGCGGGCGGCCGATCCGAACGGGTCGGTGTTCGTCACCGATCTGTCGGCCGCACCCGCCCACCTCGGCGCCCACCTCGTCGGCGCGAGCCCCGAGGTGCTGATCCGCAAACGCGGAAGCACCGTGACCGCCCATCCCCTGGCGGGCTCGTCGGCGCGTCACCCCGATCCGCGCATCGACGCCGAACGCGGTCGGGCCCTGGCAGATTCGACGAAGGATCGGATCGAACACCGCTACGTCGTGGACGCCCTCGCCGCCGCACTGACGCCGCTGTGCGACACCCTTCACATCCCGGAGCAACCGGTGCTGATGACCACCCCGACGATGTGGCATCTCGGTACCCCGGTCGAGGCGACGATCGCCGAGCCGTCCACCACCTCACTCGATCTCGCGCTGGCCGTTCATCCGACCCCGGCGATCTGCGGAACCCCGACAGCCTCGGCCCGCGAGCACATCCTGGACTTCGAGGGGCCTCGCGGCTTCTACGCCGGAGCGGTGGGGTGGTCGGAGCCGGTGGCCGAAGGCGGCGACGGCGAATGGTTGGTGAGCATCCGCTGCGCGGAGATCGCAGCCGACGGTCGCAGCGCCGTCACCTGGGCCGGCGGCGGGATCGTCGCGGAGTCGGACCCCGATGCCGAGGTCACCGAGACCGAGAGCAAGTTCGCGGCGGTCCTTGATGCGTTCCGGATCGATCGAGCGTAGGCATCGTCGGTGCCGGTGCCGGTGCCGGTGCCGGTGCCGGTGTCGGGGGCGGTGAGGCCGTGGGTGAATCACGTTCCGGCGCAGCCTCGACCGCCGCCGCACGGGTGCCGCGCGTGACGCAGTAAGCCACCCAGGGCCCGGCCATGATCGAGGTGACCACGGCCAACAGCACCACGATCATGTAGATCTCTTCGCCGAAGACGCCCATGTGCAGTCCCGCGGAGGCGATCACGATCTCGACGACGCCCCGCGCGTTCAGTCCTGCGCCCAGCGCGGCGGCATCCCACCTCGGGATCCGTGCAATGCGCGCACCGGCATAGGCACCGACGAACTTGCTCACCACCGCGGCCACCAGGAGCCCCGCCGTGGCGAGCAGCACCTGGGGATGCGCGATCAGGTGCAGATCCAGGTGCAGTCCCGCACCGGCCAGGAAGACCGGGGCCAGCACCCAGGTCGTGATCGCCTGCAGCGGCGCCATCACGGACTCGCCCCGGTGTCCGATGATCACCCCGGCGAGGAATGCACCCAGGACCGGCTCGAGGTGCACGGCCCCGGTCAGAGCCGCACCGGCGATCAGAGCCAACACCACGATCCCGCCGGTCTCCGAGCGATGGCGGGAGGTCTCCAGACGATCCAGCGCCCGGCTCACCGGTCGTCGCAACAGCCAGGTCGCCACCAGCAGGGCCGCCAGGGCTCCCAGGGTCAACGGCAACCGGAAACCCCGGAGCCCGGAGGTGGCCATGGCCGAGACGACCGCGAGGATGACCCAGGCGGCGACGTCGGTGAGGGTGCCGGTGGCCAGGGTCAGCTGACCGATTTCCTTGCGCATCAGGTCGAGCTCGGTCAGGATGCGGGCGATCACCGGTATCGCGCTGACCGACAACGCCGTTCCGAGCAGCAGCACGAATTCGGTGGTGCCGGCGGACTGCCCGCGCAGCGTGTGCGGAATCAGCAGTCCGGCAACCACTCCGGTGAGCAGCGGGATCACGAACGATCCGACGCCGACGGACGCCAGCACGGTGGTACGGCGGCGGAGGAAGGCACCGTCGAGGTCGACGGCGGCCAGACCGACGAGCAGGACGACGCCGAGCGTACCCACGGCCGACACCAGCGGCAGCGCATCGCCGGTACCGAAACTCCACGCCGGGGGCAGCACCGCCCCGAGCAGCGACGGCCCGAGAATCACTCCGGCCGCGAGTTGCCCGGTCATCGCCGGCAGCCCGAGTCGCTGCGCGATCATGCCGCAGCCGAGCGCGGCCATCAGGACCAGGGCGAGATGTCCGAGCATCAGGGCCGTCGGTGGTTCCCGGTCACCACCGACCGCGACACCCGATCAGACCGGTACATCGGCCGGCTCGGCCCACGACAGACCGTTGGCCGACGGTACGAGCCCGCCCGCCAGCAGCGGCGGCTCGGTGGCCCGATCACCCACCGCCCCGCGTGCCTGGAGTGCGTTCATCTCCTCCATCACGTCGCGGACCACCGGAGCGGAGAACATGTGCCCCATCCGCTGACCCGAATCGGTGTCCATACCACCGGTTTTCGCGGCGGCCCGGGTGAGGGCGTCCGACGATGCGCGGAAGCGTTCGATGATCTGCGACGGGTCGGTGAGAGCCTGCTCGCCGGAGAAGCCGCCGGCCACCAGGGATACGAAGGCGGTCATGTCGGTGCGATCGAAGTTGGTGACCCGGCGGGCCTTCCAGAAGTACGAGTCCTCGGACTGCTCCATGTCGTAGAACGCCGACAGGAATTCGTGGAACACCGCGTACTCACGCCGGTAGCGGCCCTCGAATTCGCCGAATGCCCGGTCCTCGCTCACGGTGCCGTCGAGCACGCTGTTGATGGATCGGGCCGCCAGCACGCCGGAGTATGTCGCGAGGTGGACTCCGGTGGAGAAGACCGGATCGATGAAGCACGCGGCGTCGCCGACGAGCACCATACCGTTGCCCCAGAAGCGGGTGTTGGCATACGAGTAGTCCTTGCGCAGCCGGATCTCGCCGTAGGTTCCCTCGGTCACCCGGGTGGCGTCGGACAGCATGTCGCGCACGATCTCGCAGCGATCGATGTAGTGCAGGAGGGTTTCCTCCTGCGCGTTGATCACGTGATCGGCCTTGTCCTTGGCGATGACGACGCCGACGCTGGTCAGCGTGTCCGACAGCGGGATGTACCAGATCCAGCCTTCATCGAATGCCGCGCACAGGATGTTGCCGCTGTCCGGGGCCGGAAATCGTTTGCCCCCTTCGAAGTACCCGAACACTGCGATGTTCTGGAAGAACTCCGAGTACACGCGTTCGGCGCCGGCGTGCCGGGTCAGTCGGGTGGAGTTGCCCGATGCGTCCACCACGTAGGCGGCGCGGATGTGATGCTCGACGCGATCGGCATCGACGTAACGCACACCCACGACGCGTCCGCTGTCGTCGGTGTCGACGCCGTTGACCCGACTGTTCTGCCGGACGTCGACGCCGTTGGCCGCCGAGTTCTCCAGCAGGATCTGGTCGAACTTCATCCGCTCGACCTGGTAGGCGTAGCTTCCCTCGCCGGCGAACTCGGGTGAGATGGCGAACAGGAAGTTCCACGGCACCGGATTGGTACCCCACCGGAAACTGCCGCCGCGCTTGTGCATGAATCCGGCGTCACGCACCTGCTCGTAGCACCCGAGGAGTTTGCACACATCGTGAATCGTGGACGGCAGCAACGATTCCCCGATCTGGTACCGGGGAAAGGTCTCCTTCTCGAGCTGGATCACCCGCCGACCGCTCTTGGCCAACATCGTGGCGGTCGTGGAGCCACCCGGTCCACCGCCGACGACCACGACATCGACGTCTTCGGTCACGGCGGGCGCCTGATCTCGCTGCCCGCTCATCGTGCCGAGTCCGGCGTCGACGCGGCGGCCGCGGTGAGTTCGCGCACCCAGGAGCCGACGACCGGGTCCGAGGCGAGGGCGACCAGATCTGCCTGTACCGCACCCGCGGCGCGCCACCGTTCGATCAGCGACATCAACCGCACCGAATCCAGTCCGATGTCGAGAACGTTTGTCTCGTCGGTGATCTCGGATGCGGGCAACTCCAGGATGTCGGCGATGTCCCCGATGATTCGTTCCCGGGTCAGCACTGCACCAACAGCGGCCATCTGGTCTTCCTCACTTCTCCGCCATCGTCGTGATGGCACGTCGCGCGCTCGGTGACGACTCCCGCCGATCCGGTGTCACCGCATCGGGCATACACTCGGCGTGAGCACTTTCCCTTGAGCTTAGCCTGCCCTAATGTAGACGCCGCCCGGTGAAAGCCGCGGACCGCCCCTCTTTGGAAAGTCTAACCAAATGAAGGGTAGGCTGCCCTACTATGTCTGTGGCCTGCGCTCCGTCCCACGAACCCTCGTTCCCCGCATCGGCGGCGGCGCAGGGCCTGTGGGCCGCGCAGTCGGTCATCGGGCCGTCGCCGGTGTTCACCATCGGCCAGCTTCTCGAGTTCGACACACGGCCCGACGCGGCACGACTGATCGCTGCGGCCACCGCCGCCGCGCGCGAGGCCGATCTACTCTCCGCGCGGTTCTCAGATGACAACGGCGAATTGCGCTTTCACCTCGGCGAGCCGATCGAGGTCAGACAGGTCGATCTCGGCCCGGACCCATCTGCACTGAACTCGGTGGCCACCACGGCGGTTGGCCGGCCGATCGATCCGGCCATCGGGCCGTGCGCCGAGATCTCGGTGCTCACCGCCGGGAACCGACTCGGTCTGCTCATCGTCGCCCATCACATGGTTCTCGATGCCTATGGGCTCGGACTCCTCGTTCGCCGCATCGCACGCCTGTACGACGACCTCACCGATCCGCAGACACTGCGCCCGATCACCGATCTGCCGGCCGGCGTGGACGACGCCCGCCCCGGTGATCGCGAATTCTGGGAGCGTGAACTCGCCGACGCGAGCGGTCCGGTCACGCTCGCGAAGGCACCACGCGGCCACCGCATCGCGCGACGCGTCCGGACCGAACGGGTCGTGGTCGGCGGCGCCGGATCACTCACCCGGACACCGGCGGTCCTCGCCGCTTTGATCGCGGCCCACTGCGCACGACTCGTCGATTCCGACGAGGTGATCCTGGGATTCCCGATGATGAATCGACTGGGATCGCCCGCGGCGATGTGCGCCTGCAGCACGGTCAACGTCATTCCGCTGCGGGTGCCGACGCACCGGCACTCGACCTTGTCCGAGGTGGCCACCGACGTCGCCGGCCGGATCGCCACCGTGAGCGCACACGCCCGCTACCGGGGCGAGGACATCGTGCGCGACCTGCGGCGCCGCGGGATCGACGGTGTCATCGGACCCACCCTCAACATCAAGCCCTTCTCCCCGACGGCCGCCATCGGCGGACACGTGGCGGTCATCCGTTCACTCGCCCGCGGCCCCGTCGTGGACGTGGCGATCACCTGCGCGGACCTCGACGGCGACCTCGAGATCGTGCTGGATGCCGACGCCGATCTCTACGACAACGCCGACGTCGCCGACATCTGCTCGGGCATCGGTGCTTTCGTCGCGGCCGCAACGAGAGCACCGACGCTCGACGAGGTATCGATCGGGGCGATCGCGCTGCCGGACGAACAGTCCGCGGCACGTGCCATCGCCGCCGCCGACGAGGCCACCCGGGGCCCGATCGATCCGACTCCGCTCGTGCAGCGTGTGCTCGCCCACCCCGACGACGCGGTCGCACTGATCTGTGGAGACGAGCGGATCGACGTCGCGACGCTGCGTGCGCGGGTGACGGCGCTGTCGGACGAACTCGGGGTCCTGGCGCCGGAGGATATCGTCGCGGTCGCCCTGCCGAGGGGTGTCGACATGATCGTCGCGCTGCTCGCCGTCCATCACAGTGGTGCGGCATTCCTGCCGCTGGATCCCGGTTTCCCGGCCGAACGGCTGGCCGCGACCATGGCCGCCGCCGCACCGGTGGCCGTCATCGAACCCGGCTCCGCCGCAACGGCCGTGGTGCGTGTACTGACGCCGACGACCGCACTGCCGTCGGATCATCGCGGTGTCGTGTCGCCGTCACCGGAGCACCCGGCATACGTCATCTACACCTCCGGGTCGACCGGCACCCCCAAGGGTGTGGTGATCGGCCATCGGGCGCTGGCCAACTTCGGCGGACACCTCGCCGGACTCGTCGGCTATCGTCCCGGCCGCCGTGTGCTGTCGGTGACAACCATCTCCTTCGACATCGCGATTCTGGAGACGCTGGTGCCGCTGGCCGCGGGTGCGACCGTTGTCCTGGCCACCAGCGACGATGTGCACGACCCGGCACGTCTGGCCGCGCTCATCGGCACCCACCGGATCGACATCATGCAGGCCACCCCGTCGCTGTGGTCGGCATTTCTGGAGTCCGGCCACGGCGAGGCGCTCACCGGCGTCGATGTCCTCGTGGGCGGCGAGGCACTGCCGGCCGACATCGCCGGCGAGCTGACGGCGCACGCCGCCTCGGTCCGAAACATGTACGGCCCCACCGAGACCACCATCTGGTCGACCACCGCCCCGCTGCGCCGCGGCGATACCGCCGAGGTCGGCATCGGCACGCCGATCGCGAATACCGGTGTCCGGATTCTCGATTCGGCGCTGCATCCGGCCTCCGAGGGCGATGAGGGCGAGCTGTACCTGTCCGGTGCCGGACTCGCCCGCGGCTACCACGGGCGGCCCGACCTGACCTGCACCCGTTTCGTCGCCGACCCGTTCGGGCCGCCGGGCGCCCGGATGTACCGCACCGGCGACCTGGCGCGCCGCGGCCACGACGGGATGCTGTACTGCCTCGGCCGCACCGACCACCAGGTCAAGATCCGCGGCTTCCGAATCGAACTCGGTGATATCGATGCCGCCCTGGCACAACATCATTCGGTCGAACGGGCGGTCACCGTCGCCGTCGACGGCCGACTCGTCGGCCACGCCGTACCGGCGCGTGGCCATCAGATCGACGCAGTGGCGCTGCGTCGGCATCTCTCCGATCGCCTCCCCGACTACATGATCCCGGCCGCCATCGCCGGAATCGACGTTCTCCCGTTGACGCCGAACGGCAAGATCGATCGAGCTGCATTGCCCCGACCCGATTTCGGTGCCCTCGCCGCTTCTTCCCGGGAACCGTCGACCGACACCGAACGCGCACTGGCGCTGGCATTCCGCCACGTCCTCGGCATTCCCGCGGTGGGAGTCGACGATGACTTCTTCGTCCTCGGCGGCGACAGCCTGACGGCGGTTCGCGTGGTGGCCCACGCCGCCCGGGCCGGTGTGACGATCACCCCTATCGATCTCTTCGACCACCCCACCGTCACGCGGCTCGCCACGGTCGCACGGGTCCCGGATCCGGACTCCACAGATCCGGACTCCACAGATCCGGGGCCGGGGGCATCGTTGCACTCCGAGTACGCCACCACCGCTGCCCAATCATTCACCACTGCCGAACTCGGTGTCGACGAACTCGACGACCTGGTGGAGGGAGACCTGCTGTGACCGCCACCGGAACCGGCGTCCCCGGCATCGACGACATCCTGCCGCTGACCGGGTTGCAGGAGGCCATCGTCTATCACTCGACCCGGCCGCGGGCCGGCGGCTCTCACGACCCCTACCTGATCCTCGCCGATGTGGATCTGACCGATCATGTGATGATCGATGCGTCCCTACCCGCCCGGGTGGTCGCCGCCGTCACCGCGGTGATGGCACGCCACGCGGTATTGCGGACTTCCTACACCCGCCGACGCAGCGGTGCACCGGTCGCGCGTGTCCACACCGACGTCGCCGCACCGGTGGAGTTCTGCACGCTCGCCGCCGCCCTCGACCTCGACGCACTGCGGCACCGCGAACGGAACCGCGGGATCACCCTGACCTCGCCGCCCCCGTTCCGTGTCATCCTCGCCGCCGCCGACAACGCCTCCACCGGCCACCACCTGCTGATCGTCGCTCATCACGTCGCCCTCGACGGCTGGTCACTGCACCGGCTCTTCGACGAGATCGTGCGGGCGCTGCGCGACGAGCCGCTTCCGGCACCGGCGGACGTGCGTGACTTCCTGCGCTGGCGGGCGGGCCGACCGGACGGGCTCGAGCGCTGGCGTACCGCCCTGTCCGGTGTGCGGTCCGCCACCCGGCTGCCGTTGCCGGAGATCGACCCCGCCCCACCGGTCGTGGGACACCGACTCGGGACCGCCCGGTCCGCCCGGATGCGTGCGGTGGCGCGTGATCACGGGGCGTCGGTGAACACCCTGATCCAGGTGGCCTGGGCGCTTGTCCTCGCCGATCACACCGACGCCGACGACGTGATCTTCGGTGCCGTCGTGTCCGGGCGCGATCCGGCGGTCGACCGTGTCGACGAGATGGTCGGTATGTTGATCAACACGATCCCGGTGCGGATCCGGATCGATCCGAATGAATCGGTGGCACAGCTGCTTTCGCGTGTTCAGCGGGAACAGCTCGCCCTCCTCGATCAGCATCAGAGCGCGCTGGGTGACATCCAGGCATCCCTTCGCCTCGGTGAGTTGTTCAACTCGGTCGTGGTATTCGAGAGTTTCCCGCGCGGCCCGGTCCGCCCGCACATCGAGGATGAGAACAGCTACGCCGCAACCATTCTCGTCGAGGATGATCCCGACATCCGTATCCTCCTGGAACGGCGGGCACAGGATGGGTGCACGGTGCCTGCGGCCCTTCTCGAACGCTTGATCCGGACGATCGGGGCGATCGTCGACACCCCCCAGGTCACCCTCGCACGGCTGCCCCGCAGCGACGCCGACGCGGACGCCACACGCGGAGTCGAAGGGCCGGCCCCGGCCCCGTTCGTGCCGGTGTCCGATCGGATCGCGGTCAGCGCGCAGCGGGTACCCGAACATGTCGCGCTGCGCGTCGGCGATCATCGCCTGACCTACGCCGAGCTCGAGGCATCCGTCGATCGGATCGCCGCCGCTCTGACCGCACGTGGTATTGGCGCCGAATCGATCGTCGCCATCGCGGTCCGGCGCAGCGTCGACATGGTCACCTCCCTGCTCGCGGTACTCCGGGCCGGTGCCGCCTACCTGCCGATCGACCCCGGATACCCCGCGGCGCGCATCGATTTCATGCTCGGCGATGCCGAACCGGATCTTGTCATCGACGACGTGATGGCCGCGGCTCTCGGCGCGGAGTCCACCTCCGGCACAGCAGGCCCGTATCCGGTGGCGGTCCATCCGGATTCGTCGGCCTATGTCATCTACACCTCCGGTTCCACAGGCACCCCGAAGGCCGTCGTCGGCACGTCTCGTGCGCTCGCCAACCGGATCGCCTGGGCCGCGGAATCCTGGTACGGCGCAGTGGTTCTCGCGAAGTCGTCGATCGCGTTCATCGACGGCAGCACCGAATTGCTCGGTGCTCTCGCCGCCGGCTCGACGGTGATCCTCGCCGACGACACCACCGCCCGCGACGCGACCGCAGTCGCCGACCTGGCCGCGGAGCACCGCGTCGACCAGATCACCGCGATACCGTCACTGGCACAGGCGATCACCGAGGTCGGTGCGACGCCCACACCCCGACGGTGGATCGTATCCGGTGAACCGCTCGTCGCGGCCACCCGGGACACCCTGGCCGCCACCGGCGCCGAGATCATCAACTCCTACGGCTCCTCCGAGGTGGCCGGCGACATCACCATGGGCCGGGTCACCGGCGGAGCGATCACCGCCGGAACCGCGGTCGCAGGCACCCGCGTGAGCATCCTCGATCATCTGTTGCGGCCCGTCCCGACCGGTGTCGCCGGCGAGATCTACGTCGGCGGTCCGCAAGTGTCGCGTGGGTATCGGGGTCACTCCGAGTGGACCGCGACCGCATTCGTCGCCGATCCGGGCGGATCCGGGAGTCGTCTGTATCGCACCGGCGATCGTGGCCGCATCGACACCGACGGGCGGCTGACGGTGCTCGGCCGCGCCGATCGCCAGGTCAAGATCCGCGGCGTGCGAGTCGAACTCGGCGAGGTCGAATCGGCTATCGCCGACGTCGACGCGGTGCGTGAGGCCACCGTCCGGGCGGTCACCGATGCCGCCGGTGACACCCGGATCGACGCCTACGTCAGCGGTCGGCCCGGGCTGTCGTCCCCCCAGATCACCGCGGCACTGGGCACCTCGCTGCCGGCCGCAATGATCCCGGCGTCGATCACCGTCCTCGACGCATTGCCGTTGACGCCGGGCGGCAAGGTGGATCGACTGGCCCTGCCCGATCCGGCCGACGCCGGATCGACCCGATTGTCACGCGGTCCGCGCACCGACGCCGAGACCGCGGTCGTCGCGGCGGCGACCGCAGTCCTCGGTCGTGACGCCGGCATCGAGGACAACTTCTTCGATCTCGGCGGCCATTCCCTATCCGCGACAAGACTTCTCACCCGACTTCGGGTGGAGGCCGGATCCCGGCTCGGCATCGGCGACGTCTTCGACCATCCGGTGCTGGCCGACCTCGCCGCGCTGATCGACACCGCACCGACAGACACCGATCGGAGCGGGTCGGTGACCGCCGGCCCCATGACGCCACCGGGGCCGGTGCCCGGGCCGCGACCCGATCCCCTGCCCTTGTCGCCGGCGCAGCGTCGGCTGCTCTTTCAGTCCGGTGTCGATGATTCCGCCTATACGGTGGCCTTCACGGTCCGTCTCGACGCACATCCGGGATCGTCGATCGACGCCGGCGCACTGTCTGATTCGCTCACCGGCATCGTGACACGACACGAGGTGCTCCGCACCCGCATCGTCGGCGAAGTACCCGTCATCGACCCCGCCGATCGGGCGACGGTCACAGTCGTCGAGCATCACGGCGGAAGCGGCGGTGGCGACACCGACGCCCTGATCGCGCGGTTGATGGCCCGTCCCTACGACCTCGCGGCCGACGCCGTTCTGCGCGCCGATCTGATCAGAACGAGCACCGCGTCGGCGATCCTGCTCCTCACCGTCCACCACATCGCCGCCGACGAGTGGTCGGCCCGCCGACTCTTCGACGAACTCGCCGCGGGTTACAACGGCATCACCGTGGCGCCGCCGACCGTCCAGTTCACCGATCACACCGTGTGGCAACTCGACCGGCTGGGCGACCCCGACGACCCGACGTCGCTGCGCGCGAGGCAACTGGGTCACTGGCGGGACATTCTCGACGGCATCGGTGACGAGATACGGCTCCCCACCGACCGGCCCCGGCCGATGGAACCGAGTCACCGTGGCGATCAGATCGATCGCACGGTACCCACCGAACTGGTTGCCGCACTCGACGACCGCGCCGCGACCACCGGCACCACCCGATTCATGCTCGTCCATGCGGCGGTGGCACTCGCACTGTCGGCCTCCGGCGCCGGCGACGACATCGTCGTCGGCACACCGTTCGCCGGGCGCACCACGGCCGCCGCCGAAGAGCTCATCGGCATGTTCGTCAACACCCTTGCATTGCGCACCGACCTGAGTGGCGATCCGACCCTCGGTGAGGTCATCGACCGTATCCGGCGTACCGATCTCGACGCCTACGAGCATGCCGATCTGCCGTTCGACGCCATCGTCGCCGCGTTGACGCCGCAGCGGACGCTGTCACGTCACCCGGTGTTCCAGACGATGGTCCAGTACCGGGACCCGATCGAGGCACCCGACTTCACCGGCCTCGACGCGACACCGCTCTTCCCGCCGACCCGGACCGCGAAGTTCGATCTCACCTTCGAATTCGTCGGTCTGACCGACGGATTGCGCCTGCGGCTGGAGTACGCGACCGACCTGTTCGACCGCGACACCGCCGAACACCTCACCGATCGTGTGCTGTACCTCCTGGAGATGCTCGCCCACCATCCCGACGACCGTATCGCTGCGCTGCGGATGCCGGATGCGCCCGATACCGTTGCAGCACTGCCGATGTCGGCGGCCACCGCCGCATGCGTGCAGCGCCCGACCCTCGACGGTGCGCGCACCCTGTGGGAGGTCTTCACCCGCACCGCCGCCGAACATGCCGACCGGGTCGCACTGACCGCCGGCGTCGACGTGCTGACCTATCGCGAGGTGGAGCGCCGCAGCGCGCACCTGGCCGCCGCACTGATCGCCGACGGGGTCCGCCCCGGTGATCTGGTGGCCCTGCTGCTGCCGCGCGGCGTCGACCAGGTGATCTCGATCCTCGCCATCCTGCGCGCGGGCGGTGCCTACGTGCCGATCGACCCGGACTACCCGGACGAACGCATCTCGACCATCCTCGCCGACGCCCGGCCGGTCGTCATCGTCGACGCCGGGTATCGCGCCCGGGTATCGGTGTCGGATCCCGGTGAACCCGTTGTCGCGCGGCCGGTCCCGGTCACCGCAGATCACCCCGCCTACGTCATCTACACCTCCGGTTCCACGGGCAGACCCAAGGGCGTGACCATCACCCACGGCAACGTGGTGTCCCTGCTGGCGGCGACCCGAGAGGCGATCCGCACCGGCCCGGCGGATGTCTGGACGATGTTCCACTCCTACGCCTTCGACTTCTCGGTGTGGGAGATCTGGGGAGCGCTGTCGAGCGGTGCACGACTGGTCATTCCGGATCGTGCGACCACCCGCTCCCCCGCCGACTTCGCGACCCTGCTGCGGGATGAGCAGATCACCGTGCTCAACCAGACACCGTCGGCCTTCTACGCCCTCGAGGCCACCCTCACCGAGGTCGACCATGCCGACCTCGGATCGCTACGCCACCTGATCTTCGGCGGCGAGGCCCTCGACGCACGTCGGCTCACCGCCTTCCTGCGCCGTTGGCCCGACGTCCGGGCGATCAACATGTACGGCATCACCGAGATCACCGTGCACGCCACCCTGCTCGACATCGACGCCGACTCCGCGGAACGTTCGGTGGGCAGCGCCGTCGGTGCCGTGTTGCCCGGATTCACCGGTCGGCTGCTGGACGGATACCTCCGTCCGGTGCCGCCCGGGGTGATCGGCGAACTGTACCTGTCGGGTCCGCAGGTGGCCCGGGCATACCTGAACCGTCCGGGATTGTCGGCGGCGCGGTTCGTCGCCGATCCCGGTGGTGGCGGTGGCACCTGCTACCGCACCGGAGACCTGTTCCGGCTCACCGGCGATGGCCGTCTGCGCTCCGAAGGCCGCGCCGACTCGCAGGTCAAGATCCGCGGCTTCCGCATCGAACTCGGTGAGGTGCGCGCCGCCGTCGCCGGGGTGAGCGGCGTGCGCGACGTCGTGGTGATCACCCGCCCCGGCCCGGCGGAGGGCCACCGGCTGCTCGCATACGTCGTCACCGACGGGATCACCCCAGACGACGTGCGCTCGGCGCTCGCCACGTTGCTGCCCGAGCACATGGTGCCGGTGGCGGTAATCGGTATCGACGCCATTCCGTTGACCACCAACGGCAAGACCGATGTCGCGGCGCTACCCGAGCCGCACACCTCAGGCGTGGCACGCGAGGGTGCCCGAGAGCCGGCCACCGAGGCCGAATCGGCACTGCTGGCGATCTTCGCCGAGACACTGCACCTGCCGGCGTGCGACATCTCGGTCGATGACGACTTCTTCGCGCTCGGTGGTGATTCGATCGTCTCCACCACGCTGGTCAATCGTGCCCGGCGGGCCGGTTGGCGCCTACGAACGAAGGATGTCTTCACCCACCGCACCATCGAAGCCCTGGCCGTGGTGGCCGGACCGATCAGCGAGGGTGACGACGCTGACACGCACTCCGACACGGCACCAACGGGTTCCGGTGAGGTCATCGCTCTGCTGCCGATCATGCACCGGCTCCGCGAACTGGGTGGGCGGATCGATCGCCACAATCAGTCCGTCGTCGTCGACACCCCACCCGAGGCCACACCCGCGTCGATCACGGCGGCACTGCAGTCGCTGATCGACGCCCACGAGGCACTGCGCATGACCCTGAACGTCATCGCCGGCGACGTGTGGACGCTCACCGCTCGAGCCCCTGGCGATGTCGCGGCCACCGACATCCTCGACGTCGTCCCCCTCGACGCCCACGACACTGTCGCCGACGCGATCGCCGCGGCCTCCGATGCCTGCGCTGCACGGTTGTCGCCGGTTTCGGGCCGGATGATCGCCGCCGCCCATCTGACGCCGAGGAATCCGGGCGATCCGGGACGCCTCGTCCTCGTCATCCATCATCTGGCGGTCGACGGGGTCTCCCGCCGCATCCTCCTCGACGACCTCGCCGCCGTGCACGACGCCGGTTCGGCCACCGACACCGCAGACGCAACGAGGCTCGGCGACTTCGCCGCCGCCGTCGCCGAGGCCGCACTCGCCCCGGAACTGCTGGGCGAGGTGGCGCACTGGGCTGCGGTGCTCGCACCGGGAGGCGAGTTGATCCCGGGGTCCCCGGCACGCTCCGGCACTCTCGCGGCACAGCGCAGCCACGTCGTCGAACTCGATCGCGCGACCTCACGGGCGATCGTCACCGATCTGCCGAGCCGTCTCGGGGTCGGGGTCACCTCGGTCTTCCTCGGCGCGCTGCGCATCGCGGCGACCGAGGTCACCGGCGCCGGTGACCTCGTCGTCGACACCGAGCGACACGGTCGCGACACCGAATCGGCCGGTCTCGGTCACCGGGATCTGACCCACACGGTGGGGTGGTTCACCACCATGGCCCCGCTGCGCCTCCCGGCCGCCGACGGCACCGATCCGCGCGCGGCCGTACTGGCGGCAGAACACCAATGGCAGGAGATGCCCTCAGCCGGAGCCGGTTTCGGGATGTTGCGGTATCTGAATCCGCAGACCGCCATGGCGCTGGCCACGCTGCCACCAGCGAGTGTGCTGCTCAACTACCTGGGCCGCTTCTCGGTGGGCAGCGGCGGTGCGTGGCAGCCATCGGCCGAGTCGTACGCCGTGGCGGCGGCCGCCGACCCGGACCTCGGGGTGGCCCATCCCCTCGAGGTGGAGATCGTGTGCCGCGACGAGGCGGATGGCCCGATCCTCACCGGGACCTTCCGCCATCTCGGCGACCAGATCGACGCCGGGACCGTCGCACGACTCGCCAACCGGTGGCGCACCGCGCTGCAGGATCTGGTCGCGGCCAACCCACCCGGAACCGACGCGTCTCATCACACGGACCAGTCCCCCGCTCAGTCCCCCACGCATCAGCAAACCACCGGAGTGTGTTCGTGACCTCGATCTCCCGCCTGTCCCGTTCGACCGAGTCGACCGGGCGGCGTCATCCCCTCCTGGCCGGACAGCGTGACATCTATCTCGGCATGCAGATCGCCGCCGACCCGACGCTCTACAACACCGGCCTCTACATCCGGATGCCGTCGACCACGGACCCTGATCGCCTGCGGACGGTGATGCGCCAGACCCTCGACGCCGCCGAGGCCATGCGGGCGGTGTTCGCCGAGGAGGACGGCGAACTCACCCAACGACTGCTGTCGATCGACGAATTCGACGTCCCCGTCGTCGACATCCGCGGCACCGATCCGCACGCGTGGATGCAGCGAACCATGGCCCAGCCCATGGATATTCACGCCGGTCCGCTCAGCGACTTCCGGATCCTGCTCGCCGGTGACGAACCGGCGGCACCCCCCACGGCGGTGTTCGCCTTCCTGAAGGTACATCACCTCGTCTGCGATGGAATGGGTCTGGTCTCCTACGCCGAGACCGTCCGCAAGCGCTACGACGCCCCGGCGGATCCCTCATCCGGTGACGGCGGTCGCATACATTCCGACAGTTGGGCGCTCGGCGACATCGTCGCGGCCGAATCCGACTACCGGTGCGGTCCCGCCTATCTCGAGGACCGTGAATACTGGACCGGGTTGATGGCCGACCACCCCGAGCCGGTTCGACTGCTCGATCAGCAGTTGCCACCGGGACCGGGAATCACGCACGCCCGCTTCGAGATCGACGCCGACCGATTGGCGGTGCTGCGTGCCCTCGCCTCCCGGGTGGGGGTGCGGCCCGCGGTCATGTTGATCGCGGCGGTGGCGGCCTTCGCCCACCTGCGCACCGGTCGTGACGATCTCGTGTTCGCACTGCCGGTGACCGGTCGCCTCGACCGGGGGACGCGTTCGGCGCCGTCGATGGTCACCAGTGTGTTGCCGCTGCGGGTGGCGGCGTTCGGCCGTGACCATCTCGCCGACCTGGCCACCCGGGTGGACCGCGCCCTCTTCGGCCTGCTGCCCCGAAGCCGTTTCCGCGCCGAGGATCTCGGTCGTGCCCTCGCCGCCGACGCCGATCCGGCGAGCGGGCCCTACCGTATGTTCGGCCTCGGCATCAACGTCCTCACGAACAGCACACGACAGACCATCGGCGGCGGTGAGGTGAGTGTGCACGCCCTCGCCTCCGGTCCGGTCTCCGACGTCGAGATCCAGATCCAACTGCGCCGCAAAGGACTTCCCGCCGAGGTCATCGTCCGCGGAGTGGCCGAGGCGGCCATCGAGAGTGCACAGATCGCCACAGCCTTCGACGATTTCCTCACCGACCTGAGCCACGGGCCCGACGACCGCCTCACGGAGATCGGCGTGAGCGCCGACGACCGCCCGGCGCAGGACAGCCCGATGCCCGCCGCCGGCCTCACGCCGGCCCTGCACCGGCTGCGGATCGCCGAGATCGACCCGGATAGCCTGGCACCGAGCCGCATTCACGTCGACGTTGCGCCGGAAACCGCACCCGGGACGGTCACCGAGATCCTCTCGGCCCTCGCCGCCCGCCACGACGTGCTGCGCACCACGCTGGCCCGACCGGTCCCGATCCTGTGGACGCTGTCCACCGCGCCGGCCGACGGCGCGACGATCCCACTCGACTGCACCACCGAGACCGCGTCCGAGCCGGATTCGGCCGCCGCACACCTTCCCCGCGCCACGCTGGACCAGGCGTCGGGCCGACTGACGCTGTGGGTGCACCCAGCACTGGCCGATCCGGTCACCATCGACATCCTGCGCCGAGATCTGACGGCCGCGGCGGACGACCTCGCGCGTGGGCGCACGATCGAGATCGATCCGGTGCCCATGTCACTGGGTCGGGCCTCCGCCGCGCTGGCCGCACAGGCCGCGGACCCGTCGGCCCTGCCGCAGTGGCTTGCGGTGCTGGCCCCCGGAGCCCAATTACCGACCCACCCAACCGGTCTTGATGACCCTGCGGACCACGGTGGCCCGGTCTGCGTCCGTCGCCCGGTCGACGTCACCGTTGCGCCGGACCCGGCGGAGATCGCCGGCGTGGTGTGCTCCGCCCTCGCGCAGCACCTCGGTGAGCGCCTCGGGAGCCACCTGCTCGTCGACGTGGTCACCGACCTGCGACCGGCGGGTGCCGAGCGCACCGGCGGGCCGTTCCGGGGCGTCACACCCACCCGCATCGCCGTGTCCGATGGCGCGACCACCGCGGTGCCCGGCCCGGCCCTCGATATCCTGCGATACCTGTCTCCACAGGTGGCGGCCTCGCTGATGGCGGCACGGAGCGCCGGTGACATCGTCGATCCGGACGTGATCGTCGGCGACCACGGACTGCCCACCTCGCATGCGGTGTCGGTGGCGGTCCGTCCCGCCCGGACCGATGACGGCGCACCCACGGCCGCGGGATGGGAGGTGCGAGTCCGTATCGATCCCGCGCGGGTCGAGGATGCGAGGCGTCTCGCCGACGCCGTGGCGGGTGCCGTCGTCGGATTCGCCGAGGACCGCCTGGTCGATCTGGACTCCGAGTCGCTCACGGAACTGGTTGCCGCACATGGTGACATCGCCGATGTCTGGCCCCTCACGCCCCTGCAGGAGGGGCTCTACTATCAGGCCCGGATGGATGCCGACGCCGACATCTATACCGCCCAGTTCTGGCTGGATTTCGGTCATCGCATCGAGGCCGCGGAATTGCGTCGGGCCGCGGGCACCCTGCTGGACACCAACCCCGAGTTGCGGGCCGCATTCGTCGAGGTGGACGGCCGGCCCCTGCAGGTGATCGCCGCCGTCGTCGAACCCGATGTGACCGAGATGGATCTGTCGCAGCACTCGGCCGCCGATGCCGAGCATCGCCTCGCCGAGTTGCTCGCCGAGGACCGCGCCACCGGGTTCGCCCTCGACCGGGCACCGTTGTGGCGGATGCGTCTGGTGCATCTGCCCGGCGATCGTGACCGTCTGGTGGTCAACCGGCGATTCCTGTTGTGGGACGGCTGGTCCGGTGGCCTCTTCGTGTCCCGACTGCTCGCGCACCTCAACGGCAGTCCGATTCCGGTGCGGGAGGCGTCACTGCGCGACTACCTCTCCTGGCTGGCCCGTGGCGCCGACGACGCCGATGCGGTGGCGGCGTGGATCGCCCACCTCGACGGCTACGACGAGCCGGCGTTGATCGCACCTCGCGGCACCACCGCGACCACCACTCCGCGCGCCCCCCGACGCATCGACGTCGACCTCGGCGCGGAGTTCTCCGAACGGCTGCGCGCCGATGCCCGCACGGCCGGCGTCACGCTCAACACGGTGCTGACCGCCGCTCTCGATCTGACCCTGTCGCGCCAACTCGGCCGCACCGATGTCGCGTTCGGTTCCACGGTGGCCGGCCGACCCCCCGAGGTGCCGGGCATCGACACCGTCATCGGCCTGTTCCTCAACACAGTGGCCGTCCGCACGGTCCTGCGACCCGACGAGACTGTCGCAGAACTGTTGCGCCGCATGCAGGATCAACGTGTCGAGATGATGGCCTATGACCATCTCGGCCTCAACCGGCTCCAGCAGGAGACCGGGCACCCGGTGCTCTTCGATGTGCTCTACGTGTTGCAGAACTTCCGGACCGAGGACGAGGAACGCACGCAGTCGGCGTTGCACGACGTCATCGGCGAGGGCAGTCTCGATCACACGCACTATCCGGTGGCGCTGGTGGTCACCCCGTCCCGCAACATCCGGTTCCGGTTGGAGTACCGCGACGACCTGATCGACGAGACCACCGCGCTTGCACTTGTCGCGCGTTTCCGCCGGGCGCTGGATGGTATCGGCACCCACCTCGACGCACCGGTGGCCGCGGTGGATCTGAGCCTGCCCGGCGACACCGGCCTCGCCGGCCCGCTCCACGAGCTACCCGACGTGACCGTGTCGAACCTCCTGGGTGAACGCGCCGCGACAATCCCCGACGCCGATGCACTCGTCTTCGAGAACCGGCGGATGACCTACGCCGAACTCGAATCCGAGGTCGACCGCGTCGCCCACATCCTCTCCGATCACGGCGTGGGTGCCGAAACCGTTGTCGCGCTGGCCATTCCCCGCAGCATCGACACGGTTGTGGCGTTGTTCGCGATCCTGCGGGCCGGCGCCGCCTATCTGCCCCTGGAACTCGATCATCCCGACGAGCGGCTACGCACCATCATCGACGACGCCGCACCGCGAATCATCCTGTCCCACAGCCGCGTCGGCGAACGATTCGCCGACACCGGGGTGCCGATCCTGACCATCGACGACCTGCCCGCGCCCGACGAGCCGACCTGGACCACACCCCGGGTGCATCCGGACTGGCCGGCGTACGTCATCTACACCTCCGGTTCCACCGGGAAACCCAAGGGTGTCGTCACGCCGTACCGCGGCCTGACCAACATGCAACTCAATCACCGGGAGAAGGTCTTCGAACCGGCCATCGAGGTGGCCCGCTCGGCGGGCATCACCGGACGACTGCGCATCGCGCACACCGTGTCCTTCGCGTTCGACATGTCCTGGGAGGAACTGCTCTGGCTCGTCGAGGGTCACGAAGTGCACGTCTGTGACGAGGATCTGCGCCGTGATTCGGCTGCGCTGGTGGCCTATTGCGCGGCCCACCGCATCGACGTCATCAACGTGACACCCACGTATGCCGCGCAATTGTTCGCCGACGGTCTGCTCGACGGCAACGCCGGCGATGCGGCCGATCATGTGCCGCCACTGGTGCTGCTGGGCGGTGAGGCCGTCGGAGATCCAGTCTGGACCCGGCTGCGGGAGAACCCGAAGACATTCGGCTACAACCTGTACGGGCCGACCGAGTACACCATCAACACGCTGGGCATCGGCACCGACGAGTCGCCGACCTCGTCGGTGGGCACCCCGATCTGGAACACCCACGCCCATCTGCTCGACGGCTGGCTGCGGCCGGTGCCCCCGGGGGTCGCCGGTGAGCTCTACATCAGCGGTGCCGGATTGGCGCGCGGCTACCTCGGCCGCGCGGACCTGACCGCCGAACGTTTTGTCGCCGATCCGTTCTCCAGCGGCGGACGGTTGTATCGCACCGGCGATCTGATGCGGATCCGCGCCGACGGCAACCTCGACTTCCTCGGGCGCACCGACGACCAGGTGAAGGTTCGCGGATACCGCGTCGAACTCGCCGAGATCGACACCGCCCTCACCGCACTCGACGACGTGGCATCGGCCGCCGTGGTCGCCGCCGCCGACCCCGGCGATCCGTCCATCAAACGTCTGGTCGCCTACGTCATCCCCACGGACCCGTCGGCCGGTGTGGACTTCACCGATATCCGGCGGCGCCTGGCGACGCGACTACCCGACTACATGGTCCCGACGCTGTTCGCCGCGGTCACCGAATTCCCGATGACGGTCAACGGCAAGCTCGACGTGCGAGCCCTTCCCGACGCGCGACCGGCCACCACCCATCGTGAGCCGCGGACGGAGATCGAACGGCAGCTGTGTGCCGTGTTCGCCGATGTCCTCGGCACCGCCGATCCGGTGGGCGTCGACGACGACTTCTTCGAACTCGGCGGCCATTCGATGTCGGCGATGCGGCTGGTGTCGGCGGTCCGCACCGAACTCGGTGCGCAACTGTCCATCAGAGATCTGTTCGAGGCCCGCACCCCCGCCGACATCGCCCTGCGGGTCCACCGAACCGGCTCGGCCAGCGACATCGTCGTCGGCGTCCGACCCGACCCGCTGCCCCTGTCGCCGGCACAGGAACGGCTGTGGGTGCTGCATCGCCTCGATCCGACCGATACGTCGTATCACTACGGGCACGTCGTCCGGCTGCATGCGGCGATCGATCCGTCGGCGTTGCGTTCGGCGGTCACCGACCTGCTCACACGTCACGAGAGCCTGCGCACGGTCATCGTCGAATCGGCGACAGGTGAACCGTCCCAACGGATTCTGGACATCACGGAGATCCCCGACATCGTCGAGGTCACCACCGTCACCGGCCCGGCCGGTGAACTGGATGCCGAACTCGGCGAACGGGCCCGCGAGACACTCACCCGTCCCTTCGATCTCGCCGCGCAACCACCCATCCGGGTGCGCCTGGATCGGGTGGCTGCCGACGTCGTCGAATCCGGCGGGAGCGGTGAGACCGCCGGCGTCCTCACCATCGCGATGCATCACATCGCGACCGACGAATGGTCCGACCGACCGCTGTTGACCGATCTCACCGCCGCTTACGCGGCACGGCTGGCCGACGCGGCACCCCCATTCGCGCCACTGCCCGTCCAGTACGGCGATTACGCCGTGTGGCAACGAGATCGGGTGGACGCCGTCGGCACCGGTCAGCTCGAGTTCTGGGCGCAGACCCTGTCCGATCTCCCCGACGAACTGCCGCTGCCCCGGGACCGGGCCCGACGTCCCGGGGCCGCCGGTCCCGCCGCCACCGAGATGGCGACCATCGACGCCGCCACCCGCAGCCGCCTCGCCGAGGTCGCCACCGCGCACGGCGCCAGCATGTTCATGGTGGCCCAGGCCGCCGTCGCCACTCTGCTCCACCGGGAAGGAGCGGGCGACGACATCCCGCTGGGAAGCCCCATCTCCGGCCGCAACGACCCGGCCCTCGAGGACCTCATCGGCTTCTTCGTCGACACGCAGGTGATGCGCATCGACGTCTGTGGCCGTCCGGCATTCGGTGAGTTGATCGATCGGGTCCGTGAGGTCGACCTCGCGGCCTTCGACAATCAGGACATCCCGTTCCAGCGGGTCGTCGAGCGGCTCGCACCGGCACGGGTGTCCGGACGCAACCCGCTGTTCCAGGTCAGCGTGTCCTACCTGCCGCTCGACGGAGTCCCCGACCGATTCCTCGGTGTTCCGGCGACCTTCGCACCGCTCACCTCGGTGGCGGCGAAGTTCGACCTCGCCTTCACCTTCGTCGACGCCGCCGACAGCGGTGAACTGACCATCGGCCTCGAGTACGCGACCGCCCAGTTCGACCGCACCACCGCCCGGGCACTGCTCGATCACCTCACCCGGGTCATCGGGGCGGTGGCCGCCGATCCCGATCTCGCGCTCGATCGCATCGCGGTGCTCGATGCGGCCGACCTCGACGCCCTGCGTCGTGCCGAACGTGGCGGTGACCCGACGGCTCTCGCCGGTGACGGCGGCACCTCCACGCTCATCGACCTGCTCGATGACGCGGCGCGGGCCACCCCGGACGCGCCGGCCCTGACCGACACCACGGGCAACATGATGACCTACCGGCAGTGCCGCGACGCGGCCCGGCGGATCGCGGCACGACTCAGCGCGGCCGGCGTCGGACCCGAATCCGTTGTCGCGGTGATCATGTCCCGCAGTATCGGCCAGCTCGTCGCGCTGCAGGGGGTGCTGTATTCCGGTGCCGCCTACCTGCCGATCGACGCGGATCTGCCCAGCGCACGTATCGCCGAAATCCTCGGTGACGCGACGCCCGCCGTCGTCCTCCTCGACGACGCCACCCGGCACCTCGCCACCGCGGAACGTCCGGTGCTGGTACTCGACGGACTCGGCGGTATCGCCGAGGACGGGCCGACCCCCCAGCCCGCTCACCCCGATCATCACCGGGCCCCCGCGGTCACGGCGTCGGCGGTCACAGCGTCGGCAGTAGCACCACCGACGATTCACCCCGACCATCCCGCGTACGTCATCTTCACCTCCGGTTCCACCGGACGTCCCAAGGGTGTCGTCGTCAGTCACCGCAGCGTCGTCAACGTACTGCGGTGGCGTCTGGCGACCATCCCCGGCGGCTTCGGTGCCGGGGATCGGATGCTCGTCAAGACCCCGGCGGGCTTCGACGGTGCCGTGTGGGAACTGTTGCTGCCCTTCGTGTCCGGTGCCGCGGCGGTGGTGGCCGAACCCGATGCACACCGCGACCCGCGTCGGCTCGCGCGGATCATCGCCGACCACGCGGTCACGGCTGCGGTGTTCGTCCCGTCTCTGCTCGACCTGTTCGCCGAACACCTGCCCGAGCTGGCAACGATGCGACATATCATCGCCGGCGGTGAGGCCCTGACCACACCGTTGGCCACGCGAGTCGCCGCCGCGGCACCGCAGATCGCGTTGATCAACGCCTACGGCCCCACCGAGACGGCCGTCGTCGTCACCGATCAGGTGGCCGATACCGACGATTCGGCGACAATGCCGACGATCCCGATCGGTACCCCGATCGCCGGAACCGACCTACTGATCCTGGATGCGGCCCTGCACCGGGTGCCCGACGGTGTCCTCGGGGAGCTCTACGTGCGTGGAATCCCGGTCGCCCGTGGATATCTGGGCCGAAGTGGACTGACCGCGGCGTCGTTCGTGGCCGATCCGACCGGCGAGATCCCCGGCGGACGCCTCTACCGCACCGGCGACCTCGTCCGCCGCCGCGGCGGCATTCTCGAGTACGTCGGACGCGCCGACAGTCAGGTCAAGGTGCGCGGCAACCGCATCGAACTCGGCGAGATCGAGGCCGCCTTGCGGGCCGTCGACGGCATCGCCTCGGGTGCCGTCGCCGTCGACGCCGATCGTCTCGTCGGGTGGGTGGTACCGGAGGATTCCGCGGCCACACCCACCGACGTGGCCGCGGCCGTCACCGCCGCGTTGTCGCGGCGGCTGGCGCCCTACATGGTGCCCGCGCCGATCATGGTGGTCGCCGCATTGCCCCTCAACCACACCGGAAAGCTCGACCGTGCGGCACTGCCGGCGCCGGAGATGACGACCGCGGGCGGCACCGCACCCCGCACCGATCTCGAGTCCGACCTGGCCGAGATCTTCGGTGAGGTCCTGGGCCACCCGGTCACCGACGTCCACGCCGACTTCTTCGCGCTCGGCGGTCATTCCCTGCTCGCTATCAAGGTGCTCAACCTGGTGCGCTCCACCCTCGGATACGACGCCGAGCTGCGGGTGCTGTTCGACGCGCCCACCGTGGCCGCACTCGCCGAGCACCTCTCCTCGGGAACCGCCGCATCGGCCGCGCCGCTGCCGGAGCTGGTGCGCCGCACCGATTCCGCACCGATCCTGTCCTACGGGCAGGAGCGGATGCTGACGCTGCACACCCTGGCCGGACCGACCACCACCTACAACGTGCCGCTGATGTGGCGTCCGGGTGGGCCCACCGGGGCCGCCGAGCGGATCGACATCGAGGTTCTCCGCGCGGCCGTGGCCGATGTGGTCGATCGTCATGAGGTCCTGCGGACCTGCTATCCCGATCAGCAACCGCACCTCGTCGACGAACCCGACATCGTCGTCGAGCATGTCGACGGTCCGGCCGATCTCACCCGCTCGAGTGCGCACGCCTTCGATCTGGCCGCCGAGATCCCGATCCGGGTGGCGGCCACCGACGACGTGGCCGTGGTGACGATCCACCACATCGCCACCGACGAATGGTCCGCGCCACCCTTGCGCGCAGACCTGACCACCGCGTATCGGGCCCGTCAGGCCGGTGCCGCTCCGCCGTGGGAGCCCCTGGGTCTGCAGTACTCCGACTTCGCGTCGTGGCAACGCGAACTCATCGACGGCGGGCGGGGTGAGCAACAACTCGACCACTGGCGTTCGGCCCTTGCGGGACTCCCCGACGAGTTGGCGTTGCCCTACGACCGCACCCGCCCACCGCGACCGAGCGGGGCCGGCGACGGTGTGTTCCTGGCCCTCGAACCGCACCTGGTGGCCGGGCTGCGTGACCTGGCGTCGGCCACCGGGACGTCGATGTTCATGGTGATGCGGACCGCGGTCGCGGTGCTGCTGTCGCGGCTCGGTGGCGGCACCGACATCCCCATCGGCACACCGGTGACGGTGCGTTCGGATGCCCGCCTCGACGATCTCGTCGGCTTCTTCCTCAACACACTGGTGTTGCGCACCGACCTCGGCGGCGACCCGACCACGCGTGAACTCCTCGCACGGGTTCGCACCAGCGATCTCGATGCCTACGGCAACAGGGACATCCCGTTCGAGCGCGTCGTGGAAGCCGTTGCACCACAACGCTCCACATCGATGAACCCGCTGTTCCAGACGATGGTCGTCTACGTCGACGGAATCCTTCCGGACCTCGACGGGCCGGTCTCGCTGCCGGCACCGACCACCGCGAAATTCGACCTGTCCTTCGACTTCACCGAGGACACCTCGCGTGGTGACGCGCGGGTCGGCGGCGTGATCGAATACAGCACCGACCTGTTCGAACGCGCCACCGTCGAGGCCATGGCGGCACGCCTGACCGGCATCCTCGAATTCATGGTGGCCGACACCGATACCCCACTGCGGCGCATGGACATCCGCACCGCCGACGAACACCGCTCACTGTTCCACCCGGCCACCGAAGCGCCCACCACCGTCGCCGATCTCCTCGACCGCGCCACCGAATCCGACCGACTCGCCCCGGCACTGCGCGGGCCGGACGGCCGACGCAGCTTCGGTGAACTCCACGACCGTGTCCGGGTCATCGCCGGACGGCTCGCCGCCGCCGGCATCGGACCCGAAGACGTTGTGGTGGTGCGACTCCCGCGCGGGGTGGACGCACTGGAGGTGATCTTCGGTGTGCTGTACTCCGGTGCCGCGTACCTGCCGATCGAGCCGGACACTCCCGACGATCGGGTCGCGGCGATGGTGGACGTGGTGCGTCCGGTCCGGGTCATCGACCGCCTCGACGATGAACTCCTCTCCCCGGCAACCGAAGCGGAACTCGCGACGGTGTTCCGGCCGTCGGCGGGTGCACGGCCGTTGCGACCGGAGCACCCCGCCTACGTGATCTTCACCTCGGGTTCGACGGGAACGCCGAAGGGTGTGGTCATCCCCCATCGGGCGCTGGCGAATCTCTTCGGCAGTCACCGACGGATGCTGCACGAACCGGCGCGTCGACGCACTGGTCGCGCCAGGCTGCGGGTCGGGCATGGCTGGTCGCTGGCGTTCGACGCGTCGTGGCAGCCGCAGCTGTGGCTGCTCGACGGCCATGAGGTGAGCATCGTCGACGCCGACACCCAGCGCGACGCCCAGACGCTCGCCACCCAACTCGTCGACGAGGCGTGGGACTTCCTGGAACTCACCCCATCGCACCTCGCCGCGCTCGGCGGCGCCGAGACCACCATGGCCGCCATCGGTTTCGGTGGCGAGGCGGTCGCACCCGAGCAGTGGCAGCGGTGGCGCGATCTGCCCGGCTCCGACGCCTACAACCTCTACGGACCGACCGAGGGCACCGTCGACGCCCTCGTCGCACGCGTCGCCGACACCGAGCGCCCGGTCATCGGCCGACCGGTCGACGGGATGCGGGCCTACGTCCTCGACGACGTGCTCGTCCCGGTGGCCGACGGCGTCGACGGCGAGTTGTACCTCTCCGGGGCCGGACTGGCCCGCGGGTACCTGGGCCGCGGCGATCTGACGGCCGAACGGTTCGTCGCCGACCCGTTCACCGCCGACGGTTCCCGGATGTACCGGACCGGCGACACGGTGCGCTGGACGAGCACCGGTCACATCGAATACCGCGGTCGCGGCGACGATCAGGTGAAGATCCGCGGTCACCGGGTGGAACTAGGTGACGTCGAGGCGGCATTGATCGCGGTCGGCGGGGTGTCCACCGCAATCGCGGTCGAGCGGTCGAATCGACTGATCGCCTACGTCGTCGCCGACGCGACGGAGGGTGACCGCTCCGATGGCGCGCCGGATCCGGCCGGTCTGCGGGCGGCCGTGCGCGCGGTACTGCCCGATTACATGGTGCCGGCGGCGGTCGTCGTCCTCGATGCGCTACCGACGCTGCCCAACGGGAAGATCGATCGCCGGGCGCTGCCGGAACCGCACGTGGAGCGCTCGTTGCGGGCACCGACGAACTCTGCCGAACGCCGAATCTGCCGGGCATTCACCGAGGTGCTGGGCCTCGACGCCGACGACGTCGGCGTCGATGACGACTTCACCGAACTCGGTGGTGACAGCATCGTGGCGATGCAACTGGTGGCGCGGTTGCGGGCGGACGGTTTCGTCGTCGGCCCGCGGGATGTGATGACCCACCGCACCGCCGCGGAGTTGGCGGCGCACCTGCACACCGTCGACGGGCCGGTGCAACCGTTGCCGGTGGTGTCCTCCGGTCCGGTGCCCGCGACCCCGATCATCCGGTGGCTGCAGGAGGTGAGTGCCGGCGATGCCGAGGTCATCGCCGGGTTCCATCAGTCGGCATTCCTGACGGTCCCCGCGCATCTGGATGTCAATGCCCTGAGCACCGCGTTGGGCACCCTGGTGCATCGTCACGCGATGCTGCGCGCGCACCTGGTCGCCGACGAATCACCGTGGCGCTTCGAGATACCGGAGACCGCATCCGCGGTGGAGGTGGTCACCGAGGTCGTTGCGGAACTGAACCCCGGGGTCGTCGAGGACATCGCCCGCCGCACCCGCGACCGCCTGAATCCCATTGCCGGAGAGATGCTGTCAGCCACCTGGATCGATCGTGGCAACGAGCCGGGACGGTTGCTGCTGGCGATCCACCACCTCGTCGTCGACGGTGTGTCCTGGCGCGTACTCGTCCCCGAGGTGGTCGCCGCGTACTCGCAGATCGTGGCGGGCGACGCCGTGTCGCTGGGGTCCGTGCCGCCCGGATTCGGATCGTGGGCAAGGGAACTGGTGACGCTCGATCGCTCCGACGAACTCCCGATGTGGCGGGACCTCACCGATTCGGTGGCCGCGCCACCCTTCTCACGACCGATCGACCCGGGCACCGACCGCGAGGCCGACGCTCGCGAGTATCGGGTGACCGTCGACACCGATGTGGCCCGCGATCTGCTGGGCCCGGTTCCCGCCCGCCTGGGTGTGGGCGTCGACGATGTGCTGCTCGGTGCGCTGGGCGCGGTACTGGCGCAGACGACCCTGATCGATCTCGAAGGCCACGGCCGCGAGGAGCAGGTGGTGCCCGGTGCAGACCTCACCGGCAGCGTCGGCTGGTTCACCGCGGTACATCCGGTGGTAGTGGGCAACGCCGGGTCCGTCGCCGAGGAGGCGCGGGCGTTGAATGAGCAGCGCGCCACCATCGCGGACGGCGGCCTTGGTCACGGCCTGCTGCGCCACGTCGCCGGTGCTTCGCTGCCCGGCGCCGCCATCGAGTTCAACTACCTGGGCCGCTATCGGTCCTTCGAGTTCGATGGCTGGGGTATGGCGCCGGAGTCGGCGGATGTCGGACCGGGCGAACGGATGCCCGCGTCCTACGGTCTGATCGTGAACGTCACCACCCTCGACGGTCCGGACGGACCACGCCTGGTGGCGACCTGGGTGTGGCAGCCGGGTGTGGTCGACGAGGATACGGTGACGTCGTGGGCCGATCGCTGGGTGGCGGAGTTGACCGCCGCGACGGCCGTCTCCGGCGCTCCGAGGGACACCGTGAACACCGTGACCAACGACGAGGGAGAACACTGATGGCCGGGCGGGCCCGAGGATTGCTGATCGACATCACGCCGCTGCGGGTGTCCCCGCCGTTCCGACGGATCTTCGTTGCGCGACTGGTCTCGTTGGTCGCCATCGGGATGCTGCTGGTGTCTGTGCCGGTGCAGATGTACGACCTCACCGGTTCGTCCGCGCAGGTCGGTGCGGCGACCGCGGTCACCGGGATCGCCACCTTCGTGGGCATGCTGCTCGGCGGTGTCCTCGCCGATCGCTTCGATCGCAAGCTGCTCATCCTGGCCGGCCGCTCGGCGGCCGCGCTCTCGTTTGCCGGATTGGCGGCCAACGCCTTCGGTGTCTTCGGCGGCTCCGCGTCGGTGGCCGTGCTCTACGTGCTCGCGGTGGTCGACGGTCTGATCGGCGCCTTGTCGACGTCGGCGTTGATGGCCGCGGTCCCGACGTTGATCCCGCGCCGACACCTGGCAGCCGTTGGAGCGCTGGGAGCGCTGACGGTGCGCATCGGTTCGGCGGTGTCACCGGGCATCGCGGGCTTCGTGATCGGTGCCGCCGGTGTCGAATGGGCGTACACCGTCGCCGCGGTGCTGGCCTTCCTGACCGTCCTCATCATCAGCGGACTGCCCTCTCTGCCACCGCATGCCCCAGTCCTCGACGACGCCGTCCACGACGATGGCCGCCTCGATGACGCGGCCGTTGATGACGGCGGTCGGCCGCAGCCGACGGCCCAGACACCCACGGCCGATCGGGCCGACGCCACCGATTCCGCCGACTCTCCCGCCACCACGGTTCCGCCGCTCTGGTCGTTTCTCCGCAGTCAGCGCATCGTCGGGGCGGTGATGGTCGTCGGTGTGCTGGCGATGTTCGCACCCGGTGTGGTGGCGTTGCTCCCGGCACTGGTCGCGCAGCGATTCGACGGCAACGCGTCGATCACCGGCCTGCTGTTCGCAGCTGTCGCGGCCGGTGCGATGGTCGCGGCACTGACCAGCGGGTGGCTCGGGTCGGTACGTCGACCGGGAGTTCTCCTCCTCGGCTGCCTCATCGCAACCTTCGCGCTCATGGCCGTGTTCGGTCTGACCGCCTACGCGTGGCTCGCCATCGCGTTGCTCGTGGTGATCGGATTCCTCGAGGCGATCCAGGAAGTGCTGCGCTACACGCTGATCCAGCAGCACACACCCGGGCCGCTACTGGGCCGGGTCAACGGTATCTGGATGGCCCAGGAGGTCGGTGGTGTCACCGTGGGCGCGCTCGTCGCCGGCGCATTCGGGTCGATCTGGGTGGCCTCGGATGCGATCGTGTACTACGGCCTGATGCTGCTGGCCGCTGCCGTCGTCGCGGCCCTGGTGTTGCGGTCGCTGGTGACGCTGCGCCAGGAGGCGCCCACGCAGACACCGGTCGGCTGAGGCCGCCGCGCGTGAGCCGAACCCGGACGGGACTCTGAGCCCGATCAGCGGGTCAGCAACTCGCGCAGTTTCTTTCGGCTGACCTTGCCGACGCCGGTCTCGGGGAACTCGTCGATCACCGTGATCGCATCGGGTAGCTTCCACTCCGCCAGACCTGCGCGGCGCACGAATGCGCGGATTGCGGCGAGCGTGGGCGGATCGTCGCGGTCGGCGGGGATCACGTAGGCACAGGTCCGCTCGCCGAGGTAGGTGTCGGAGGCGGCGACGACGATCGCATCCCGGACCGACGGATGTGCAAGGAGATGCTCTTCGAGTTGTTCGGCGGACACCTTCTCGCCGCCACGGTTGATGCGGTCGGTGCCCCGCCCCCGCACCACCAGGTTGCCCAGCGCGGTGAACTCGACGACGTCGCCGGTGCGATACCAGCCGTCGGCGGCAAAGGATGTGGGGCTCGCTCCCTCCCAGTACGAACGAATCGTATAGGGCCCCTGCGTCTCCAGGAAGCCCGGCCCGTCGGTGACGGGGACCCCGTCCTCGTCGACGAGGCGCAGTTGGTCCCACTCCGACATGGGTCGGCCCTGCGTGGTGGTGATCTCGTCGTCAGGATCGTCGAGCCGGGTGTAACAGACCAGTCCCTCGGCCATGCCGAAGACCTGCTGGAGTCGTGCACCCAATGCGGGGCCGATCCGCTGCGCGAGTTCATCCGGACAGCGGGCACCTCCCACCTGCACGGTCTGCAGGCTCAACAGGTCGAAAGCCGTTCCGTTCTCCGCGGTTTCGGTCCAAACGCGGGCGAGCGGTGGCACCAACCCGACCATGGTGACCCGCTCCCGTGCGACCAGCTCCCACGCCACCGACGGCAACGGGGCCGCCGACAACACGACCGTGCCACCGGCGTGCAGGGCGCCGAGGATGCCAGGTGAACTCATCGGGAAATTGTGGGCGGCCGGCAGGACGACGAGGTACACCGTGTTCTCGTCGACGCCGCAGACCTCGTTGCTGCGCCGCACGCTGTACAGGTAGTCGGCGTGGGTGCGGGGAATCAACTTCGGTACGCCCGTACTACCACCGGACAATTGCAGGAATCCGAGATCCTCCGGGTCGGCCCGACCGTGATCGATGGGGTCGGCCCAGATCTCCTCGAGTACATCCGAGTCGATGAGGTGACCGACCGTGTCAACCTGGTCGGCGACCGACCGCGCGAGACCGCGATAGTCGAAACCCGGCGCCGACGCCGGGGAGATGATCGCCACCGCCCCGGCCGACCGCGCGATACCGACTAGCTCGTTCTCGCGGTGAGCTGGCAGACCGAACACCGGCAGGGCCCGTAGGCGGAACAGTGCGAACACCACTTCGACGTACTCGACGGAGTTCGGGATCTGTAGCAGGACCCGATCGTCCGGCGCGATACCGAGGGTAGCGAGGCCGGCGGCCAGACGACCCACCCGATCATCGAGTTCGGCATAGGTCAGCGAACGATCCACGTCGACCACCGCGAGCTTGTCCGCGAACGCCGGATCCGCGGCCCGACGTGCGACGATGTCGTCGAAGGTGTCGTCGGTCCACACCCCGTTCTCGCGATAGTGGTCAGCAAGTTCGGAGGGCCATGACATCGCACGCACAAGGTGAGGCTACCCTAATGCTGTGTCCATTCCGCCCATAGCTCCTTACCGTATACCCGACGGGCCGTTCCCTGCCCGGGTCGACTGGACGCTGCACCCCGATCGATGCGCACTTCTCATCCACGACATGCAGCGCTACTTCATTGATGCCTATCGACTCGATCATGAGCCGATGGCGACCGCGCTCCCCAACATGGTGGCGATTCGCGATGCCTGCCATGCGGTCGGAGTGCCGGTCGTCTACACGGCCCAGCCCGGTGATCAGCATCCGTCCCGACGTGGCATCCTCTCGGAGTTCTGGGGCCGCGGTCTCAGTTCCGGACGAGACGAGGAAATTATTCCCCAACTGACTCCGGGGCCGGACGACATCTGCGTCACCAAATGGCGGTACTCCGGATTCCAACGCACCGATCTGCGGCAGTTGCTCGCCCATCACGGCCGGGATCAGCTGATCGTGGTCGGGGTGTACGCGCACATGGGATGCATGATCAGCGCGACCGAGGCCTTCATGAGCGATGTCGCCCCGTTCTTCGTCGTCGACGCCATGGCCGACTTCAGCGCCGATGAGCATCGAATGGCGGCCGACTACATCGGCAAGCGCGCGGGACGTGTCCTGGATGCCGCCGCGGTGATCTCGTCGATCACGCCGCCGACGCAGGGCGGGACAGCTCGCACCGACGATCCCGGCGCGCGTGGCCGGTCCGGAATCACCGCATGAGCGACGATCCACGGACGCCCGTCGCCGGGGTGGTGGGTGAGGTCGCCGTCGTCACCGGCGCCGCAGGCGGTATCGGATCCGCAGTCTGCGCGGTGCTGCGCGACTCCGGTGCCACCGTGATCGGCTGGGATGTCCACGAGGACAACGGCACGGCGCCCGATGACGTGCACGGCACGGCGCGCGATGACGTGCACGGCACGGCGCGCGATGACGTGCACGGCACGGCACCCGATGACGTGCACGACCGCCCCGCTCGGGCCGGTGACATCGCCGACGTCGACATCACCGATCGCGAGGCCGTGGCGGCCGCCTGGGACGCCGTCGCGCGCGAGCACGGACCAGTGGGCATCGTCGTCTCGGCGGCCGGAGTGATGAGTGACGACTGGGATCTGTGCATGGCGGTCAACGCCGGCGGGGTTCGGAATCTTCTCGACGCGGCAGTTCCGACGCTGGTGGAGCATCGCCACGGAGTGGTGGTCGTCGTCTCGAGCAACGCGAGTGCCACGCCACGGTCCGCCTTCCCTGCCTACGCCGCATCCAAGGCGGCCGCGACCTCCTATGCACGCAGCATCGGATTGGCCGCGGCACCATCCGGGGTACGCGTGAACGTGGTATCACCCGGCTCGACCAACACGCCGATGCTGCGCGGCATGTGGTCGTCGGACGATGACCGCACTACCGTATTGGCCGGTGATGCAACGCAATTCCGCCTCGGTATTCCCTTGGGGAGGATCGCCGAAGCACGAGACATCGCAGAGACGGTCGTCTTCTTGGCCTCCGACGCGGCGCGACACATCACGATGCACGACCTCCGGGTCGACGGAGGTGCGACATTGGACAGCTGACGGCGATCCACCATCCCTGCTCATTCTCCCGACCAACAACCCCGACGATTGGAATCAATTCTCGTGAGAAATTCCCGATTGATGCTGCGCGGCCTGGTAGTGGCCGTCGCCATCGGCATGACAGCGTTCCTCGGCGCCTGCTCGTCTCCCGATGAGGACTCGTCCTCGAGTGACGCATCGTTCTCGCCGGTCACCATCACGCACGAGTACGGCTCGACCGAGATCAAGGCGAAGCCGACACGTGTGGTCACTCTGCTCACCGACTGGACCGACACGCTTGCGGCGCTGGACATCCCGATCACGGCAAGTTTCGTGCCGGAATCTTCACCGACGTACTCGTGGACACCGCAGAACAATGCGGAGGTCGTCAAGGTCGCCGATCCCACGCAGGTGACGGTGGCCGAGTTGGCCAAGTACAACCCCGATCTCATCCTGGCCGGGCCGCTCGGTGACCAGAACCGCTACAACCAGCTCAGCGAGATCGCGCCCACCATTCCGCTGATCAACAAGGGCGCCACGGTGGACACCTGGGAACAGCTGGCCACCACCACCGGGCAGATCTTCGGTGTGCAGGATCAGGCTCAGAAGCTGATCGACGAGACGAATGCGAAGATCTCGAAGTTCAAGTCCGACAACCCCGGTTCGCAGGGTAAGACCTTCACCTTCGCACAGGTCATGCCGACCGGTCAGATCGGTGCGGTCAACACGACCGAGGATCCCGCTGCCGGTCTGATCGCGCAACTGGGCTTCACCCTCAACCCCGAGGTCGCCGCGCAGCACACAGAGGGGCAGACACGGTCGCGAATCTCCCCCGAGCGCATTGACCTGCTGAACTCCGATCTGCTGATCGCCTACGTTCCGGGCGGCGATTTCGCTGCGGTGCAGAAGATTCCGGGTTGGAGTAACCTCACCGCCGTCAAGAACGGGACCGTGGTGTTCCTCAACGACGACACGCAGCCCGCGTTCAGTGTGCCGAGCGCACCGTCGGTCGGTTTCGTCATCAACACCCTGAATCCGGTGGCCGCCAAGCTCTGATCCGGCGGACCGATTGCGACGAGCCGGTGTGGGTGATTCAGATCACCCACACCGGCTTCGTTGTGCAGTACGACCCCCCTGGCCGGTGCCGGCCCAGCCACTTTGATTCGCTGGTCGAGCAGGCCCTTTCGCCGTTCGAGCCGTGAGTCAAGACCACGCAGTGTGCGCCGGACATTCCCCGGCCACAACGATTCTGCGGCGGTGCGGCCGGCCAGTCCCGGCGGGCGGGCTGGTTCAGCAGGTGTCGAGCCGGTGGTGGAGCCGGGCGGCCAGGACACGTTCGACCCCGCTGTTGCGTGGGTTCATGCCGATGGCGGCCAGTTCCTCAGGCTCACGTTCGCGGTTGGCACAGGTGGTGGTACGGATGCCGCCATCACGGATGCGGCGCTCGCGTTGTTGTCCTTCGGTGGTCGTGTCGCGGACACGAATCCGGGTACGCGAGGCGCGCTCCAACCCGGCAGTGGTGGCTGGGTCGTCGGGATCGTCGGCGATCGCAACACCGTCTCCGTCGAAGATGACCAGGTCGATCTCCCCGGTGTCGATGACACCGGATTCGCCGGAGTGCTCGTCGCCAATGGCGTCGGGCCTGTCCCGCTGGTCGGGGCTCGACCTGATCACATTGGACTACGCCCGAGCCGTATTCGTCGACGCCTGGTTCAGGCGATCAGCGACGCCGGACTCGTGGCCGTCATCCTCGCCGATGCTGCCTGCGCTGTCGACGGTGTCGACGATGGTCGCGGCGTCGGCGGTCGGAGCCTGGTGGTCACTCGGAACACCACGGTCGGAGGGAATTTCGGCCTCGACGGTCGGTGCCGCGTCCTCGTGGTCGTGGTGAGTGTCGGGCTCGGCCTCACCACCTGCGTCAGCGTCAGCGGCGTCGGCTTCGAGGTCAGCAGTTTCGGCATCGATCGCTTCGGCGTCGACAGCGTCGGTGTCTGCGGCTCCGGTTGCTCGACCGGGCGGAACTAGGTGCGCGATTCGCCGTCGAAGATCTCGACGATCTGTGCCGCACCGAGAGCCGGCGTCAATTCTGCTCCGCGGACACGGTTTTCGATGTCGGCGCGCGTGGCCTTGACGGCTGGGCTGTTGGCGAGACGGGACACCACGGTCTCACGCGCCATCTCCCACATCCAGTCGATCTGCTGACGGCTGCGGCGCGCGTCGAATTCGCCTGCAGCCATCAGTGTTTCGCGGTGCTTCTCGATCGCCGCCCAGTAGTCGTCGACTCCGGTGTTCTCGATCGCACTCATCGTCTGCACCGGCGGGAACCACAGCGCGTCGTGCGGATAGATCAGTTTCAGCGCATTCTTCAGTTCGCGCGCAGCCGATTTGGCCTCGTTGAGGTGTTTGCCGTCGGCCTTGTTGACGACGATCACGTCGGCGAGTTCGAGCACGCCCTTCTTGATGCCCTGCAGGGAGTCACCGGTGCGGGCGAGAGTCAGGAACGAGAAGGTGTCGACCATATTGGCCACGGCCACCTCCGACTGTCCGACACCGACGGTCTCCACGAGTACCACATCGAAGCCCGCGGCCTCGACGAGGACGATCGTCTCCCTTGTCGCCTTGGTGACACCACCGAGAGTGCCCGACGTCGGCGACGGACGGATGTAGGCGCGTCGATCCATCGACAGCCGCGCCATCCGCGTCTTGTCACCGAGGATGGACCCGCCGGTGCGCGTCGACGACGGATCCACCGCGAGAACCGCGACCTTGTGACCCTTCTCGATCAGATAGAGCCCGAGCGCCTCGATCGTCGTCGACTTCCCCACCCCGGGCACACCGGTGATTCCCACGCGAAATGACTTGCCCGCGTGCGGAGTCAACCGGAGTAACAGCTCCTGGGCGGCCGCCCGATGTTCGGGACGTGTCGACTCCACCAGCGTGATCGCACGCGCCAATTCGGCGCGACCGTCCTCCAGGATCGCCTTCTCGAGCTCGTCGACGTCGATCGGGCGTCGCGTCACCCTCGCTGTACCGGTCACTCCGACGCGGCGCCCGCGAGTTCGAGGCCGAGGTTGTCGGCCAGCTTGTTGACCAGCTCCACCGCCGAGTCGGCGATGACCGTGCCGGGCGGGAAGATCGCGGCGGCGCCGGCCTCGTACAACTCGTCGAAGTCGCCGGGCGGGATCACGCCACCGACCACGATCATGATGTCCGGACGACCCACCTTCTCGAGGGCCTCCCGAAGTGCCGGCACCAGGGTGAGGTGTCCGGCGGCCAACGACGACACGCCGACGACATGCACATCGTTGTCGGCGGCCTGCGCGGCCACCTCTTCGGGCGTGGCGAACAGCGGGCCCACGTCGACGTCGAAACCGAGATCGGCGAACGCTGTCGCGATCACCTTCTGACCTCGGTCGTGGCCGTCCTGGCCCATCTTGGCCACCAGTACGCGGGGACGGCGGCCCTCCGCCTCGGCGAACTCCGCGACGATCTTGGTGGCGGCGTCGACGCCGGTCACTTCGCCCACCTCATGTCGATACACCCCGCTGATGGTCTTGATCTCTGCCTGGTGCCGACCATAGACCTTTTCCAGCGCGGCGGAGATCTCACCGACCGTCGCCTGTTGCCGTGCCGCCTCGATGGCCAGGGCCATCAGGTTGTTCTCCATGCCACCCTCGGTGGCCGCGGCGGCCCGGGTGAGATTGGCCAGCGCCGCCTCCACCGCCACCGAATCCCGGCCTGCGCGAAGACGTTCGAGCTTGTCGAGCTGTTCGGCGCGCACCTTGGAGTTCTCGACCTTGAGGACCTCGATCTCCTCGTCGTCGGCCACCCGGTACTTGTTCACGCCGATCAACGGTTGCTGACCCGAGTCGATTCGCGCCTGGGTGCGTGCGGCCGCCTCTTCGATGCGAAGCTTCGGCAGGCCCTCGTTGATGGCCTGGGTCATTCCGCCGGTCTCCTCGACCTCGGCGATGTGAGCGCGGGCCTTCTGCGCCAACTGGTGGGTCAGCCACTCGACGTAGTTCGAACCGGCCCACGGATCGATGGGTCGCGTCGTCCCCGATTCCTGCTGCAGCAGCAGCTGCGTGTTGCGCGCGATACGCGCGGAGAAGTCGGTCGGCAGGGCGATCGCCTCGTCGAGGGCGTTGGTGTGCAGCGACTGGGTGTGTCCCTGGGTGGCAGCCATCGCCTCCACGCAGGTGCGGGCGACGTTGTTGAACACGTCCTGTGCGGTCAGCGACCAACCCGAGGTTTGCGAATGTGTACGCAGGGACAGCGATTTCGCGCTCTTCGGATCGAACTGGGCGACCAGTTCGCTCCACAGCAGACGGCCCGCGCGCAGCTTGGCGACCTCCATGAAGAAGTTCATGCCGATACCCCAGAAGAACGACAGTCGCGGTGCGAACTTGTCGATGTCCAGACCCGCGTCGAGACCCGCCCGGATGTACTCGACACCATCGGCAAGGGTGTACGCCAACTCCAGATCGGCGGTCGCCCCGGCTTCCTGAATGTGGTAGCCGGAGATCGAGATCGAGTTGAACTTCGGCATCTTCTGGCTGGTGTACTCGAAGATGTTCGAGATGATCCGCATCGACGGTTTCGGCGGATAGATGTAGGTGTTGCGGACCATGAACTCTTTGAGGATGTCGTTCTGGATGGTCCCGGCGAGCTTCTCCGGTGGCACGCCCTGCTCTTCTGCCGCAACGACATACAGCGCCAGAATCGGCAGCACCGCGCCGTTCATCGTCATCGACACCGAGACGCTGCCCAGGTCGATACCGTCGAACAGCTGGCGCATGTCGAGGATCGAGTCGATCGCCACGCCGGCCATACCAACGTCCCCGGCCACACGGGGATGATCGGAGTCGTAGCCACGGTGGGTCGCGAGGTCGAAGGCCACCGACAGGCCCTTCTGCCCGGCCGCGAGGTTGCGACGGTAGAAGGCGTTCGACTCGGCGGCGGTTGAGAAGCCCGCGTACTGACGGATCGTCCACGGCTGATTCACGTACATCGTCGGATACGGACCCCGGATGAACGGCGCCGATCCGGGAATCGAATCCAGCGGATACGGATGGTCGTCGTCTGCGGTGACCGCGTCACGGTCGGCGCGGGTGTACACCGGCTGCACGTCGATCTGCTCCGGGGTGCTCCAGGTGACCTGCTCGGTGGTGTAGCCGTGGGCACCCGACAACGTCTCGATGACGTCGTTGCCGGCGTCGGCGCTCACTTCGGGGACGTCGAAGTCGAGGGGGACGTCGGCGAAACTCGGTATGGCGGTTCGCTGTTCGGTGTTGGTCATGCGGATGCTCCCGAGGTCGCGGGCTCGGCGGGTGCGAGCCGGTCGAACAGTTCGGTCAGGGTGGTCACCGCGTCGATCCCGACACGTAGCGAGCCATCCGGGGTGTCGTCTCCGGCCGGCCATTCACGATCGGGGCCGGCGAGCAGCACCTTCTCGAGACCCGCGGCACGGGCCGCGGCGAGCGCGGCGGCACCGTCGGAGGCGTACCGCGCCTTGGTGCCGCAGAGGACGGCGATCGAGGTGTCCACGTCGGCGACGGCTCCTGCGATGGCCTCGGCCGTCAGCGGTCCGGGATTGATCGCCGAGATGCCACCGGCCGCGAGGAGGTTGGCGACAAAGGTGGTGCGGCCGTTGTGCTCGGCGACACTTCCCAACGGCAGCAACAGGATCCGGGGACGAGAACCGGTCGCGGCGAGCACCCCGTCGGACCGGTCACGCAGTGCCTCGAAGGCCCGGCCGACCCGGGCGAGTCGTGGGGTCGCACCGACGAGGTCCGTCGCGGTGGAGACGTCGGCTCCCAGCGGCTTCTCGTCGAGGTTCGGGAATTCGTTGACACCGGTCACTGACTCGCGACGGTGGGCGACCTCGACGTCGCGGGTGGCCAGCGATTCGGCAACCCGCTCGGCGATCCAGCCGTCGTCGAGGGCCGCACGGTAGCCACCCCTGGCCTCGATGTCGCCGAAGACCGCCCACGCGTTGGCGGCGAGGTCGTCGGTCAGCGATTCGACGAACCATGAACCACCGGCGGGATCGAGGACGCGTCCGACGTTGGATTCCTCGAGCAGCAGCAGCTGCGTGTTCCGTGCGATGCGTCGCGAGAACGTCGCGCTCGAGGTGCGGTGGTCGGCCGGAATGGCCGCGTCGAAGCCGAGGACGGTCACCTGGTCGGCACCGCCGACGCCGCCGCCGAAAGCTCCGATCGTGCTACGCAGCATGTTCACCCACGGGTCACGCTGCGAGTACATCGACAGATCGGTGACCGCGTGGGTCAGGGCCGCTCCGGCCGCACGTGCGCCGAGCACGTCGGCCACCCGCGCCCACACGCGACGCAGGGCTCGCAGTTTGGCGATTCCGGCGAACTGGTCGTCGTCGACGGACACCGCGAAGGAGATCTGTCCGAGTGCCTGATCCACGCCGAGTCCCGCGGCGGTCAGCTCGCGCAGATGCGCCACGGCCGCGGCGACGACGAGCGCGAGCTCGAGTCCGTTGTCGGCGCCGGCGGTCGCGAAATCGGTGCCGTCCACGCGCAGCGTTCGCACCCCGGCCGGGCCGTCGGTGGCGACCTCGACGGCGAGCGCGGTTGCCGCCGCCGGATCGACGGTGTCACGACCGGAGAAGGCGGCGGTCAACGGGGACAGACCCAGCGACACCGTGGTGGCAGCGGTCGGTGCCGCGGCACCGGATACCGATGCGGATGCCTTCTTGAGATCGAGCAGCGCACGAGCGGCGTCGATGCCCAGAACCCCAGCGTCCAGGGTGACCGGTACGAGGTCGAGGTAGACACCGGCGAGAACTCCGGCGAGGTCGTCGACGCCGATGGCCTCGCCGACCTTGAGCCACAGTCCACTCGCGCCGTTGGTCATCGCCTCGAGGATGGTGGTGTTGATCTCGGAGATCGCCGTGGTGCCGGATTCGCCGGTGGTCGGGTCGCCGAAACGTTCGGTCACCCGCCACCCGGTCAGCACGTCACGCTCGGGGTCGGCGCCCCGCACATAGGGGAACCGGCCGGGGACTCCGGGCTCGGTCACCTCGTCGCGGCGTGTGTAGAGCGGGCGAATGGTGAGACCGTCTCGCGTCTGCGTCGACAGCAGGGCCTCGGGACTGTCGGGCAGATCCGCGACCTCGACTCGTCGGGACTTGGCCAACACCGCCGCCGCGGCCGTCGACCACGTCTGATAGGCCTCATCGAGTGTCGGCTGAGCTTGGGCTGGTTGCTCGGGCATCGTGTGGGACACACCTCCGTCGTGCACTCGGTTCGAGAGCGTAAATGACCTTAGCCGATCGCTCGCTCGGTCGACGCATGTGGTCGGCATCGTGAGATATGCCACGCCGTCACGGCCGGTAAAGTGAGTCGGTGCCCTCCGATTCTCCCATCACCGACGACGCCACGACGACGGGTCGGTCGGCATCGGCGCACCCAGTCCAGGCGCAGGGACGACGGAACATCCGCAATGCGGTGATCGGGTTTCTCGCCCTCTGCGCGGTGCTGGCCATCTCCTATCTCATCCCGATTCCGTCGATCTCCAGTGTCCGAAGCTGGGGTGAACACCTCGGACCGGCATTCGTCTGGGTGTTCTTCGTCGCATACGTGCTGTGCACCCTGCTCCCGATCCCCCGGACGATCTTCACCGTCATGTCGGGTGTCTTCTTCGGTCCGGTCGTGGGCTTGGTCGGGGCGATGATCGCGGCCACCACCGCTGCCTTCCTGGCATTCGAGATCTCCCGGCGGGTCGGACAGGAACGCGTGCAGAAACACTTGCGTCGACCGGTGATGCGCGCCGTCGAGTATCGCCTCAACACCCGCGGGTGGCTCGCCGTCGGGTCGCTGCGCCTCATCCCGATCTGTCCGTTCTGGCTTCTGAACTACTCGGCAGGACTCTCGTCGGTGCGCGTCGTGCCATACATGATCGCGACGGTCGTCGCCATGGCACCGGGTACGACGGCGGTCGTGTTGCTCGGTGACGCGCTGACCGGCACCCGCAATCCGTGGCTGATCGCCCTCAGCGGATGCTTCTTCGCCATCGGTGTGGTCGGGCTCATCCTCGACGCACGGATGCCGGTCCGACAGCGGACCTGATCGATCCCGGATTGCGGGCTCAGCCGGGCTGATACCCGCCCACCGGCCCATCAACGGCGGGTGTCTGCGGCACACCCGGTACCGCGGGAGTCTCGATGCCCGTGCCGCCGCCGATCCCCGGGGTCGCGATGTCCGGCCTCGCGATTCCCGGTCGACGCACCGGAACCTCGGGTTCGACGGGCTGTCGTGCCACGGCCTCGGCGGCGGCGACCGCCTCTGCGACCTTGGGATCGGTCGACATGTCGAACCACGTCTCGGTCTCGGAATCGTCGACGTCGGGCGCCGGGTCGTCGGCGGGTTGATACCGGAACACCCCGTCGTCGCCCTGGACGCCGAAGGACTTCGCGAATCCCTGCAGGGCCGAACCGAAGTCGGTGGGTAGCACCCACACCTTGCTGGCCTCACCCTTGGCCATCTCGGGGATCTGCTGCAGGTACTGATAGGCCAGGATCTCCGGGGTGGGTTTGGCGGACTTGACCGCGGCGAAGGTCTTCTGGATCGCCTTCGCCTCGCCCTGCGCCTTCAGGTAGGTCGCGGCACGGTCACCCTGGGCGCGGAGGATCCGTGACTGCCGGTCGGCTTCGGCGCTGAGGATCGCGGCCTGCTTTGCGCCCTCGGCGGCCAGGATCTGACTTTGCTTGGCACCTTCTGCGGTCTTGATCGCCGATTCGCGTTGGCCCTCGGCCGCCAGGATGGTGGCGCGCTTCTCGCGGTCGGCCTTCATCTGCTTTTCCATCGACTCCTGGATCGACGGTGGCGGCATGATCGACTTCAGTTCGACTCGTGCCACCCGCAGTCCCCACCGGCCGGTGGCCTCGTCGAGGACGCCGCGGAGTTGACCGTTGATCGAGTCACGCGAGGTGAGGGTCTCCTCGAGGGTCATGCCGCCGACCACGTTGCGCAGCGTGGTGATGGTCAACTGCTCCACACCGGCGATGTAGTCGTCGATCTCGTACACCGCCGACCGCGGATTGGTGACCTGGAAGTAGACGACCGTGTCGATCGAGAGGGTCAGGTTGTCCTCGGTGATCACCGGTTGCGGAGGGAAGGACACGACGCGTTCACGGATGTCGACGCGCGCCCGGATACGGTCGATGAACGGCACCAGCAACGTCAGTTGGCCGGACACGGTCCGGGTGTACCGGCCCAGTCGCTCGATCACGGCGGCCTCCGCCTGCGGGATCAGCGCCACCGACTTCGCCAGCACCACCACCACCAGCACGATCAGCAGGACCGCGATTGCCAGTCCGAGATACTCCACGCCACTCACCCTTTCCATACGACGGCGGTCGCGCCGTCGATCTGCATCACGGTCACCTCGTCGCCGGCCTCGAAGACGTCACCGGGGGTCATCGACCGGGCCGACCAGATGTCCCCACCGATCTTGACCAGGCCCTCGTGCTCATCGACACGCGCGGTGACGGTCGCGTGCTTGCCCTCCAGCGCCTCGGTGTTGGTCAGCAGCGCGGGACGAGAAAGCATGTGCCGCTTGGCAACCGGGCGCACGAATGCGAGCAGCAGGACCGACACGACGGCGAAGACGATGCCGTCCACCCAGATCGGCGGGGAGAACAGGAAGTCGGTGGCCGACGCCGCGAGCGCTCCACCCCCGAGCATGAGCAGCACGAGATCGCCGCTGACCATCTCGCCGATCAGCAACACGATGACGGCTGCGAGCCAGAGCAATGCGCTCATGTCACCAGTCTGCCAGACACCCGGCCGACGGCAGCCCGACTCGAGGTCAGGCGTCGCCGTCGGCGGCGGTCACGAAGTCGATGAGTTCCTCGACCGGCCGGAGCAGATCGACCTCCAGATCCTTGTACCCCGACACTCCGCCGAGCACCCGACGCCAGCCGTCTTGCGGTGTGCCCCAGCCCAATCGGGTGCAGATCCCGGTCTTCCAGTCCTCCCCGCGCGGCACCCTCGGCCACGCGGTGATGCCGACCGAGGCCGGTTTGACGGCCTCCCAGACGTCGATGAACCGATGCCCGCACACCAGCACGTGTTCACCGACATCGGCGGTCAGGCGTTCCTCCTTGGACCCCGCGACGAGGTGATCGACGAGGACACCGGCACGACGATGTGCGGCGGGCCCGAACTCCTCGAGCACGACGTCGAGGTTGTCGAGTCCGTCGAGACCGACGACCACCACACCCTCCGCGCGCAGGTCGGCACCCCACACGCGTTCGATCAGCGTGGCGTCGTGGACGCCCTCGACGAAGATCCGACTCGCGCGCGCCCGACGGGCCCGGGTCGTGGGTGCCACCCGCGACCCGGACGCGGTGCGTGTCGCGGCGACGGGACCGCGGCCGCGTGGCCGCACCAATGTGACCGGCTTCCCGTCGATGAGGAACGCGGCCGGATGCATCAGGAACACCCGCGTGCGCCCATGCCGGTCCTCGAGTCGGACCAGGTCACCGGCGTAGCTCTTCTCATGGCCGACGACAGCGCCGCAGAATCCGCTCGCCGCGTCCTCGACGACCAGATCGCGTTCGGCGGCGACCTCGGGCACTCGTGGTGTGGCCCGACGCGGCGACGACAAGACATCTCGTCCGTATCGATCATTCATCACTCCGGCCACGCTAGTTAACAGGTGCCCCAAGACGTGGGTGCCACGCCGTCGGGCCGACCAGCATGCCCGACGGTACTGTGGAGTGCCTATGACCAGTACCGACCACGGCATCGCAGCGGCCTGGCCGGCCTGCGCCCTCGGGGCATGGGCCGCGGCCTGGATCGCCGGTCGCTGCTCCCCCGACGACGTCGTCGACACCCTGGCGAGCTCGGCGGACCTGCACATCGTCGACGACCGCACTGACGGCGCCGACATGTCGCACACCGGCGTCCTAGCGCTCCTCGGACGACTCCGCGGCGCGCGCGGACTGTCGGTGCGGCTCCCCGTGGCCGGCGACCCCCAGGGCCTCCCACCGGGCGCGCCCACGTCGGCGGCCCTGGCCGCCGGCGAGGTCCTGCTCGTCGACGACGGCGGTCGGGACACGCCGCTGGCCCTGATCCCCGCCGAACACGACGGCAGTTACCGCTGGACGGTGCTGCGCTACGACACCGAGGTGCCGCTGACCCCGTCGCGGTCGCCCGGGGACGTCGAGTACGAACTACGGCAGGCGGTGTCGTCGGCCACCGAGCTGATCACGCGTGTCGGCGCCCGGTCCAGTACGGCGCCGGCCGACCTGCGCGGAACCCTGCGCACACTGACCCATCGGCACCTCGTGGAACTGCCCCCGCACGACGACGCCCGTATCACCCGTATCATCGCCACCGCGGCACAGGTCGAGGCCGTCGTCGCTCTCGCCGGCGACGGGGTGGGCATCGGCGACACGGCGGGTCAGTGGTCCGCCGGTGACGGCGAATTGCGGCGACTGGTGACCCTGACCCATGCCGCGCGGTCCGCAGCGGTCAACCGGCTCATCACCGAATTCCTGCCCCCTGCACCGTGATCGGTTGCGGGCGCCGACGGTGACCGGCTCGACCTCGACGCCCGGTCAGGACCGACGCGCCGGGCGTTGCACCGGGACGCAACAGCGGTCACGGCACACCCGCCCGTTGTCGCCGCATCCCATCGCGCCCAGATCGCCTGCGCCGGAGACATACTCATCGACGAGGTCGGCGATCATCGCCACGAAACGCCGGTCGGTGCCGACCGTGTCGGCGCGTGCGTAGGCCATACCCAGCCGGGCGGCGAGATCGGCGGCCTCGTTGTCGAGGTCCCAGATGACCTCGAGGTGATCGGAGACGAACCCGACCGGATAGACCACCACCCGCGTAACACCGTCGGCGGCAATGTTTTCCAGATGATCACAGATGTCCGGCTCCAGCCATGGCACCTGCGGTGGGCCGGATCGTGACTGCCACACCTGGTCGAACTCGGTGAATCCCGCAGCGTGCGCGACGAGTTCGGCGGCGCGTGCCACCTGCCGCGAGTAGAGACCACCACCGTCGGCGGCGGGTCCGGATGCCGCGTCGGCGGACGTCGGCACCGAATGCGCGGTGCACACCAACCGCACCGCCGCCCGATCGCCGTCCGCCCGATCGCCGTCAGGCAGTGCCGCCATCGCCCGGGCGATGGCATCGCGGCCGGCGGCCACCATGGCCGGATGATCCCAGTACTGCGGGAGTTTGCGCACCAGAACGGGATCCGAGGCCGATGCGGGGCGTCGCACGGTCAACGCCGCGATCGCACGTTCGATGTCCTCGTGATACTGCCGGCATCCGGAGTAACCACCCCACGCCGACGTCGGGAACAGCAGGAACCGACGATGCCCGTCGTCATAGGCGTCGACGAGGACGTCCTCGATGAGCGGATGCCAGTTACGGTTCCCGAAGTACACCGGCAGAGCGCCACGTCCGCGGGAATCGAGTTCGGCGCGCAGCGTCTCGATCATGTCGAGGTTGAGGCGATTGATCGGCGACACCCCACCGAAGTGGAGGTAGTGTTCGGCGACCGCCTCGAGCCGTTCCCGCGGCACGCCGCGACCGCGGGTCACGTTCTCCAGGAACGGCATCACCTCGTCGGGGCCGTTGGGCCCGCCGAAGGACAGGAACAACACGGCATCGAAATCGGCACCGACGACGTCTGCGCCGCCGAGACTCCCGTCGCTCACCGACGCACGCTCACTTGATGAAGTCCTCCGGGAACCAGGTGTTGTGGCTGGCACCGCCGTCGACGTAGATGATCGAACCGGTGGTGCCCGGCAGGTAATCCGAGAGCAGGGTGCAGACGCTGGTGCCGACCACACCCGGGTCGTTGACGTCCCAGCCGATCGGCGAGGCCCCGTTCCAGTAGTCGTTGAGCATGTTCAGCTTCTTGGCATCGTCGGTGGCGGTGCCCGAGATCGCCTTGGCCGCAAGGGTCTTGATCGGTCCGGCGGCGACCAGATTCGACCGGACTCGCTTGGCGTAGCCGACCTCGCGGGCCACGTAACGGTTCACCGACTCCAGGGCCGCCTTGGCCACGCCCATCCAGTTGTAGTCCGGCATCGCCGTGCGCGGATCGAAGTCCATCCCGACGATGGAGCCACCCTCGTTCATCACCGGAAGCGCGGCGCGTGCCAGCGACGCATAACTCCATGCCGAGATCTCGAACGCCTTGGCCACATCCGGTCCGGGACCGTCGAGGAACGGCACCGCGTCCGGTCCCATCAGCGTCTTGGGGGCGAAGGCGATCGAATGGACCACGCCGTCAACGCCTTCGGGGGCGAGTTCACGCACGGCGTCGGCCAGGGCCGACAGCGACTCCTCGTTGGTCACATCGAGCGGAATGGCCGGTGGCACCTCCTGCGGGAGGCGCTTGGCGATGCGGTCGATGAGCCGCAGCCGCTCCGGGATGCCGGTGATGATGACCTTGGCGCCCTGTTCCTGGGCGACCTTGGCGGTGTGGAACGCGATCGATGCGTCGGTGATGATGCCGGTGATGAGGACGGTCTTCCCGTCCAGGATTCCGCTCATGGTGGGGCTCCTGTCGTACGTGGTCGAATCGGGTCGGCGGGGCCGTGGTCGGCGTGAGCCGATGCTGCTGTGGGAGTCGCGGGACGTGACGGTCAGTGCCCCATGCCCAGACCACCGTCGACGTTGATCACGTTGCCGGTGACGTAGGCGGAGTCGTCGGAGGCGAGGAAGCTCACCACGGCGGCGACCTCCTCGGGCTGTCCCATGCGCTTGGCCGGAATCGCCTGATCGACCGCGGTCTTGGTGTATTCCTCTGGCAGTCCGCGGGTCATGTCGGTGTCGATGAGGCCCGGTGCGACGACGTTGGCGGTGATGTTGCGGCTACCGAGCTCACGCGTCACCGACCGGGCGAGTCCGATCACGCCGGCCTTGGACGCGGCGTAGTTGGCCTGACCGGGGGTACCCATGAGTGCGACCACCGAACCGAGATAGATGAACCGGCCCCAGCGGGCACGCAGCATGCCGCGGGTGGCCGCCTTGGTCACCCGGAAGGCGCCGGTGAGGTTGGCGTTCACGACGTTCTCGAAACTGTCCACGCTCATCCGCATGATCAGCGTGTCCTCGGTGATGCCGGCGTTGGAGACGACCACCTCGACGGGGCCCTGGTGCTCGGCGACCTCGGCGAACGCCCGGTCGACGGATTCGGTGTCGGTCACGTCGCAGACGACGCCGAACAGCCCCTCGGGCGCTCCCGAACCGCGGTGGGTCACCGCGACCTTGTGGCCGTCGGCGGCGAGGCGGCGGGCCACCGCCAGTCCGATCCCCCGGTTACCACCGGTGACCAGCACCGACCGCGACACCTTCTCACCATTTCCGGCTTCGTTGCTCTGCACCATGCGCCCCAACCTATCGGTTCGGCCCTGTCCGGTTCCCGTCAGGTCCGGTTCGTATCGGCCCGCGTCTCAGGGGAGTCGCTGGTTGATCACCAGCGACCCGATCACCGCGACGATCGCCAGGATGGTTCCGGCGATGATCCACGGACGGGAGTTGTCGCCCTTGCGCATCTCGTAGCCGATCTCCTCCTGCAGTGTCTCGTACACCTTGTTGAGTTCGTCGAGACTCGACGCGGTGAAGAATGTGCCGCCGGACAGGTTGGCGATCTCGCGCAACGAGTCGTCATCGACGGGAACCGGTACCCGATCACCGTCGAGATCGACCGTGCCCGTCATCGTGCCGAACGAGATCGTCGACACCGGGATGTTCTCCTCCTTGGCCTTGCGCGCCGCGGTGAACGCCCCGCGCGGGTCGTCCGGGTCGTCCGGGACGGTCTGCTTTCCGTCCGAGAGCAGCACGATCCGTGCGGGCGGGGCTCCGGCCGCGCCACCGAGCACCGCGTTGAGGGTCTGGATCTGCTGGATCGCGGCGAAGATGCCCTCACCGGTGGCGGTCTTGTCGGCGAGCACCAGCTTGTCGACCGCGGCCTTCGTCGCGTTGTGATCGGGGGTGGGCGTCACCAGGTTCGACGCGGTGCCGGCAAAGGAGATCAGACCGAGGTTGATGCCGTCGGTGAGTTCGTCGGCGAACTTCTTCGCGGCGGCCTGGGCGGCCTTGATCCGCGACGGCGCGACGTCGGTGGCCTCCATGGATCGGGAGACGTCCATGACGAGGATGACCGTGGCCTTGTTGCGGGGCACCTTGCGGTCGGCCTGCGGACCGGCGGCGGCCACCACCAGCAGCAACAACGCGACCATCAACAGTGCGATCGGGGCGTGCCGGAGCCACCGCATCCATTTCTTCTCGGGTGGGGTGATCTGGTCGAGCACCTCGAGATTCGCGAACTGCAGGGTACGCCGGCGACGCGCACGCAGGATGTAGGCGTAACAGCCGCCGAGGACGACGACGAGCAGGGCAAGGAACAGCCACCAGGGGTTGGAGAACACCGCGACCTCACCCCACCCCGGCCGCGAGCCCGCGGCGTCGTCGGCCGACGAACTTCACGACGTCGGTCAGCCAGTCCCGATCGGTGCGCAACGACAGCACCGGTCCACCGCAGCTGCGGATGGTGCGCAGCACCTGATTCTCGTGCGCCTGCGCAGCCGCGGCGAAGTCCCGGCGCAGGCCGTCGGTGATGGTCACCTCGCGGATGTCACCGGACTCGGCGTCGGCCAGCCGGACCTGTCCGACCGGCGGGAGTTCCTGATCTCGGGGATCGAGGACCGCAACGGCCAGCAACTCGTGGTGGCCGCCGATCGCCCGCAGCGATCGCTCCCAGTCGATCGGTCCGAGAAAATCGCTGATCACCACGGCCAGTCCGCGTCGACGCTCCGGTCGACGCAGCGCCTCGATGCCGGCGTTGAGGTCACCACGCACGCCCGCCGAGGCACGTTTGGTGGTGGCGATGGCCTTGAGCAGGTGCTGGGCGTGCATCCGGCCGGTTCGTGCCGGGATCCGCACCACCTGATCACCGGTCACGATGATGGCGCCGTGCCGGTTGCCGCCGCCGGAGGTCAGATGCACGATCGCGGCCGCGGCGGCGACCGCGAGGTCGCGTTTCGTGCAGTTCACCGTGCCGAAATCGAGGCTTGCCGAGGCATCGACGACCAGCCAGGTCTCCAACTCGCGGTCGGCGATCATCTGACGGACGTGGGGCTGGGTGGTGCGGGCGGTGACCGACCACTCCATCTGACGGATGTCGTCACCGGGCTGGTAGGGACGGGCCTCCCCCGGCTCGGATCCCGGCCCGGGGATGAGTCCGAGGTGCTCGCCCTGGAGTACGCCGTCGAGCTTGCGGCGGACCGTCAGCTCGAGCATCTTGAGGGCGGCCGTCAGCTGCGGCTCCTCGGCCACCCCCGCCCCGAGCGACGGCAGATCGCTATTGGCCGCCATACTGCGCGGGTGCCTGGTTCGGAACGGGTGCCGCGGCCGCATTCGGCACCGGCGGCTGTACGGGATTCCCCACGCCGGGGCCGCCCTGTCCGGGTGCCGGATACTCGGTGGGTGCCGGCGGTACCGCGGGCGCCTGAGCGGGATACCCGGGGGTCGGGGCGACGGGTTGCGCGCCCACCTGGGGAAGTCCGATGGTCTGCAGGATGCGCGCGATGACGGCATCGGCGGTGACCTCGTCGGCGAGGGCGTCGTAACTGAGAACCAGCCGGTGCCGCAACACGTCCGGGATGATCTCGACGACATCGGCGGGGATCACGTAATCGCGGCCGCGCACCAGGGCCAGTGCCCGCGCCGCGGCGACGATACCGAGCGTCGCGCGAGGTGAGGCGCCGTAGGACAACCAGCTCGCGACATCGGTGAGACCGACCTCGGCGGGCCGGCGGGTGGCGTTGATGACGCGCACGACGTAGTCGACCAGCGCGTGGTGGACGAATACGTTGGCGGCGGTGCGCTGCAGGCGGATCGTCGTCTCGGGGTCGAGGATCCGCGAGGCCGTCGGCGGCACATTGCCCATCCGGTAGACGATCTCGCGTTCCTCCTCGACCGAGGGGTAGTCGACGAGGACCTTGAACAGGAAGCGGTCCCGCTGCGCCTCGGGCAACGGGTACACGCCCTCGTTCTCGATCGGGTTCTGCGTCGCCATCACCAGGAACGGATCCGGCATCGGGTAGGTGGTCCCGCCGATCGACACATGCCGCTCGGCCATGACCTCCAGCAGCGCGGACTGAACCTTGGCCGGCGCGCGGTTGATCTCGTCGGCGAGGAGGAAATTGGCGACCACCGGTCCGAGTTCGGTGTCGAACTCTTCGCGGCCCTGGCGGTAGATACGGGTGCCGATGAGGTCGGTGGGCACGAGGTCGGGGGTGAACTGGACACGCGAGAAGCTGCCGCCGATCACGGTGGCGAAGGTCTCCACGGCCAGGGTCTTGGCGACGCCGGGCACGCCCTCGAGGAGGATGTGCCCGCGGGCCAGCAGACCGACGAGGATGCGCTCGACGAGCTGATCCTGTCCGACGATGACACGTTTGACCTCGTAGATCGCTCGTTCCACCAGCTTGACGTCGCTGTCACTCAATTCGACGCCACCGGCGCCGCCGGTCGGTGCCGACGAATCGGCGGTGGGATGTGAGGTCAACCCCTACTCCTGTCCTCGGCGAGGTGATGTGGTGGCGGTGCGGACCCTCGCGCCGCGCGCCGTTGCCAGCCTAGCGGCGTCGACTGAGAACTTGCCACGAAGGTCGGGGCGGGTGTCGGCCGGTCGAGTGAGTGTGGGCTCAGAGCAGGCGCACGACGTTGGGCATGGCGCCGTCGGTGCGCACCGGCGACACCTTGACCACGTCGCCGGATTGCGGGGCCTCGACCATCTTGCCGTCGCCGAGGTACAACGCGACGTGCTCGCTGGCGTTGGGACCGTAGAAGATCATGTCGCCGCGTTGCATCTGGGCGAGGGGGAACTGCGGTCCGGAGGTGTACTGGTAACCCGTGTAGTGCGGCAGTTCGATGCCGACACCGGCGAAGGCGTAGACCATCAGGCCCGAGCAGTCGTAGCCGACCTTGGCGTAGTCGCCGTAGCTGTCGGCGACACCGCCGTCGCGGATGCCCTGGGTCGGGCCCTCGGCGTTTCCGCCGCCCCACGCGTACGGCACGTTGAGTTGCGACAGGGCCCGGTTGACGACGATCTCGACCGCCTGGGGTCCGCGCAGACCGGGTCGGACCACGCCGCCGCCACCGCCGGAACTGCCGAACAGGCTGCCGAGGCTGCCCGAGCCGAGGCGGGCGCTCAGGGTGTCGCCACCGCCGTCGCTGCCGAGTCCCGCGCCGCCGACTCCCAGTTCGTCGAGCAGTTCCGAATGCGGCACCTGCTGCTGCCCGACGAGGGCGGCGAGCACCTTCTGCGAGACATCGAGCGCCAGTCGTGTCGCGGCCTCAGCGGCCACCTGCATCGTCTGGTTGTCGCCCTCGGCCTGGGTGGGACTGATCGCCGCGGGACCCGGTTGTTGTTGTCCGGGGAGGTTGCGGAACAGGCCGGTGAGCAGGTCGGTGGGCTCCGGGTCGGCGACCGGGGTCGGGCGCACGGTGCCGCGGAGCGCGTCGAGCCGCGCCTGCACCGAGTCACGCTGCCGAATCAGGGTGGCGCGTTGACGTTGTTGGTCGACGATCGCGGTACGGGCCTCGGTCACCGCCGCGACCGCCGAGTCACGACGGGTCGCCGCTCCCTCGGTGGCATAGGCGGTCTGCCGTTTGGTCGCCTCGAGCGCCGCGACCTGGTTGGCCTGCTGATTGCGCGCCACCTGCAGCCGGCGGATGGTCTGCTGTTGATCGCGACCGATCTGGTCGATCACCGCCGCCCGGTCGAGGACACGCTGCGGATCCGGCGACGACAGGTAGTTCGACATGGTGGCCTGATTTCCCCCGGTCCGATAGACCGACCGGACGAACTCGTCGAACTCGCGCTGGGCGGCCGCGGTTGCCTGCGTCGCGCGGGTGAGCGACGACCGGGCATTGGTGGCCGCCACACTGGCCAGGCGCTGAGCGGCCAGGGCGTTCTGGTAGTCGACGACCGCATGATTGGCCGCCTCCTGGCGCAATGCGACGGCCTTGTCGAGGTCGCTTAGGTTCTGGTTGACCTGCGCGATCTGATTGATCAGGGACGAGACCGGGGAGGTCGTCGGAGTCGGTGCGGCGTGGGCCGGCCCCATCATGGCGGCGGCACCGGCGATGACGGACGCCACCGCGGCCGTGACCTGCAGCCGACGCCGCGGCACATCGCGGCGTGTCGCCGTGGTCCTTCGCCTCACTGGCTGCTCCCTCACCGTTTGCCGAGTGCGGGTGCGTGGCAGTCGATCTGCCCCTCCGGCTCCGATGGCCGTCAGAAACCCCCGCACAGCCGCACCTCTGTCGCATGTACAACTCGCATCACATGGAGCGCACTGATGAGCAGATGCACCACACGTGACATTGGAACCGTACGTCACATCTACCACTCGCGAAAACAAGCGCAACGAATTACAAAGACGTGATTACCTGCAGAGATGGGCGTGAACAGCCGAAAGTCCGCGACCTCTGGTCACGTTTCGAATTGGTAACAGAGCCGGGCGTCGGCGGTCGCGACACTTGGAGAGCTCGGCGCCCCGGTGTAGATGCGGCCCGCGTAGATGCGGCCGATCATGAGAAGCCGAGCGGCGACGGCGAGACGCTGCCCGGTTGGCGATCAGTCGTTCGCCACCGCGGAAGCGGGCGTCGGGTCGACCTCCGCCTCATGATCTGGATCATCGGCACGTCGACGCAACGACCGAAGGCGGCCGAGGACGGCGCCGATCGCGACGACGACCATCAACACCAGCGTGATCAGCGTCCAATCCAGGCTCGGAGCCGTGATCGAATCGACCATCTCCGCGGCCGCCTGCGGCGGGTTGGACAGGGTGAGATTGTCGGTCGACTCCTCGAGGACCACGCGACTGAACTCCGGAGAGGCACTCCCGACCGCGTTCGGTCCGAACACCAGGACCGTTCCACCGACCTGTTGCTGCAACTCGGTGGCGATGTCGCGGTACATGGTGAACACCGGCATCTTCTGGTCGAGGACGACGATGTTGATGTCGTGGCCCTGTCCCTGGGCGTGATTCACCACGGCACGCAACGCGTCGACCTGATCGGGGTTCTGGGTGTAGACGTGATCGTCGCGCAGGCCGTCGGCGATGGTCGCGAGGACGATGCCACCGGGCGCCGTGGTGTCGGTGACGCCCGGCGAGTCGTACTCCGACGCCGGGGCGGCCACCGGAGCGGCGAGAATCAGCGAGCCGTCGGCGACGGGGCCAGGAGTCATGCTGTCGCTTCCTCACACCACCAGGTGACCCGCCCGGAACCGGACGGCCACGTTTCACGATCATTAAATGTGCGTGGTGCGGCGTCTGCTCACCGAACCTCGACCAGCACGGTACGACAGAATGGGATGGTCATGGGCCACCGGGTCCGCCGTGGCTCGCGCGCGTGTCGGTGGTTGTTAACAGTACGGACGTACTGTTAGACTGGTTTGCGTCGCCGCGGAAACCCCGCGGTCGCTGGATGACACAGCTGGATGACACAACAGCACGACCCCGGCGCAGCCCGTCGGGGGATGGTCAGAGTCGACGAGATGGTGACGCTCGCCGATGAGCCCGGAGTAGGCCCGGACTTCTCGCCCGGGACGCACAATGCCGACGCAGCCCGTCGGCCAGAGGAGAGTGGAACAACGTGAGCATCAATTCGTTTGGCGCCCAGGGCACCCTTGAGGTGGGCGACAACTCCTACGAGATCTTCCGCCTCAGCGCGGTCAAGGGCACCGAGAAACTCCCCTACGCCCTGAAGGTCCTCGCCGAGAACCTCCTGCGCACCGAAGACGGCGCGAACATCACCAAGGAGCACATCGAGGCGATCGCCAACTGGGATCCCTCGGCCGAACCGAGCATCGAGATCCAGTTCACCCCGGCGCGCGTCATCATGCAGGACTTCACCGGCGTCCCGTGCGTGGTGGACCTGACGACCATGCGCGACGCTGTCAAGGAACTCGGTGGCGACCCGGAGAAGGTCAATCCCCTCGCACCGGCCGAGATGGTCATCGATCACTCCGTCATCATCGAGGCCTTCGGCAATTCGCAGGCCCTCGAGCGCAACGTCGAGATCGAGTACCAGCGCAACGAGGAGCGCTACAAGTTCCTCCGCTGGGGCCAGGGCGCGTTCGACGACTTCCGGGTTGTCCCCCCGGGCACCGGCATCGTCCACCAGGTCAACATCGAGCACCTGGCCCGTTCCATCATGGTGCGTGACGGTGTCGCCTACCCCGACACCTGCATCGGCACCGACTCGCACACCACCATGGAGAACGGCCTGGGCGTGCTCGGTTGGGGCGTCGGCGGTATCGAGGCCGAGGCAGCGATGCTCGGACAGCCCGTGTCGATGCTCATCCCGCGCGTCGTCGGTTTCAAGCTCACCGGTGCCGCCAAGCCGGGTGTGACCGCCACCGACGTGGTGCTCACCATCACCGACATGCTCCGCAAGCACGGCGTGGTCGGCAAGTTCGTGGAGTTCTACGGCAACGGCGTGGCCGAGGTGCCCCTGGCCAACCGCGCCACCATCGGCAACATGAGCCCCGAGTTCGGCTCGACCTGTGCGATGTTCCCGATCGACGGCGAGACCATCAATTACCTCAAGCTCACCGGCCGCAGCCAGGAGACCCTCGACCTCGTCGAGGCGTACGCCAAGGAACAGGGCATGTGGCTGGAGAAGGATGCCGCCGAGGCCGAGTACTCGGAGTACATGGAGCTCGACCTGTCGACGGTCGTCCCGTCGATCGCCGGCCCGAAGCGCCCGCAGGACCGCATCGAACTGTGGGACGCCAAGAACGCCTTCCGCAAGGACATCCACAACTACGTCGAAGAGGGCAACACCCCGCAGATCAACGGCGTGGACGAAGCCAGCGAGGAGAGCTTCCCGGCCTCCGACGCGCCGGCCACCTCGCCCGGTGCGGCCAAGCTGTCGTTCTCCGACGACGAGGTTCCGGCGCACGACGCGTCGAAGGGTTCGGCGGGCCGTCCGTCCAAGCCCGTCGTGGTGGAGTCGGCCGAACGCGGCACGATGGTGCTGGACCACGGCATCGTGACGATCGCCTCGATCACCAGCTGCACCAACACCTCCAACCCGTCGGTGATGCTGGGCGCAGGCCTGCTCGCCAAGAAGGCGGTCGAGAAGGGCCTGACCTCCAAGCCGTGGGTCAAGACCTCGATGGCCCCGGGTTCGCAGGTCGTCACCGGCTACTACGACAAGGCCGGCCTCTGGCCGTACCTGGAGAAGGTCGGCTTCTACCTGGTCGGCTACGGCTGCACCACCTGCATCGGCAACTCGGGACCGCTGCCGGAGGAGATCTCCAAGGCGATCAACGACAACGATCTGACCGCCACCGCGGTGCTCTCGGGTAACCGCAACTTCGAGGGTCGCATCAACCCCGACGTGAAGATGAACTACCTCGCGTCGCCGCCGCTGGTCATCGCCTACGCCCTGGCCGGCACGATGGACTTCGACTTCGAGACCGATCCGCTGGGTCAGGACACCGACGGAAACGATGTGTTCCTCAAGGACATCTGGCCGTCCAACGAGGAGATCGCCGAGACCATCAAGAGCTCCATCTCGGCCGAGCAGTACGCCGAGGACTATGCCGACGTCTTCAAGGGCGACGAGCGGTGGCAGAACCTGCCGACGCCGGACGGCAAGACCTTCGAGTGGGACGACGAGTCGACCTATGTGCGTAAGCCCCCGTACTTCGAGGGCATGAAGCTCGAGGCCGACCCGGTCAGCGACATCAAGGGCGCGCGTGTGCTGGCGAAGCTGGGCGACTCGGTCACCACAGACCACATCTCCCCCGCGTCGACCATCAAGCCCGGCACCCCCGCCGCGCAGTACCTGGACGAGCACGGGGTGGCCCGAAAGGACTACAACTCGCTGGGTGCCCGCCGCGGTAACCACGAGGTGATGATCCGCTCGACCTTCGGCAATATCCGCCTGGCCAACCAGCTCGTCGATGTCACCGGTGGTTACACCCGCGACTTCACTCAGGAGGGTGCGCCGCAGGCCTTCATCTACGACGCCGCGCAGAACTACGCCGCCGCGGGTACTCCGCTGGTCGTGCTCGGTGGCAAGGAGTACGGCACCGGAAGTTCGCGTGACTGGGCCGCCAAGGGCACCAGCCTGCTGGGCGTCAAGGCCGTCATCACCGAGAGCTTCGAGCGTATTCACCGCTCGAACCTGATCGGTATGGGTGTCATCCCGCTGCAGTTCCCGGAGGGCGAGTCGCACAAGTCGCTGGGCCTCGACGGCACGGAGACCTTCGACATCACCGGTATCGAGGAGCTGAACTCGGGTACCACCCCGAGCACGGTTCACGTCACCGCCACCAAGGAGGACGGCTCGACGGTCGAGTTCGACGCCAAGGTGCGCATCGACACCCCCGGTGAGGCCGATTACTACCGCAACGGAGGCATTCTGCAGTACGTGCTGCGCAACATGATCAAGGGCTGATCGGGGGTATCTGCACAGTGCCCAAGGTCAGCGATGACCGCCTTGCCGCGCGTCGTCGGGAGATTCTCGACGGCGCGCGGCATTGCTTCGCGGAGTACGGATACGACGGAGCCACCGTCAAACGCATCGAGGAGTCGACGGGTCTGTCGCGCGGTGCGATCTTTCACCACTTCCGGGACAAGGAGGCGTTGTTCCTCGCCCTCGCGCAGGAGGACGCCGAGCGGATGGCCGACGTGGCGGCCGAGCAGGGCCTCGTCCAGGTCATGCGGGACATGTTGACCAGCCCGCAGGACTTCGACTGGCTCGGCACCCGGCTCGAGATCGCCCGGAAGTTGCGCACCGACACCAAGTTCCGGGATGCGTGGAGCGCCCACTCGGCGGATCTGGAGAAGGCCACGGCGGCGCGACTCGAACGAGGCCGCGCCTCGGGCCGACTCCGTGACGACGTGCCCACCGAGGTCCTCGTGGGGTACCTCGACCTCGTCCTCGACGGGTTGATCACGCGGCTCGCGACCGGCCAACCCACCGATGACCTGCACAAAGTTCTCGATCTCGTAGAGGAATCGGTGCGTGTCTCGCGAAATGCGGGAAGTGAGACGTGAATCACACCCAGGTGCCCCTAAAGAGGTATGCCTAGCCTAATTTTCTGGCTAGCTTCACAGGGTGCATTCAGACTTCTCGTCCACGGGACTCCCGACCGCCCCCCTGACCCGACGCTCTCTGCTGCGCGGCATCGGTGTCGGGTCGGTGGGTGCCGGCCTCGCCGCCGCCGGACTCGGTTCCACGTTCGCCGCCGCACCCGCGAGGGCCGCCGACGGTGCCACCGCCATCGTCATCGGCAGCGGCTTCGGCGGGGCCGTTGCGGCCCTGCGGTTGGGGCAGGCCGGAATCCGCACGACGGTCCTCGAACGCGGCCGCCGATGGCCGATCCGGGGCGACGGCAACACCTTCGCCACCTTCGACCGCCCTGACCGGCGGGCCGCCTGGTTCGACACCACCGCCGGGATCTCCAGCGTCGGCCGGACGCCCACCACCCCCTACCCCGGTGTGCTCGACACGATCCGCGGCAACGGGATCGAATCGGTCCACGGGGCCGGCGTCGGTGGCGGCTCACTGGTGTTCGGGGCCTTCACCCTGCAGCCGGACAAGGCCGACTTCGAGCATGTCTTCCCCGGTGGTAGCGGATACGACGAACTGTCGCGCACCTACTTCCCGCGCGCCCGGAAGGTGTTGGGTACCGGCCCGCTCCCCGATGACATCCTGGCGCATCCCAACTACGTCGGCGCCCGGTCGTGGCTGACGATCCTCAAGCGCTATGGAATCGCGCCGCAATTCGTCGACTACGCGATCGACTGGGACCGCGTGCGGGCCGAGTTGGCGGGTCGCGCACCGAAGGGCGTCTCCATCGGCGACCTGTCCTACGGCGTCAACAGCGGCGCCAAGAACTCCGTCGACCACAACTACCTGCCGGCGGCCGAACGCACCGGATTCGTGACGATCAAACCGATGCACGAGGTCTTCGAGATCACCGAGCGCACCCGGCGACCGGGCTACGTCGTGCGGTCACGACTCATCGACGACGCCGGGCGCACCGTGCGGATCGTCACCACCGAGGCCGACTACCTGTTCATGGCCGCGGGCTCGTTCCACACCACCTCGCTGCTGGTACAGGCCCGGGCGCGCGGAACGCTGCCGCGCCTGTCCCCCAAGATCGGCAACGGCTTCGGCGGCAACGGCGACTTCCTGATCATCCGTACCGCGCTGCGCAATCAGCACGGGCCGGTGCAGGGTGGTCCCGGGTATGCCCGGATCCGGGAGGATCGCATGCCCGGCGGGCCGGCGACGATGATCTATCAGGCCAGTCCCTTCCCGGCCCCGGCCGGCTCACTGGCGACCACACACCTCATCCAGGTCCACACCGACGAGCGCGGCACCATCGACTACGACCACACCACCGGCCGCACCACGCTGAACTATCCGCACCCTGCGGGCACCAGCGATCTGGACCGGCAGGCCATCGCCTTCGCCCGGCACTTCCATGACCGGACCGAGGGCCGATTCGGACATCCGCTCAACGGGATTCCGGTGTACGACCGTCTCTCCGGCTTTGGTTCGGGCGCTACCTTCCACGGACTCGGCGGAGTGGTGGTCGGACAGGCCGCCGATGCGAACGGCGCGGTCAAGGGCTACGACAACCTCTACGTCGTCGACGGTGCGTTCGCCCCGGGGGCCGTCGGCCTGGTCAATCCGTCCCTCACCATCACGGCACTCGCGGAGCGGACGATGGACCGCTTTCTGGCCGCACACTGATCCGCCTCGCAGATGACGCCGGGTGCGCGATCGGCCAGGGTCGCCGATCATGTCTGCGCACGACTGTACGAACTGGGCATCTCGACGGTGTTCGGGGTGCACGGCGCCAACATCGAGGACATCTTCGACGCGGCATCGGCTCACCCCGGCATCACGCCGGTGATCGCGAAACACGAGTTCGCGGCCGGCGCGATGGCCGACGGCGTGGCCCGCATGCGAGGCGCGCCGTCGGCGGTGCTGACCACCTCGGGCGGCGGAGCCCTCAACGTCATCGCCGCACTCGGCGAGTCGTATGACAGTCGGGTGCCGGTACTCGCCGTCATCGGTGCACCACCCTCGAACACCGTCGGCCGCGGCGGATTCCAGGACATGCTGTCGCCACCGGACACCATCGATCTCGAGGTGGTGCTGTCCGGGGTTGTCGGCGCCGTTGCGGTGATGCGCACCGTCGACGACGTCGACGCCGCACTCGACACTGGCGCCGCGACACTGCGCCGATCGCTGCCGGCGGCCGTCGTGATACCGAAGAATATTGCGGCACAACATTTTTCCGAAGAAGCAGGCAACAGGCGTGCGCATATCGACGCCCCGGCCGATGTAACGGCTCATCCGGACCCGGACGTGTTGGACCACATCGCCGAAACCCTCTGCCGTACAGCAGGTCCCGGTCAGGTGTGCATCTGGTCGGGTGAGGAGGCGGCACGGCATCGTCTTGGTGGCGCGGTGACGGAGCTCGCCGACCTGCTCGGCGCCACCACGGTGGTGTCCCCGGGCGGTCGGGACGTCGCCGGGCCCGGGTGCGCGGGAGTGACGGGGGTGATGGGTCATCCGTCGGCACATGCCGCCCTGGCTGAAGCGTCGACGATCCTGGTGCTCGGCTGCCGGATGTCGTTGACCGATCGCGCCGGGCTCGACGACATCCGCGCCGAGCGGACCGTCGTTCATCTCGGCGCGCATCCACCGCGCACCGGCGGCGTTCGCCACATCGGCTGCGATCACCTCGAATACGCTCTCGCACAGGTGGTCTCACGAGTTCGTCGACAGTCGAGGTGCGTGCCCGGAGCCGCCGCCCGGGAGGTCGTCGCCCTCGTGACCCCGAAATTCGACGGCCCGCACCCCGACATGCGTTCGGTGATCGAGGCCGTCGGCGCGGCACTGCCCGACGACGCCGCGGTGTTCGCCGACGCCGGCAACACCGGAGCCGCCGCGATCCACCATCTGCCCTTCGGTGTCGGACGGTTCGCCGTGGCCCTGGGCATGGGCGGCATGGGATACGCGATCGCGGCCGGTGTCGGTGTCGCCATCGCCGGTGGCGACGGGGATACACCACGACGCACGGTGGTGATCGCCGGCGACGGCTCCTTCCTGATGCACGGTATGGAGATCCACACCGCGATCGAGCACGATGCGCCGATCACGATCGTGGTGGCGAACAACGACGCGCACGGCATGTGCCGCACCCGCGAGGATCTGTACTTCCCGGCCACCTCATCGCTGAACAGCTTCCGGCACACCGACTTCGCCGCCGGACTCGACGCGATGTTCCCGACGCTGACCGTCTGGCATGTGACCGAATCCGGCGAGCTCGACGCGGCCCTCGGCGCCGCACTGACACATCCCGGGCCGAACTGCGTCGTCGTCGAGGTCGACGCCGACGACCTACCGCCGTTTGCACCGTTTCTGAGAGGACACCCATGACGACGACCACCACCGCATTGTCGGATCTTCCCGAGGGAGAACACCTGCCGGGAGTGATCAGGGTCGAGACCCATTCCCGGGCCGAGTCGACACCGATGCTCGTCGACCGAATCCGGTCGGTCTATCCGCATCAGCAGATCTACGGCGACTACTGCACCGTGCAGGGCTACGTCGACGCGCCGCCGCGCCCGCTGTACGCATGGCTCGCCGACCCCCGGACACTCGAGGAATGGACGTACAGCACACGGGGTCTGCGCGTCACGCGGACGCCCGGACTGTTCCTCGGCCAGGATCGCCTCAATGACGACACCGACATCTACGTGCGGGCCGTCACCCACGATGACGCGATGACGGTGGACTATCACTGCGCGTGGGACCAACCCGATCACCTGTGGATGGTCTATCTCATGCGGGTCGTCGACGCGCAGGTGGTCCTGAATCGCCCCGGTTCGGTGGTCACGTGGACCAACTGCCGGCACCCGTTCTATGACTCGAACCCCTACCCGGATACCGCCCCCGCGGGCCGGGAGGAGTGGGTCGGCGATCTCTGGGACATGTTCGCCGCCGGGCATCAGGTCGAACTCGACAATCTCACCGCGATTGCCGAGTCCCGGCACCGCGCCGGTCTTCCCCTCACCCCGGAATGGATGCGTTCATGACCGCCTCGATCAGCCCCGCGATCAGCCTGGCCGACGTGGCGACCTACCGCCCCACCAACCGGGTACCGGCCACGTGGTTCGCCGAGTATGCGGCCGACGACGCACTCGCCGACAATGCGATGTTCCGAGCCCCCGCACACCGCCATCATGCGGCGGACGGGGAGACCTCGGCCGACATGATCGTCGCTGCGGCAGCGGTATTGGCCGATCGGCACGGTTCGGACTACCTCGACGACGTGGACGTGGTGCTCACCCACAGCCAGCTTCCCGAGGTCCCGGTGCGCGGATGCGTGGGCGAGGTGGCCCATCGCCTGGGGTTGCGGCCGACGACCGTCCTCGACGTCCACAACGGCGGATGCGCCGCCTTCGTGCACATGATCGAGATCGCCGGCGCACTCCTGCGCGTCCGCGGCGGAGGCAAGGCACTGATCGGGGTGGCCACCAACACCGCCGGTCAGATCTTCACGCAGGAACAGGTGCGGCCCAAGGCGCAGGGGCGCGATTCCCGGGGATGGTGCCGCGGTGGCCGTGCTCACCCTCGACGGGTGCAATCCGGTGCTGGCCACGGTGTGCCGGTCATTCGGGGAGTACTCGGCGGATATGACCGCGGTCAGCGATCCGCCACGCAAGTATTGGGAGGCCGGCCCCGGCCAGATCCACGTCGGCTTCACCGACGCCAAGATCGCCAAGGTGCTTTCCCGCGGAAACCGTCTCGTGCCGGAGGTGTCCTACGAGGTCGCCGGCCGAATCCCGGTGGCGCCGCGGGATCTGGACTGGTTCATCACCAATCAGCCGAACCGCATCTTCCTCCGGAACTGGCGCGAGGCCCTCGAGTTGCCGGAGTCACGGCATCCGGACACCTTCGACGACTGCGGCAATCTGTTCGCGGTCGGTATCCCGATGACGCTGGACGCCCTCGTCGACAGCGGCAAGGTCGCCGACGGTGACGTCATCATGATGTCGGCCTTCGCCCACGCCGGTGACTTCGCCGCGGCCTGCGCGGTGCGTTGGTCCGGACGGTCGTGACCCCGCGCGGGTCCACCGTCGCAGATGCGCCGGTGCGTTGTGACCTCAACGAGTCGGCGTTCGCACCGCTGCCCGCCGTCGTCGAGGCCATGGCGACCGCCGCCCGCGACGCCCATCGATATCCCGAGTTCACCGCCGACCGGCCGCGCCTGGCCATCGCCGCCCATCTGGGAATCGGCGCGAATCAGGTGACCGTCGGGCCGGGCGGAACTGCGGTGGCGCAAGCGATTATGGCCGACGCCATGTTGTGCGCCCGTGAGCACGGGATCGCTGACCCCACCATCCTCACACCCGCCCCGACCTGCGACGGGTTCGGCATTCTCGCGCGGATCCTCGGCGTGCGACTCGTCACCACCCCTCTCGACGAGCGTGGATGTCCCGACCTCGACGCCCTGGCCGCGGCGGTCGACTCCTCGACCGCCGCGGTGATCCTGTGTTCACCACACAATCCGACCGGCGCCGTCCTCGGCGAGTCGCGCCTGCGCGCGTTCCTCGCGGATCTCGACGGGGCGCTCCCGGTCATCCTCGACCAGGCCTACATCGAGTACTGCGAGTGCCCGGTCGACGCAGTGGCCATTGCCGAGGAGTTCCCGAATGTCTGTGTGCTACGCACCTTCTCGAAGGCCCATGCGCTCGCCGGGGTCCGGATCGGATACGCATTCGGTGCGCCGTCGGCGGTGGCCGGCGCCCAAAGCCAGGAGATACCATTCGCGATCAGCGCGGCCGCGGCCGCCGCGGTCCCGGTGGCACTGTTGGCCCACCGGGAACTCGACGCGCGGATGTCGGCCGTTCGCGCCGAACGCACACACCTCGCACGATCCCTCGCCTCCGTGGGTGTGGAGGCCCTCGACGGCCACGCCAACTTCGTCTACCTGCCGGGTGCCGGCGGCCTCGCCGTGGGACGGGCACTGGCCGCGAACGGGATTCACGGCAGGTTCTGTGGCTCCGACGGTTTCCGCCTGACGGTCCTCGACCGTGCGGTCACCGAGCGGATCATCGGTAGCGTCACCGACGCGCGGAAAGGCGCTATTCCCTGGACTCACGAGTCGCCGTCGAGGAATCGGGTGATCAGCCGCCAGGTGGAGGCGACGAGGGCCTCATCGAGTTCCTCGGCGACCACCGCACCCAGGTAGTCACCGTGTGCCCCGGGCACCACCAGCGCTCGACCGTCCGGGGCGAGTCGGCTCATCGCGAGGGTGTGTTCGCCGCGGACGATGTCGCGGTCACCGCTGACGAACATCGCCGGCGCCCGTAGTCCCGCCAGGTCGGCGTCGGCCCAGTCGACGAATCCACACATCAGGGTGACGTCGAGTTCAAACATCCGGCGGAAGTCGTCCGGGTCGGGGTTGATTCGGCCATAGGCCTCGGCGAGCAGCGGCGGCACCCCGTCCGGACTCGGATCGTCGAAGGAGTCCCAGAAACCGTCGATCATGCCGTCGCGGCGCGTGAAACCCGAGGCCACCACCACACGCCTGGTGAGCTCGGGACGACGCAATGCGAACCGCAGGACCGTCGGCCCGCCGTTGGAGAAGCCCATGATGTCGACCTGTCCCACACCGAGCGACTCCACCAGCGCCGCGATGTCGGCGGCGGAGTTGTCGAAGGTGTACGGCCGGCGATGGTGTGGGGTGTGGCCATGCCCCTGCAACTCCACGGCGATCAGTCTGCGGTGTGGGGATAGCACGCGGATCGCGTGACCCCAGTCGACGTCGATCACACCGGCGCCGCCGTGTACCAGGACGAGCGGTGTGGAACCGTCGTCGGGCCCGTGGATCTCGTAGTACAGGTCGATCGTGGTCATCTCGGGCCTCTCGTGTGGTGGTGTGTGGCCGGTGGTGCCGAGTGGTCGGGCACGTGCGCCGCGGTCATAGGTGATGACCGTCGCCGACCGTGGAACTCACCGGTCGCACATCGGACAGTTCGGCCCCGCCGAGCGAACGCTCGCTATAACCTGAGTTCTACTTGTGTCGTTCGTCACCGAGGAGTGAGCGTGTTCCCTGGAGTCTTTGCTGCCCGTACCCCCGAAAAGCCCGCCGTGATCCGCGCGTCCACCGGCGAGCAACTCACCTACGCCGAGCTCGACGAGGACTCCACCCGACTGGCCAATCACCTCGAGACCCTCGGGCTGAGGCCCGGCGACTGCGTCGCCATGATCTCCGAGAACGATCTGCACATGTTTGTGGCCTATTGGGCCGCGCTCCGCAGCGGGCTCTACATCACCGCCATCAACCATCATCTGACCGCGGAGGAGACGAACTACATCCTCACCGACTCCAACGCCCAGGTGCTGTTCGCCGGCGCCTCGGAGGCCGCCGCCGTCGAGAAGAGCGGCGACATCTCCGCTCTCGCCGTGCCGGGCCACCGCATTGCGTGGGGCGGCGACATCGCGGGCTTCGAGTCCTACGACGCCGTCCTCGCGAGCGCCTCCGCGCAACCGCGCACCGATCAACCGCGCGGCACCGACATGCTCTACTCCTCGGGTACGACCGGACGCCCCAAGGGAATTCAGACTCCGCTGCCCCAGGGCCAGGTCAACGAGATCCCGGACGCCTACACCGCGATCTTCGCCCCGATGTACGGATTCGACGAGAACTCGGTGTACCTCTCCCCCGCTCCGCTGTATCACGCTGCGCCACTGCGGTACTGCGGTGTGACCAACTCGGTCGGCGGCACCGTGGTCTTCCTGGACCGGTTCGACCCCGAGGACGCCCTCGCGGCGATCGAGAAGTACGGCGCCACCCACAGCCAGTGGGTGCCGACGATGTTCATCCGAATGCTCAAGTTGCCGAGCGAGGTTCGCGATCGTTACGACGTCTCCAGCATGAAGCTCGCCGTCCACGCCGCCGCCCCGTGTCCGGTCGAGGTCAAGCAGGCGATGATCGCGTGGTGGGGCCCGGTCATCCACGAGTACTACGCCTCGACCGAGGCCGCCGGTGCGACGTTCATCGGCCCGCAGGAGGCCCTCGATCACCCCGGTTCGGTGGGTAAACCGCTCCTCGGGGTCGTCCACATCTGCGACGAGGACGGCAACGAACTCCCCGTCGGCGAAGTCGGGCTGGTGTACTTCGAGCGCGAGGAGGTGGCCTTCGAGTATCACAACGACCCGGCCAAGACCGCCGAGGCCCGCCACCCGGCACACGAATTGTGGTCCACCACCGGCGATGTGGGATACGTCGACGACGAGGGCTACCTCTATCTGACCGATCGCAAGGCGTTCATGATCATCTCCGGCGGCGTCAACATCTACCCGCAGGAGGCCGAGAACGTCTTGGTGAATCATCCCGCGGTGTTCGATGTGGGTGTCATCGGTGTCCCCGACGCCGATCTCGGTGAGGTCGCCAAGGCCTGCGTGCAGTTGGCCCCGGGGTTCACGCCGTCCGACGAACTCGCCGCCGAACTGCTCGAGTTCACCGGGTCACGCATCGCCACCTACAAGGTTCCGCGGTCGGTCGACTTCGTCGACGAACTCCCCCGCACACCCACCGGAAAGCTGGTCAAGGGCATTCTGCGCAAGTCCTACTGGCCCTCGACGGTGTAGGCCGCCGGTGTAGCCCACGATCACGAGCCCATAACATTCCTGCGCGACGCTAACGATCTCCCCGGCCCGACGGATATTCCCCTTGTCGGGATCACACAGTCGGGACCACACAGTCGGGACCACACGATCCACTCCGGGTCGGGGAGATCGCGAGTCCGCGCCATGCGCACACTCACCGAATACCGTCGCACGCAGCCGCGTGGCGGACGTCCAACTCACCATCGAAACCGCTGCCACACAGGCCATCCCATCCGAATCGCGATGGCCCTGACCGCCACGATCGGCTGTTCGCTGATCGCCGGCGTCGGCCCGGCTGCCGCCGAGCCGGTCAATACCACCACCACGCCGGCCCCGGACTCATCCACACCGGCCGATCCGTCGACGCAGCCCAGCCCGTCCACGCACCCCAACCCCACCACATCGCCCGGCCCACCGGTCACGTCGTCGTCCGAATCGAGCCCGAGTCCGCTGCGCCGTGCTCTGATCACCGCCGTCCTCGACGGCGCCCATGACACCGTCGCCGGGGTGACCGTCCGCATCGCGGCACCGTCGCCGTACGTCTACGAGCTTCCTGCCACCATCGACTCGCCGACCCACTCGATCCCCGTTCGGGTACTCACCGTTCCCGCCGGACTCACCCTCGTCGGTCCATCGGACTTCACCATCGGCCTCACGCCCGGCGAAACCGTCACCTACACGGTGCATCTCACCACTGCATCGACATCGCCGGGATCCCCTGGCGGAACCGTACCCGGCCGTGATCCCGCGGGCCGCGTGCCGCTGACCTCCATCCCGTCGGGTCCGATCACGCGGTCGTGACGTCGGCCGCGTGAATGACATTGTCCGCCCATTTCCTATGCACGGCTAACGACCGGACCGGGTCGCGCGACACACCCCATGCCGGCACCGGCACTCCGCATTCCAGTCCGCATTCGAACCAGGGTCGGGGAGACCTCGGGAATCATCATGAGCCGAAAGCACTTCCGCGTCATCCGCACCGCTGCACTCCCATCGGTGGCGCTCGTCGTGGCCACCATGACAGCGGGCATCGCCGCGGCCGACGACACCACGACCACCACCCCACCGCCGATCGCGTCCACCACCACACAGACCACACCGCCGTCACCGGCAACCACACCACCGGCAACCACACCACCATCCACCACCGGCAGCGATCCCGCTCCCCCGTCGACACCCGCGTCGACCAGCGTTTCGGTTCCGCCGTCGGCACCATCGACCAGCAGTCCTACTTCGACGCCGCCGGAGGGCCAGGGAACGCTGAACCTCACCACCCGCGACACCGCCGGCAACCCGGTCCCCGGGGTGGTGATCGACTTCGCCGGACCGGCAGGCAGCCAACCGATTCCGCTTCCGGCGTCGATCAACAATTACCCGGGGTCGTACGGCATCACCGTCACCGACGTTCCGGCCGGCTATCGGCTCCTGGGCTCTGGCGGGTTCTCGGTGGACATCGTCGCCGGGCAGACGGTGAGCCATGAGTTCACCTTCACCCGCACCGACGGCGGACAGAACTTCGGCTGGCTTCAGGTCACCAAACGCGATCGGATCGACGGCCACACGTTGCCCGGCGCGCAGTTCGCCGTGGCGACCTGCGACGGGCAGGGCCTCGGCGTGATCACCACCGACGCCGAGGGCATCGCGTCGAAACGGGTTCGCGGCGGTTGCTACACCGCACGCGAAATCGCAGCTCCGGTAAGGTATCTCAACGACGGATTGACCTACACCTTCGACGTGCTCGGCGGCCAGACCGCCGATCAGTCGATCTACAACACCCGCGCGGGGCATGTCAGCTCACGCAATCCCGCAGGCCGAGTGCCACTCTCGTCGATCCCGTCAGGACCGGTGAACCAGCCGTGACGACCATCGTGAGCACGGCGAACCCTACGCGCGGCCCGCTGCACCGGATGGCTCTCCTCCTGGTCTGCCTCGCCGCGGCGATCCTGACCGGCTGCGCGACCACCGGCACACCGTCATCCGAACCCGGCAGTTCCACGGTGGCACAGTCGGATCTGCGTCCGCCGGTCAGTGCGCGAACGGGCGATCCGGGCGCCCCGACCTCGGTGACCGCGGGTGGTCAGACCGCCCCCACCGAATCCGTGGCCACCGACACCTCCGGCGCATTGCTGCCGCCCCAGGATGTCGGCCACCTCGGCTGGTGGGTGGACTCGGCGCTACCCGGTTCGGGAACGGGCACGGTGGTGATCACCGGGCACGTCGACGACGTCAACCAGGGACGGGGATTCGCCGCCCGATTCGGTTCACTGACAACGGGATCCGAGGTCACCCTGCACACCGCCGGCGGCGAGACGGTCCGGTATCGGGTCCGGGACGTCCAGACCGCCGACAAGGAGAACGGTTTCCCCGCAGCACAACTCAACCGGCTTGACGGGCCGGAGACATTGGCACTGGTGACCTGCGGCGGACCGTTCGTCGGTCCACCCCTCGGGTATCGGGACAACATCATCGCCTGGGCGGTTCGCTCCTAGACCGCCGGGTAGTTCGTTGAGAGAGCTCTGAATCTCGTTGACAGCGCTCGCCCACCCGCTGACAGCGCCTCCGCGGGTTGCGTTGGGAAGGCTCAGAGCGCTGTCAACGGATTTCAGAGCGCTGTCAGCGTAGTTCGGAGCGCTGTCGACGCAGCGAAAGAGAGTGGTACTCAGGCCAGCTCGATGAGTTCCTGATACTCCTCGCTCCAGTGATCCTCGGTGCCGTCGGGCAGCAGGATCACCCGCTGCGGCTCCAGGGCCGCCGCCGCACCGGGATCGTGAGTCACCAGGACGACCGCGCCGGTGTAGCTGCGCAGTGCCTCGAGGACCTGCTCGCGCGAGATCGGATCCAGGTTGTTGGTCGGCTCGTCGAGGAGCAGCACGTTGGCCGCCGAGGACACCAGACCGGCCAGGGTCAGGCGCGTCTTCTCGCCGCCGGACAGCGTGCCCGCGGGCTGGTCGAGTTGGGCGCCGGAGAACATGAACGCGCCCAGCAACCCGCGGAGATCCTGCTCCCCCGCATCCGGCGCGGCGTGCCGGATGTTCTCCCACACCGATGCGGCGTCGTCGAGGGTGTCGTGCTCCTGGGCGAAGTAGCCGATCTTGAGTCCGTAGCCGGGTTCGATGGAGCCGATATCGGGGGCCTCGGCGCCGGCCAGCAGCTTGAGCAACGTCGTCTTTCCCGCACCGTTGAGACCCAGGACGACGACGCGGCTGCCCTTGTCGATGGCCAGGTCGACACCGGTGAAGATCTCCAGCGAGCCGTAGTTCTTCGTCAGGCCGGAGGCCATCAGCGGGGTCTTTCCGCACGCGGCCGGTTCGGGGAATCGGATGTGTGCGGTCCGGTCGGCCACCCGCTCCTCGTCGAGCGCGTCGAGCATCCGGTCGGCCCGCTTGAGCATGTTCTGCGCCGCGGTGGCCTTGGTGGCCTTGGCGCCCAGTTTGGCCGCCTGCGTGCGCAACGCCGAGGCCTTCTTCTCCGCGTTGGCGCGCTCACGCTTACGGCGCTGTTCGTCGGTGGCGCGGGCGTCGAGGTACCGCTTCCAGCCCATGTTGTAGATGTCGGCCTCGCCACGCACCGCGTCGAGGAACCACACGCGGTTCACCACATCGGCGAGCAGATCCACATCGTGACTGATCACGATGAGCCCACCCTCGTGGTTCTGCAGGAACCCACGCAGCCAGGTGATGGAATCCGCGTCGAGGTGGTTGGTGGGCTCGTCGAGCAGCAACGTGGTCTGCGACTTGCCGGCACCGTCGGAGGCGGCGAACAGGATGCGGGCCAACTCGATTCGACGACGCTGTCCACCCGACAGTGTCCTCAGCGGCTGACCGAGGACGCGGTTGGGCAGGCCGAGGCTGTGACAGATTCGCGCCGCCTCGGATTCGGCGACGTAGCCGCCGAGCGCCGAGAACCGCTCCTCGAGTTGCCCGTACTTGGTCACCGCACGATCGCGGACCCGCTCGTCGGCGGTCTCGGCCATGAGTGCCTGCTGCTTCTCCATCTGCCGCAGGATGGCGTCGAGGCCGCGCGCCGACAGCACCCGGTCCTTGGCGAGCACCTCCAGGTCGCCCTCTTTCGGGTCCTGCGGAAGGTAGCCGATCTCGCCGCTGCGGACCACGGTGCCGGCGTAGGGTTCGGTCTCCCCGGCCAGGATGCGCAGCGACGTGGTCTTGCCCGCTCCGTTACGCCCGACCAGGCCGATGCGATCGCCCGGTTGGATGCGCAGCGCGGAACCGGGCGCCGACAGCAGGGTCCGGGCGCCCGCACGGACTTCGAGGTCGGTCGCGGTGATCACGACGTTCGAGTCTATCGACTCCACCGACGGTGACCGAATCGGCGAGCGCGTGCGACGGTCACCTCACTCGATTGGGTAGAGCCGCTAAGGGTCCACTACAGTAGCTTAGGCTCACCTTATTGGGGGCCGTTTGTGCCTGGACCCGACCATGCGCCCGACCGATGGAGATACGCGGTGACCACACCCCACCAGCCGGCAATCACCATGCCGGTGCGATCAGTCTCGGGGTGATCATCTGTTGCTACACCACCGAACGCCGGGATCAGCTGGGCGCCGCGATCGACGCCGCGACGGCTCAGCTCGGCACGGACGACCGCCTCATCGTGGTCGCCGACCACAACGATGAGCTGCTCGGCTGGGTGAAGAGCCGGGTCCACGACGATGCGCGTCGGGTCGACGTGGTGCCCAACGCCCACGCCCGCGGCCTGTCCGGCGCCCGGAACACCGGGTTGGACTGTTCGGACGAGGACGTGCTCGTCTTCCTGGACGACGATGCGGTCCTCGCCGACGACGGTCTGGCGGCGGTGCGCCGCGCATTCGCTGACCCGTCCGTCGTCGCCGTCGGCGGAGCGGTCACACCGCAGTGGTCCGGCGGCACCGCACCCCGCTGGTTCCCCGACGAATTCGGTTGGGTCGTCGGCTGCGACTACCGCGGCATCGCCAACGACGGCGCCGACATCCGCAATCCCATCGGCGCCGCCATGGCGGTGCGGCGGTCGGCGCTGGCGGAGATCGGCGGTTTCGCCACCGAACTCGGCCGCGTCGGTGACCTTCCGGTGGGCTGTGAAGAAACACTCATGGGAATCGAGGTGCATCGCACGTTCCCGCGGGGGCGCGTGATCCGCGACGCCGGATTCGGCGTCGCCCACAGCGTCTCAACCGATCGCGAATCCACCCGCTACTTCCTGCGGCGGTGCCTCAACGAGGGCAAATCCAAGGCCGTTCTGTCGAGGATGGCCGGTTCCGGCGACGCGCTGTCGGCCGAGACCTCCTACGTGCTGCGGACCATCACCTCCGGCGTGGTGCGCTACCTCTCCCACGTTCTACGCGGCGACCCCGCCGCCGCCGCCCGCCTGGCGATGATGATCATCGGGGTCGCGGTCACCGCCGCCGGCACCGCATGGGGCACCGGCGCCGGTGCACGCCGGCGCGCCGCCGCCGACTCCCGGCTCGTGCCGGCGCGGTCACGGCGTCGGCGGGCCTCCTCGATCGCGCCCGACGATCTGGTGACGGTGGTGATCCCCACCATCGGCCGCGACCTGTTGATCGACGCCGTGGATGCCGCTCTGGCACAAGACCATCCGAACATCGAGGTCGTCGTGGTGGACAATCGCCCGGGCTATGGCCGGGTACCGACCATTCTCGCGGATCGGCACGATCGGCGTCTGCGCATTGTCAATGAGACCTTCCCCGGCATCTCCGCGGCGCGCAACGCCGGAATCCGTGAGGCCCGCGGCCGCGTCGTCGCTTTCACCGACGACGACGCCAGACCCGCGGCGGACTGGGTGTCGACCATCGTCAGGGCGTTCACCGACGATACGACCGGATCGGTGGGGGCGGTCACCGGACGCGTGGTCGGGATCGACACCCCCACCGAACTCCAGGAACTGTTCGAGGATGCCAAGGTCTTCGACAAGGGCTCCGACGCGACGATCTGGGCCCTGACACCCGACCCGGAGCATGTGGCCGCCGGTGTCGCCGGGTCGCACAACTTCTTCTTCCCCTACACCGCCGGACAACTCGGCAGCGGCAACAATCTCGCCCTCGACGTCGAGATCCTGGACGACACCGGCATTTTCGACGAACGATTGGGCACCGGCACCCCGTCCAACGGCGGCGAGGACCTCGATCTCATGCGCGAGATCATCCTGTCCGGATGGGCCATCGCGTACCGGCCGGATGCGGTGGTGACCCACTATCACCGCGACAACATGGACGATCTGCGGACCCAGGCGTACGGATACGGCACCGGCATGTCGGCGTCGGTGACCAAACTGCTGTTCTCCCGCCACGCCGTCGCCGTGGCCAAGCGGATCCCGGCCGGACTCTGGGCACTGCTCGTTCCCGGGTCGGAGAACACCTCGGCGTTCTCGCGCGCCCAATGGCCTGCCGAACTGCGCAACCTGGAACTGCGGGGCTACCTCGCCGGCCCACTGCTGTTCGGCCGCGGGCACCTGCGCTGCCGTGACCGCCGGCGACAGGTCACCGGGCCAGGGACGGATCGCTCGTCGTGACACTCACACTCCACCGCTCCTCCTCTAGGCACACCACACCGGATGCACCCATCGCCTACGGATTTCCGCCCGGTGGGTCGCTTGTCGTCGGTGGGGTGCTGGCCGCAACGCTTCTCGTGCTCGACCTGCTGGACGGACTCGGTGCCGACCCACTTCCCACCGCCGTCCGCGCGCTGCTGGTGTTCGCCGGCATCCTCACCCTTCCGGGCATCCCGATCGTCGTGGCACTGCGGATCCCCGGGCGGGCGCTGTCGGGCATCCTGATCCCCGCCATCTCGCTGTCGGTGACCGTCCTGCTGACCCAGACCACGATCGTCGCCGACTGGTGGAGTCCCGTACGCACACAGGCGATCCTGGCCGCCGGTTCGCTCGCCGCGTGCATCTGGGCCCGTCGCACCCTGCCCACCCACACCCGCACGGGATCATTCGGTTTCGACCGATCCCACTGGACCCGGCGACGCGCGATCGCACTCGCCACGCTCGCCGCGTCGCTGGGATGTTTCGGGCTGGCCGTCGCCGATCTCGATGTCGCCGACACCGGCCGCTTCGGGGTCATCTCCGCCCTCGACCCCGTCTACTTCCTCGGACTCGGACTGCTGGCCGCGGTCATCGTGGCGGCATTGCTGTCCCGGCGACTCGACACACTCGTCCTCGGCGCCGTCACCGTCGTGACAGTGGCCTACAACTCGATGTTGGTGGGTGGCGCCACCGGCGAGACGTCGATTCCCACCTCGTTCGTCCATCGCGGCTTCATCGACGTCCTGGCCGCCAGTCACCATCTCCCCGACCAGATCAACGCCCGTTTCAGCTGGGCCGGATTCTTCGCGATGTCGGCGCACGTGAAGGTCGTCGGCGGGATCGATGACCTGACGCCGGTGTTGCTGTGGGCGCCGTTCGTCGCCGGGGTCGTCGTGTCGTTCGGCATCTACGCGATCGCGATCGCCATCACCGGACGTGCCCGGCTGGCCTGGGTGTCGGTACTGCTCTACCACGGGTTCAACTGGTACCAGCAGGATTACTACTCGCCGCAGTCCATGGCGATCATCGGATACACGGCCATCCTCGGAACCCTGCTGTGGCAGTTGCGCACCGCGCCGTTGCCGGGACTCGAGGGTGGGCGGATCGCGCGGATCATCAACGGATTCCGCCGAACTCCCGGTCGGGTGCCGGGCTTCGGTCCGGGCCGCACGGTGGGCATCGAAGTGGTCCTCGTCGTGATCATCGCCGGCAACACCGTGTCTCACCAGATGACGCCCATGCTCACAGTGCTGGCGCTGGCGGCCTTCGCCGCGACCGGGACCACCCGCTACCGCACCCTGTGGCTCGCGGCCGGACTGATCTTCGCCGCCTGGTTCTCCTACGGCGCCACCGACTTCTGGCTCGGGCATCTGCAGGGCCTGGTCGACGAGGTGGGCAAGGTGGGGCAGTCCGTCGAGGCCGGCGTCGGCGATCGTCTCAGCGGCGATCCGACGTACACCCGCATGCAGTACCTGCGCATGCTCGCCTCCGGTGGCTTCGCCGCAGTCGGATTGATCGGCTGGCTGATCTGGCGGTCGAAGAAGGCCTGGTCCGTCGGCGGGTTGCTCTGCGCCGCGCCCTTCGTGCTCGTCGCGTTGCAGAGTTATGGCGGCGAGATGATCATCCGCTGCTTCCTGCTCGCGTCCCCGGTGCTGGCACCGTTCGCTGCGCTGGCGCTGGCCGCGGGCGGCGCCGGACTGCGGCGACGGCTACGCGCTACCCACTTCCGATATCTCGGATACGCCCTGCTGTGGGCACTGGTGATGATCCTGGCGCTGCTGGAGACCACCAACCGCGGCCTGAACACGGCGTTCGAGGCGACCGCCCGCGACGAGGTCACCGTGACCGATGAGTTCATCGCCTCCGTCCCACCGGACGCCACGGTGATGAGTTTCAGCTACGCACCGCAGAGCACCGGCGTGCGGCGCATCCTCGACCCACACGGGCCGCGGTTCTCCTTCATCGACTCCTTCCCATGCCTCGACAACGTCGCGCAGTGCGCCCGCGAGCGATGGCCGGACTACATCTACGTGACCAATCAGGGATTGAAAATGCTCGAACTGCAATACGGCCAGTCACCCGACGCGCTCCGGGACGCCATCGACGGGCTGATACGGACCGGCGAGTATCGTCTCGTCGTCCGCACCGAGAATGTCGAGATCCTGCGCGCCGGAACACCTCTGGAGGGCCAGTGAGCATCACCGTCGTTCTGCTCGTGATCAGCGCGGTACTGCTGGTGCTGGGTGCGGCGCTGCGCGAGGTCGAGGTGGGCTCCGACGGCGCCTCCCGCCGGGGCGCGCCGGCCCACCGACTCACCCTGGTCACCGCCGGATGCGTCATCGTGGCGGCGTGTCTGACCTTGCAGCGGTTGGCGGAAATGGCACTGTGAGGCGCCATGGACACCGCCGAACACGTTGTCTGGCCATGGTCATCGGCATCATCACGTCGGCGATGATCAGCAATGGATGCACCGTCGGCGACGGCGACGGTCTCCACAATGCCGCCCAGACGACGTGTCTGAGCGACCGCGGCCCGGACGGATCGGGTACCACCCCCGAGACCGTCGATCGGGCCCTGTGGAAACGAACCTTCCTCGACACATTCGACCGGTGCGACCTCGGCGACCAGTGGGGCACCTACTCCGGCAGTCCCGGGGGCAATCCGGTGGGTCAGTGGGATGTCTCGATGGTGTCGGTCGACGACGGCGTGATGCGCCTGTCGGGCAAGAAGACCCCCTCCGGATGGGTCACCGGCGGCGTCTCGAACTACCCGGTCACCCAGACCTACGGACGCTGGGAGATCCGCATGCGCGCGACGCCGAGCGCGGATCTGTCCTACCACATGCTGTTGTGGCCCAAATCCGACGAGTGGCCACCGGAGATCGACTTCGCCGAAAGCATCGCCTCACGGCGAGACGCGATCTCGGCGTTCGTGCATTGGAAAGACGACGGGGAGAACCACAAGGCACAGGCGGATGCCACCGGCGACTTCGCCGACTGGCACGTCGTCGGTGTCGAATGGCTACCCGGCCTGATCCGATACCTCCTCGACGGCAAGGTATGGGCCGAGGTCCGCTCGGCCGAGATGGTACCGACGGTTCCCATGTGGTTGGGCATGCAGGTGGAGGCCGGCGCATGTGAACGGCGCGCCGACTGGGGAATGACACCGTGCGCCGCCGGTGACCCGCGTCCGGTCACCGCCGAGGTCGACATCGACTGGGTGGCGGTCTACGCACCGGTCGATGACGTGGCTGCGTTCACCCGCGCCGGATACCTCCAGCCGACCCCGGGAGCAATCCAACTCCACGACAAGTGATCTCGAGACCCCAACGTGCGCCGGCCTGCGATCGAACGAACCCAATCAGGCCGCGATGCGCTCCGGAGTCGACGACGCGACGACGGGACGCAGCGGGGCGCGTCCCCATACCGCACGCGCCACCGGAATGATCACCAGTGCCGCCGCAGTGCCCTCGGCCAGGATCATCGCCCAGCCGGCGGCAACCAGGCCGTGCTCACCAATCCATAATGCGGTGGCCGACAACATGATCGTGGCGCTGATGATCTGCACGACGAGCGCCGGCCACAGCCGGCACCGTACCCGGGAGATCGCGACGTAACACAGTCCGACCGCCGCCAACGGCAGAGCCACCGCTCCCAGGCGCAGGAGCGGCGCACCGTACTCGGCGTAGTCGGGGCCGGCCAGGCGCAGGAACAGCGGACCGATCACCTCGAAGCCGACGGCCGCCAAGGCCGCCCCGCCGATCATGATCGCCACGAACAGTCGTGTGAGACGCAGTGCCGCAGTCGAATCGGGCCCCGAACCGAAACCACCGTCGGCGTCTCCGCCGGGTCGGCGATCGACGCCGGCGGCGCTCATCGACGCGACGTACGGTCCCAACATCATGGTCAGCAGCACCAGCACCGCACTCACCAGTGACCAGACGATCGAGAAGTAGGCGTTGTGATCCGCGCCGACCCGTGCGATCACCACGGAGGGCAGGATCAGCGGCGTGATCGCACTCGCGATGTACACGCCGTAATTGCCGGCCAGGAACCGGCCCTGATCGCGCAACGGCGGCATCAGGGTCGCATCGGCCCGCGCAACCCGACGACGGAGTTCCCGTCCGGCGAACCACCACAGGACGCCGCCGGCCACCGCCGCCGTGACGATCCAGGTACCGACCAGCCCTGCGCGGCTGGCGAGTCCGGCGAGGGCGATCGCGGCGAGGAGTTTGACGGCGGCGTGGATGACGTTCTTCTGCGCTGACCACGTGGCCCGGCCCATGGCGATGCTCAGGTGATCGAGCAATGCGAAGGACGAGAGGACCATCACCACAACCGGGAAAAGAACCAGTTCGATTCTGCTGGTGAACATTTCATCGGTGGGCCCGACGAGCAGGAAACCCGTCGCGAGCACCGCACCACAGGTGGCGCCGATGCCGAGTCCGAGGGTGGGCAGGACGTAGCCCCGTCGACCCGCCACGGGCAGGAATCGCTCGAGATATGCACCCAGACCGAGGTTCCCGAATGCCGAGAGCATCGTGGCCGTGGTGATCACCGCCGCCGCGGCCCCGACCTCGCGAGCCGGATACAGGCGGCCGGCCACCACCCAGTAGACCAATCCGAGTGCCGCGGTGAGCATCCCGGATACGGCGACGGCGACCGACGTTTTGGCGAGCCCCGCGGATTCACCCGGCGCGTGCTGTCCCGATCCGCGCTCCCCCGGACCCGGTTCGCCTGCGACGCGGGCGGCGATCACCCCGCGAGTTCGTCGGAGACGACCTCGACGGCCGCCCCGGCACGCACGCCGTGCCGCGCTGCCGCGCGGTGGCTCCGCCAGTGCTTGAACTCCTGATTGATGGTGCGCAGCACCCGCATTCCGTCGCTGTAGGCGTTGAGGTTGCTGCGTCCGTGCAGACGCGGGCCCTCGAAGCTGCCGACCTCGGTGATCGCGAGTCCGGCGGTGGCCAGCCGGACATTGATCACCGTCTCGATCTCAAAGCCGTCACCCCACTGGGCGCGGCTGTACTGCGTCGGCGGCAACTCGATCTGCTCGGCGTGACGAGCCCAGAAGGCGTTGTAGCCGTAGCACAGGTCGGTGAACTTGGTGTGGAAGTACACGTTGACGATGGTGTTGAGGACCTTGTTGCCCCACCGCCGCAGGGTGGTGATGTCGGTGCTTCCGCCACGTCCGACGAAGCGGCTGCCCTTGGCGAGATCGGCCCCGTCGATCAGGGCGGTGACGAACAGCGGGATCTCGGCCGGGTCGGTCGAGCCGTCGGCGTCGATCATGACGATGATGTCACCGGTACATGCCTCGATACCGCAAGCCAGAGCGTTGCCCCTACCCGACCTCGACTGAGTGACGAAAGTGGCTTCGGGCCAGAGCTTTTGGGCGACGGCGACGGTGTCGTCGGCCGAGTTCCCGTCGACGAAGACGATCTGGTCGATGTCGTCGGGCATGCGGAATGCCACGTACGGGAGGTTCTTGGCCTCGTTCATGGCCCGGATGATGACCGACACACTCGGACGGCCCGTGCTGGCGTCGGAGATCGGCGACACCTCGGGCGATCCGGTCGAAGTGTCGGCTCGCGGGGTCTCGTGCATGCGGTCCCTACTCGTTGGGGTCGGTACTTCCTGAAGCTTGGCTTAGATTAAGCCTAAAGGTTAGGCTAACCAAAGACCAGCCTGGAGTCGCGCTTCTCACGTCGGCGGAAGCCGATGGCCAAGAGGATAGCCTAGCCTAAGCACAGGTTGGGAACCAGGCATTCAGGAGCACGTTGATGAGTACATTCGTGGACGGCCATCGCCGCCCAGCACCCACGGGCGGCAAGGCGATCCGGCTGTCGAGGATCGCCGACCCGACCACGCTGCGGTCCCAGATCGTGCCGATGGACCATTCGATCACCCTCGGTCCCCTCGGACCCGTCCAGCACACCGAACGCATGGTGCGCCTGCTGTCGGATTCCGGTTGCAACGCTGTGGTGTTGCACCGAGGCCGGGTGGGACAGGTTTCCCCGGCCACCTTCGCCTCCATGGGTCTGATCGTGCACCTGTCCGCCAGCACCTCCTTGGGACCGGATCAGGACGCCAAAGTCCTTGTCGGCGGCGTCGATTCGGCACTGCGCAGCGGAGCCGACGCGGTCAGCGTGCATGTCAACATCGGCTCCGGGACCGAGAGTGGCCAACTCGAGGACTTCGCGGCGGTCTCCCGGGAATGCGAGACGCTCGGCGTTCCCCTGCTCGCGATGATGTACGCGCGCGGCCCGGCGATTCCCAACCGGCCCACGACGGCAACGTTGGCGCACCTCGCCGCCATCGCCACCGACCTCGGCGCGGACATGATCAAGCTGGACTACGCCGAGTCGGCCGAGGCCATGCGCGCGGTCGTCGACTCCACCCCGGTACCGATCTACGTCGCAGGCGGCGCGACGCGCGATGACGACGACGCCATCGCATTCGGCGCGCAGGTGCTCGAGAGCGGGGTCGCTGGCCTGAGCTTCGGCCGCAACATCTTCGGGGCGGAGAACCCCTACCGGGTGGCCAACACTCTCGCCGATCTGGTTCATCGGCGCAGCGTCGGTGTCTCGACCCTCGAATCCGCCTGATCACCAGGGCAATTCCACCCGGCCATTCGCCCCGACAGCCCACATCATCGGCAGAACAGGAACACCCATGTCTTCGACCACCTCCAACGAGATCGTCGTCACCGACCAGATCATCCCGGAATCCGGCGTCACGCCGCATCCCTTCGCGTTCGACGACGTCGCGGCGCATCATCACCGAAGCGCCGCACAGACATCCGGCCAGCAGCAGCCGGTCGCGGCACGCACGATCGGTTCGCGGCATCCGCACCTGGACCGACATCGCGTCGAACAGTTCATAGTCGGTGCCGCACGCGATCCCGTCGGGATGGGCGGCAAACCACTGCAGCTGGGCGCGCAATCGGCCCGGCGGGCAGATGTCGTCGGCGTCCATCCGTGCGATGTAGTCGCCGGTGGCCTCGGACATCCCACGGTTGAGCGCGGCCACCAGGCCCGCATTGGGTTGCGAGATCACCCGGATCCGGGGGTCGGTGAGGGTGGCCAGCTCGGCCATCCCGGCATCGGTGGAGCCGTCGTCGATCACCAGCAGTTCCAGATCGTCGACGCCCTGCGACAGGATCGATTCCGCCGCCTCGACGATGTATCCGGCCGCGTTGAAGGCCGGCATCAGCACGGTTACCAGCGGCGCCCGGCCACCATCGGCGTTCACCATCGGGTCACCGCCACCTCAGCACCGCCGAATACAGTCCGGGGACAAGCTTCACCAGGACCGCAAAGATCATCTCGCGGAGGTATTTTCCGGCCCACAGGGTCGGCAGGTCACCCAGTGAGATGTCGTCGCGGACCCGGGTCAGCGCGGTCCGATACAGATCGGAGCGATGGCCCGACGCATGCGCGGAACGCATCGCGACATGGGTCACCGATGTGAGCACCTCGCGATACCGGAAGCCGACGAAGTTCCGCCACCACCCCGCATCGCGGGTGGTGGCGCAGATCAGTTGGCGGACATCGTCTTCGACGACAAAGAGATCGAGCGTCGAAGGACTCAAGGCGGTCGACAGGGAACCCTCGCGGTAGAGGTAGCGGTACAACGGCTCCGCCACGAGGGCCACACGTTCCATCGACAGGGACAATCGGACGCTGGTGGCGAAGTCCTCATACGCTTGATCCTGTGCCCACGGTCGCTCACCGAGAATCTCGCGGCGGAAGAGTTTGGTACAGGCGTACGCCTTCGCCCGCCCGCACAGGATCTCCCGGGCATACTGCTCGCCGGTGAGGACCGCCTCGGGCGGTGACGCCTCGTCGATCTGGAGTACCACACCGTTCTCGTCGACTCGACGCGTCCTCGTCACGCCGATCTGCGCGTCGTGTGTGGTCATCGCGGCCACGATCCGGGCGACGAAATCGGCGTCGGCCTCGTCGTCGCTGTCGAGAAACCAGACGAGATCGGTCTGGACCGCCGCCAGTCCGGTGTTGCGGGCCCGTCCCAACCCCCCGTTGCGTGATTGCCGGATCAGGCGGTACTCGCGTCCGGCGTCGTCGAGTGTCTGCCGGGCGACGGGAACGGAATCGTCGTCGCCGCAGTCGTCGACGATGACGATCTGGTCGACGGGATAGGTCTGTGCCAGTACCGATTCGATGCAACCCTGGACATAGGGAGCACTCCGGTAGACCGGAATGATGACACCGACGCTCGGCTTCACGCGGCACACCCCTCCTTCCCGGTCCTGCCGATTAAGGATAGCCTAAGCACATTCACATGCCGCGGGCGGGATTGCGGGAAACACCTCGTGCACACGCCGCCGCGGCCGCACGTAGGGTGACACTGTGACCGACACCACTGCGACGACCGACACCACCGCGCGTGCGAACACCGCATTCCCCGCTCCTGACCTCACCGGTCGTTCGGCCCTCGTGACTGGTGCGAGCCGTGGCATCGGCCTGGCCATCGCCACCGAACTCGCCCGCCGCGGCGCCGCCGTTGTCATCACCGGCCGCAAACCCGACCCGCTCGCCGAGGCCGCCGCGGCGATCCACGCCGGGGTACCCGATGCCACGGTCACCGATGTACCCGGCAACACCGGCGACGCCGACCACCGCACTGCCGCGGTCGCGGCCGCCGTCGCCCAGGGCGGCATCCACATCCTGATCAACAACACCGGGATCGCCCCGACCGCGGGCCCCCTGATGGATGCCGACCTCGACGCGGTGCGCAAGACCTTCGACACCAATGTCGTCGCCGCACTCGGTTTCATCCAGGAGGCATACCGGGCCGGGATGGCCGAGACCGGTGGCACCGTCGTCAACGTCGTGTCGGTCGCGGGACTTCGGTCCACCGGCGTGATCGCCGCATATGGCGCGTCGAAGGCCGCGCTGATCCGCCTTACCGAAGAGCTGGCGTGGGAACTGGGCCCGGCCGGGATCAGGGTCAACGCGATCGCCCCGGCGATCGTGCGCACCAAGTTCGCCGATGTCCTGATCAGTGGCGACAACGGGGCCAAGGCGATCGCCGGTTACCCCACCGGTCGCCTCGGCGAGCCCGAGGACATCGCCCGCGCGGCGGCGTTCCTCGTCGGCGACGAATCATCGTGGATAACCGGGGAGACCCTCCGGGTGGACGGCGGCCTGATGTCCACCGGTTCGATGTGAGCGCGCCGGCCCCGTCGTCGACGTCATCGGCCCGATGAGCAGCACATCCGTAATCGTCGTGGGCGCGGGCCCGTCGGGCCGTGCCCTGAGCCACCGGCTCCTGCACCACGGGGTCGCGGTGACTCTGATCGATCCGGCGCCGCACCGGCGCTGGACGCCCACCTATGCCGCCTGGACCGACGAGCTGCCCACCTGGGTTGGCGGTGACATGGTCGCGGCCCGCGTCGACTCGGTGTCGGTTTATGCGTATCGGCGGCGAGACATCGCCCGCGGCTACACCGTCTTCGACACGCAGCGACTACAAAACGGACTCTCCATCGACGATGCACACGTGGTCGACGCGAAAGCCGTGGAGGTACAGACTCATTCGGTGATCACCGACGACGGCGAGTCGATCACCGCCGACCACGTGATCGACTGCCGCGGCACCTCGGCCCGTCACCTGCCGCGCCAGACCGCCTACGGTGTGATCGTCGGAGACGACGACGCGCGCCGCGTGCTCGACGGATCGCCGGCCATCCTGATGGATTGGCGCGCACCGGAACACACCGCGCCGTGGCAGCACGGTGGACCGTCGCCCTCGTTTCTCTACGCCGTGCCACTCGGTGCGGACACGGTCCTGCTCGAGGAGACCTGCCTGGTGGGCCGGCCCGCACTCAGGATTCGTGAGCTGCGCGACCGTCTTGCCCGTCGTCTCGCGGCCTATGGCCTCGCCGACGCCCGCCTCCGCGGCTCGGAGACGGTGGCGTTCCCCATGCTGCCCGACACCCGAACACCCTGGGAGACAACTCCGTTGACCTTCGGTGCGGCCGGCGGGCTGCTCAACCCGATCAGCGGGTACGGGGTGGCCACCGCGTTGCGCTGTGCCGATCTGCTGGCGCGCGGAATCCGCGACGGGGATGATCCCACCGAACTGCTGTGGCCCTTCTCGGCGCGCCAGGTGTGGCGACTGCGATTGCGCGGTCTCGGGGTGCTACTCGGCCTCGATCCCGCACAAACCGTCACCTTCTTCGCCGCGTTTCTCGCACTGCCGGTGAGCGCACAACGCAGCTACCTCAGTGAGCGCACCGATCTGGCCGGCGCGCTGGCAGCGATGCGATCGGTCTTCGCCGCACTCGACCACCGCACCCGACTCCGGTTGATGCGTGAGGTCACACGCCCCGGGCTCGGTTGATCACTCCCGTGAGAGCGCCGTCAATGTGTGGCCAAGCGCTGTCAACGTGAGGCGGGCGCTGCGCACGGGCCTGGCGGTCAGAGGCGGGTGTCCACCGGCTCGGATTCGAGGGCCAGCACACCGAAGACGCATTCATGCACCTGCCACAGCGGGGCACCCTCGACGTGACGCGCCAGTGCCTCCCTGCCCAACCGGTGCTCACGCGCGGCCATCGACCTCTTGTGCCGCAGGTCGCGGGATAGCAGGCGGCCAAGATCGTCGAGGTAGCCGGGGCCGTAGATGATGCGCAGGTAGCCCGGCACACGGTCGGATCGGCCACCGGATAGAACACCGTCGCCACGCCCTGGCTGGTCTCGAACCGCTGGACCCGGTCGGGATGCTTGTGCAGTAGGAAACCCAGATTGGTGGCGGGCGTCGTCGGGTCATCCGAGCGTGCCTCGATGGTCATGAACACACCGCAACGATAGCGATGCAGGCAAGCCATTTCGGGTTCCGAACCACGTGCCGACTATCGGTTTTGCGTGGTTTGCGCTGGTCACGCAAACCGAGGCCGAGTTGGGCGGACTTCGGGATAATGTTAGCCTTCCCTAACGTGCGGCCTCGATGTGTGTGAGGCCGAGTCACGTTGCACTCCCGGAAGGCATCACATGAAGGTCTGCGTCGTCGGCGCCGGTCCCTGCGGACTGACCACCATCAAGCAACTTCTCGACGAGGGCCACGAGGTGGTCTGCTTCGACAAGAATCCCTCCTCCGGCGGCATCTGGCTGCGCGAGGGTGACGACGGCTCCACGATGAAGGCCTATGACAGCCTGATGCTGACCATCTCCATGAAGCTGATGGCCTACTCCGATTTCCCCTTCCAGGGTGGTCGCGTCTTCTATTCGCGCCGTGAGTATTTCGAGTACTTGCAGGAATACGCGACGACCTTCGGCCTACACGACCACATCCGGTTCGGTCACGAGGTCACCGATATCGTGCGCAAACCGTCGTCGTGGACGGTGACCGTGCAGCACAACGGCGTCGAGACGATCGAGGACTTCGACGCCGTGGCGGTGTGCTCGGGGCCGTTCAAGACCCCGCATCGCGACATCCCCGGTCTGGAGAACTTCACCGGCGAGATCGTCCACTCCGCCGAATACCGCGACAACGAACGGTTCCGCGGCAAGAAGGTCCTGGTGGTGGGGATGGCCGAATCCGGTGCCGACATCGTGCGAGAGGTCGGCGACGTCGCCGACGAGTGCACTCTCGCGATCCGGTCCTACACCTATCTGCTGCCACGCATCTTCAACGGCACCCGGACCACCGACAACGGCACGGTCCGCTCGCACCATCACGAAATGCTGGACCGCTCTTCGCATTACCCGTTCGCCCTGGACACGATCTGGGGCCGCAGCCCGATCGCCAAGGCGGTGTTCGGGGTGGTGTCGGTGGTCCTCGGTGTCCTCACCACCGCACTCGGCGCGGCCCGGGTCTACCGCGACAGGCTGATCCCGTCGATGCGCGCCGCGCAGCCGGAACTGAACCCGATGCGCGAGGCCGTCGATCCGCCCAAACTCGACATCGGCACCGAGCACAACGACGCCAACTTCGAGATGATCCGCACCTGGAATCGCCGCTCACACCCGAACGGCAGTTGGGCGCAACGTGGGATCTTGTGCAAGAACGTCAGTTTCATCCCGCATCTGGTCAGTGGTCGCATCACCCTGAACGACGCCGGCATCTCCTCCTCCGACGGCAACACCGTCACTTTCGGTGACTCCACCGTGGGCGAGTACGACACCATCGTGTTGTGCACCGGCTTCACCAAGGAGGAGTTGTCAATCGGCGACCTGCAGGTCAAGGACGCCAACGTGCGCAACCTGTACAAGCACTTCCTGCATCCCGAACATCAGGGAACCGCCGCATTCATCGGTTTCGTCCGTCCGTTCTCCGGCGGCATCCCGATCTGCGCGGAGATGCAGGCCCGGTACTTCGCCCGCGTGCTGAGCGGAAAGCTCACTCCCCCAGCCGATCTCGACGAACGCATCGGCCGTGAGAAGGAATGGGAGGAGCACTGGACCGAGTTGAGTCCCCGCCACACCGAGGCCATCCCGTCGCAGGTCCTCTACCTCGACGCGCTCGCACGCGAGATCGGCTGCCTGGTACCGATGAGCATGATGCTGCGCAACCCGAAACTGTTCATCCAGTTGTGGTTCGGCTCGTTCAACCAGGCCTGCTATCGCATCGTCGGACCGCATAACCGCGGCCGGGCGGCACTCGACGACCTGTACTCCGAGATCGTCGACAACCGACGCGAGATGGCCTTCCGCATGTCGACGTTGCGGTTCCTGCCGACCGATGTGCATCCCGAACACATGATGTCGCAACGGTTCTCGCGGGGCAGTTGTCACACCGGGCGGGCGGGACGTGCGCTCAGCGCAGTTCGCGCCACCGGGCCACCATGTCGTCGACGTCGATGGTCCGCGCGACGATGTGCGACGCCGGCCCCAGGCTCGGACGTAACCGATCCTGTTTCACCCGCTTGTTGTAGTCGTCGAGGATCGCCCGCACCGCCTGCTCGTCGGAGATGCCGCGCAACGACTCCGGGAATGTGTCGGCTTCTTTGCGCAGTTGCAGAGTCGGCGGTAGCAGGGCGGTGGAGTCGAGTTCCTCGTCGCGGATCTTCTGCTTGGCCCACCAGTCGGGATCGTCGAGTCCGGACAGGTTCAGCGGCTTGCCCATGCCGGGGAGATTGTCGAAGTCGCCGCGTTCGGTGGCCTCGCGGATCATCTTCTCCACGCGATCCTCGTGCCGCTGCGGTTTCCACCGGCGGACACGACGGAAGTGCCCCTCCGGTGGATCGGTCCTTTCGGTCACGCCTCAGACGGTGAAACCGAGGGCACGCAGTTGCTCGCGGCCGTCGTCGGTGATCTTGTCCGGGCCCCACGGCGGCAACCAGACCCAGTTGATCTCCATGTCGGTGCACAACCCGCTGCTGACCAGGGCCGACCGCGACTGATCCTCGATCACGTCGGTCAATGGGCACGCCGCCGACGTCAACGTCATGTCGATCTTGGCGACCGCGTCGTCGGTGATCTCGATGTCATAGACCAGACCCAGATCGACGACGTTGATCCCCAACTCGGGATCGACGACATCGCGCATCGCTTCTTCGACGTCCTCCAGCAGCGGCAGCGACGTGCTCACCGGCGCTGGTACCGCAGTGGTCGGGACCTCGGTGCTCGGCGCCTCGGTGGTTGTGGTGCCGGTGTCTGTGGCATCGATTGCCGTCTGATCAGTCTCGTTGCTCATGCGAGTTCCGCTCGTTGTGTCTCAATGGATTCCACCGACTGGGCCAGTGCGTCCTTGAACGCCAGCCAGCCGAGCAGCGCGCATTTGACGCGCGCCGGATACTTGCTCACACCGGCGAAGGCGATGCCGTCACCGATCACGTCCTCGTCGCCCTCGTCCTTACCGCGTGAGGTCATCATGGCGTTGAAGGATGCGATGGCGGCCAGCGCGTCGTCGAGGCTGCGACCCACGATCTGGTCGTAGAGCACCGATGTCGACGCCTGCGAGATCGAACATCCCTGTCCGTCGTAGGAGACGTCGGCGATCGTCTCGCCGTCGTCGCTCAGCGCCACCCTCAGGGTCACCTCGTCACCGCACGTCGGGTTCACGTGATGGACCTCGGCGCGGAACGGTTCCCGCAGTCCGCGACCGTGCGGATGCTTGTAGTGATCGAGGATGACGTCCTGGTACATCTGCTCCATCCGCATCAGCCGGCCACCCCGAAGAACTTCTGCGCCGTGCGGATGGCGTCGGCGAGGACGTCCACCTCGTCGAGGGTGTTGTAGGCGGCAAACGATGCGCGTGCCGTCGCTGCGATTCCGAAGCGACGATGCAGGGGCCAGGCGCAGTGATGGCCGACCCGGATGGCCACACCTTCGTCATCGAGAATCTGCCCGAGATCGTGGGCGTGGATGCCGTCGACGACGAAGGACACGGCTCCGCCCCGGTTCTCGGTGGTGGTGGGACCGATGATGCGCAGTCCGTCGATCTCAACCAAACGTGTCAACACCCGGTCGACCAGCGAGTGCTCGTGGGCGGCAACGGCATTCATCCCCAACAGCGACAGGTAGTCGACGGCGGCACCGAGCCCGACGACCTGCGAGGTCATCGGCACACCGGCCTCGAACCGCTGCGGCGGTGCCGCATACGTCGAGACCTCCATGGTGACGGTCTCGATCATCGATCCGCCGGTGATGAAGGGCGGCAAGGCATTCAGCAGTGCGCTCTTGCCGTAGAGGACCCCCACCCCGGATGGCCCAAACATCTTATGCCCGGAGAATGCGGCGAAATCGACGTCGAGCGCCGCGAAGTCGACCGGCATGTGCGGCACCGACTGGCAGGCGTCGAGCACCACCAGCGCGCCGACCTTGCGAGCACGGCTCACCAGTTCGTCGACGTCGGCAACGGCACCGGTCACATTCGACTGGTGCGTGAACGACACCACCTTCACCGTCTCGTCGAGCACCAGGGAGTCGAGATCGATGCGGCCGTCATCGGTCACGCCGTACCAGCGCAGGGTCGCACCGGTGCGCCGGCACAACTCCTGCCACGGAACGAGATTCGCGTGATGCTCGAGTTCGGTGATCACCACGGTGTCACCGGCACCGAGCGCGCGTCCGCCGAAGACGGCGGCGCTGCGGTCGTCACCGAGTGTGTAGGTGACCAGGTTCAGCGACTCGGTCGCGTTCTTGGTGAACACGATCTCGTCGACGCCCGCACCGACGAACGCGGCGATCTTCTCGCGCGCCTGTTCGTAGGCGTCGGTCGCCTCCTCGGCGAGCTGATGCGCGCCACGGTGCACGGCGGCATTGCGCGTGGTCAGGAACTCGCGTTCGGCGTCGAGAACCTGTACCGGGCGCTGCGAGGTGGCCCCGGAATCCAGGTACACCAAAGGTTTGTCGTCGCGGACGGTCCGTCCCAGAATCGGGAAATCGGCCCGCAGTGACGCCACGTCGAAGCCTGCCACCGGTGCGGCGGAGAGAGTCACGACGCCTCCTTCACGATGATCTCGGTTCGGTGATCGGCGATCCCGGTGAGCCCGACTCAGCGGGCCGCGGCCGCCGAGGTGAAACGCACGTAGCCGTTCTCCTCGAGTTCATCGGCCAGCTCCGGACCGGCGGACTCCACGATTCGACCGCCCACGAAGACGTGCACGAACTCGGGCTTGATGTAGCGCAGGATGCGAGTGTAGTGGGTGATCAGCAGGATGCCGCCGTTCTCGGCTTCCTTGTAGCGGTTCACACCCTCGCTGACCACGCGCAGCGCGTCGACGTCGAGACCGGAGTCGGTCTCGTCGAGAATCGCGATCTTCGGCTTGAGCAGGTCGAGCTGCAGGATCTCGTGGCGCTTCTTTTCGCCACCCGAGAAGCCCTCGTTGACACTGCGTTCGGCGAACGACGGATCGATCTCGAGCGCGGTCATCGCCTCCTTGGTCTCCTTGACCCAGTGACGCAGCTTCGGTGCCTCACCGCGGACGGCGGTGGCGGCGGTGCGCAGGAAGTTCGACATCGACACCCCGGGCACCTCGACGGGATACTGCATCGCGAGAAACAGACCGGCGCGGGCCCGTTCGTCGACGCTCATCTCGAGGACGTCCTCACCGTCGAGGGTGATCGATCCCGAGGTCACCTGATACTTGGGATGCCCGGCGATCGCATAGGACAGCGTCGACTTACCGGAACCGTTGGGGCCCATGATCGCGTGGGTCTCACCGGAACGAACCGTCAGGTTGACGCCCTTGAGGATGTGGATCGGCTCTGCCTCGGAGTCGCTCTGGGCGACGTCGACATGCAGGTCGCGGATTTCGAGTGTGCTCATTGGTCGTGGTCTTTCGTTGTGTGGGCTGGGTGATCTCGATACGGGCCCCGCTACGCTCGGGCCTACTCGATCAGCGGGTGGATACGACGAGGGGGCCGCAGACGCTCAGGTGCCGGCGTTCTCGAGTTCGGCTTCCACCGCCGCCTCGAGGCGTTCTCGCAGATCGGGGACCGAGATCTTGGCGATGATCTCGCCGAAGAATCCACGGATCACCAGACGTCGGGCCTGATCCTCGGGGATTCCGCGGGCCTGCAGGTAGAACAGCTGCTCGTCGTCGAAACGTCCGGTGGCACTGGCGTGTCCGGCGCCGACGATCTCGCCGGTCTCGATCTCGAGGTTGGGCACCGAGTCGGCGCGGGCCCCGTCGGTCAGGACGAGGTTGCGGTTGAGTTCGAAGGTGTCGGTGCCCTCGGCCTCGGGCCGGATCAGCACGTCGCCGATCCAGACGGTGTGCGCCTCCCTGCTCCGGTCGCTCGGATCGCCTTGCAGCGCACCCTTGTACACCACGTTCGAGCGGCAGTTGGGCTGGCTGTGGTCGACGAGCAGACGCTGTTCGAGATGCTGTCCGGCGTCGGCGAAGTACAGACCCCACAGTTCGACATCGCCGCCGGGTGCGTCGTAATGGACCACCGGTGACAGGCGGACGAGGTTGCCGCCGAGACTGACCGCGAAGTGGCGCACCACCGCGTCGCGCCCGACCTTGATGTGATGCGCGGCCACATGGACGGCGTCGTCATCCCAGTCGTGCACGTTGACCACGGTCAGTGACGCCTGGTCGCCGACCACGAACTCGACGTTTTCGGCATAGGTACCGCCCCCCTCCTGGTCGAGGACGATCACCGCCCGGGAGAAAGGCTCCAGCCGAATCTGGATGTGCCCGTAGGCGACATCACCCTCACCGGGCCCGGTCACCCGGATGGACACCGGGTCACTCAATTCCACTTCCTTGCCGACGGTCACCACGGTGGCCTCGTCGAATGTCGAATATGCTTGCGCCGCAACCCGATCGAACGGAACGCCACCATCGCCGAGGCGGGGATCGTCACGTTCGACGGTCTCGGCGGTGACGCCGTCAGTGACACCGTCGACGGTCACCTTCGCGATCGCGGTGGCGGTCGCCGTTCCGTCGTGCAGTCCGCGCAGGCGACGGAACGGGGTGAACCGCCACGCCTCCTCGCGGGGGCTGGGAACCTCGAACGCGTCCACGTCGAAGGACGTGAACTGTTCGCCTTTGTTGACCGGGGCGGCCGCATCGGGTGCGGTCACCGGGAGTGTGGGGTCCGCCATCAGCCGACGGCTCCTTCCATCTGCAGTTCGATGAGCCGGTTGAGTTCGAGGGCGTACTCCATCGGCAATTCCTTCGCGATCGGCTCGACGAAGCCGCGCACCACCATCGCCATCGCCTCGTCCTCGGTCAGGCCACGGCTCATCAGGTAGAAGAGCTGATCGTCGGACACCTTGGAGACGGTCGCCTCATGACCCATCGTGACGTCGTCCTCGCGGATGTCGACGTAGGGGTAGGTGTCGCTGCGGGAGATCGTGTCGACCAGCAGCGCATCGCATTTCACCGTCGAGCGGCTGCCGTGCGCACCGTTGTTGATCTTGATCAGGCCGCGGTAGGAGGCGCGGCCACCGCCACGTGCGACCGACTTGGACACGATGTTGCTCGACGTGTTGGGCGCCAGGTGCACCATCTTCGATCCGGTGTCCTGGTGCTGCCCCTCGCCGGCGAATGCCACCGAGAGCACCTCACCCTTGGCGTGTTCGCCGGTGAGCCACACGGCCGGGTACTTCATGGTGACCTTGGAGCCGATGTTGCCGTCGATCCACTCCATGGTGGCGCCGGCCTCGGCCTTGGCGCGCTTGGTGACCAGGTTGTAGACGTTGTTCGACCAGTTCTGGATGGTCGTGTAGCGGCACCGCCCACCCTTCTTGACGATGATCTCGACGACGGCCGAGTGCAACGAATCGGTCTTGTAGATCGGCGCGGTACATCCCTCGACGTAGTGCACGTAGGCACCCTCGTCGACGATGATCAGGGTCCGCTCGAACTGACCCATGTTCTCGGTGTTGATGCGGAAGTAGGCCTGAAGCGGGATGTCGACGTGCACACCCGGCGGGACGTAAATGAACGATCCGCCCGACCACACCGCGGTGTTGAGCGCGGAGAACTTGTTGTCGCCGGCCGGGATCACGGACCCGAAGTACTGACGGAACAGTTCCGGGTGCTCCTTGAGACCGGTGTCGGTGTCGAGGAAGATCACGCCCTGCGCCTCGAGATCCTCGCGGATCTGGTGATACACGACCTCCGACTCGTACTGCGCGGCGACGCCGGCGACGAGGCGCTGCTTCTCGGCCTCGGGGATGCCGAGCTTGTCGTAGGTGTTCTTGATGTCCTCGGGAAGCTCATCCCACGTGGTGGCCTGCTTCTCGGTGGACCGCACGAAGTATTTGATGTTGTCGAAGTCGATGCCGTCGAGTTCGGCACCCCAGTGCGGCATCGGCTTGCGATTGAAGATGCGCAATGCCTTGAGGCGCTGTTCAAGCATCCACTCCGGCTCACTCTTCTTGCCCGAGATGTCGGCGACGACCGCGTCGGACAGGCCGCGCTGCGCACTCGCACCCGCGACATCGGAATCGGCCCAGCCGTATCCGTAGTTGCCCAGCGAGGCGATTGTCTCTTCTTGCGTGAGCGGCGCCGCCTTGTCCGGGGCGGCGACCGAGGGATCGGTGACTGTCATCGCGAAGCCTTTCGACTCGTGGTGGGGCGAGCGAATGCGGGCTGTGCATCGCTCGTTTGTGCATCTGCGGAGCCCGGTGGGCTCGAGGGGACCGGCGGCGGCGACGTTGCCGATGACCCGTCGGGAGGTGGATCCGGATGAGGCAGTGGTACATGGGTGGTGCAGGCGCAATCGCCGTTGGCGATGGTGGCCAAACGCTGCACGTGGGTGCCGAGGAGTTCGGTGAACACCGCGGTCTCGGCCTCGCACAGTTCGGGGAACTCGGTGGCGACGTGGGCAACCGGGCAATGATGCTGACAGATCTGCATCCCCGAACCGACCTGGCGGGTGTTGGCGGAATAGCCGGCGCCGGTCAGGGCGTCGGCGATGTCGGTGACGGTACCGGCGACGGCGTCGGCGTCAGCCGCCGGAGTCACCTCGGCGACGATGCGCTCGACGCGCTCCCGCGCGAATTCCGACACGGCCGCCGACCCGCCGAGATCGCGCAGCTTGCGCATGGCGGCACCGGCGAGATCGTCGTAGGCGTGCCGCAGTTTTCCGCGTCCGGCGGCGGTGATCTGGAAGAACTTCGCCGGACGACCACGTCCACCGCGATGGCCGAAGGCCGCCGAGGCCTCCTCGACGTCGCCCGCCGCGGCGAGCGCGTCGAGGTGTCGACGGACGCCCGCGGCGCTGATGCCGAGGCGCTCACCGATCTCGCCCGCGGTCAGCGGACCGTCCTCGACGAGGAGATTCACCACTGCCGCCCGGGTTTGACCGTCGGTGTGCACACCGGCATGCGCCGAGTCGGTCGACGACACGACCTCACCGCGCACTGATCCACCTGGCATGGTTTTCACAACACGAGTGTGACGTAAATGATTCCCGGGTTCCAGCAAGGGTGCCCTTAGCGGCGCTCATCACAGTACGACTGCGACCACGATGCGGCCGACGTGGCACACCGTCGTGCGGCGTCGATGACCTTGAGTGGCGATGACCTAGAGTCGTCGTGTGCCAGAAACCACGGTGCTGCGTCGGGCACTGGATTACGTCGGATTGAGCAAACCCGCTCGATCGACGCCACGCGACCCCGACACACGCGGTGGATACGGCGTGAGCATCGCCAAGATGCACGACCGTGAACGTGAGGTCGGGCCACTCGATGCGGCCGAGAACCGACGACTGACCCGCATCAAACTCTTCGGTGCGACGGGCACGATCCTCATGCTCGTCGGTTCCCTGGCCACCGGGCAGATCCCGGTGCTGCAGAATCCCGTGGCCGGTGTCCGCGTGTTGTCACTGCCGTCGCGGATGTGGAGCACCGCGCTGACCCTGTCGATCGGCGGCACCATCATGCTGGTGGTGGCCTGGCTGTTGATCGGCCGGTTCGCCGTCGGCCGGTTCAGTGTCGAGGTCCTGCACGGACGAAGCCCGGAACGCCGCATGACCCGCGCACAGGCCGACCGGACCCTGCTGCTGTGGATCGCCCCGATCGTCATCGCCCCGCCGCTGCTGAGCAAGGACATCTACTCCTACCTGGCGCAGAGTGCGATCGCCTACCGCGGGATGGACCCGTACACGGTCAGCCCGCTGCGCGGACTCGGTGTCGAGAACACCCTGACCCGCTCGGTGCCCAACCTGTGGCGCGACACCCCGGCGCCGTACGGGCCGTTCTTCATCTGGATCGGCAAGGGCATCACCGCGCTGACCGGGGACAACATCACCCTGGCGATCTTCGCGCACCGGATCGTCGCCCTGATCGGCATCGCCCTGATCGTCTGGGCATTGCCCCGACTGGCGCGGCGATGCGGTGTCTCCCCCGTCGCCGCGCTGTGGCTCGGCGCGATGAATCCGCTGGTCATCCTGCATCTCGTCGGCGGCATCCACAACGAGGCCCTGATGCTGGGCATGATGCTCGTCGGTATCGAACTCTCGTTCCAGGCGATCTACGGCGCCGATCCGCTGTGGCCGCCCGGTGCTCGACTGCCCAGCCGGGCGGGCTGGTTGCTCGTCGCGGGCGCGGCCATCATCTCGATGAGTGCGCTGGTGAAATTCACCTCGATCCTCGCGCTCGGCTTCGTCGGAATCGCCCTGGCGCTGCGCTGGGGCGCGACACTTCCGGCGCTGCGACGTGCACCGCCGGGCCAGTGGTGGCCGCGCTCGCGCCGGACCGTTAGGGCACTCGTCGCCTCCGCCGGACTGCTCGCCGTCATTCTCGCGGTGGTGATGGTGCTGGTCTGCCTCGGCACCGGCCTGGGCTTCGGCTGGACCAAGACCCTCTCGACGGGCGCCGTGGTGCGTTCCTGGATGTCCATGCCGACGCTGCTGTCGGTGTCGGCCGGTCGGGTCGGGGTGTTCCTCGGCCTCGGCGACCAGACACAGGCCATCCTCGATGTCGTACGGCCCCTCGGGCAGCTCATCGCCGCGATCTTCGTGGTGCGGTGGATGCTGGCGACGCTGGCCGGCCGGTTGCATCCGCTGGGCGCACTCGGGGTGTCGATGGCCACCGTGGTGGTGTTCTTCCCATTCGTCCAGGCCTGGTACCTGTTGTGGGCGGTCATCCCGCTCGCCGCCTGGGCCACCCGTCCCTGGTTCCGGATCGCGACCATCTCGGTCTCGGCGATCATCGCGATCGTCGTCATGCCGACCAGTTCCAACACCAGCGGCGTCGTCCTCGCCCAGGGCCTGCTCGCCGGTGTGATCATGGTCGCGGTCATGACCGCCCTGTTCTTCGAGGACTGGCCGTGGCTACGCAGGCGACGGCGCAGGTCCGGCGACCGCGCCACCGAGACGACGCCGACCTCGACGTGATCGGCACCGCGTCAACGAGCAAGCGCCGACGGCTGCCGTGGTTTTTTCCCTGCGCCCACGAGGGCATAGTCTGGCCCGTGTGCGCAGCGCGACCCACCCACCGTCGAGCGACGATCCGATGACGGGTCGTCCGCACGATGGTCGCCCGCAGGGCACTCGTCGGGACGGTCTTCGTCAGGACGGTGGTCCTGACGGTGCTGGTCCACACAGCGCGTCCGCGCCGAGGGCCACCGACAACCACGACGTCGAACCCGCCCTGCGGATCCGCGGACTGGTCAAACGCTTCGGTGGACACACCGCCGTCAACGGTCTCGACCTCGATCTCGCCGCGGGAACGGTCCTGGCACTGCTCGGACCCAACGGTGCCGGCAAGACCACGACGGTGGAGATCTGCGAAGGGTTCCAGACCGCCGACGAGGGAACGGTGCGGGTCCTCGGACTCGACCCGACCCGTGACAACAACGAACTCCGCCGGCACATCGGAGTGATGTTGCAGGGTGGCGGGGCCTACCCCGGTGCGCGCGCCGAGGAGATGCTCCGACTGTGCGCCGCCTACAGCGCCGATCCGATCGACCCGGATTGGCTGCTCGACGCACTGGGCCTACGCGACGCGGCCCGCACCCCATTCCGGCGCCTGTCCGGCGGCCAGCAGCAACGGCTCTCGTTGGCCTGCGCCATCATCGGCCGGCCGGAGTTGGTCTTCCTCGACGAGCCCACCGCGGGCCTCGACGCCCATGCCCGGCTGGTGGTCTGGGACATCATCGACCGGCTGCGCGGCGACGGTGCGGCCGTCCTGCTGACCACCCACCTGATGGACGAGGCCGAAAACCTCGCCGACCATGTGGTCATCATCGATCGGGGCCGGGTCGTCGCCGACGGCTCACCGGCCGACCTCACCAGCCGTGGGGCCGAGAACGAATTACGCTTCACCGCGCCCCGCGGCCTCGACCTGACGCTGCTCGAGTTGGCCTTGCCCGAGGGCTACCGCTGTTCGGAGACCGGACCGGGCAACTACCTGGTGCTGGGCACGGTCACGCCTCAGGTGCTGGCGACCGTCACCGGGTGGTGCGCGAAGATCAACGTCCTGGCGACCGATCTGCGGGTCGAGACCCGCAGCCTCGAGGATGTGTTCCTGGATCTCACCGGACGGGCACTGCGATGACCGGCCTGACCACGAATCGATTCCCGGCAGGCACCTTCACGCCCGGCGCCGGCGCGGCGTCCCTGCCCAAGATCCTGGCCGCCCAGACGCGCCTGGAACTGCGCCTGCTGCTGCGTAACGGCGAGCAACTGCTCCTCACGATGTTCATCCCGATCACGCTGCTCATCGGGCTGTGTCTGCTGCCCCTCGACACCGATCTGGGCTCGAGCACCGCCGAACGCGCGGCGACGTTCGTCCCCGCGATCATGACCGTCGCGGTGATGTCCACGGCCTTCACCGGTCAGGCGATCGCGGTCGGCTTCGATCGTCGCTACGGAGCGCTCAAACGGCTGGGGGCGACCCCGATCCCGCGGTGGGGGATCATCGCCGGGAAGTCGTTGTCCGTCGTCGCCGTCGTGGTGATGCAATCGATCATCATCGGCGCGATCGGCGCCTCCTTCGGCTGGCGACCCGGCCTCGCGGGGCTGGCGATCGGTGCGGTCGTCATCGCGATCGGCACCACCGCCTTCTCCGCACTGGGTCTGCTGCTCGGCGGCACCGGTAAGGCCGAGGTCGTTCTCGCGGTCGCCAACCTGCTGTGGTTTGCCATGGTCGGGATCGGCAGCGTCGTCATCATGGAGTCGCGGATCCCCACCGCCCTGTGGTGGATAGCGAGATGCATTCCCTCCGGTGCCCTGACCGAGGCGCTGGAACGCGCCACGCACAGCCAATTCGACGTCTTCGGCGTCGTGGTGCTGATCCTCTGGGCGGTCGTCGGCGGCACCGCCGCCGTGCGCTGGTTCCGATTCGAGTGATCTCATCAACCCCTGACCCGATAATTCTCACAGCCCCCACGACGACCGGACCGCGATGACCACCTTCGACAAATCCACTTCCGACAAATCCGGTGCCACAACGGCCGGCACATCCGACGCCGCGACGACGGCGCCCTCGGGATTCGCTCGGATCCCCGGATTCGGCCGTCCCACCGCGCGTTTCGTCCACCGGTGGGCCGTCGCGCTGCTCGTGGCCAACGTCGGGATCGTCGTCACCGGCGGGGCCGTGCGGTTGACCGGATCCGGCCTCGGCTGCCCCACCTGGCCGCAATGCACCGACGGATCGTTCGTGCCGCATCAGGCGCTCGGCTACCACGGGGTGATCGAGTTCGGCAATCGCATGCTCACGTGGGTGTTGATCGCCATCGCCATCGCCACCTGGGTGGCGGTGTGGCGGCAGGCGTCATCGCAACGCCGCAATCGGGTGTTGGTCACCCTGCTCGCGCTGGGTATTCCGTTCCAGGGGGTCGTCGGCGGCATCACGGTGCTCACCGATCTCAACCCGTGGGTGGTGTCGCTGCACTTCCTGCTGTCGATGCTGCTGGTGTCCGGGGCCACCGTCCTGGTGTTCCGCACCACCCCGTATCCGCGGGAACAGTCACCGGCGGGCCTCGCCTCCCGGACCGGGTTGCTGCTGTCGTGGGCGGTGTATGTGGTGACGTGGGTGGCCATCTACCTGGGCACGGTGGTCACCGGATCGGGCCCGCACGCGGGCGACGCCGAGGCCCCCCGCAACGGCCTGACGCCGTCGCAGACCACCCAGCTGCACGCCGACTCGGTGTTCGTGCTCATCGGGCTGGCCGTGGCCGCGGTGGTGGTCACCCGGGTGATGCGACTCCCCCAGTCCCGCGCCGCACTGATCTACGTCGGGCTGCTGGCACTGCAGGGCGTCATCGGAGTGGTGCAGTACAGCACCGACCTGCCGATCGTGCTGGTGTTGCTGCACATGCTCGGAAGCGCGCTTCTCCTGATCGGAGCCACCTGGCTGGTGCTGTGGTTCGGGCAATCCGAGCGGTCGACCGCCGAAAACGTCACACCCGTCCCGGTTCCCTGACACCCGTGCGGCCCAGAGGACGATCCTCGGCGCCGCACGGGTTCGGAGTACGGACGTGTGGTTCTCAGTACGTCAGAGTATCGCCTGGTTACGCGGCTTCGGGAAACGCTTCTGGTGGGCAACCCAACCGGCCATCTGCCGGTAGTGACCGGGCTTGACGTTCGTCGACGAGGTCAGGTCCCGATCCCATTCACCGATCTCGAGTCCGTCGACGGCCTCGACGACGGCGGCGGCGGTGTCGATGTCGTCGACGACGCGGTCACCGAGAATGCCGCCATCCCGACCGACCAGGGTGATGCGGACACCGGCCGCGCCGATCGGCTGCAGGACGGCCGTCGCCGACCCGCCCTCGCGGGCCACGAACTTCCGGATCGAGGAGACGACCTCGCCGGGCAGTGACGCCTTCGGGGCCGGTGCGGCAGGGGCGGATTCGGGCTGGTCGCTCATGGTTGACGAGCATACCGGCGAGCGGGTCACCGGCGACCATCCCCTCGCCGCGAGTGTGAGCGGAGTCGCTGCCCACCCCGAATCCCGCTCTCACCGTGTACTCCGCCGTGTTCATTGGCACAGTTGAGCAATGTCGAGCATCGAGAACACCGACCGCGAGATCCTCACCTGGGAGTTGAACGGGGTGGCCTGCCGGGAACTGGCCCAACAGGTCGCCGACGACGGATTCGTCCCCGACATCATCCTGGGCATCGCCCGGGGCGGGCTCATCCCGGCCGGGGCGATGGCCTACGCCCTCGACTGCAAACTGATGATCTCGCTCAACGTCGCCTTCTACACCGGTGTCGGCGAGACACTCGCCGAACCCGTGATGCTGCCGTCGTTGCTGGAGAGCAGTGGCCTGCACGATCAAAAGGTCCTCGTCGTCGACGACGTCGCCGACTCGGGCAAGACGCTGGCCCTGGTCGATGACTACTGCGAACATCAGGGGCGCGTCGCCGAGGTCCGCAACGCGGTGATCTATCAGAAGCCGCACACGATCACCACACCCGACTACTTCTGGCGAATCACCGACAAGTGGATCAACTTCCCGTGGTCGGTTCAGCCGCCGGTCACCGGAACGGGGCTCGCCGACTCCTGACGGCATCAACCCGGCCCGAACCGGTGGATCCACCCGCGGTGTAGAAACGAGACATGCGAGCAATCGAGGTCACCCGACATGGCGGTCCGGACGTTCTGAGCTATGGCACCGTCGACGATCCGATCCCCGCTCCGGACGAGGTGCTCGTGCGGGTCGCTGCATCGGGAGTGAACTTCATCGACACCTACCTCCGGCGTGGCCTCTACCCGTCCGCGCCGCCGTACATCCCGGGCAGCGAGGGCGCCGGTGACGTCGTCGCCGTCGGAGCCGACGTCACCGACCTCGCCGTCGGTGACCGCGTCTGCTGGTGTGACACCCCGGCGAGCTACGCCGAACTCGTCGCCGTGCGCGCCGCCCGAGCTGTGCGCATCCCCGACGGCGTCTCCGACCAGGTGGCGGGTAGCTCTCTGCTGCGCGGACTGACCGCGCACTACCTGCTCGACGGGAGCGCCCATCCGTCGGCCGGTGACGCGATCCTCGTCCACGCCGGCGCCGGCGGGGTGGGTCTGATCCTCACCCAACTCGCCAAGCGCAAGGGTCTGCACGTCATCACCACGGTGTCCGGCGACGAGAAGGCCGAGCTCTCCGCGGCCGCGGGCGCCGACCACGTATTGCGCTACGGCGACGACCTCGTCGAACGGGTACGCGGACTCACCGACGGTGCAGGTGTTCGCGTCACCTACGACGGGGTGGGCGCCGACACCTTCGATCAGTCGGTCGCGATTACCGGCATCCGCGGCATCGTCGTCCTGTTCGGCGCAGCCAGCGGACCCGTGCCGCCGTTCGATCTGCAGCGTCTCAACGCGGCCGGATCACTGTCGGTGACCCGCCCCACGCTGGCCCATTTCATCGCCGACACCGAAGAACTGCGGTGGCGGGCATCGGAGTACCTCGGGGCCATCGCCGACGGTCTGGAGGTGCGGGTGGGCCAGCATTATCGGCTGGCCGACGCGGCGCAGGCACATACCGATCTGGAGGGGCGGGTAACCACCGGAACCTCGGTCCTGCTGCCGCGCTGAGCAGCTGCCCCGCTGAGCGGTTGTGCGGGCCCGGCCTCATAACAGGTCGGCGATGATCGGCAGGTTGACGACGGCGTCGATCGCGAGGCCGCAGAAGAGCACCGCGAGGTACTCGTTGGATTGCAGGAAGATCTTCAGCGGCGTGACCTCGGCACCGTTGCGGGTGTCGCGGTACAGCTTGTGCACCCGGCTGAGGAACCAGGCACCGGCGAGGACCGCCACCGCGGCGTAGATCCAGCTCGCGGCCGGGATCAGCACCAGCGAGGCGATGACCGTGGCCCAGGTGTAGAACATCATCTGCCGGGTCACATACTCGTCGGAGGCGATGACCGGCAGCATCGGCACGCCGGCGGCCTTGTAGTCCTCGCGGTAACGCATGGCCAGCGCCCACGTGTGTGGGGGCGTCCAGAAGAAGATCACCAGGAAGAGCACGATCGGCTGCCAACTGAGCGACCCGGTGACCGCGGCCCAGCCGACCAGGGTCGGCATGCACCCGGCGGCGCCTCCCCACACCACGTTCTGCCAGGTGCGACGCTTGAGGATCAGGGTGTAGATGCCGACGTAGAAACCGATGGTGGCGGTCACCAGCAGCGCGCTGAGCAGGTTCGCGGCGAAGTACAGCACCAGGAACGACGCCACCCACAGCAGCAGGCCGAACACCAGCGCACTTCGGGTCGCGACCGCACGGCGCGCCAACGGACGGCGGGCGGTGCGGCGCATCTTCTTGTCGATGTCGGCATCGGCCACCATGTTCAGGGTGTTCGCGCTCCCCGCGCCGAGCCACCCACCGATCAGGGTGAAGGCGATGACCGCGATGTCAACGTGGCCGCGGGAGGCCTGCAGCATCACCGGGATGGTGGCCACCAACAGCAACTCGATGACCCGCGGTTTGGTGAGGGCGATGTAGGCCATCACGGTCGCGCGGGCGCGGCCGATCAACGAGGCGCTGTCCGCGCCGACCGGCGCAGTGTCGGCGGAGCCCGTGGTGCCGTGGGAGTTCGTGGTGCCGTGGGAGTCCGTGGTGTCCTCGGCGGTCACCCGAACCTCGTCGGGCGCGCCGTCCCGGGAAGCAGGCCGGCGAGGCGCGGGGCCGTGGGATGCGCTGCCGTGGGAGGAGGTGTACCGGGAGGCGGCGGCGCCTTCTCCGCTCGCACGTTCCCCAATCCTCACGTCCACTCCTCGCCTGCCCTGGCCGTCTGTTGTCCGGGTGATCGCGTCACGCTCCCTGCCCGCAGGTACACGGTGGTCCGGTGGAGAACCGACCTGACGTCTCACGCCTCGTGGCACATCCAGGGCAGTTGTCCGACTCCAGAAATACTGCGCCACGGCTACTACACAGCATGGTAGACCGTGTGGTTCTCGATCGAAGAATTGAGTGTCGTCACCGTCGAGTCCCTCGGGTGCCGGGCACCGGTCCGGTCGGGCCGATTACTCTGGGTCAGGTGAGGCCCTGCCGATGTCCACGCACGCCGGTTCCGATCCCGGTGTGTCGGCGCGTCGGCCCCCGGTCACAGCATCACCGCACCCCCTCGCATGCACCCCGATAGCAACAGGAGACGGCACCACCGTGGCTGACACAGACGAGATCCGCGAACTCACCACCGCGGTTCACCCGCAGGACTGGACCGAAGTCGATTCTCGCGCCGTGGACACCGCGCGTGTCCTCGCCGCGGACGCCGTGCAAAAGTGCGGGAGCGGCCACCCGGGCACCGCGATGAGCCTGGCGCCGCTGGCCTACACGCTGTATCAGCGGGTCATGCGCCACGACCCCGCCGATGTCGAGTGGGTCGGCCGCGACCGGTTCGTCCTGTCCTGTGGACACTCGAGCCTGACCCAGTACATCCAGCTCTATCTCGGTGGTTTCGGGCTGGAGTTGCCCGACCTCGAGGCGTTGCGCACCTGGGAGTCGCTGACCCCCGGCCACCCGGAGTACCGCCACACCCGCGGCGTGGAGATCACCACCGGCCCGCTCGGTCAGGGCCTGGCGTCGGCGGTGGGTATGGCGTATGCCGCCCGATACGAGCGCGGCCTGTTCGATCCCGATGCCGCACCCGGCACCAGCCCGTTCGACCACTTCATCTACGTCATCGCCTCCGACGGTGACATCGAGGAGGGCGTCACCTCCGAGGCCTCCTCGCTGGCCGGCACCCAGGAGCTGGGCAACCTGATCGTCTTCTACGACAGCAACCACATCTCCATCGAGGACGACACGCAGATCGCGCTGACCGAGGACACCGCGAAGCGTTACGACGCCTACGGCTGGCATGTACAGCACGTCGAGGGCGGTGAGAACGTGACCGCCATCGAGGCGGCCATCACCTCGGCCCAGCAGGTGACCGACCGTCCGTCGCTGATCGTGGTCCGCACCATCATCGGCTTCCCCGCCCCGGACAAGATGAACACCGGCGGTATCCACGGCTCGGCGCTGGGCGCCGACGAGGTGGCCGCCACCAAGAAGGTGCTGGGCTTCGACCCGGAGAAGGATTTCGAGGTCGCCGACGAGGTGATCGCGCACACCCGCACGCTCGGCGAGCGTGGCGCCGCCGCCCACGCGGACTGGCAGAAGAGCTTCGACGCCTGGGCCACCGCCAACGCGAACCGCAAGGCACTGTTCGATCGCCTGTACGCGCACGAGTTGCCGGACGGCTGGACCGACGCGCTGCCGACCTGGGAGCCGGGCAGCAAGGCGCTGGCCACCCGCGCTGCGTCGGGCAAGGTCCTCTCGGCGTTGGCGCCGGTGCTGCCCGAACTGTGGGGTGGTTCGGCCGATCTCGCCGGTTCCAACAACACCACGATGGACGGCGCCGACTCCTTCGGCCCGACCTCGATCAGCACCAAGTCCTGGTCGGCCAACCCGTACGGCCGTACCCTGCACTTCGGCATCCGCGAGCACGCGATGGGCTCGATCCTGTCGGGTATCGCGCTGCACGGCCCGACCCGCGCCTATGGCGGGACCTTCCTGCAGTTCGCCGACTACATGCGGCCGGCCGTGCGTCTGGCCGCGCTGATGGAGATCGACCCGATCTACGTGTGGACCCACGACTCGATCGGCCTCGGCGAGGACGGCCCGACCCATCAGCCCGTCGAGCATCTCGCCGCGCTCCGCACCATCCCTCATCTCGACGTGGTGCGGCCCGCCGACGCCAACGAGACCGCGCACGCCTGGCGGCACCTGCTGACCCGCCGGGATCATCCGGTCGGGCTGTGCCTGACCCGTCAGGGTGTCCCGGTCCTCGAGGGCACCTCCTTCGACGGGGTGGCCGCGGGTGCCTACGTCCTCAGCGATCCCGAGAGCGACCCGCAGGTCGTGTTGATCGGCACCGGTTCCGAGGTCCAGCTTGCCGTCGAGGCCGAGAAGATCCTGGCGGACAAGGGAATTGCGGCTCGCGTCGTGTCCATGCCCTGCTTCGAGTGGTTCTTTGAGCAGGACCAGGCATACCGCGATTCGGTGCTGCCGCCGTCGGTGCCCCGCGTCTCGGTCGAAGCGGGAATCGCCATGCCCTGGTACCAGATCGTCGGGGATTCCGGGGCGATCGTGTCGCTGGAGCACTTCGGTGCCTCGGCCGACTACAAGGTGCTCTTCGAGAAGTTCGGAATCACCGCCGACGCTGTCGCCACCGCGGCACAGGGCGTTGTCGCCGGCTGACCTGGCCGGGCGAGAAGTCCACACCCACGAGAACCCAGGAGAGAATCGTGACCCAGAACGCCAAGCTCGCCGAACTGTCCGCCGCCGGGGTATCCGTGTGGCTGGACGACCTGTCCCGTGACCTGATCTCCTCCGGCGGCCTGCAGGAGGTCATCGACACCAAGTCGGTGGTCGGCGTGACCACCAACCCGTCGATCTTCCAGGCCTCCATCTCCTCCACACGCACCTACGACGCCCAGATCGCCGAACTCGCGGCGCGTGACGCCGATGTGGACGCCACCATCCGCACCATCACCACCGATGACGTGCGTGCGGCGTGCGACGTGCTCGCACCGGTGTACACCGCGTCGGGCGGCATCGACGGCCGGGTGTCGATCGAGGTCGATCCGCGTCTGGCACACCAGACCGACACCACCGTCGCCCAGGCCGTCGAGCTGTGGAAGATCGTGGATCGGCCGAACCTGCTGATCAAGATCCCGGCCACCAAGGCGGGCCTGCCCGCGATCACCCGCGTCCTCGCCGAGGGCATCAGCGTCAACGTGACGCTGATCTTCTCCGTCGAGCGCTACCAGGGTGTGATGGAGGCCTACCTCGCCGGCATCGAGGCCGCGGCCGAGGCGGGCCACGACCTGTCCGCGATCCACTCGGTGGCGTCGTTCTTCGTGTCCCGGGTGGACACCGAGATCGACAAGCGCCTCGACGCGATCGGCACCCCGGAGGCCGTCGACCTCAAGGGCAAGGCCGCCCTCGCCAACGCCCGGCTGGCCTACTCGGCGTATCAGCAGGTGTTCGAGGTCGAGTCCCGGTTCCCCGAACTGCTCGCCAAGGGCGCCAACCCGCAGCGTGCGCTGTGGGCATCGACGGGTACCAAGAACGCCGACTACCCCGACACCCTGTACGTGAGTGAGCTCGTCGCGCCGAACACCGTGAACACGATGCCGGGCAAGACGATGGACGCCTTCGCCGATCACGGCTGGGTCAACACCGACTCCATCATCGGGACTGCCGCTGCCTCCCAGGAGACGTTCGACGCCATCGCGGCGCTGGGCATCGATCTCGTCGACGTCTTCGCCGTCCTCGAGGACGAGGGCGTGAGCAAGTTCGAGGATGCGTGGAACGAACTGCTCGACGCCACCTCCGAGCAGCTCTCCGCGGCGAAGAAGGCCTGAACGCGTGGCGTCGTCCTCGCAGAGCCCGACGTGGAAGAACCCGTTACGCGATCCCCGTGACAAACGGCTGCCGCGGATCGCCGGACCGTCGAGTCTGGTGATCTTCGGTGTGACCGGGGACCTGGCCCGCAAGAAACTGATGCCGGCCGTTTACGACCTGGCCAACCGGGGTTTGCTGCCGCCGTCGTTCGCCTTGGTCGGCTTCGCCCGACGCGACTGGGACGACGAGCATTTCTCCACGGTTGTCCATGACGCGGTGCGACAGCACGCCCGGACCGGTTTCCGGGAAGAGGTGTGGGAACGCCTCGCCGAGGGGTTCCGCTTCGTGCACGGTTCCTTCGACGACGACGACGCCTTCCTGCGGTTGAAGCAGACCCTCGCCAAGCTCGATGAGGAGCGCGGCACGGACGGCAATCACGCCTTCTACCTGTCGATCCCGCCGAAGGCCTTCCCGACGGTGTGTGAGCAGTTGCAGCGCAGCGGTCTGGCCACCGAACGGGACGACCACTGGCGCCGGGTGGTGATCGAGAAGCCGTTCGGTCACGACCTGGAGTCGGCGAAGGAACTCAACGCAATCGTCAACGCGGTCTTCCCCGAGTCGTCGGTGTTCCGCATCGACCACTACCTCGGCAAGGAGACGGTGCAGAACATCCTCGCGTTGCGGTTCGCCAACCAGCTCTTCGATCCGCTGTGGAGTTCGCACTACGTCGACCACGTGCAGATCACCATGGCCGAGGACATCGGCCTCGGTGGTCGCGCCGGGTACTACGACGGGATCGGCGCCGCCCGCGACGTCATCCAGAACCATCTGCTGCAGCTGATGGCCCTCGTCGCGATGGAGGAGCCGATCTCCTTCGAGCCCAAACAGTTACAGACCGAGAAGATCAAGGTCCTCTCCGCGACGCGCCACATCCTGCCGCTTGAGGAGAACTCGGCGCGCGGCCAGTACGGGCCCGGATGGCAGGGCAGCGAACAGGTCCCGGGTCTGCAGGACGAGGAGGGGTTCGCCGCCGACTCGACCACCGAGACATACGCCGCCATCGCCCTGGAGGTGGACTCACGGCGGTGGGCCGGGGTCCCGTTCTATCTGCGCACCGGCAAGAGGCTCGGACGTCGGGTCACCGAGATCGCGCTGGTGTTCAAACGCGCACCGCACCTCCCGTTCGACAAGACGATGACCGAGGAACTCAGCCAGAACGCCCTGGTCATCCGGGTGCAACCGGATGAGGGGATCACGCTCCGGTTCGGTTCCAAGGTGCCCGCGTCGAGCATGGAGGTCCGTGACGTGAACATGGACTTCAGTTACGGCACCGCCTTCACCGAGGCGTCGCCGGAGGCCTACGAGCGGCTGATTCTCGACGTGCTCCTCGGCGAACCCTCGCTCTTCCCGGTCAACGACGAGGTCGAACTGTCCTGGAAGATCCTTGATCCCATCCTGGCGAACTGGGCTGAATCGGGTAAGCCGGACTCCTACGAGTCGGGGACATGGGGACCGGCCTCCGCCGAGGAGATGATGGCCCGGGCCGGGCGGGCGTGGCGGCGCCCGTGAACACCACGGATTCGACGCAACCGGGAGGACACCGATGATCATCGACATGCAGGAGACCTCGACCAACGAGGTTGCCAAGAAGATGGTGCAGGTGCGTGAATCCGGCGGCGCGATCAGCCTGGGCCGCGTGCTGACGCTGGTGGTGGTCGCCGAACACGGCGAACCGACCGAGGCCGCGATCGAGGCGGCCGTCGACGCGAGCAGTGAGCACCCGAGCCGGGTGATCGTGTTGGCGTGCGGTAGCCGCAAGGGCGAGTCGCGACTCGACGCGCAGATCCGGGTTGGCGGCGACGCCGGCGCCTCGGAGGTGGTGGTGCTGGCGATGCAGGGCCCGCTCGCCGATCAACCGCACAGCGTGGTCACCCCGTTCCTGTTGCCGGACTGTCCGGTGGTGGTGTGGTGGCCGGGTGCGGCACCGGAGAATCCCGCCCGTGACCCGATGGGCCGGATCGGCAAGCGGCGCATCCTCGATGCCAGCAAATCCGCTCATCCGGACACGGTGCTCGAGCGTCGCCTGGCGACCTACTCCCCCGGCGACACCGACCTGGCGTGGACACAGATCACCCATTGGCGCGCACTTCTCGCCTCGGCCATCGACCGTCCGCCGCACACCCCGGTGCAGTCGGTGGAGGTCACCGGTCCGGGCCACTCCCCCGGGATCGACCTGCTCGCGGGGTGGTTGCACTGGGCGTTGGGCGTGCCGACCACCCGCTCGATCGGCAGCTTCGAGGTGCGGTTGTTCCGCGACGAGGGGGCCACAGTGCTCTCCATCGATCAGAACGGCAACGCCGTCATCTCCGTTCCCGGTAAGCCCGACGGCCGGGTGGCCATGTTGTCACGTGATCTCCCGGTCTACCTGGCCGAGGAGTTGCGTCGACTCGACACCGATGAGGTCTACGAGCTGTCGCTGCGTGGTGCCGTCGAGGTCGCCCGTCAGGGGGCTGCGTGATGACCACGGAGACACTGGTTTTCGAGGACAAGGCCACCCTTGTGAGTACGGCCGCGAGGCGGTTCGTCGATCTCGTCACCACCGCGCAGGCGCAACGAGGTGTCGCGTCGGTGGTCCTGACCGGGGGCAGCAACGGGATCGCGATCCTCGCCGCGCTGGCCTCCGACAGCGGTTCAATCGACTGGTCGATGGTCGACATCTATTGGGGGGACGATCGTTTCGTCCCCGCCGACGATCCGGAACGCAATTACGGCCAGGCCGTCGAGGCGCTGCTCGGCTCGGTTCCGGTCGATCCGTCCCGAGTCCATCCGATGGCCCCGTCGGACGGACCCCTCGGCGACGACATCGAGGCGGCCACGGCAGAGTATGCGGCCACCCTCCTGGCGGCCGCCGGCGGGGGCGTCTCCCCGGCCTTCGACGTGCACCTGCTCGGGATGGGCGGCGAGGGACACATCAATTCCTTGTTCCCGCACACGCCGGCCACTGCGGAAACCGAGAGAACGGTTGTGGCCGTGGCGAATTCGCCGAAGCCACCGCCTCGTCGCATCACCCTGACGCTACCGGTGGTCAACCGTAGCCGGGCGGTGTGGTTCCTGGTCGCCGGCGCCGACAAGGCGCAGGCCGTCGCCGCGGCTCATGCCGGTGCCGATCCCGCCGACTGGCCGTGCGCCGGAGCCCACGGGACCGAGGAGACCGTGTGGTTCCTCGATCGCGCGGCCGCCGCGGATCTGCCCGACTGAGGCGGCTGACGGCTCGGTTCACTCCCACCGGAAGAACCGGACGGACAGGGCGCCGAGGACCACCGACCAGGCGAGCAGTGTCAGAAGATAGGTCCACGAAGGCCATCCGCCCTGCGCCGAATCGGTGAGCGCCGCGACCGAGGCGCCGCTGGGTGTCGCGTCGGAGATGGCGCGAAGCCACTCCGGCATGCTCTGTCGCGGCCACCACAGGCCGGCGAAGAACTGCAGCACGAAGAAAAGCACGGTGCCGGCGGCCGCGGCGACCTTGTTGTTGGCGAACACCGCCGCGATCATCATGCCCAACGAGATCATGGCGGCTGCCGAGAACACGACCGCGATTGCGAATCCGAGGAGGTTTCGCGGTACCGCCGCGCCGACGATGCCAGGCATGACGACGATGAGGACCACGACCGCGATCTCCACCGCGAACGTCAGGATGACCTGCGCGATCAGCAGTGCCGCAGGGGTTGCCGGAGTGGTGCGCAGACGCTTGAGGATGCCGCGCTCCCGATAGCGCGTCAATGTGTCGGGCAGGATCTGCACGCTGAGCATCACGGACGAGAACATCACCAGGATCGGCTGGTAGACGGCGAACCAGCTGTTCCCGTCCAGGTACGCCTGGGGCTCTCGGGTCGCCGGGATCGCACCGAGCACCACCGCCGCGACCACCGGCAACACACCCACCCAGACCACCAGCATCGGGTTGCGGCGCATCAAGCGCGCTTCGCTGATCAGCAGTGGACGCAGGCCACGCAAACCGGCACGAGAATGCGCATGTCCCAGAAGGGGGGTGGCGGCCATGCCTCAGCCCTCCCCTCGGTCGGCCTCGACCTGTCGGCCGTCTTCTCGATCGACCACCGCCACGAACGCATCCTCGAGCCCCGCCTGATCGACCCGTAGCCGCATGGCCCGCGCACCCTGGTCGTTCAACGCCAGCACCACATCGGTGACGACCTCGGCGTCACCGACCACTTCGACATGATCGCCGTTGTCAACGGTGACGCTGTGCACCGACGGCAGGGCACGCAGGACCGATACATCGATCGGCGCACTGGGTGTGAATCGCAGTTTCTGCGTCGCCAACACCCGGAGGCCAATCCGTCGGGGGTGTCGAGTGCGACCACCCGGCCGTGATCGATCACCGCCACCCGATCGCAGAGATGCTGGGCCTCGTCCATGAAGTGTGACACCAGCAGGATCGTGGTGCCCCGATCGCGCAGTTCGCGCAGCACCTCCCAGACCGCGCGTCGTGCCCGCGGATCCAGGCCGGTGGTGAGTTCGTCGAGAATGGCCAGCCTCGGCTGACCGATCAAGGCGAGTGCCACCGACAATCGCTGTTTCTGTCCGCCGGAGAGCCGGTGGAAGTAGGAGTCGCGAACTTCGTCAAGTCCCAGCCTGGTCAGGAGCATCCCGGCGTCGGCGGGGTCGCGGTAGAACTGCGCGAACAGATCCAACGCCTCGACGACCCTGATCTTGTCGGGCAGGAGACCTTCCTGCGGTTGGATACCGACGACCTCACGCATTGCCGTCTGATCATCTGCCGGGTCATATCCCAGCACGTCGACGTCGCCACCGTCGCGGACTCGTAATCCGCCGATGCACTCGACGGCGGTCGTCTTTCCCGATCCGTTGGGCCCGAGCAGGCCGAAGATCTCACCCTCGGCCACCCTGAACGAGATATCCAGCGCACCCACATCTCCCGGATACACCTTGCGCAGGTGACGAACGTTGATCGCTACCTCGGCTGCGGCCGGCACCCCGCCAGTCTATGGCAGCTCAGGTCGCCGCCGCCTTCGCCTTCGCCTCCACCGCGACGAGCGGATCGCCATGTTTGACCGAGACTGCACCCTGGGCGATCTTGGTGACCGAGGCGAACTTCTTGGTGTTCATCACCACGACGGGAGTGATCAGCGGATAGCCCGCGGCCTCGATCACCGCACGGTCGAAGGTGACCAACGGTGTTCCGGCGGTAACCTTCTGGCCCGCCTTCACCTTGACATCGAAGCCCTCACCCTTCAGTTGCACCGTGTCGATACCGACGTGAATGAGCAACTCGATGCCGCCGCCGAGGACCAACCCGAAGGCATGGCCGGTCGGTTGCGCCGCCACCACCATGCAGTCGGCCGGCGCGTAGACGGTGTCGCCGGACGGGATGATCGCGGCGCCGCCGCCCATCGTGCCGCCGGCGAAGGCGGGATCGGGGACCTCGGTCAGGGAGACCACCGTGCCGTCCAGCGGCGAACCGATGTCGGTGACGTCGCCACCACCGGTCGGCTCCTTGAGACTCATTGCGGCAGGGTCGGAAACGGACGTGGCACCGGCCGTGGCCGGGGCGGCGGTCGCCGCCTCCCCGGCCGCCTGCACGCCCAGGGCGGAGTCGTCGAGCGGAACGGCGCCGGGCGTCTCGAGGCCTTTCGCGCGGGCGGCCTCGAATTCGGCCTGCTGTTCGGGGGTGCGATATCCGGCCAGGATCACCAGCACCATGGCCGTGATGAAGGCGGCGGCCACCGCGATCCCGTACAGTCCGATCGGGTCGAAGGCAGGGATCGTCAGCAACGAGGTGAATACGAAGGCGTTCGTCTTCACACCGCCGCCCACGCCGATGATCACACCGCCGACCAGACAGCCCACGAGCATTCGTGGATATATTCGTTTGAACCGCAGGTGGATTCCGTAGAGCGACGGTTCGGAGATGCCGCCGAGCAGGCCCGCCGCGAGGGCACCGGTGGCGGTCTGGCGCATCTGTGAATCACGCTCCCGCCACGACAGGTACAGGACGCCGGCGGTGGCCCCGAAGCAGGCGAAGTTCCACGCGCCCATCGGCCCCTGGATGAAGTCGTATCCCAGCGTCTGGATGTTGATGAGCATGATGGCGTTGATCGGCCAATGCAGTCCCAACGGCACCATGAACGGATAGGCCAGCGGGATGACGATCGCGAAGATCAACGGGGAGAAGTCGTTGATGGACTTGAGCAGATCACCCAGGCCCGCTCCGACGTACACCCCGATCGGGCCGATGATGAACGCGGTCAACGGGATCATGATCAGCATCGCGAAGAACGGCACGAAGATCAGTTGCACGTTGGACGGGATGAGCTTGTTGAGCAGCTTGTACAGCGCACCGAGCACCGCGGCCATCAGCAACGGCGGGAAGACCTGGGAACTGTAGTCGTTGACGGTCAACGGCAGCCCGAAGACATCGATCGTCTTGACCGTGAAACCGAAGATCGTGTGCGTGGTGGCGATGTCGGCGAACCCGGTGTACGCGGGCAGCATCAACACGGCCATGATCGCGAAGCCCACCCAGGGATCGGCGTTGACCTTCTTCGACGCGTTGTAGGCGATCATCAACGGCAGGAACACGAATACGCACTGCCAGCACAGGTTGATGAACGTCCACGACGGACTCAGCGTGACGCCCGGTGCGTTCCAGGACGGGATGACGTCCAACGTCGCCATCAGCGACATGAAGGTGATGAACAGCGACGCGCCGAGCAGTGCACCGAGAATCGGCCGGAACGAGTCGGACAGGTACTCGAACAGGGTGTCCAGCCAGGCGGTCTTGCCGCGTGGCCCCTGGGCGCGCGCCGCCGCCTTGATGTCGGCGTCCGATGGGGCACCGACGGTCGCCATCGCCGGCAGGTCCATGATCTCGTTGTAGATCGTCTGCACGCCACCGCCGATGATCACCTGATAGCCGGTGGTCGCCTGCGGCACCGCTCCCAGCACGCCGTCGATGGCCTCGACCCGGTCCTTGTCGACTCCGGAGTTGTCGTGGAGCTGGAAACGCAATCGCGTCGCACAGTGGGTGAGGCTGGTGATGTTCTCCGGACCGCCGACCGCCGCGACGATCTCCGATGCCGATGTTGGGGACATGTCTGCACCTCGCAGTCCGAGAAACGCTGTTCATACCCGGACGCGGGCGGTCCCCCAGACGTCTGCAACCGGCCCTGTGACAGTAGAGCGCCGCGAGACAGCCCGTGACCTACTTCACCAAAATCGCGGTTGAATCGGCACCGTCGGTGCGCACCACCCGGTGGAAGTGCACCGAGCATGCACGAAGAGCGGAGACACCCGTTGCCGGGCGTCTCCGCTCTTCGTCACCTCTGTGTGGTTCTTCGTCACCTCTGTGTGGTGCGTGTCCTGGCCGGCCCCTAGCCGCTGTTGCGCAGCGCGGTGGCCAATCCGTTCATCGTCAGCTGGATGCCGCGACGGATGCGCGGCTCGTCGTCGCCGGCACGGAACCTGCGCAGCAACTCCACCTGCAGCAGATTCAGCGGCTCCAGATACGGGAAGCGGTTGTACACCGACCGTTTCAGCGCGGCATTGTCGGCCAGCAGATCGTTGGTCTCGGTGATCTTCGCGTACATCGCGATGGTGCGTTCGTGTTCGTCGACGATCATCCCGAACACCTTGTTGCGCAGTTCCTCGTCGGGAACCAGCTGCGCGTAACGATGCGCCAGGCCCATGTCCGATTTCGCCAGGACCTGCGCCATGTTCGACATGACGGTGCGGAAGAACGGCCACTGCTCGTAGTAGCGGCGCAGGGTCGTCAGCCGCGTCTCGTCGTCGCCGATCCACTGCTCGAAGGCCGAACCCGTGCCGTACCAGCCAGGCAGCATCACCCGCGACTGCGTCCACGACAGCACCCACGGTATCGCCCGTAGATCGGAGATCTTCTCGGTCTGCTTCCGCGAGGCAGGACGCGAACCGATGTTGAGCGCACCGATCTCCGACAGCGGGGTCGAGGTCGTGAAGTACTCGACGAAGCCGGGTGTCTCGTGCACGAGTTTGCTGTAGGCCGAGCGCGCCAGTGCGGCGATCTCGTCCATCGCGGTGTAGGCCTCCTCGGACTCGTCGCCGAGGCCCTCCACATCGAGCAGGGACGACTCGATCGTCGCCGCGAGCAGGGTCTCCAGGTTCCGCTCCGCCGTCACCGGCTCGGCGAACTTGGCGGCGATGATCTCGCCCTGTTCGGTCAGTCGCAACGATCCCTGCACCGCACCCGGGGGCTGGGCCAGGATCGCGTCGTAGCTCGGACCGCCGCCACGGCCGACGGTGCCGCCGCGACCGTGGAACAGGCGCAACCGGATCCCGGCCTTCCTCGCCGCCTCGACCAGGTCGAGTTCGCCGCGATACAGCGCCCAGTTGGCAGCCATGTAGCCGCCGTCCTTGTTCGAGTCCGAATAGCCGAGCATCACTTCCTGCATGTCGGCCTGTGAGGCGACCAGATCCCGGTAGAACGGCAGATCCAGTACCGCCAGCAGGGTTTCGGCACCCTGCTGCAGGTCCTCGATGGTCTCGAACAGCGGCACGATCCGCACCGTGGACACCAGCGAACCGGTCTCGTCGATCTCGATCAACCCGGCTTCCTTGAGCAGGATCATCGGTTCGAGCATGTCGCTGACCGAGGTACACATGCTGATGATGTAGTTCGGCACCGCATGCGGACCGAACTTCGCCACCGCCCGCGCGGCGGCACGCACGATCCCGAGCTCCTTGATGGCCAGCTCGCTCAGATCGGCGTCGGGGCTGGTCAGCGGCCGACGTGCGGTCAGTTCGGCGGTGAGGATCTCCACGCGCTCGGCCTCGTCGAGCGACTTGTAGTCCGGATGTACGCCCGCCCAGGCAAGGAGTTCGGCGATGACATCCTCGTGCATGTCCGAGTTCTGTCGCATGTCGAGCCCGGAGAGATGGAAACCGAAGGTGCGCACCGCCTCCCGCAAGGTCAACAGGCGGTCGTCGGCGATGATGTCATCGCCGGTGGACCGCAGGCCCTCATCGATCACGTCGAGATCGGCGAGCAATTCACCGGCGGTGACGTAGGGCTCGGCGCCGTCGAGCAGGAACAGGTCCGACTGCCGCATCACCTCTTCGCCGAACAGTTCGGTGGCCGTGGCGACGAGGCGAGAGCGGATGTGGCGCAGGGCGCGACGGAACGGCTCGTCGGCGGCGGGGTCCTCCCGCCCGACCCCGGCGAGTTCGTAGATCGGGTCATCGGCCGAGATCAGCCGCGTCGACATGCTCAATTCCTGTGCAAGACTGTGTAATTCATTGAGATGATGACCGACTGCGGTACGCGCGGCCAACGTCGTGGCCATCTCCACGATCTCGGCGGTGACGAACGGGTTGCCATCGCGGTCGCCGCCGATCCAGGATCCCATCCGCAGCATCGGCTCGTCGGCGAGACCGGCGTCGGGGTACGCCGCGCGCAGCGACTCCCGCACCCCGGTGTTGATCGTGGGGATCACGTCGAAGAACGCGGCGTCGTAATACCGCAGCCCGGAACGGATCTCGTCCTGGATGGTGAGTCGCTCAAGCCGGATCAGCGCGGTCTGCCACAGCGTGAGGATCTGCCGGCGCAGCCCCTGAATGACCTCGTCGGCCTCCGACGGTGTCAATTCGGTGCGGTCGCGGTAACGCATCAGTTCGGTGATTCGGTTCTGCGCCTCGAACACCGAACGACGACGTGTCTCGGTGGGGTGCGCGGTGATCACCGGGACGACCGTCGCGTCCGCGAGGGACGCCCCCACCTCGGCGTCGGACAGATCGGCGGCGGCGAGTTTCGCGTAGGTCGCTGCCAGGCTGCTGTCCTGCGGTGGGTCGCCGGCGCGCACGTGGATCGCGCGGCGACGCTCCCGGTGGATGTCCTCGGCCAGGTTGGCCAGCAGGGCGAAGTTGCTGAAGGCGCGGATGACCGGCATCGCCTTGTCGAGGTCGAGATCGGTGAACAGGTCGGCCAGTTCGGCCCGATCGATCTCGGCGCGGCGGATCTTGAACGCGGCCACCCGGGCGTTCTCGACCAGATCGAACACATCGGTTCCCGAGTGCTCCCGCACCATGTCGCCCAGGATCCCACCGAGGAGCCTGATGTCCTCCCGGAGAGGCTCGGTGAGCGCACGGCCCTCCTCGTCCACGGTGATGTGGTCGACGATGGGAATCGAGGGACGCCAACCCGGAGCGCCTGCGGACGGGTTCGATTGAGTCATGGGTGCAAGTATTCCGCGTCGACATCACCGTGGCATCTCGGGACAAGCCTCGTCACACAAACGCAAAGTGGCCCGGTTCCCCCAAGTCGGGAGACCGAGCCACGATGACCAGGCCGATCGCGGCCGGTCGAGCAGATCAGACGGAGCAGATCAGGCGGACAGCTTGATGTCGACGCCGATGCCGATGATGAAGATGAACCAGATGAGGCCGACGAAGATGGTCAGTCGGTCGAGGTTGCGCTCGACCACGCTGGATCCGGACAGACTGGACTGCACGCCGCCGCCGAACAGCGACGACAGGCCGCCACCCTTGCCCCGGTGCAGAAGAACCAGGATCACCAGCAGCACGCTGGTGATGATGAGGCCGATATCCAGCACAGTTTCGAGCACGGCGTAGGAATTCCTCTTCGATCGTCGGTGCGCACATCCCCCGCGGATGCACATCTGGGCAGGCCAGATCACCGTCAACGATGACCCGGCCCGCCCAGTGTACGCGTCGGAACTCCCCGTCAGGGCAGCGGGCCGCCCGCGGCGATCGCCGAGAGCGTCGCGAACTCATCGGCCTTGAGCGACGCCCCACCGACCAGAGCCCCGTCGACGTCGGTCTGACCGACGATCTCGCCGACGTTCTTCGAGTTCACCGACCCCCCGTAGAGCACGCGGACCGACGCGGCGGTCGACTCGTCGGCGATCTCCGCCAGCGCTGCTCGCACCGCGGCACACACCTCCTGTGCGTCGGCGGCACTGGCCACCCGCCCTGTGCCGATCGCCCAGACCGGCTCGTAGGCGATGACGACCTTGCCGATGTCCTCGGCCGACAGCCCCGCCAGCGATCCCTTGAGCTGGGTGACGTTGTAGGCCACATGCTCGCCGGACTCGCGGATGTCGAGTCCCTCACCGATGCACACGATCGGGGTCAGACCGTGCTTGAGTGCCGCTTTGGTCTTGGCCAGCACGACCTCGTCGGTCTCGGCGTGCATGGTGCGGCGCTCGGAGTGCCCGACCACCACGAAGGTGCATCCCAGCTTGGCCAGGAACGCCCCACTGATCTCACCGGTGTAGGCACCCGAATCGTGTTCGGACAGATCCTGCGCACCGTAGGTGAGCAGCAACTTGTCGCCGTCGACGACAGTCTGTACCGATCGGATGTCGGTGAACGGCGGGATCACCGTCACGTCGACCTTCTCGAAGTACTTGGCCGGCAACGCAAATGCGATCTTCTGAACCAGCGCGATGCCCTCGAGGTGGTTGAGGTTCATCTTCCAGTTGCCGGCGATCAGGGGTTTGCGGGCGCCGGGAGCCAAGCGAGCGGGCCCTGTTGATTCGCTCATGATTCCAGCACCTTCAGACCGGGGAGTTCCTTGCCCTCCAGGTATTCCAGCGACGCTCCGCCGCCGGTCGAGATGTGTGAGAAGTCGTCGTCGGGGAGCCCGAGGGTCCGCACCGCCGCGGCCGAGTCACCGCCGCCGACCACCGAGAACGCGCCGCCGGCGGTCGCCGCGGCGATCGCCTCGGCCACGCCCTTGGTGCCCGCGGAGAACTTCTCGAACTCGAATACGCCCGACGGGCCGTTCCAGAAGATGGTCTTGGCGCCGGAGAGCAGCGCGGCGAAGCGCTTGACCGACTCGGGACCGATGTCCAGGCCCATCCAGCCGTCGGGGATGGCGTCGACGGCCACCGTGTCGGATTCGGCGTCGGCGGCGAACTTGTCGGCCACCACCACGTCGACCGGCAGGTGGATCACGTCGCCGAACCGCTCCAGCAGGTCCTTGCAGACGTCGATCTGATCCTCCTGCAGCAGCGACGATCCGACCGAATGCCCTTGCGCGGCAAGGAAGGTGAAGGCCATCCCGCCGCCGATCACCAGGGTGTCGACCTTGGGTGCCAGCGCCTCGATGACGCCGAGTTTGTCCGACACCTTGGAGCCGCCGAGAACGACCGCGTACGGACGGTCCGGATCCTCGGTGAGCGTCGAGAGCACCTTCACCTCGGCTGCCACCAGTTCACCCGCGTAGTGCGGGAGCAGCTTGGCGACGTCGTAGACCGAGGCCTGCTTGCGGTGCACCACTCCGAAACCGTCGGACACGAAGGCACCGTCGTCACCCACGAGTTCGACGAGCGCCTTGGCGAGGGATTCCCGTTCGGCCTCGTCCTTTGAGGTCTCCCGCGGATCGAACCGGATGTTCTCCAGCAGCAGCACGTCGCCGTCGGTCAGCCCCTCGGCGCGGGCGAGCGCGTCGGACCCGACCACGTCCGCGGCGAGTTGGACGTTGCGGCCCAGTTCCTCACCGAGGCGCGCGGCCACCGGCGCCAATGAGTACTTCGGATCCGGTTCGCCCTTCGGCCGGCCGAGGTGAGCGGTGATGATCACCTTCGCCCCGGCTTCGATGAGCGCCGTCAGCGTCGGCAGAGAGGCGAGGATGCGGCCCGGATCGGTGATCGTCGATCCGTCCAGCGGGACGTTGAAGTCCGACCGAACCAGCACCCCGCGACCCGAAACGCCTTCGGCCAGAAGGTCTTTCAGAGTGGGTACACCCATTGCAGCGTTACTCCGTTGAGGTTGTGGACGTGTCGATCAGAGCGACTTGCCGACCAGGCCGGACAGGTCCACGAGGCGGTTGGAGTAGCCCCATTCGTTGTCGTACCAGGAGACGGCCTTGACCTGATTGCCGATGACCTTGGTCAGGCCCGCGTCAAACAGCGACGAGTGCGGATCGGTGACGATGTCGCTGGAGACGATCGGTGCGTCGTAGTACTTGAGAATGCCCTTGAGCGGCCCGTCGGCGGCGGCCTTCATGGCGGCATTGATCTCGTCGGCGGTCGCGGACTTCTCCAGGATCGCCGTGAGGTCGGTCACCGAGCCGGTCGGGATCGGCACGCGCAGTGCGTAACCGTCGAGCTTGCCCTTGAGTTCCGGCAGCACCAGGCCGATGGCCTTGGCCGCACCGGTCGAGGTGGGCACCACGTTGATCGCGGCGGCGCGCGCACGGCGCAGATCCTTGTGCGGACCGTCCTGCAGGTTCTGATCCTGGGTGTAGGCGTGCACGGTGGTCATCAGACCGGAGACGATGCCGAACTCGTCGTTGAGAACCTTGGCGAACGGCCCGAGGCAGTTCGTGGTGCACGACGCATTGGAGATGATGTTCTGGCTGCCGTCGTACTTGTCGTCGTTGACGCCCATGACGATGGTGATGTCCTCGCCGCTGGCGGGGGCGGAGATGATGACCTTCTTGGCACCGGCATCGATGTGGCCCTTGGCCTTCTCCGCCGCGGTGAAGATACCGGTCGACTCGACGACGACGTCGACACCGAGGTCTCCCCACGGGAGGGCGGCCGGGCCTTCCTTGACCTCGAGCGCCTTGATGCGCTGGTCGCCGACAACGATGAAATCGCCGTCGAGGGAGACGTCCTGCGGCAGGCGTCCCAGGATGGAATCGAACTTCAGCAGGTGAGCGAGAGTCGCATTGTCAGTGAGGTCGTTGACTGCGACGATCTCGATATCGGTGGTGCCCAAAGCCTTTTGCGCCTCTACGGCACGGAAGAAGTTGCGGCCGATGCGGCCGAATCCGTTGACGCCTACCCGAACAGTCACTTGATCGCTCCTTAGCGTTGGTCTCGGCGAGGACGAGGCGCCCGCGCCGCTCCGGTGGGCCGGTCCGCTCCTGGCAGACCGACGTCACCATCAGCCTAGTGGGACGCCCAATCGATGGCAGCCCGACGGGTCGATTAACGCTGCCCGGCCCGGTGGGGTGATCGCCTGGGTCCGGCGTCGCCTCACTCGTCCTCGAGCAGTTCCGAGGTGACCGCGGACTCGGTGTCCGGGAGGCCCTCGGCGTGTGCCTTCTTGTCCGCCGTCGACAACAACCGCCGAATCCGGCCGGCGACCGCATCCTTGGTCATCGGCGGGTCGGCGAGCTGGCCCAGTTCCTCCAGCGACGCCTGTCGGTGTGTGATCCGCAGATGTCCGGCCGCGGCGAGATGGTCGGGCACCTCGTCGCCGAGGATCTCCAGGGCCCGTTCCACCCGGGCGGCCGCGGCCACCGCGGCCCGCGCCGAACGACGCAGGTTCGCGTCGTCGAAGTTGGCGAGCCGGTTGGCCGTCGCGCGCACCTCACGGCGCATCCGTCGCTCTTCCCAGATCAGCCGGGTGTCGTGGGCACCCATCCGGGTGAGCAGCGCCCCGATGGCCTCGCCGTCGCGGATCACCACGCGGTCGGCCCCGCGGACCTCCCGGGCCTTGGCCGACACCCCGAGACGTCGGGCGGCACCGACGAGCGCCAGCGCCGACTCCGGTCCGGGGCAACTCACCTCCAGCGCCGAGGAACGTCCCGGCTCGGTCAGTGAGCCGTGCGCCAAAAACGCTCCGCGCCAGGCGGCCTCGGCATCGGCGACGCTGCCGCCGACCACCTGGGCGGGTAGCCCGCGAACCGGCCGGCCGCGCAGGTCGAGCAGTCCCGTCTGTCGGGCCAGACCTTCGCCGTCGTTGGTGACCCGCACGATGTAGCGGGCGGTCTTGCGCAGACCTCCGCCTCGCAGGACGTGCACCTCGGAGGTGTGTCCGTACAGATCGTGGATCTCGCGACGGAGGCGCCGGGCGACGTTGCCCATGTCGACCTCGGCTTCGACGACCACGCGACCACCGACGATGTGCAGTCCTCCCGCGAATCGCAGTAATGCCGACACCTCGGCCTTACGCGGGTTCACCTGCGTCACGGTGAGCCGACTCAACTCGTCCTTCACCGCAGCAGTCATCGCCACCGGTCCCTGGCCTCCTGTCATCGACTCACACCCACACCGGCCGCACTCACGACCGCCCCCCGTATTGCCGCCCGCCCCCGCATTCTCGTCCGCACAGCCTATCGGCTGAGTTCACGTAAGCACAGTTGCTTCACCAGGGCAGCGACTTTGACCGGGTCATGGACGTGGCGTCCCGGCACGGCGAGATCACCCACGTCCACGGTCGCGCCGAACTGTGCCGCCGCACGTTCGAGGTGTTCCCGCTCCCGGCCGGCCGGCACCGAGGCCTCGTCCACGACGACGTGATCGATCCGCAGCGTATCGGCATGTGCATGCAACACGTGCAGGTGCCGCTCCACCGAGAAACCGGGCGTCTCGCCCGGCTCGGGCGCCAGGTTGACGAACAGGATCTTGCGGGAGTTGCTGCGCCGCAACGCATCCAATTGATCAGGAACCAGCACATGCGGGATCACGCTGGAAAACCAGGACCCCGGGCCGAGTACCACCAGATCTGCCTCGTCGATCGCGGCCAGTGCCGGTTCACACGCAGGCGGATCGTTGGGTATCAGCCGCACCCGACGTACCTTGCCCGGTGTGGTGGCAACCGCGACCTGCCCACGGATCACTCGCGAGATCCGCGGATCCGATTCCAATCCCGAGACATCCGCCTCGATCTCGAGTGGCACCGCCGACATCGGCAGGACGCGGCCGCCCACGTCGAACACCCGCATCATCTCATCGAGCGCGGTCACCGGGTCGCCGAGAACTTCGGTCAGCCCGGCCAGCAACAGGTTGCCCACCGGGTGACCTGCCAGCGCCCCGTAGCCACCGAACCGGTGCTGCAGTGCCTCCGCCCACAATTCGTGCCGGCGCCGACCCTCGGCCCGATCACCGTCCGACGACATCTCCTCGAGTGCTGCGGGGGCGCACATCAGGGCCGCGATCGCCATCCGCAGATCGCCCGGCGGGATCACGCCCAACTCGCCACGCAGCCGCCCCGATGAGCCGCCGTCATCGGCGACGGTGACCACGGCGGTGATATCGGGACTCAGGTAGCGCATCGCCGTCAACGTCGCATACAGGCCGTGCCCGCCGCCGAGCGCGGCGATCTTCATCGACGTCATTCGCGTCCCAGATCCCGATGCATCACCCGGACGTCGTAGCGGGCCGCGCCGCCGTCGTCGGCCAACGCCCGAAGATGGCGGGCCAACTCCTCGGCAATGGCCACGCTGCGGTGCTTGCCACCCGTGCATCCGATACCGATCGTCATGTAACGCTTACCTTCTCGCAGATAGCCCTTGCCCACCACACCGATCAACTCGGTGTAGAGATCGACAAATCGTCCGGCTTCCTCCTGACCGAGGACATAGTCGCGGACCGGCGCGTCGCGGCCGTTGAGTTCACGGAGTTCGGCGACCCAGTACGGGTTGGGCAGGAACCTGACGTCGGCGACCAGGTCGGAGTCGATCGGGAGACCGTACTTGAATCCGAAGGACTGCACCGCCACGCTCAACCTGGAGTTGGCGTCGTGCGGATACGAGTCCTCCACCACCTCACGCAGTTTCGCCACGGTCAGCGAGGAGGTCTCGACGACGAGGTCGGCGGTGTCCTTGATCGGCGCCAGGATCACCCGCTCCCGCGCGATGCCCTCGATCAGGGTTTCACTGCCCTGCAGGGGATGTCGGCGACGAACCTGTTCGAATCGGCGGACCAACACCTGATCGGAGGCGTCGAGAAACAGCACCCGCGTCTGCGTTCCCGATTCCTCGAGTACCGAACGCAGGGAACGAACCTCATCGCCGAGCGATGAATCGGTGGCGCGCAGCACCATCGCCAGACGCAGGATGGGCGGGTCGCTGTCACGCACGACGTCGACCATCGTCGAGATCAGCGCCGGCGGCACGTTGTCGGCGACGTACCAGCCGTCGTCCTCGAGCACATTGGCCACCGTCGAACGCCCCGCGCCCGACATGCCGGCCACGAACAACACCATCAGGGAGTCGCCGTCGTCGTTGCTCATGGATACTCCACTCACTCGCTGGTGGTCTGCGGGCGCTGGGCCCGCCTGATCATTGCCGGTCGTCATCGGGTGCTGCTCGCTTCCGGGGTGCTGTGTTCGACATTGTGGTTCGGACCGGGCTGTTCGGGAGCTCCGGAGGTGACACCGACCGTGTCCGGATCAGCAGTGTCCGGACGGGCCGTGACGTCGGTGGACGCGGGCTCCGACTCGGTGGTGTCGGCGGCCAGCGCGTCGTGCACCACGGTCGCGGTGGTGACACCGATCCCGGGGACCTGGGCGATGTCATCGACCGAGGCCTCCCGCAGACGCGCCACCGAACCGAAGTGGGTGACCAAGGCGTTGCGCCGGGTGCGGCCGAGACCGGGCACGCCGTCGAGGACCGACTCGGTCATCCGTCTGCTGCGCTTGCTGCGATGGAAGGTGATCGCGAACCGGTGCGCCTCGTCACGGACCCGTTGTAACAGGAAGAGCGCTTCGCTCGACCGTGGCAGGATGACCGGTTCGTCGTCGCCGGGAACCCAGATCTCCTCTAGTCTCTTGGCCAGGCCGATGACCGCGACGTCGGTGACGCCGAGTTCGTCGAGGACCGCCGCGGCGGCGTGTACCTGGGGCGCGCCACCGTCGACGACGAAGAGGTTGGGCGGATAGGCGAAACGCCTGGGCTTGTGGGTATCCGGGTCGATCACCTGCGAAGCGACACCCTGCTCCTGATCGGCTCGATGCCGCAGGAAACGACGCCGGGTGACCTCGGCGATGGAGGCCACGTCGTCGGAGCGGCCTTCCCCGGCCGCCTCGCGGATCGAGTAGTGGCGGTAGTCCGACTTGCGGGGCAGTCCGTCCTCGAACACCACCAGCGACGCGACCACGTCGGTCCCCTGGACGTGGCTGATGTCCACGCATTCGATGCGCAGCGGCGCCTGATCCAGGCCGAGACCCTCTTGGAGTTCGGTCAACGCCGCCGATCGCGTGGTCAGATCACCCGCGCGACGTAACTTGTGCTGCGCCAGGGCCTCTGACGCGTTGCGTTCGACCGTCTCGAACAGGGCCTTCTTGTCACCACGCTGCGGCACTCGCAGGCTGACCCTGCTGCCCCGCAGGTCGGAGAGGAACTCGGTGAGCTCATCGACCTCGGCGGGCACGGCGGGGACCAGCACTTCACGCGGAACCGACTCCCCGCGGGCACGGTCGGAACCGACGGATACGGTGGCGTCGAGATCGACCTGCGCACCATAGAACTGGGTGAGGAACTGCCCGACCTGCTCGCCGAGCGAATCGTCGTCGGACTTCTCGACCACCCATCCCCGTTCACCGCGGACACGTCCGTCTCGGACGTGGAAGATCTGCACCGACACCTCGAGGTCGTCGCCGACCATGGCGATGATGTCGGCATCGGTGCCGTCACCGAGGACCACCGCCTGCTTCTCCATCGCCCGCCGCATGGCGCCGAGGTCATCCCGCAGTCGGGCCGCGCGTTCGAAATCGAGTTCCGTTGCCGCCGCGGTCATCTCGCGTTCCAGACGTTTCATCATCTGGTCAGTGCGGCCGGCGAGGAAGTCACAGAAATCGTCGACGATCTCGCGGTGTTCGGTGGCGGAGACCCGCCCGATGCAGGGCGCGGCGCACTTGTCGATGTAGCCGAGCAGGCACGGGCGATCGATTTGTCGGTGACGTTTGAACACCCCGTTCGAGCATGTCCGCGCGGGAAAGACCCGCGTCAGCAGGTCGACGGTCTCACGGATGGCCCACGCATGTGAGTACGGCCCGAAATAGCGCACGCCGCGTCGCCGGGGACCGCGGTAGACGAACAGCCGCGGATACTCCTCGTTGAGGGTGACCGCGAGCATCGGATAGCTCTTGTCGTCGCGGTAACGGACGTTGAAGCGCGGATCGAATTCCTTGATCCAGTTGTACTCGAGTTGGAGTGCCTCGACCTCGGTGCCGACGACGGTCCACTCCACCGATGCGGCCGTCGTCACCATCTGCCGGGTACGCGGATGCAGCGACACGATGTCGGCGAAGTAGGAGGTCAGCCGCGACCGCAGATTCTTGGCCTTACCGACGTAGATGACCCGCCCATGGGTATCGCGGAACTTGTAGACGCCGGGATCGGTGGGAATCGTCCCGGGCGCGGGACGGTAGGTACTCGGGTCGGCCACCACTCCAGGCTAGTCGTCCGTCCCGACAGGCGGGTCGCTCACTCGTCGCGCGGCCCCGACATGTCGGTCCAGACCCTCAATCCATCGGTCGAGCCGGGCGGAGCGCTAGCGTTGGCCGCCGCACTGAGCTCCGCCGACACAAAACCCCTGTCCGCCGGGCCGAGCTTGCCGTGGTCGAGGTCGAGACCCGGTGAGACAAGACTGAAACCCTTTCCACCCCAACCTCATCGGGCCATACACACCCTGCGGATAGAAAACACTTGCGAGTGGCGATGGGAGTCCATACGAGAACATATACGCCGCAACGGCTTTCTCGGGGGGAGGTGACATCAGCATGACAGACACCACCGACACTCCCCCTATGTCACGACCACTGCAGTTGATGCATCAACTCTCCGAGATCTTTGATGAGTTGGCCGAGACTCCGATGACCGCCTGCTCGGACCTCGAGGTGGTAGGGGCGGCGACACGCGGCGGCTATCGCTCCGGACCGGCTCGAACCAGCAGATCAGGGTACGCTCGCCGACCCACGTCGACTCGGCCAACCAGGTTGGGCTCTGGCTTCTTATCGAGTAGACCTGCGGTAGCGCTGTTCGATCTGGCGATAGCGCTCCATCGCGGCGACGGCGCGCTCACCATCCCCCGCCTGGATCGCGAGGACGGGCACGTGCTCATCCGCAGGAAGCTCGAGTTGGCCGCCGAACCCCTTGTCGGGGTAGGTCAATCCACGCACCTGATCCCAGGTGAAGAGTCGCTCGGTGGCGAGATTGCGAACCGACACCCCCCTGCTGCCCACTCGTAGCCGAGGTCTGGTGAGCAACATGCACGCACCAGCGATCACGATGCCGATGGTGATCACGGCGGCCTGATCCGACCAGCCGATGTTGTCGGGGCCGGTGTTGGAGATGGTCAGCAACAGCCCGAAGGTGATGTGGATGATCAGGACCACGACGGCGGCCGCGACCGCGATGACAGCGAGCCGACGCGAACGGTAGTCCATGTCCCACTCCGCGCTGCCGGTATCGGATTGGCCGGTCATCTTGGTATATCCGAGGTTTCGCGCCGCATCACTCACGAGGAGACGCCGGTACGCAGCGACCGCAAGGTCAACGCCGACGCCAACGCCGCGGTGGTGGCCTGAGCTCCCTTGTCCTCCTTGGAATCCGGGAGTCCGGCCCTGTCGAGGGCCTGTTGTTCGGTGTTGGTGGTGAGCACGCCATTGCCGACCGGTGTCGACTCGTCCAACGAGACGCGGGTCAGACCGGCGGTGACCGCGTCGCAGACGTAGTCGAAATGTGGTGTCTCACCCTTGATCACGACACCGAGGGCGACCACCGCGTCGTGGGTTCGGGCCAGTGCCTGCACGATCACGGGCAGTTCGATCGCCCCGGCGACGTGCACGATCGTGGGGTCGGTCACGCCATGCTGCTCGGCGGCACGAACGGCTCCGTCGAGCAGTGCGCGGCAGATCGTCTCATGCCATTGCGAGGAGACGATCGCCAGTCGCAGTGCGCCCGCATCGCCGAGGTCGAGGGTGGGTTCGCCGTGACCGCTCACGCGAGATCCCCGTCCCCGGCCGCCGCCGGCGCCTCCCAGGTGTCCAGCCCGGTCAGATCGTGACCCATCCGGTCGCGTTTGGTCTGCAGGTAACGCAGGTTCTCCTTGTTGGCACGTACCGGCATCGGGACCCGTTCGACGATATGCAGTCCGTAGCCGTCCAGGCCGACGCGCTTGGCCGGATTGTTGGTGAGCAGACGCATCGACGACACACCGAGATCGACAAGGATCTGAGCGCCGAGACCGTAGTCGCGGGAGTCGGCGGGCAGGCCGAGTTGCAGATTGGCGTCGACGGTGTCGGAGCCGGCGTCCTGCAGCTGATAGGCCTGCAGCTTGTGCAGCAGACCGATGCCACGACCCTCATGCCCGCGCATGTAGAGGACGATGCCGCGTCCCTCGTCGGCGACCATCTCCATTGCGGCGTCGAGTTGCGGACCGCAATCGCAGCGCAGTGAGCCGAACACGTCACCGGTGAGACACTCCGAGTGCACCCGCACCAGCACATCGCTGCCGGTGCCGTCCTCGCCGGCGATGTCGCCCTTGACGAGCGCGATGTGCTCGACGTCGTCGTGGATGCTGGTGTAGCCCACGGCCCGGAAGTCCCCGTGGCGGGTGGGGATTCGCGCATCGGCCACACGAACGACGTGCTTCTCGTGGCGGCGACGCCAGGCGATGAGGTCGGCAATCGAGATCAGTGCGAGGTCATGTTCGTCGGCGAAGATCCGGAGCTCGTCGGTCTGGGCCATCGCGCCTTCGTCCTTTTGCGACACGATCTCGCAGATGACACCGGCGGGGGTGAGTCCGGCCAGCCGGGCCAGGTCGACCGCGGCCTCGGTGTGGCCGGGACGGCGCAACACACCGCCTTCCTTCGCACGTAACGGCACGACGTGACCCGGCCGGGTGAAGTCCGCGGGCCCGGTCGTCGGGTCGGCGAGCAGGCGCATCGTGACCGAACGGTCGGCGGCGCTGATACCGGTACCTATGCCCTCCTTCGCGTCGACGGTGACGGTGTAGGCGGTGCCGTGCTTGTCCTGATTGATCGAGTACATCGGCGGCAGACCGAGCCGATCGCAGTCCTCACCGTCGAGCGGGACACACAGATACCCGGAGGTGTAGCGCACCATGAACGCCACCAACTCGGGGGTGGCCTTCTCCGCGGCGAAGATCAGGTCGCCCTCGTTCTCGCGGTCCTCGTCGTCGACCACGACGACCGCCTTGCCCGCGGCGATATCGGCGATCGCACGTTCGACCGTGTCGAGTTGGACTCTCTCGGTTGTGGTGTCACTCATCACTTCGCCTCTGTCTTGCTCTGGTGTTCGGTCTTCGTGTTCTGGGCGCTCTGCAGTCGCTCAACGTATTTCGCGATGACATCGACTTCGAGGTTGACCACAGCGCCCACCGATGCGGTACCCAGGTTCGTTTCCTGCAACGTTGTCGGGATCAGCGAAATTTCGAACCAGTCACCGGTGTCGTCGACACCGACGGCGGACACGGTCAGGGACACCCCGTCGACGGTGATCGAACCCTTCTCGACGAGGTAGCGACTCAGATGCGAATCCATGCCGATCCGTACGACCGTCCAGTTCTCTGACGGGCTGGTGGCCCGGATGGTGCCGGTGCCGTCCACATGTCCCTGGACGATGTGCCCACCGAATCGGCCGCCCGCGGGCATGGCGCGTTCCAGGTTGACGGGACTGCCGGGCTCGAGTCGGTCCAGCGAACTGCGGTGCAGGGTTTCGGCCATCACGTCGACGGTGAACTTCTCGTCGTCGTATTCGACCACCGTCAGACAGACACCATTGACGGCGATGGAGTCGCCGAATCCTGCGTCGGAGGTGACCAGCGGGCCACGGATGGTGAGTCGGGCGGCGTCGGTGAGGTCGTCACGACCGACGAGTGAACCCAATTCTTCGACGATGCCGGTGAACACCTGCTCCTCCTGTCGACCTTCACTCGGGAGCGGACAGGACGGCGCCGGTCGCCGTCATGTTCTCTCGCATCCGGACTGTGACCGTCGGCTCCGGAATCACACCGGAATCTGCTGACCCCGTCGGTGAGACGGGCGCTCGCGGGCTCGGTGCCGCAACTGCGACGCCATCACCGCCGGTGGGGAGTTTCACCCCGCCCCGAGAACGTACGACATCGACGCTAGCACGTGGGAAAACGCCGAACCAGTACGCCGGTCCACTTACGGTTCTCGCCGGGGTCGGGCGGGTAACATCACGCCGTGGATTGTCCCGGGCCGCTGCAGTCGGCCCGGCACTCGAGAAGGGCAACGCGAACATGGCCGATCCCAGAACGACGACGTCTCCCGGTGCGTCGCGACGCTCCCCCGGAAACGTGGTTGCCGGACTGCTGAAACGCTTTTGGCTCCCGCTGATCCTGATTGTTGCCGCGGTGATCTTCATCGCCCAGAACACCCAGCATGTCAGCGTCGACTTCCTGTTTCTGCAGATCAGTTCCTGGCTGTGGTTGATCCTCACGATCGTCGCCGTCGGCGGGGTGCTCGCCGGGTGGATTCTGGGCCGCAACGGAGCGCGAAAGAAGTCGGACTGACACCCGGCGGGCTTCGTCGTGAGGCGGCCCGGACCGGATCGGTGCGACGACTCAGTTCGACAACCGCGGACAGCGGCAGGTCAGCAGGATGTCGTCACCCAGTCGTTCGATTCCGTCGAGTCGCAGTCGGGTCGCATCCGACAGGGTGGTGACCGCGTCGCTGTGCACCGCTGACGCCCCGGCACCGAGGACGGTCGGGGCGAGGTAGGCCTCCACCTCGTCGACGAGGCCGGCGTCGAGGAACGCCCCGATGATGCGGGGACCGCCCTCCACGAGCACCCAGGTGGTGTCATCGAGTGCGGCGAGAACCTGCTCCGGGTCGTGGGTGTGGACGTGGCGGAACTCACCGAACGGACGGCTGATCGCCGCACCGTCCGGAATCTCTCTGTGCCCCACGGCAACCCGGATCGGCTGCCGGTCGGAGAGGGAGCCGTCGGGCAGGCGTGCCGTCAACGCGGGATCGTCGGCGAGCACGGTGCCGGTGCCGACGATGATGGCGTCGATCTCGGCGCGCTGCCGGTGCGCTCGGGCCCGGGCGACGCCACCGGTGATCCACCGACTCGTTCCGTCCGGGGCGGCGATGCGGCCGTCGAGGGTGGCAGCGATCTTCGCGGTCACCAGGGGCCTGCCGTACTGCTGCCGAAACAGCCATCCGCGCAACGGGCCCGACCGTGCGGCCGCTTCGCCGACGGCGTCGATCACCTCGACGCCCGCGGCGCGTAAGCGGTCGGCGCCACCGGATGCGGTGGGATTCGGATCGGCGACCGCGTAGACGACCCGACGCACGCCTGCCTCGATGAGCGCCACGGCGCACGGCCCGGTGCGGCCGGTGTGGTTGCACGGTTCGAGTGTGACCACCGCGGTCGCGCCGCGGGCGGCCTCACCCGCCGCCCGCAATGCCATCACCTCGGCGTGCCCCTCGCCGGCGCGTTGGGTGTGGCCGCGCGAGATCTCGGTGCCGTCGTCGGCGATGATGAGCGCCCCGACCGCCGGATTGGGTCGGGAAAGACTCAGCGCCAGAGACGAATAGGCGATCGCGTCGGCCATCGCCGCGTCGAGGACGGTCATCGGGGGCGCCACGGCGTTGCTCGCGGCTAGTCGACGCGCGCTGCGGCGGCCTTCTCGCGGAGCGCCGCCACCGCAGCTCCGGCATCCTCGGCTCCGTAGACCGCCGACCCGGCGACGAAGCAGTCGACGCCGGCCTCGGCCGCCTCGGCGATCGTGGCGTCGGCGATGCCCCCGTCGATCTCGACGAGCAGGCGCAGATCGCCGGAGTCGATGACCTTGCGGATCTCGCGGACCTTGCCGAGCACCTCGGGCATGAACTTCTGACCACCGAACCCGGGTTCCACACTCATCACGAGCAGGGTGTCGAACCCGCGCAGAATCTCCAGGTAGGGATCGAGCGGCGTGCCGGGCTTGATGGCCAGCCCGGCCTTTCCACCGGCAGCGCGGATGTCCTTCGCGACCGAGACCGGGTCGTCGGTGGCCTCCGCGTGGAAGGTGACGTTGTAGGCGCCGGCCTCGGCATATGGCGGGGCCCAGCGGCCCGGGTCCTCGATCATCAGATGACAGTCGAGCGGGATGTCGGTGGCCTTGAGCAGGCTTTCGACGATGGGCAGCCCCAAGGTCAGGTTGGGGACGAAGTGGGCGTCCATCACGTCGACGTGCAACCAGTCGGCGCGCGAGGGACCGGGACCGGACACGGCGGCGGCCTCGGCGGCCAGATTGGCGAAGTCGGCCGACAGGATCGACGGCGCGATCATCGGGGCAATCGGGGAACTCATGGCAGACAATTTACGCGGCCGGTGGTCGTACGGTGGGCACCGGTCACTCGGGCAGCGTCAGGATGCGCGGTCCGTCGTCGGTGATGGCGATGGTGTGTTCGGAGTGCGCGCCGTACGAGCCGTCGGCCAATCGCAGCGTCCAGCCGTCCGGGTCGGTGACCAGCTCGTCGGTGCCCAACCCCCACCACGGTTCGAGCGCCAGGGTCATTCCGGTCGCCAGTTTCAGCCCCCGATGCGGCCTGCCCCGGTTGGGGATGTGTGGGTCCTCGTGCATCGTCTTTCCCAGGCCGTGCCCACCGAAGTCGGTGTTGACCCGGTAACCGCCTCGCCGCGCGACCGCTCCGATCGCGGCGGACACGTCGCCGAGCCGATTGCCCGGCAGCGCGGCGGCGATACCGGCGTCGAGGGCGGAGCGGGTGGACGCGACGAGCGCGTCGATCTCGGTGGTCGCCGTTCCGACGGGAACAGTGATCGCCGAATCGGCGACCCAGCCGTCGATCGACACGGCGAGGTCGAGGCTGAGCAGATCACCGTCGGCGAGAACGTAATCGTGCGGAAGGCCGTGCAGCACAGCAGCATTGACGGACAGGCAGATGACATTGCGGAACGGCCCACGCCCGAAGGACGGCGAGTAGTCCCAGTAGCACGACACCGCTCCCCGCTCGTCGAGCATCGTGCGTGCGTGGTGTTCGAGATCCAGCAGGTTCACGCCGGGTTCGGCGCGTGCCGCGAGTGTGTGGAGCACCTCGGCCACAAATCGGCCCGTCACCGCCATCGCGTCGATCTCTCGGGGTGACTTGAGTTCGATCATGCCGGGCAATCCTTCGGTCGTCGGTATTTCAATACCAACGTACCAGGAGCGGTAAACAAATACCGTAGGCTGGGGACATGGTCCGCATCCCCCTGACACCGGAACAGATCGAGGCAGGCTGCCGACTCGGCGCCCTCTTGCGTTCCCAGCGCGCCGGCCGCGACCCGGAAGCCGTTGCGCGACAAGCCGGTATCTCGCCGGAAACCCTCCGCAAGATCGAGGTGGGGAGGATACCGAGTCCGAGCTTCGGGACCGTCGTGGCCATCTGCGACGCCATCGACCTGCCGATTCAGGTCGCGGTCGAGGTCTGGCGAAACGGTCCGGCAACGTCGGTCGCAATGTAGTCAGGTCGCAGCCACTCCGCTGACAGCGCTCTGCCCGTTACCTGACAGGTCCTCGAGCGCTGTCAGTATGTGGGCGAGCGCTGTCAGTGTGTGGGCGAGCGCTGTCAGTGGGTGAGCGAGCGCTGTCAGTCCTTGGTGATCGCCGCGAGGAACATGGCGTCGGTGCCGTGGATGTGCGGCCACAGCTGCACGTGCGGACCGTCGCCGACGTTGTCGGCACCGACCAGCGGACGCGCGTCGAGTTGCCGGGCACCGTCGACGGACGCGACGACCTCGTCGACCACACCGGTGGTCTCGGCGGGATGCGGTGAGCAGGTCGAGTAGACGACGATGCCTCCGGGCCGGACCAGCCGCAGCGCCTCGTTGAGCAAGTCCTTCTGCAGCGCAACGAGTTCCGGCACATCACTCGGCTGCCGACGCCAGCGCGCCTCGGGGCGACGACGCAACGAGCCCAAGCCGGTGCACGGGGCGTCGAGCAGGATGCGGTCGAAGCCGACAGCCAACCCGGTGTGTTCGACGATGCCGCGGGCGTCGGCCACATGCACGTCGACGGGCAGGTCGCGCACCACCCCACGGATCAGGTCGGCGCGGTGGGCGCTGACCTCGATGGCGTCGAGGTGGGCGTTGTCGATGTCGGCGATCGCGCCGATCAACGCGGCCTTGCCACCCGGTCCGGCGCACATGTCCAGCCAGCGTCCGCCGTCCTCGCCGATGTCGGCGACGGTGACCGCGCGGGCGACGAGCTGGCTGCCCTCGTCCTGTACACCGGCGTATCCCTGCCGGATGGCCTCGACGTCGCCCGGGTCGCCACCGGGGAGGTAGACGCAGTACGGCGAATAGCGACCGACCTCTCCCCCGCTGGTCAACGCCAACTCCTCGGCGGTGATGAAGCCCGGCCGGGCGACCAGATGCACCGGCGGGCGCTCGTCGTCAGCGGCCAACGCCGCCTGCAACTGCCCGTACGACCCGCCGAGCGCGTCGAAGAACACCTCCGCGATCCACCGCGGATGCGCGTAGCGAAACGCGAGATTGCCGAGGAGATCCTCGCTCATCGGCGGGGCGAGTTCGTCGGTCCACAGATCTTCGTCGCGTTGGGACACCTTGCGCAACACCGCATTGACGAATCCGGCCGGACCCTGCCCGTCCTCCGCACGCACCAGGTCGACCGATGTCGACACCGCCGCGTGTGCACCGATGCGGGTGCGCAACAGCTGATAGGTTCCCAGCCGCAACACGTCGAGGAGCTTGCCGTCGATCTCGGCGACCGGACGTCCGGCAGCCGCGACGATCACCGCGTCGAGAAGCCCCTGGGCGCGCGCGGTCCCGTAGGTCAGTTCGGTGGCCAGGGCGGCATCCCGCCCACTGATATGACGCTCCCGCAACAACTTCGGTAACAGGAGGTTCGCGTAGGCGTCGCGTTCGCGCACCGCGCGTAATACGTCGCGGGCGGTGGCGCGGACCGGGTCGACGGCCTTGTCACGGATCTTGGGATCGCCGCGGCCATCGCGGCCCGGCCCGGTGCGTCGCTGCTGTGCCCGAGGCTGCCCGCCGCGTCCGCGGCCCTGATCGCCGTACCGGTCTCCGCGCGGTCTGCTCACCCGAACACACTCCCCTCATCCAGTCGCGCGCCGCGCGCCCAATCGGTGGCCGGCATCGGCTTCTTGCCGGGTGCCTGGACCAGCCCGAGCCGCACCGGCGCGGTGGCAGTGCCCACGTAGACGGCCTTCTTGGTCAGATGCAGGGCCCCGGGAGCCAGCGCCTCGGGGGCCTGCGGATCGCCGGCGGTCAGGGCCACCGGACCGAGTTTCAGCCGCACGTCGCCCAGCGTCGTCCAGGGTCCCGGCGCGGGTGTGTGCGCACGAATCCGACGGTCCACGATGTGCGCGGGCAGATCCCATCGCACCGCCGCATCATCGACCTCGACCTTGGGGGCGTGGCTGATCCCGTCGGCGGGCTGCGGTTGCGGCACCAGCCGGCCCGCCTCGATGCCGCCGAGTGTGTCGGCGAGCAGGCCCGCGCCCGCCTCCGCCAGCCGGTCCAGGAGGTCACCGCTGGTGTCGGTGGCGCGGATGGTCTCGGTGAGCACGCCGTACACCGGTCCGGTGTCGAGGCCCTTCTCCAGCCGGAACGTGCTGGCACCGGTGGTCTCGTCGCCGGCGGCGATGGCGGCCTGCACCGGGGCCGCGCCACGCCACGCCGGCAGCACCGAGAAGTGCAGATTGATCCACCCGTGGGTGGGCAGTTCCATCAACGCCGGCGGTACCAGTCCCCCGTAGGCGACGACGGCGCCCACGTCGGGGGCCCACTGCGCGAGGGTGTCGGCGACCTCCGGCTCGGACAGGCGGCGTGGGGTGAGGACGGGAATCCCGTGCGTGTCGGCGAGTTCGGCGACCGGCGCGCGACGCACCTTGCGTCCGCGACCGGATACCGCATCGGGACGGGCGATGACGCCGACGATCTCGTGAGCGGGATCATCGATCAGCCGCTGCAGTGACGGCACCGCCACCTGCGGCGTTCCCGCGAACACGATTCTCACGTGTCATTCCTCCTCATCGCCGGCACATCTGCTCACATCACAACTCATCCGATGGTAGGCGGGTCGACCTGAACGCGGATCGGTCCGGTCTGTCGCGCCGCGTTGCGATGGACCTGTGCGGCCGCCAGCGCACGTGCGAGGTCGCGGCCGTGACGCCGATCGGTGCGAACGAGGAGTCGCTCGATCTCCCCGAGGTCCTCCCCATCGCTACCCGGAGGTGGACGGACGCCGTCGGGCAGCGGCACCGGCCCGAGCACGTCGGCCCCGGACGGAAGGTCCAGCAGGTCCATGAAGGTGTTCACCGACTCGGCGGGGCCGTCCACCGAGGCCATCGTGACGGCCGGCGGGAATCCCAGTTCGGTGCGGTGATCGAGTTCGGTGACCGCGAATCCGACCGGGTCCCAACGAATGACGGCCTGAACCGCGGGCAGCGACGAGTCGGCCACGATGACCACTGCCCCACCGTCGCGTCGGGACCGCACCTGCGCACCGATGGCCAGCCACCTGCGCACGGCGTCCTCCCCGGCACGCAGATCGGCGCGGTCGAGTTGTGCCCAGGTGTCGAGGATCACCGCGGCTCCGTATCCACCCGGCGCCATCGGCTCGGCACCCGGCGTGGCCACGACGACCCGCTTGCCCGCGGGCACCTCGTCGATGACGGTGCTCCCGCCACTGGTCACGACGGGCACCCCGGCGAACGCGCGGCCCAACTCCTCGGCGGTGCGACGCGCCCCGAGGGTCAGGGCCCGCACCGCGGTGCCCCCACATTCCGGACAGCGAAACGACATCTCGGCACGCCCACACCATCGGCAGCTCAGGGCGCCGTGCGCGTCCATCTGAAGCGGACCGTGACACGCCCGGCACCGGGCATGGGTGCGGCACTTGGCGCAGGCCATCGACGGGATGTATCCGCGTCGGGGAACGCTGAACAGTACCGGAGCACCCTCGGCGAGGGCCCTGCGCGCGGCCTCGAAGGCGACCGCCGGGATGCGGGCGGTACGGGCCAGCGGGTCGCGGGCGATACGGACGTCCTCGTCGGTGATGGCCTCCACGGCCGGACTGCGGTCCCGCACCACGGCGCGGTCGGCGACGAGGTCGTGGGCCCACCCGGACGAGACCAGTGCCTGGGCCTCCGCGGTCCGCGCGAAGCCACCGATGACCAGCCCGGCCTGCTCCTGATGGGCACGTAGCACCGCGACCTCACGGGGATGCGGGTACGGGGCGCGGGGTTCGTTCAGGCTGTCGTCACCGTCATCCCAGACCACGATCAGACCCAGGTCGTGGACGGGGGCGAAGATCGCCGATCGAGTGCCCAGCACGACGTCGGCGACACCACGCCGCGCCGCCAGCCACCGGCGATATCGCGCGGTCGGCCCCAGGCCGGCCGACAACGTGACACAGCGGTCGCCGAGCAGGGGTTCGCACGCCGCCGCGACCCGATCGAGGTCACGTTGATCGGGCACCACCATCACCACTCCGCGGCCGGCGTCGGCGGTGATCGCGGCCAGGTCGGCGAGTCGTTGTGGCCACGGTTCCGCCGGAGCCGCCTGCCACACCGCACGCGGCGCACCCGCGGCCAACGATTCGAGAAAAGACGCACCGGTGCGGTAGGTCGTCCAGTGACTCCGGTCGGGGACGACGATGGCGGTGGTCGGCGGTGGGCTCGGCTGCGCCTCGGTGCGCGCATGGCGTGGTGGCACGGCCAGCCGCAGCACGTCCGACATCGTTCCGGCGTACCGATCGGCCACCGCGCGCGCGAGGTGGCCGATCGGCTCGGTGAGTACCGGCTCCGCGGACACCACCCGATCGAGGAATCCGAGCTTGCCCTCATGCTCGGACACCTCGACCCGCTCGAGCAGGAATCCGTCGACGAGGCGTCCGGCGAAACGTATCCGGACCCGCACGCCGGGGACGGCGTCGGCGTCCTGGTCGGTGTCGATCAGATAGTCGAACGGGCGATCGAGGTGCGCCAGGCCGAGCATCGGCAGCACCTTGGCGATCGGTGCCGTCGCGGCACGTTCACGAGCCCCGGCACGCGTGGTACCGGCCACGAATGTGCGTCAGAGACCGGCGGCGGCGCGCAGCTTCTCGGCGCGATCGGTGCGCTCCCACGGCAGATCGACATCGGTGCGACCGAAATGTCCATATGCGGCGGTGGGACCGTAGATCGGACGCAGCAGATCGAGGTCGCGGATGATGGCCAGGGGACGCAGATCGAAGACCTCGGAGATCGCCCGCTGGATCGTGGCCGGGTCGGTCTTCTCGGTGCCGAAGGTCTCCACGAACAACCCGACCGGCGCGGCCTTGCCGATGGCGTAGGCCACCTGGACCTCGATTCGGTCGGCCAGTCCGGCGGCGACGGCGTTCTTGGCGACCCAGCGCATCGCGTAGGCGGCGCTGCGGTCCACCTTCGACGGATCCTTGCCGGAGAAGGCGCCACCGCCGTGGCGGGCCATGCCGCCGTAGGTGTCGACGATGATCTTGCGGCCGGTCAGTCCGGCGTCACCCATCGGTCCACCGAGGACGAACTTGCCGGTCGGATTGACCAGCAGTCGCACTTCGGAGGTGTCGAGGTCGGGCAGTTCGAGGTCGGCGAGGACGCTCTGGAGGACCTGTTCCCGCAGATCGGGGGTGAGCATCTTCTCGAGATCGATATCGGCGGCGTGCTGGGTGGAGATGACCACGGTGTCCAGGCGGACCGGCTTGTCGCCGTTGTATTCGATGGTGACCTGGGTCTTGCCGTCGGGTCGCAGGTAGGGCAGCACACCGGACTTGCGGACCTCGGTCAGGCGCCGCGACAGCCGATGCGCGAGGGCGATCGGAACCGGCATGAGCTCGGGGGTCTCGTTGGTGGCGTACCCGAACATCAGACCCTGATCGCCGGCGCCCTGGGCGTCGATCTCGTCCTCGGAGATTCCGCTGCGGTTCTCGTGGGAATTGAACACCCCACCGGCGATGTCGGGTGACTGCGCGCCGATCGCGATGTTCACCCCGCAGGAGGCGCCGTCGAAGCCCTTGGTCGACGAGTCGTACCCGATCTCGAGGATCTTCGCGCGGACGATGCCGGGGATGTCGACGTAGGCGTCGGTGGTGACCTCACCGGCGACGTGCACCTGACCGGTGGTGACGAGCGTCTCCACCGCGACGCGGGCCTTGGGGTCGTCGGTGAGGATGGCGTCGAGGATCGAGTCGCTGATCGCGTCACAGATCTTGTCCGGGTGCCCCTCGGTGACGGACTCGCTGGTGAAAAGGCGTGACGCGCTGCTGGTCATCGGATCCTCTCGGGTCATGTCGGCGGTTCACCCCGACTGTCGGGGGCCCTCTCCGGTGGTGGTGTCAAAACTACTAGAGCGGTGTGACACGGGTGGTTCGGGTGTCAGGCGCCCGATCCATCAGGCACCAGCGAACGGACCGCGTCAAGAATCCGGCTCGCCATGAGTGTTTTCGATCCCGGCGGCAACGCCGTTTCCTCCCCCGTCGCCGCGAGCAGCCACCCGGTGTTGTCCTCGGTGCCGAAGGCCCTGCCATCGCCGACCGCGTTCACCACGAGCAGGTCGCAGCCCTTGCGCTTGAGTTTCGCACGTCCGTGGTCGAGGACGCCACCGGTCTCGTCGCCGGTCTCCGCGGCAAATCCGACGATGACCGTGTCGCCGGCGATGTCGCCGGCATCACGCGCCTGCACCAGTCCGCGCAGGATATCGGGATTGGTGGTCAGTTCGATGGGCGCGGGACCCTCGTCACCCTTCTTGATCTTCGACTCGTTCATCGTGACCGGGCGGAAGTCGGCGACCGCCGCGGCCATGATCACCACATCGGCGTCCGCGGCGTGCGTCGTCATTTCGTCGGCAAGCTCGCGGGCGGTGGAGATCGGCACGATGCGCACCGCGGGCGGCTCGCCCGCCCCCTTCGTGGAACCGGCGACGACGGTGACCGATGCGCCGCGTTGGGCTGCGGCACGCGCCAACGCGAAACCCTGCTTTCCGGAGCTGTGATTGCCCAAAAACCGCACCGGGTCGAGGGCCTCGCGGGTACCGCCGGCGCTGATGAGCACCCGCAGGCCGGTCAGATCGTAGGGCAGCGCCTCGGCGCGATCGAGGAGCAGTTCACCGATGAGGGCGATCTCCTGCGGTTCGGGTAACCGGCCGGGACCGGAGTCGGTCCCGGTGAGGCGGCCCGACGCCGGGGTCATCACGACGTTGCCCCGGTCCCGCAGGGTCGCGACATTGGTCTGGGTGGCCGCGTGACGCCACATCTCGGTGTGCATCGCCGGTACGTAGAGCACCGGGCACGTGGCCACCAGCAGGGATGCGGTCAGCAGGTCGTCGGCGCGTCCGGCCACGGCACGCGCCATCAGGTCGGCGGTGGCCGGGGCGATGATCACCAGGTCGGCGTGCTGCCCGAGGCGGACGTGCTCGACCTCGTCGACCCGCTCGAACACCTCGGTGCTGACCGGGTTCCCGGACAGCGCCTCGAAGGTGGCGGCACCGACGAATTCCAGCGCGGCGCGCGTCGGGATCACCCGGACATCGTGCCCCGCCTCGGTGAAGTGGCGGATCAGCGAGCACACCTTGTAGGCGGCGATCCCGCCTCCGACGCCGATCAGGATGCGTTTGCGGCCCCGCGCAGTGGAACTGGTCGGGGCCGCGTCTGCCGTCACTCCGGTCATCACCGGCGGCGAGCTCTACTCGCCCTCGGTGTGCTCGAGCAGGTCGGAGTGGATCTCACGCATCGCGATCGACAGCGGCTTCTCCTGCAGACCCGGCTCGACCAGCGGGCCGACGTACTCGAGGATGCCGTCACCGAGCTGGTTGTAGTAGTCGTTGATCTGCCGCGCCCGCTTGGCCGCGTAGATCACCAGCGCGTACTTCGACGACGCCCGCTCGAGCAGATCGTCGATGGGTGGATTGGTGATACCCAGCGGAGTGTCGTAGGCCGGTGCGTCGGCGATCTCGGTCATGTCGAAATTGGTCTGTGCGCTCACGCGAACTCCTGCCGTGGTGTGCGGATGTCGATCAGGCGGCCTGGTGCCGGGCGGTCCCGCTTCGGGTCGGCCCGACCGCGCTGGGTCTCTGGGTCCCGGACGGACGTGCCGCTCGGGGGTTGTCGGCGATCAGTGACTCGGTTCGGCACTCCGGTGCGACCCGGGATGCGTCTCCGGTCGATGCTGATCAGGCCCGACCAGCAAGGATACCAATTCATCGGCCGCGGAGTCGACTCGGGAGTTGACGATCACCTCGTCGAACTCGCCTTGCGCGGCCATCTCCGTCCGTGCGGTCGCCAGTCGGCGGTCGATCTGCTCGGGACTCTCGGTCCCGCGCCGACGCAATCGGGCCTCCAGCTCGTCCCAGCTCGGCGGTGCCAGAAACACCAGCGTGGCCTCCGGCAGTCGTCGCCGGACGTTGCGGGCGCCGACGAGGTCGACCTCCAGCAGGACCGGCACACCGGAGGCCAGGGCCTGTTCCACGGGACGCAGCGGCGTCCCCGAACGCTGCAACCCGCCGTGGATGTCGGCCCACTCGAGCAGTTCGTCATCGGCGATCATCCGGTCGAACTCGGCGCGGCTGACGAATCGGTAGTCACGTCCGTCGACCTCGCCCGGTCGCGGGTCGCGGGTGGTGGCCGACACACTGAACCAGAGGTTCGGGACCGCGTCGCGGACCCGCGCGACCACCGTCGATTTCCCCACGGCAGAGGGGCCGACCAGAACAACCAGCCGACCCCTCGTACGTGTGGGTAGCGAACCCGTCACGCTGCCGTTCTCGGCGTCGTGACTCAGGAGCTGAACTTCTCGAGCAGCGCCTTGCGCTGACGATCACCGAGGCCACGCAGGCGGCGCGTCGGGGCGATCTCCAGCTCGGTCATGATCTCCTGTGCCTTGACCTTGCCCACCTTGGGCAGGGCCTCGAGCAGGGCAGAGACCTTCATCTTGCCCAGGATCTCGTCTTCTTCGGCGTCCTTGAGCACCTGCTTGAGGTCGGTGCCGCCACGCTTGAGGCGCTCTTTGAGCTCGGCGCGTACTCGGCGTGCGGCAGCAGCCTTCTCCAACGCAGCGGCGCGCTGCTCGTCTGTCAACTGGGGAAGCGCCACGGTTTCCTCCGTCTTTCGTTCTCGATCTGGACTGCACCGGCACCGTGTGGTGCCCGGTGGCGTGTGGCCGCTCGGCTCGGGTGCTCATCGGTCTCGATGACCAAGCACTCGCCGTAAGGGCGCGGCGAAAGCGACCGTACCCATCTGAGCAGGCATTTGCGAGGGCCACCCCGGGTTTGCGTCGCGGGGGCGATGCTGTAGGCGGCTCACGAATCGGCCGCGTGGCCGCGGCACGATCGTCGACAACGCTACCCCATCGCCGACGTACATCGTGCACATCACCGCAGGTGACGGGCCTGTCGTTCGGCGCACGTGGCTGCCCGTCGCTTCTCCGGTTCTGTCGCGGCGACCATTGCGGCTGAGCCCCGTGTGACGTGTGGGACATCGACGGACGGGTCGAACTTTCTTCGGCCCGCCCAGCGTGTCGTGCGGCGATGCGACCTCGCATCGCGTGTCGGCGCCGTCGGTTACTGTCGGCACATGCGACGGTGCACCGGGCCAGAAACCAGTCGATCCCGCGCCCACACCCGGCCCGGGATCGGGTCACCGGGGTGAGCACCTGGGCCCTGCGGGTCGAGCGCTACCGTGACGACCTCGTCGACGCCGTCACCCAGGTCTACGGCGCGTCGTCGCGGCCCACCCTGATCCCCCGACTTCTCGGTACGGCCGAACGCGCCTTCGCGGCCCGATCCGCCGACCTTCGCGAACTCGACGAACGCCGACTGCTGCGACCCGACTGGCTCCAGCAACCCGACATGGTCGGCTACGCCGCGTACACCGAACGGTTCGCCGGCACCCTGGCCGATGTCGCCGACCGCGTCGGCCACCTCCGCGAACTCGGCGTCACCTATCTGCATCTGATGCCGCTGCTGGCGCCGCGTCCCGGTGACAACGACGGCGGATACGCAGTCGCCGACTACCGTCGCGTGCGTCCCGATCTCGGCACCACCGACGATCTCGCCGCTCTCGCCGCCATCCTGCGGGCGTCGGGGATCAGCCTCGTCGTCGACCTCGTGCTCAATCACGTGGCCCGCGAACACGAGTGGGCACGTGCGGCCGTCGCCGGCGACCCGCACTATCGTGACTACTTCCTCACCTTTCCCGACCGCGACGAACCCGACCGCTACTCCGCGACGTTGCCGGAGGTCTTCCCCGATTTCGCCCCGGGGAACTTCACCTTCGACACCGAGATGAACCGGTGGGTGTGGACGACATTCCACTCCTGGCAGTGGGATCTCAACTGGGCCAACCCCGACGTGCTCGTCGAGTTCGCCGAGATCATTTTCTTCCTCGCCAACCTCGGCGTGGAGGTGGTGCGCCTGGACGCGATCGCCTTCCTCTGGAAGCGGATGGGCACCGACTGCCAGAATCAGCCCGAGGTCCACGCCATCACCCAGATCCTGCGCGCACTGACCCATATGGTGGCTCCCGCTGTCGCGTTCAAGGCCGAGGCGATCGTCGGGCCCGCGCAGCTCGTCGCCTACCTGGGCGTGGGGCGACACTACGGACGGATCAGCGATCTCGCCTACCACAACTCGCTGATGGTGCAGATCTGGTCGATGATCGCCTGCGCCGACACCCGGTTGGCCGCGCACGCGCTCGGCAGTCTGCCGCCGACGCCGGCGACCGGCACCTGGATCTGCTACGTCCGCTGTCACGACGACATCGGCTGGGCGATCGACGATGCCGATGCCGCGGCGGTCGGACTCGACGGCGCGGCACACCGGCGATTCCTCTCCGACTGGTACAGCGGGGAATTTCCGGAATCCCCCGCGGCGGGACTGGTGTTCCAGGCCAACCCGCGCACCGGCGACCGCCGGATCAGCGGTACCGCGGCCGCTCTGACCGGCCTGCAGACCGCCATCGATGACGCCTCCGTCAACGCCGCTCTGGGCCGAATGTTCTTGATACACGCCATCATCTACGGGTGGGGCGGAATCCCGGTGATCTGGAGCGGCGACGAACTGGGCACGCCGAACGACGCGCACTGGGCCGCTGAACCCGGCCACGCCGACGACAACCGCTGGGCACATCGTCCGCGCCTCGATCCGGCGCGGCCGGCCCTGCGCGACGATACGACGACGGTCCCGGGGCGCTTGTTCGCCGGCCTCCGCCATCTGGGACGGATCCGTTCCTCGCTGCCGCACCTGCACGCGCGAGTCCCCAGCGAGATCGCGTGGGCCGACGGACCGGTGCTGGTGACACTGCGGCGCGCGCCGCTGGGGCCGATGATCTGCGTCTACAACGTGAGCGCTTGCACGGTGTCGTTCCCGGTCGAGGTGATCACCGGCCACGGATTCGCCCGGCCGTGGGATGTGATCTCCGACCGGGCGGTCACCGCCGACGCCGATGGGCTGCTCTGGTTGACGCCGTATGCGGCGTGGTGGGTCATCGAGACCGCACCAGAACCCGGCGTAGCGTGAGGCCCGTGACGGCATACGAGCAGAGCGAATCCGAGCAGCGGGTGGTGAGCGCTTCCCGCGGCGTCGATGCCGACGCCGCGGCGATCTTCGAGCTCATCGCCGACCCGGCCCGGCAACCCGAATGGGATGGCAACGACAACCTCGCGCAGGCACCGACGGGTCAACGTGTCCGCGCCGTCGGGGATGTCTTCACCATGGAGCTCACCACGGGCGCGATCCGGGAGAACCGGGTCACCGAATTCGTGGAGGGCCGTCGCATCGCGTGGATGCCCAACGAACCCGGACAGGCCTGTCCCGGACACCTGTGGCGGTGGGAGCTCGATCCCCTGGCCGACGGGACGACGCGGGTCACCCACACCTATGACTGGACCCGACTGGATGACGAGAAGCGCCTGGTGCGGGCGCGGGCCACGACACCGGATAGGTTGGCTGAGTCCATCCGACGATTGGCCGCCATCGCCGAACAGGGTTCCGATCGTCGATAACCGGGGCATCGACCTATCACGCGGGCATCGTCATCGGCACCGCTGTCGAGCCGCGTCGGCGCTGACCTCGCGGCCGTCACCGAAATACCTCAGCTTCGTGACGCCGGGACGCATGTTCACACCCGTGTACACGTGCACCGCACCCGAGTCGCGAATTTCGCGGAGGAGATCTGGGCATACTCGGCTCCCCACGGCACCGACATCGACGGGTCCGCGGTGACCTCGACGTAGACGACGGCTTCTCCGACGACCGAGATATCGCGGAAGTACGCGGTCACCGATCCCGGAGAGCCCGAGGTAGTCAGCCCGAGGTAGTCAGCCCGAGGTCGTCATCCCCGAAATCGTCATCACCGTCGACCCGGCCGACGACACCACGTCGACCGCGCGCGGGTCGTCTCCGCCGCCGCATCCCGCGAACAGTAGCGTCGCGGCGGGATCCAGACCCACCCCGCACGTCGCCTCCCGATCACGAGAGTGCCCGCTCCACCTCGTCCCGGGTGCGCGTGAACTCTCCGCTCAGGGCGGCCACATCCGGCCCGGACCGCAGCACCCCGCGGCTCGAGGCGGGTAGCACCCAGGACGGGTCGGCCCCGGCGAAGACCTCCGGCAGGTCGCTCGGCGTCGCCCCCTGAGCGCCCAGCCCGGGCGACAAGATCGGTCCGTTCAGGCCGGCGAGGTCCAGTCCATGCGCGCGGGTCGCGCCGACGACGAGTCCCAGAGTGCCGGTGCCGTCGACATTCTCGGCGGCGGCGGCATCGACGATGCGTTGGCCCACCGGACGGCCGTCGGCGTCGGCGAGCTGTACCGGGGCACCTTCCGGGTTCGACGTCCGGGCGAGCACGAACACTCCCCGACCGCCCGCACGCGCGAGGTCGATGGCCGGCGACAGGGATCCGAACCCGAGATACGGGGACGCCGTCACCGCATCCGAGCACAGCGGGGAGGCGTCGTCGAGCCAGGCCGTGGCATAGGCGGCCATCGTCGAACCGATGTCGCCGCGTTTGGCGTCGGCGAGGACGAGCGCACCGGCCTCGCGGCAACCGGTGATGACGCGTTCGAGGACCGCGAAGCCGGCCGCCCCGAACACCTCGAAGAACGCCACCTGCGGTTTCACCACGGCCGCAACGGGTCCCAGCGCCTCGACGCAGATGTCGACGAAGCGGGCCAGACCGTCGGCGTCGACGCTCAACCCCCACTGCGTCAGCAGTTCGGCGTGTGGGTCGATACCGGCACACAGCCGCCCCCGCCCGGAGACGGCCTCGCGGTAGCGCGACCCGAAGCCGGTCACCGCTCGTTCACCAATGCCGCATGCCGACGTTGCAGCGCCTCGACGCCCATGCTCTTGTTCCGCGCGGCCTCGATCCCCTGCACCGCCGCACTCGCCCCCTGCACGGTGGTGATGCACGGAATGCCGGCGGCGACGGCGGCACTACGTATCTCGTAGCCGTCGACACGGGGTCCGGACTGTCCGTACGGGGTATTGATCACCATCGCCACCTCGCCGGCCCGGATCGCGTCGAGGATCGTCGGCTCACCCGGTCCGGCCTCGAAGTGCTTGCGCACCGTGGTGGCATCGATCCCGTTGCGACGCAACACGTCTGCGGTGCCCTCGGTGGCCAGGATGGTGAATCCGAGGTCGGCGAGGTGCTTGACCGGGAACAGCAGTGCACGTTTGTCCTTGTTGGCCACCGACACGAACACCGCACCGTTGGTGGGCAGCGATCCGTAGGCCGCGGTCTGCGACTTGGCGAATGCCCGGCCGAAGTCCGCGTCGATACCCATCACCTCGCCGGTGGACTTCATCTCCGGACTGAGCAGGGAGTCGACGCCGGTGCCGTCGTGGCGGCGGAACCGGTTGAACGGCAACACCGCTTCCTTCACCGCGATCGGCGCATGCGACGGGGCGTCGCCGCCGTCGCCGTCGGCTGCCAGGATCGCCTGCTCGCGCAGTTCGGCCATCGAGGTACCCAGCATCACTCGCGCGCAGGCCTTGGCCAGCGGGATCGCGGTCGCCTTGGAGACGAACGGCACGGTGCGGCTCGCCCGCGGATTGGCTTCCAGCACGTAGAGAACATCGTCCTTGAGGGCGTACTGCACGTTGAGCAGCCCGCGCACCCCGATGCCCTTGGCCAGGGCCTCGGTGGATTCGCGCACCATCGCCAGATCCGCACGGCCCAGGGTCACCGGCGGCAGCGCACACGCCGAGTCGCCGGAGTGGATGCCGGCCTCCTCGATGTGCTCCATGATCCCGCCGATGTAGACCTCCTGACCGTCACACAGCGCGTCGACGTCGATCTCGACGGCGTCCTCGAGGAAACGGTCGACCAGCACCGGATGATCGGGGGTGAGTTCGGTGGCACGGGAGATGTAGTCCGCCAAGGACTTCTCGTCGTAGACGATCTCCATGCCACGGCCACCCAGCACGTAGGACGGACGTACCAGAACCGGGTAGCCGATCCGTGCGGCGGTGTCGCGGGCCTCGTCGAAGGAGGTCGCGGTGCCGAACGCCGGGGCGGGCAGGCCCGCGGCGGTGAGCACCTTGCCGAACTCGCCGCGGTCCTCGGCCAGATCGATGGCCGCCGGGGAGGTGCCGACGATCGGCACCCCGGCCGCCTCGAGGCGATGGGCCAGTCCGAGCGGGGTCTGCCCACCGAGTTGCACGATGACCCCGGCCACGGTGCCCGACTCCGATTCGGCGTGGAAGACCTCGAGGACATCCTCGAAGGTCAGCGGCTCGAAGTAGAGACGGTCGGCGGTGTCGTAGTCGGTGGAGACGGTCTCCGGGTTGCAGTTGACCATCACCGTCTCGTAACCGGCCTCGCTCAGGGTGAGCGCGGCGTGCACACACGAGTAGTCGAACTCGATGCCCTGCCCGATCCGGTTGGGTCCGGACCCGAGGATGAGTACCTTGGGCCGCTCGGTCTGCGGTGCCACCTCGCTGGTGGCCGCCGGATCGAGCTCATAGGTGGAGTAGTGATACGGCGTGCGGGCCTCGAACTCGGCGGCACAGGTGTCGACGGTCTTGTAGACCGGCCGCACGCCCAGCTCGTGACGAAGTGCGCGAACCGCGTTCTCGTCGGCGAGGTCGCCACGCAGCGCCGCGATCTGGCGGTCGGAGAAGCCGGTCGACTTGGCTTCCCGGAGAAGCTCTTCGGACAATTCGTCGGCGTCGCGGATATCGGCACCGAGCGCGGCGATGCCACCGATCTCGGCGAGGAACCACGGGTCGATCTTGGTTGACTCGTAGAGATCCTCGACGCTGGCACCGGCCTCGAAGGCCAACATGATGCCGTAGAGTCGGCCGTCCTTGGGGACCGAGAGCTCCTCGAGCAGTGCGGGCAGGTCGATGGTCGCGGGGTCGACCCGGCCCGGTTCGGTCCAGAATCCGGCGGCCTTGGTCTCCAGGGATCGCATCACCTTGCCGAGTGCCTCGGCGAAGCTGCGGCCGAGGCTCATCGCCTCACCCACCGACTTCATCGTGGTGGTCAGCGTGTCGTCGGCACCCGGGAACTTCTCGAACGCGAACCGCGGCGCCTTGACCACCACGTAGTCCAGCGTCGGCTCGAAGCAGGCCGGGGTTTCCTTGGTGATGTCGTTGGTGATCTCATCCAGGCTGTAGCCGATGGCGAGCTTCGCGGCGATCTTGGCGATCGGGAATCCCGTTGCCTTGGAGGCCAATGCGGACGACCGGGAGACGCGCGGGTTCATCTCGATGACGACGAGGCGACCGTCGGCGGGGTCCTGGGCGAACTGGATGTTGCAGCCGCCGGTGTCGACGCCCACCTCACGAAGGATGGCGATCGAGAGGTCGCGCATCTTCTGGTATTCGCGGTCGGTCAGGGTCATCGCGGGGGCCACGGTGACCGAGTCGCCGGTGTGCACGCCGACCGGGTCGACGTTCTCGATGGAGCAGATGACGACCACGTTGTCGCGGTTGTCGCGCATCAGCTCGAGCTCGTATTCCTTCCAGCCGAGGATGGATTCCTCGATGAGGACGTTCGCGGTCGGCGACGCGGCGAGACCCCCGCCGGCGATGCGGTCGAGGTCGGCCTCGTCATAGGCCATGCCCGAGCCGAGTCCACCCATGGTGAACGACGGCCGCACCACCACCGGATAGCCGAGTTCGGCGACGGTCTCCCGGACCTCTTCCATCGTGTGGCAGACCGCCGAGCGGGCGCTCTCGCCACCGACCTTGGCGACGATGTCCTTGAACATCTGCCGGTCCTCACCGCGCTGGATGGCGTCGAAGTCGGCACCGATCAGCTCGATGCCGTACTTCTCCAGCGAACCCCTATCATGCAGTGCCACAGCGGTGTTGAGGGCGGTCTGGCCGCCGAGTGTGGCCAGCACGGCGTCGATCGGGTGGCCGGCGTCACGTTCGGCCTCGATGACCTTCTCGACGTACTCGGCGGTGATCGGCTCGATGTAGGTGGCGTCGGCGAACTCCGGGTCGGTCATGATGGTGGCCGGATTCGAGTTCACCAGGCTCACCCGCAGACCCTCGGACTTCAGGACGCGGCAGGCCTGGGTTCCGGAGTAGTCGAATTCGCAGGCCTGGCCGATGACGATCGGTCCGGAGCCGATCACCAGGACGTGCTTGAGATCGGTGCGGCGCGGCATCAGGCCCTCGTTCCGTTGGCGCGGTCACTCTCGAGCAGGGTGACGAATTTGTCGAAGAGGTAGGCGGCGTCGTGCGGACCGGCCGCGGCCTCCGGATGGTATTGGACGGAAAACGCTCTGCCGGAGAGCAATTCGACGCCCTCAACGGTGCCGTCGTTGGCGCAGACGTGGCTGACCCGGGCACGTCCGAAGTCGGTGTCGAACTCCTCACCCGCTTCGCCTTCGAGGGCGAAGCCATGGTTCTGCGAGGTGATGGAGACCGCGCCGGTGGCGTGGTCGATGACCGGGATGTTGATGCCGCGGTGACCAAAGGTCATCTTGTAGGTGCGCCGGCCCAGTGCGCGGCCGAGGATCTGGTTGCCGAAGCAAATTCCGAAGAGCGGCAGATCCGCACCGAGGACCTCTCGGGTCAACGCCACGGCGGCGTCGGCGGTGGCCGGGTCGCCGGGACCGTTGGACAGGAACACACCGTCGGGCCTCAACTCGGCGATGTCGGCGAAGGAGGCACTCGACGGCAGAACACGCACCGCGACCCCACGCTGCGCGAACATCCGCGGCGTGTTGGTCTTGATGCCCAGATCGATGGCGGCGACGGTGTAGCGCGTCTCACCGGCCGGCTCCACGAGGTAGCCGGTGTCGGTGGACACCTCGCCGGCGAGGTCGGCGCCCTTCATCGACGGTTGACTGCGGACACGTCCGAAGAGTTCTTCGGCTCCCGCCCCGTCGAGTGCGGCACCGGAGAATACCCCGGCCCGCATCGATCCGTGATCGCGCAGCGTGCGCACCACGGTGCGGGTGTCGATGCCGGAGATGCCGACGATGCCCTGGCGCACCAACTCGTCCTCGAGCGAGGTGGTCGCACGCCAATTCGACACGCGGCGTGTGGGATTGCGGACCGCGTAGCCGGCCACCCAGATCTTCCCGGAATCACCGTCGAGGCTGCCGCTGCCGGCGCTGCCGGTGGATTCGCCGTCCTCGGTGTTCCAGCCGGTGTTGCCGATCTGCGGGGCGGTGGCCACCACGATCTGCCGGTGATAGCTGGGGTCGGTGAGGGTTTCCTGGTAGCCGGTCATCGCCGTGCAGAACACGGCCTCGCCGAGGGTTTCGCCGACGGCGCCGTAGGCCCGGCCGGAGAACACCTGACCGTTCTCGAGCACCAGAACCGCTGCGGTCATTGATCTTTCCTCTGTTCGGTCTCGGAGCGCGCCGGGGCTGCGGTCGCCGTCTCCTCGGGGGTGGTGGGCTTGGACGTAATGGCCGCGGCATCGGTGGATTCGGCATCGGTGGATTCGGCGTCGGTGGCCGCGGAGTCGGCAGGGTGGGTGTCGTCGATCCAGCCGGGATAGATGCTCTTGTCGTCGGCGCGGAATCCGGAGTCGATCTCGGTGCCACCCGGCAACCTCCAGCGGATCACCAGCACTCCGTCGGCGCTCATCACCTTGCCGGCGTGACCACGTTCGGTCCGCACCGCGGTGATCGATGCTCGGGGAATCCAGATCTCGCTCGCACCGGTCCGTTCGATCAGAATCCCGTCAGGATGTGCGGACAATCGCGCGGACGCCCGATCGCCGAAGTCCCCCACCGCAATCCGATTCTGCCAGCTCGGCGCGAGGGTGGCGCCGAGGTAGAGCCCGGTGTCGGGACCACGCAGCGTGTCTCCGAGTTCGGCCGGCGCCGTCGGGATCTCGCCGATGATCTCGGCCTGTCGGCGTCCGCGGTTGCGCCACCCGCGCACCACCAGGGCGACCAGCGCCAACCACACCACCAGCACCACGATGACGATGATCAGGTCGGTCCACAGCTCGTTCATGCGCTCGCCCGTCCGTCACGGGCGGTGACGACGCCGCGCAGAAGCGTCGCGACCACGGTCGCCGGCATCGTCATGGATTCATACGGAGTGTTGTCCGACAGGCTTGCCAAGTCGGTACCGTGCACCACCCACGACCGGTCCGGATCGACGATGGTGAGATTCGCCGGCTCCCCCACCGCGATGGGACGCCCCTGATCGGTGAGACCGACGATCTCCGCGGGGCGCTCACTCATCACGCGCGCCACGCCACGCCAGTCGAGCAGACCGGGAACGACCATCGTCTCGACGATGATCGGCAGTGCGGTCTCGAGGCCCAGCATTCCCGGTTTGGCGAGGGCGAATTCGCAGCACTTCTCCTGCGCCGCATGCGGTGCGTGGTCGGTACCGACGCAGTCGATGATGCCGTCGGCGAGGGCCTGACGAAGCGCGAGATTGTCCCGGGTTTCGCGCAGCGGCGGATTGACCCGGTTCACCCCGTCGTAGGTGGTCAGCCGTTCGTCGTTGAGGAACAGGTGATGCGGGGTCACCTCGGCGGTGATCGCGATGCCCTGGTCCTTGGCCCAGCGCAGCAGTTCGACGGTGCCCTCGGTGGACGCGTGGCAGATGTGCACGCGCGCGCCGGCGTCGCGGGCCAGCAACGCGTCACGGACGACGATGGATTCCTCGGCGGCGCGCGGCCAACCGGCCAGTCCGAGTCGGGCGGCGTTCGGACCCTCGTGTGCGACAGCACCTTTGGTGAGCCGAGGCTCCTCGGCGTGCTGGGCGATCAGCACCCCGAGGCCGGTGGCGTACTCCAGGGCCCGACGCATGATCAGCGGATCGAAGACGCACTTGCCGTCGTCGCTGAACAGCCGTACACCGGCGGCGCCGGAGGCCATCATGCCCATCTCGGCGAGTTGTTCGCCCTTCAGGCCGACGGTGACCGCCCCGACCGGGTGCACGTCGACGAGTCCGACGTCGCGCCCGACCCGCCAGACGTTGTCGGTGATGGTCGAGTTGTCGGCAACCGGGTCGGTGTTGGCCATGGCGAACACCGCGGTGTAGCCGCCGAGCGCGGCCGCGCGGGAGCCGGTTCGAATGGTCTCGGTGTCCTCGCGCCCGGGTTCGCGCAGGTGGGTGTGCAGGTCGACGAGACCGGGCAGCAGCACCGCTCCCGCGCCGTCGATGATCTCGGCACCCTCGGGGACGGTGAGCGAGGATCCGATCTCGGTGATGGAGCCGTCGATCACCGCCACATCCACCGGATCGCCCTCGCCGTAGGGGCGCACCCGTTGCAGGACAACGGTTCCGGTGGCATCGGGTCCGGGGATCGGGGCGCTCACAGTGTGACTCCTGTCTGGTCGGTCGTGTCGGTGCCGACGAGCAGGCGGAACAGCACCGCCATCCGCACGTGCACGCCGTTGCGGACCTGTTCGAGGACGGTGGCCTGCGGTGCATCGGCGACGGAGAAGCCGATCTCCATGCCGCGCAGCATTGGTCCGGGGTGCAGCACCACCGCGTCGTCGTCGAGCAGGGCGAGCCGTCGTGCGTTGAGTCCGTAGCGCACCGAGTACTCGCGGGAACTCGGGAAGAAGCCACCGTTCATGCGTTCGGCCTGCACGCGCAGCATCATCACCGCGTCGAGGGTGGGCAGTTCGGCGTCGAGGTCGCCGGTCACGGTGACCGGCCACTGGTCGACCCCGACCGGCAGCAGGGTCGGTGGGGCGATCAGCACCACCTCGGCCCCGAGGGTCGCCAGCAGGTGGGCGTTGGATCGCGCCACCCGCGAGTGCAGCACGTCGCCGACGATGCCGATGCGGCGGCCGTCGAGGGAGCCGAGTCGCTGGCGCAGGGTCAGCGCGTCGAGCAGCGCCTGGGTGGGATGTTCGTGGGTGCCGTCACCGGCGTTGATGACGGCGGGCCCACCGGTTTCCCGGCCGTTGGGCCCGATACCGGCGCCGCCGGTCCACTGCGCGATCTGATGGGCCGCGCCGGAGGCCGGATGCCGCACGATCAGGGCGTCGGCGCCGATCGCGCGCAGCGTCATCGCGGTGTCTCGCAGGGATTCTCCCTTGCCGACCGAGGAACTCGACGCCGAGACGTTGATCACGTCGGCGCTCATCCACTTGCCCGCCGTCTCGAAGGACACGCGGGTGCGGGTGGAGTTCTCGTAGAACACCGTCATCACGGTGCGGCCTCGCAACGTCGGGAGTTTGCGCACCTCCCGGCCGGTGAGTGCCTGCTCGAAGCGTTCGGCGTCGTCGAGCAGTTCGGTGGCGTCGTCGCGGGTGAGGTCCTGGGTGGAGAGCAGGTGCCGCATCAGGCCTGCACCGCCCCGGCGGAGCTGAGCACGACCTCGTCGACGCCGTCGTGCTCGGTGAGGTGGACCGCCACGTTCTCGTCGCGGGAGGTCGGGATGTTCTTGCCGACGTAGTCGGCGCGCAACGGCAGTTCGCGGTGACCGCGGTCGATGAGCACGGCCAGCTGGACAGCGGCCGGGCGCCCCAGGTCACGCAGTGCGTCGAGGGCGGCCCGCACCGTCCGGCCGGAGTAGAGCACGTCGTCGACGAGGATGACGATCGCATTGTCGACGCCACCGGTGGGCACCATGGTGCGTTCGAGGGGGCGGTGTGGTTTGTCGCGTAGGTCGTCGCGGTACAGGGTGATGTCGAGGTATCCGACGGGGATCTCCCGACCGGCGAACTCGGCGATCTTGGCCGCCAACCGGTCGGCGAGAGTCGTTCCGCGGGTGGGAATTCCGATGATGATGACATGCGGCGCGTCGGGGGCGTCGAGAGTATTCTTCTCGATCACCTGATGGGCCACCCGGGCGATGGTTCTCGACACATCGCCGGCGTCGAGCAGAACGCGCCGATTGGGTGGGGCACCGTCGGTAGGCGTGACCACGCCGACCTCCTTCTCCGCCTCACGGGACGGATCGTTAAAGGATGTCTTTCTCGTCAGGTACCTTACACGCCGCCGTCGGGTGCGCTGACGTCGGCGCAGTCAGATCTGCGGCGGGTCCGTCCGCGGCTGCGCGGCGGCGGCCGCCCGCACCTGCGGAGCGAGTTCGGCGATCGTCCCGAGCACTCCGTTGACGAAGGCCGGGGAATCGTCGGTCGACAGTTCCTTGGCCAGTTCGACGGCCTCATCCACCACCACGACCGGGTCGACGTCGGTGGCATTGAACAGTTCCCACGTCGCCTGACGCAGGATGGCGCGATCGACCGCCGGCAGCCGCTCGAGGGTCCACCCCTTCAGATGAGAGGAGATCACCGCGTCGATCTGGGTGCTGTCGGCGACAAGGCCGTCGATCACCCGCTGGGTGTAGGAATGAATCTGTCCGACGCTCTCGTCGGAGTTGACCAGAATGCGGCGTTCGGCGATGAGGCTGTCGGGGGCGACCCCCTTGGCCTCCGCTTCGAACAACAGGTCAACGGCGCGTCTGCGCGCCTTGTGTCGGGTTCCGGGCTGCTTCACTTGGGGAGGTCTCGCTCAGCTGTTGACGCGGCCGAGGTAGCTGCCGTCGCGGGAGTCGACCTTCAGCTTGTCGCCGGTGTTGATGAACAGCGGAACCTGGATCTCGGCGCCGCTCTCCATGGTGGCGGGCTTGGTGCCGCCGGTGGAACGGTCACCCTGCAGACCGGGATCGGTGTGGGTCACCTCCATCTCGACGGTGACCGGAAGCTCGATGAACAGCGGATTGCCGTCGTTGAGGGAGACCTGCACGGTCATGTTCTCCAGCAGGAAGCGGGCGCCGTCACCGACGACGGCCGGCGGGAGCGCGTACTGCTCGTAGTCCTGGGTGTCCATGAACACGTAGTCGGTGCCGTCGTTGTAGAGGAAGGTCATGTCACGGCGGTCGACGGTCGCGGTTTCGACCTTCACACCGGCGTTGAAGGTCTTGTCGACGGTCTTGCCCGAGAGCACATTCTTGATCTTGGTCCGCACGAAGGCCGGGCCCTTGCCGGGCTTGACGTGCTGGAATTCGAGGATCTGCCACAGCTGGTCGTCCATGCGCAGCACGAGGCCGTTCTTGAAATCGGCGGTGGTCGCCATAGGTGTCGTCTTCTTTCCTGGATTTGTCCGATTGCCGTCAGATGACGGTGAATGCCTTGTCGGTGGCGGTCAGCAGCTCCGGATCGCCGTCGGTGACGACGAGGGTGTCCTCGATCCTGACTCCGCCTCGCCCCGGGAGGTACACCCCGGGTTCCACGGTCACCGCTGCGCCGCATGGCAGTGTACCCGTCGCCAGTTTGCCGATTCCCGGTGCTTCGTGAATCTGCAGGCCGACGCCGTGGCCGAGGCCGTGCACGTAGTCGTCGCCGTGGCCTGCGTCGGCGATGATCGCGCGGGCGGCGGCGTCGATCTCGCGCAGATCCGCACCCGGTGCCAGTGCTGCCCGGCCGGCGGCCTGCGCGGCGGCGACGAGGTCGTAAATGTCCTTCTGCCATGCTGCCGCTCGGCGTAGCACGAAGGTGCGGGTCATATCCGAGTGATAGCCGCCGTAGAGCGCCCCGAAGTCGATCTTGACCAGGTCGCCGTCGGCGAGGACCGCGTCCGTCGGCCGATGATGTGGGATCGCCGAATGTGCGCCGGCGGCGACAATCGTCTCGAATGCGATGCCGTCGGCACCGAGCCGGTACATCGCCCACTCGAGGGCCCGCGCGACCTCGCGTTCGGTGGCCCCGGCCCGGATCACGCCGTCGGTGATGATCGCGGCCAGCGCGTCGTCGCCGATCGCGCAGGCCTGGCGCAGCAACGCGATCTCACCGGCGTCCTTCACCTCGCGGAGGCCCTCGACCAGGCCAGATCGGCCGACGAGGTCGACACCGCCGGGTGCCGTGTCGGCCAGTCGCCGATGCGCGGCGACGGTCAGGGCGTCGGCCTCGAACCCGATCATCGTGGCACCCGCCGCGGCGGCGACCCCGAGCAGTTCCTGCGGGCAGTCGCGTGCGATGACGGCGGTGAGGTCACCGGCCTGCGCGGCGACCTGGGTGAGATATCGGCCATCGGTGCAGATGCGGTCGGTCTCGGGACCCGACGCCGAGATGAGCAGCGCGCCGTTGGACCCGGTGAACCCGGTCAGATACCGCAGGTTGATCAGGTCGGACACGATCAGCACGTCGACGGGCGCCTCGTCGGCGGTCAGCAGACCTCGCAGGCGTTCGCGGCGGGCGGCGTGGTCGGGGGTGGTGGGCATTCCTCCACGCTACGACGTCGTCGTCACTTTCGACGCGGCCACCGCCCCGGCCGGCGACGCTCACCGGCAACACCCAACTGTGGCCAACGGCACTCTGCGAGCTCCCTCTCTTGTACTCTTCTCGCCATGGCTCTCCCTTGGTTGCTGCGCGGTGTGGTGATGACCGCCGTCCACGTCGGTGTCCGCGTACTCCTCGGCATCGCGATCATCCACTCCCCGCTGCATTCCACGGTGTGGAAGACCATCGCGGTGGCAGCTGTCGTCCTCGTGGCGGTGCTGTGGGGCGGAATCGACGGAATCTCCGACGCACGCGCCAATCCCGACCCGGACGACTACGACGACCTCACCGTGCGCTGGCTCAAGGCCGGCGTCCTTGCCGGCGCCGCGTCGGCGATCATCTCGTGGGTGCTGGGCACCTTCGTGTTCGCCGGGATCGGCCAGGCCAATTTCGCCGTCGAGTTGTTCGCCGGCGGTTCGTTCACTGCGCTGCTGATCTTCGTGCCCGCCTTCGTGGGTGCGGCGGTCGGTCGCTTCCTGATCCGGCGGGATCAGCGCAAGAACGCACCCGACACCAGCGACTGGTCGGTGCATCCCGAGGCGGAGAAGACCGAGCAGATCGAGCGGGTCTGAGGCGAGTCCGGGCACTCGAGGCAGCGTGCCCGCGGTGCCTCGAGCGTCGGGATCAGCGGTGACCCCGATGTCGGGCGAGTCGCAGGCGTCCTCGAGCTCCTCGGCGTCGGTGACACCAGGCACTGCTCACACGCGCGGCGACCCGACGACTACAACAGAGTGACGCCGTTCGGCGCGGCGTCGGCGGCCACCGCCGAGTAGGCGGCCGCGATCAGCGACGGATCCGGTCCCTCGAGTCGCCCCGGCTTGGCGAGTCCGTCGAGGACGACGAAACGCATCACACCCGAGCGATTCTTCTTGTCCCCGGCCATGGTCGTCAGCAGGTCACCGAGCGCGTGGGCGTCGTAGGTGGTGGGCAATCCGACGAGATCGAGGATCGACTTGTGGCGGTCGGCAGTGGCGTCGTCCAGACGCCCGGCCAGGCGCGCGAGCTCGGCGGCGAACACCAGTCCGACGGCCACGGCGGCACCGTGGCGCCAGCGGTACCGTTCACGCCGCTCGATGGCATGGCCGAGGGTGTGCCCGTAGTTCAGGATCTCGCGGAGTGAGGCCTCTTTGAGGTCGGCGGACACCACGTCGGCCTTCACCTGCACCGACCGCCGGATGAGCTCCGGCAGCACTGCTCCGGTGGGATCGGTGGCCGCGGCCGGATCCGCCTCGATGAGGTCGAGGATCACCGGATCGGCGATGAAACCGGTCTTGATGACCTCGGCGAGGCCGGCAATGACCTCGTTGCGCGGCACGGTCTCGAGGGTGGCGATGTCGATGAGGACGGCGTCGGGTTCGTGGAAGGCCCCGACGAGATTTTTCCCGGCGTCGGTGTTGATGCCGGTCTTGCCGCCGACGGCGGCGTCGACCATGGCCAGCAGGGTCGTCGGGACGTGGATGACGCCGATGCCCCGCATCCAAGTGGCGGCGACGAATCCGGCGAGGTCGGTGGCCGCTCCCCCACCCAGCGACACGATCTTGTCGTTGCGTTTCAGGCCGATCCGGCCGCACACATCCCAGCAGAACTCGGCGACCTTGAGGTCCTTACCCGCCTCGGCGTCCGGGATCTCCACGCGATGTGCATCGAATCCCTTGTCGGACAGGAACTCCCTGATCTGTTCGGCGGTCTGCGCGAGGGTCGGCTGGTACAGGATGGCCACCCGGTCGGCACCGGCCGCAGCCTGCGCCAGATCACCGAGAAGGCCACGACCGATGATCACCTCATAGGGCGACGATGCGTTGACCGCGATGCGGACGGGTTCGGTCGACGTGGCGGGGTCGGTCATGACGTCCTCTCGGGAACTATTTCGCGAAGTTCGTGGGCGATGGCTGTGACGATCTCGTCGGCGACCTGCTCGGGATCACCGGCCGCGGCATCGACCTCGATGGTGGCCACTCCGGCGTAGGTGTCGGCGCGCTGCTCGAGCAATTCGCGGTATCGCGCAGCCGGTTCGGCGGACGCGAGCAGCGGCCGATCCGAACCCGACACCCGCGCGAAGCCGGATTCGGCACCGACACGCAGATGAATCACCCGGTGTCCGGCGAGGCCGTCGGCGACCGCCGGCGTCGTCACCGCACCACCTCCGAGTGCGACGATTCCGCGATGATTCTCCAAGATGTCGAGGACGACGTCGCGTTCGATCTCCCGGAACCGGATCGGTCCGGAACCGGTGAAGATCTCCGGGATCGTCTGCCCCACACGGTGTTCGATCTCGGTGTCGGTGTCGATGAAGTCGACACCGAGGCGATCGGCGAGAACCTTTCCGACGGTGGACTTTCCGGCCCCCATGAAGCCGATCAGGACCGCCGCCGGACGATCGGGCCCGCCGACCTGTGCACCGGTGTCGCCGGGGGCCGTCATGAGCGGGGCGGCCGGGTCGCGACGTGTTTCAGGTAGCCCCGCAGGTTCTCACTGGTCTCGGCCACCGAATCGCCACCGAACTTCTCCAGCGCGGCCTGCGCCAGCACGAGCGCAACCATCGACTCGGCAACCACACCCGCGGCCGGCACCGCACACACATCCGAGCGCTGATGGATCGCACTGGCCTGATCACCGGTGCTCATGTCGATCGTCGACAACGCCCGCGGCACGGTCGAGATCGGCTTCATCGCCGCCCGTACCCGGATGTCCTCGCCATTGGACATGCCGCCTTCCAGGCCACCGGCGCGGTTGGTGGACCGCAGCACACCGTCGGGGCCGGGCACCATCTCGTCGTGCGCCTGGCTACCGCGGCGGCGCGCGGTGGCGAAGCCGTCGCCAACCTCGACCCCCTTGATGGCCTGGATACCCATGAGGGCACCGGCCAGGCGCGCGTCGAGTCGGGTCTCGCCGCTCACGTGGGAACCGAGTCCGACCGGCACGTTGGTGGCGACCACCTCGACGACGCCGCCGAGGGTGTCGCCGTCCTTCTTGGCGGCCTCGATCTCGGCGATCATCTGAGTCTCGGCCGTCGTATCGAAGGCCCGCACCGGGCTGGCGTCGATGGCCTCGAGATCGGCGATCGTCGGGGCCGGACCCACATAGGGATCGCTCGCACCGATCGAGATGACGTGGGAGACGATGTCGATCCCGAGTACCTGACGCAGGAAGTTGCGGGCCACGGTCCCGGCGGCCACCCGGGCGGCGGTCTCGCGGGCACTGGCCCGCTCGAGGATCGGCCGTGCGTCGTCGAAGCCGTACTTGAGCATGCCGGAGAAATCGGCATGCCCGGGACGTGGCCGGGTCAGCGGCGCGTTCCGCGCACTGCCCTCGAGGTCGGCGGCGTCGACGGGATCGGCGGCCATCACGGTTTCCCACTTGGGCCACTCGGTATTGCCGATCTCGATCGCGATCGGCCCGCCCATGGAGCGGCCGTGACGCATGCCGCCGATCACGGTGACCTTGTCGGCCTCGAACTTCATCCGGGCGCCCCGGCCGTAGCCGAGTCGACGACGGGCCAATTGCAGGGCGATATCAGATGACGTGACCTCGACTCCGGCGACCATTCCCTCGACGATCGCCACGAGGGCCGGGCCATGGGACTCTCCGGCGGTTATCCAGCGCAACACAAGGATCAATTGTTCCATGCGCCGACGACGACCCCGACCGCGGCCGTGACCAGGAAGGCCCCGGCGAGTGCGGGCCCGTGCGGTCGGCGCACTCGTCCACCGCGACCGAGCACGAATTCGGCCAGCGTGATCACCTGCGCGATCAGCACCATCACCAGCGCCGACACCGGGTCGCCGAGCACACCACCGAGGACGAAGGCGAGCTTGGCGTCGCCGGCGCCACACGCACCTGCAAGGAATCCCAACAGGTAGGCCAGGGACCCGGCGGACGCCGCGGCCAACACGACGGGATGGATGCCGCCGGCGATGATCACCGCAGCGACACCAGGGACGATGGCGATGTTCGGTATCCGGGAATGCCGGTGATCGAATCCGGCGATCACCGCCAGCCACGCGAGGATCACCGAAGTTGCCGACGCTGTGACGGCCGCTGCAGGGGTCATCAGTGCAGTGTCACCGACGATGGGCACCACGCCACGTCACCGAAGCGGGCATCGCCGCCCACCTGTGAGCCCCGGAGGCTCTGGGGATGACGGTGAGGACGCGCGGGCGCCGGTCTGTCCGGTCGGCCCGCACCGGCTCACCCGGCCGCGGCGCCGATCACCGCCGCCATCGCCTCCCGCGGAGCGGGATACCCGGTGAACTGCTCCACCTGGGAGAAGGCCTGGTTCAACAACATCACCAGACCACCGACCACCCGTCCGCCGGCCTCGGTGACCGCGGCGGCGAGCGGGGTCGGCCACGGATCGTAGATCACGTCGACCACCCGGGCGGCCGCCGACAGCGAGCCGACCACGGCGGCGGCCCCCGCGGCGGGTGCGGTCGACACCGTCACCGCGGATTCGGCGCAGCGCCGGGTGAGCTCGTCGTCGGAGGCGAACGACAGCAGGGACGCGCGGACCCCGAGTCGGTCGGCGAGGTCGAGTACTCCGCGCGCCCGGTCGGCGCTACGGGCGACGACGGTCACGTCATCGACTCCGACCGCCACCAGCGCGGCGACGGTGGGCAGGGCTGTCCCACCGGCTCCGACGACGACGGCTGCGCGGGGCAGCGTGGCGCCGACCGTCTCGGGGAGCACCCCGAGCGCTGCGAGCGCGCCGGTCATCCCGTCGATGTCGGTGTTGTCGGCACGCCATCCGGTCTCGGTCCGGACCAGGGTGTTGGCGGATCCCACCAGTACCGCCCGCGGGGTGCGTTCGTCGGCGACCCCGAGGGCCGCCAGCTTCGCGGGCATCGTCACCGAGAACCCGACCTGCGCCGGGTTCGCCGAACGCACGATCGTCGGCAGTGTGTCGGCGGTGCATTCGGTACGCACGTAGGTCCAGTCGGCCAGGCCGAGGGCACGATATGCCGCCAGGTGCAGGTCCGGCGACCGCGAATGCGAAATGGGTGAGCCGAGAACCGCCGCGGCACGCGCATGTCGTCCGCCCACCGGCTCGGCCGGCATCGGTCGGTCCAACGGCAGAGGGCTCATCGGCACGTGATGAACCTGTTGCGGCACGCGGTACTGATGTTGCGCCGATGCTGATCGAAGTCGGCGGTGAACAGGGTCGTCCCCTTCGCGTCGACGGTGACGAAGTACAGCCAATCGCCGTCGGCGGGCTGCTCCATCGCCTCGAGTGCCTGCTCCTCGACCGCCCCGATCGGGGTGGGTGGCAGCCCCCGGATCACATAGGTGTTCCACGGCGTACCGGCCCGCAGGTCCTCGTCGTGCACGTTGAGGTCGACCACCTGAGCGGTGTAGTTGGCCGTCGAGTCGAACTCCAGCCTCTGACCCTTGTCCAACCGGTTGAGGATGACCCGGGCCACCTTGGGGTAGTCGGCCGGATTGACCTCGCCCTGCAGCAGCGAGGCCGCGACCAGCGTCTGGTACGGGCTCAGACCGGAGCTGTTGTTGCTCAACAGCCCCCACTTCTCATACGTCGCGGCGCTCTGGGTGATCAGTGTGTGCAGGATCTCGGTGGCCGACTGACCCGGGTCGATCGATTCCCATGTCCCGGGGGCGATGAGACCCTCGATCCGACGATGGTCCCCGTCCAGACCGGTCACCGCGGCGCGCGCCCACGACGGAATCCCCAGGTCGGTGACGCTCCCCTGCGCGGCGGCGTCGTCGAGTTGCTCGACGGTCACCCCGATCCGTCGGCCGTTGATGTCCACCCCGGTCTGATTGGCGATCATCTCGAAGATGCCCGGGGTGACCCGCCCGGAGGTGTCCCGCTTGGTGTCCACCGGGGTGCCCGGGGGAACCACGATCCGCCCGACGCGGTGCGCCGCATCCGGATCGGAGATCATCTCGACCGCCGTCGACGCCGGGATCTCGGTGCGCATCTTGTAGTACCCACTCGACAACGACGCATCACCCGCGGCATCGACAAAGGCGTGCACGCTGCCGACCACGTCGTCGTCGACGAGGATCTGCCCCATCTGCTTGATCGTCGTGTCATCGGGGATGTGCACCAACACGTCGCCGGTGCCCTGGGCATTCGTATAGTCCTTACGCGAATCGAGCAATCCCGCCTTCTTCGCGCCCACCAGACCGACCCCGACCACCAGCAACAACACCACGACGGCGGCGATGATCATCCCGATCCGACGACGCCGACGGCGGCGGATGCCGGCGGGCCGCCGATCCGGATGATCGTCGACCGGTGCTCCGTCGGTCTCTGCGACGACGGTGTCGGCGACGGTCCGGTGATCGGCGGTGTCGTGCGCGATGACCGTGTCGTGGGCTGCGGTACCGGCGAAACCGGATCCACCCTCGTCCGACTCGGTCGGATCTGCCAGTGCCGCAAGCGCTCCGGGCGCCACCACCCGTGACGTGACGGACGTCGGATCGACCGTCTCGGTGGGCATCTCATCGGTGCCTAACCCGTCGAGGTCGCTCTGCTCGGTCTGCTCGGTGCCGATCTGGTCCGCATCGACGTCTTCTTCGAGTGGAGCGGTGGGCGTCGCGGCGCTGACCGACTGCTCGGAGACCGACTCTTCGGTGACCGACTCTTCGGTGACCGACTGCTCGGTGACCGACTGCTCGGAGACCGGCTGCTCGATGACCTCGGTCGCAGGCTCGGGACGCTTGCGCAGGTCGGTGACGGCGGCCTCGTCGACCGTCGGCGTCGCGACCGGCGCCATCTTGCGGGTGTCGACCGTGGTGTCGATCGTGTCGGTGCGAGCCACCCGGGCCCGCATCGAGGTCGGCGCCAACCCCGTCGGGGCGGCGCCCGGTGAGGCCGGCGCGCTGCTGCGGTTCGGGCCGGGGGTGGTCGCAGGAGCCGGACCGGCGGTGCCGTCCGCGCGACGCCGGCGGTGCCGGGTGCTGGGTCGCCCCTCGACCGATTGCGTGAAGTACCGCAACCGTTCGGGATCCATGCTCCCGCCGGTGTGATCGGACTGCTCTCGATGGCGACTCCGATGCCGTTCGTCGGTCACCGCGGATACCCTCCCTGGTTCCGGTTCGACGGTGTGGCTGCTCGCCGCACCGCCCCCCGGCACGTGCGCACTTCACGCAGCACCAACGCTGCGTGACGATCGGACTCTCCGATCGATGGACGTCGGCCGAATGCGCGCGGACTCATCGTCGCGCGTCCAACCATCCCTGCAGAATAGCGACCGCGGCCGCCTGATCAATGACCCCGCGCGAAGACTTTGCCGAACGGCCGCTGGCGCGCAATGCCTGCGCCGCGGTGACCGTAGTGAGACGCTCGTCCACATACTCCACCCCGACCGGCGCAATTGCACTGGTCAGGGCGTCGCCGAACTCCCGGGCCGCCGCCACCGCGACGCCATCGGTGTTGCGCAGGGTCTTGGGCAATCCGATGATCACGCCGATCGCCTCGTACTCGGCCACCAGCGTCGCGATCCGGGCGATGTCGGTGCCACCGGAACTGTCGCGACGCACGGTTTCCACCGGCGTGGCGAGGATGCCGTCGGGATCGCAGACCGCCACACCGATGCGCACACTGCCCACATCGATGCCGAGGCGACGTCCCCGCTGCAATGGCATCAGCCGAGCAACTCGCGAATCCGGCGAACCGCCGCGTCGACGCCGTCGGGATCGGTGCCCGATCCCTGCGCGAGATCCGGTTTGCCACCGCCGCGGCCGCCGACGAGTCCGGCGATGTCCTTGACGATGTCACCGGCCTTGGTGCCCGCGGACCGCGCCGCGTCGGTGGTGGCGATGACGAACGGCACCTTGGTGTCGGCACCGTCCCCGGTGGTCGAGAAGAGCGCGACGACCGCCGCCCGATCGGCGACCCGGCCCCGCAGATCGGTGGCCACCGACCGCAGACCGTTCGCGTCCAGGCCCGGCAGGATGCCGCTGACCAGCAGTGTCGAGCCCACCGTCGTCGCCTCGTCGAGCAGTCCGGAGGCCGCCGCGCGTGCCGCGTCGGCCCGCAACTTCTCCACCTGCTTCTCGGCGTCGCGCAGCTTCGTGACGAGGGACTCGACGCGTCCGGGCACCTCCTCGGAGGGCACCTTCAACGACGACGCCAGCCCGGCGAGCAGGGCGCGTTCCTTGGACAGATAGCGGAACGAGTCCATCCCGACGTAGGCCTCGACACGTCGGACACCCGATCCGACCGAGGATTCACCGATCACCGTCACCGGCCCGATCTGCGCCGACGATGCGACGTGGGTACCACCGCACAATTCCATCGAGAACGGCCCGCCGATCTCGACGACGCGGACCTCGTCGCCGTAGTTCTCGCCGAACAGGGCGAGCGCCCCCATCGCCTTGGCCTCGGTCAACCCGGTCTCGAAGGTGTTCACCGGATAGTTGGCCTCGACCGCGGCGTTGCTGATCTCCTCGATCTCGGTGCGCTGCGCCTCGGTCAGTGCCGAGCCGGAATGGAAGTCGAAACGCAGGTATCCGGGCCGATTGAGCGAGCCGGCCTGCGTGGCGCTCGGACCGAGGACCTGCCGCAGCGCGGCGTGGACCATATGGGTTCCGGAGTGTCCTTGGGTGGCGCCGTGCCGCCACGCCTGGTCGACCGCCGCGATCACCTCGTCGCCCTCGACGATCTCCCCGGCCTCGACCACCACACTGTGCAACCACACGGTCTTCCCCGCACGCTGGACATCACGCACCCGCAGGCGGGCACCGGTGCTGGTGGTGATGCTGCCGGTGTCGGCCATCTGACCGCCGGACTCCGCGTACAGCGGTGTGCGGTCGAGGATCACGGTCAGTTCCTGACCCGCGGTGGCGTTGCGTACCCGCACCCCGTCGGCGATGAGTCCGAGGACCCGGGCCTCCGACACCAGCTCCTCGTAGCCGGTGAACTCGGTGGGACCGCGGTCGAGGAACTCGCGATAGATGCCGGCGTCGGCGTGCCCGGTCTTGCGGGCGGTCGCATCGGCCTTGGCGCGGGCCTTCTGTTCGGCCATGAGTTCGGTGAAACCGGTCTCGTCGACCTTCAGCCCGGCCTCCGCGGCCATCTCCAGGGTCAGATCGATCGGGAAGCCGTAGGTGTCGTGCAGGGTGAAGGCGTCGTTGCCGGACAAAATCGTCTTGTCGGCCTTTTTGGTGGCCGCGGCCGCGTCGGCGAACAGCTTGGTGCCGGCGGCGAGGGTCTTGGCGAAGCTGTTCTCCTCCCCCTCGGCGACGGTGAGGATGTGGTCCCGCTGCGCGGCGAGTTCCGGATACGACGGGGCCATCAGGTCGATCGCCATGCCGACGAACGCCCCGATCGTCGGTCCCTGCGCGCCGAGGAGACGCGCCGAGCGGACGACGCGCCGCAGGAGTCGGCGCAGCACGTAGCCACGGCCGTCGTTACCGGGCAGCACGCCGTCGCCGATGAGCATCGCCGAGGTGCGAGTGTGGTCGGCGATGACGCGGAATTTCACGTCGTCGTCGTGATGGCCGGCGCCGTAGGCGCGTCCGGTGACCTCGGCGGCGAGGTCGATGATCGGCTTGAGCAGATCGGTCTCGTAGACGTTGTCGACACCCTGCAGCAGGCATGCGACACGTTCGATACCCATGCCGGTGTCGATGTTCTTCTTGGGCAGCGGCCCGAGGATCTCGTAGCCCTCCTTGCCGCCGCCGGGACCGCGGACGTTCTGCATGAACACGAGATTCCAGATCTCGATGTAGCGGTCCTCGTCGGCCTCCGGGCCACCCTCGACGCCGTAATCGGGGCCGCGGTCGTAGAAGATCTCCGAACACGGCCCGCACGGCCCGGGCACACCCATCGACCAGTAGTTGTCCTTCAGACCACGCCGCTGGATGCGCTCGGCGGGCACCCCGATCTCGTCGCGCCAGATGGACTCGGCCTCGTCGTCGTCGAGATAGACCGTGGGCCACAGCTTTTCAGCCGGGATGCCGTATCCGCCGTCCTCGACGCTGTTGGTCAGCAGCGTCCAGGCGAAGTTGATGGCGTCGCGCTTGAAATAGTCGCCGAAGGAGAAGTTGCCGGCCATCTGGAAGAACGTGTTGTGGCGGGTCGTGATGCCGACCTCGTCGATGTCGAGGGTCCGGACGCACTTCTGCACGCTGGTCGCACGATCGAACGGCGGCGTCTGTTCACCGAGAAAGTACGGCTTGAACGGCACCATGCCCGCGTTGACGAACAACAGGTTCGGGTCGTCGAGGATGAGCGAGGCACTGGGCACCTCGGTGTGCCCGGCGGAGATGAAGTGATCCAGGAATCGCTTCCGGATGTCATGCGTCTGCACTGCGGTGTCGTCCTCGGGAAGTGGTTGGGCTATCTGCGACTTACCAGCCTACCGTCGAGTACTTCCCGGCGATCTCACCGGCGCCGGGATACGCCCGCCACGCCTGCCACACCCGGCTCGTGAGCGGCGGACAGTGAGAGAGCGCTATCAGTGGGTGAGAGAGCGCCGTCAGTGAGGAGCCGAGCGCTATCAGTGAGGGCGAGAGCGCAGTCAGTCGGTGAGAGAGCGCTGTCAGTGTGATCGCGAGCGTGAGGTCACCCGCCGGATGATGGATCGCAGTTTGTTGACCCGCGGCCCGATCTCACGTTCGAAACCGTGGTCGGTGGGTTCGTAATAATCGACGCCCACCAGATCATCGGGTGGATACTGTTGCGGCACAACACCATCGGGGTCGTCATGGGGATACCGGTAGCCGACCCCGCTGCCCAGCGTCTTCGCGCCGGCGTAGTGACTGTCACGCAGATGAGCGGGTACCGCGCCGGCCTTCCCAGCCTCGACGTCGGCAAGTGCGGCGCCGATCGCGGTCACCACCCCCGCCGACTTCGGGGCGGTCGCGAGATGAATCGTGGCCTGGGTGAGGGCCAGTTTGGCCTCGGGCATGCCGACCAGCGCGACCACCTGTGCGGCGGCCACGGCCGTCTGCAGTGCGGTCGGATCGGCCATGCCGATGTCCTCGCTGGCGTGGATCATCAGCCGTCGTGCGATGAATCGCGGGTCCTCCCCCGCGCTGATCATCCGGGCCAGATAGTGCAGCGCGGCATCGACGTCGGACCCGCGGATCGACTTGATGAACGCCGAAGTGACGTCGTAGTGCTGGTCGCCGTCCCGGTCATAGCGCACGGCGGCCTTGTCGATGGCCGCCTCGACGTCGGCGAGATCGACCGGCGGCACGGCGTCACCCTCGTCCGGGTCCGTGTCGGAGAGCACCGTGTCGGCGGCCGCCTCCAACGCCGTCAGTGCGCGACGCGCATCCCCGCCGGCGACGGCGACGAGATGGTCGTAGGCGGCGTCGGTGACCGCGACCCGGCCGCCGAGCCCACGGTCGTCGGCGACGGCGCGCCGCAGCACCTCGCGGATGTCGTCGTCGGTGAGCGATCGCAGTCGCAGCACCAGCGATCGGGACAGCAGCGGCGACACGACCGAGAAGGACGGATTCTCGGTGGTGGCCGCCACCAGCAGCACGATGCGGTTCTCCACCGCGTGCAACAGTGCGTCCTGCTGGGTCTTGGAGAAGCGGTGGACCTCGTCGATGAACAGAACGGTCTGCTCGCCGTCGACGAGTCGGCGACGGGCGACCTCGATGACCGCACGCACCTCCTTGACCCCGGCCGACAGCGCCGACAACGCCTCGAACCGACCACCGGCGGCCGTCGAGATCAACGACGCCATGGTGGTCTTGCCCGTCCCCGGTGGGCCGTAGAGCAGGACCGATGCCGCACCGGACCCGCTGATCAGGCGCCGCAGAGGTGACCCGGTTCCGAGCAGATGCTGCTGACCGACGATCTCGTCGAGGGTGCGCGGACGCATCCGCACGGCCAGCGGCCCAGTCGGCGACGATCCGGTGACACCGGCCCCGGTGTCACCGCTGGTGGGCATTCCGGGAGGCTCCGGTGGCTCGAACAGTGCGTCCATCTCGAGGGTCAGGAGAGCCACACCCGGTGCAACGCCACACCCATCGCGGTCGCGAAGTCGGCGATCTCCGGATCGACCGACGCCGCCGCCGTCGCCAGATCCGACCACCGCGCGACGATCACCCGAGGATCGTTGGTGTGCAGGGCCCAGTCGTGGGCGTAGTGCGAGCCGACCGCCTCGTCGGCGTCGATGTCGACGGTGTCCAGATCGAGGTCGCCGATCCCCAGTCCGTCGATCCTCACACCGTCGACGGCGGTGCCGTCGAGGTCGCGCAGGTCGACACCGTGGGCAGCGAGATCCTCGTCCCCGTGGCCGACGGGCAGGTGCGCGGCACCCCCGATGTCGGCGTCGTCGTCGGGCAGCATCCAGATCGTCGACAACCACACCCAGAGCAGCCGTGCGATCACCAGGGTGCGTTGCAGGTCGCCGTCCCGACGCAGCGCCGGCCAGATGCCGTGGACCTCCGAACGCCACGCATCGACCATGGCGATCTCCAGGTCACCGTGCCGATCGAGGGCCTGCGGGCCCAGTTGCGCGGCGAAGGTGACCAACGCGTAGGCGATGTCGAGGCTGGCGTCCCGGAAGCCACCCCACTCGTAATCCATGAACTGCACGCCCGCCTCGTTGAGCAGGATGTTCTCCGGGCCCACATCCGACGGGCTGAAGGCGCGGTGATCGCCCTCGTCGAAGAGCCGGCAGGCGGTGTCGAGCGCGCGGACGACGCTGCACCCCATCTCGACGCCGAGATCGGCGGCCCGGGCACGGGCCACCCGTGACGCGCGCAGTGCCTCCTCACGCAGCAGGTCACCGCCCTGGGTGCCGGCCGGTCCGCGCCGGACCAGCGCCGCGAAGTCTCCTTCGCCACCGACGGTGGCCGCGTGCATACGGCCGAGCGCCTGACCCCACGCGCTGATCGCCCGGGAGGTCTCGACCACATCGGTCCCGGCGAGCAGATCGGTCATGGCGTTGCCTCGTCCGAGGTCGGACAGCACCATCAGTCGTACATCCGGATCCGATGCGATCAGCTGCGGGCCCGGCCGGGACTCGGTGGGCAGCGCGGTGGCGTACTTGTAGGACGCGATCTCGCGGTGGAACGCGTGCGGATCCTCGTGTTGCGGCAGGGCCTTGATGACGAGGGTGCGATCCATCGACAGCGGATTCTGGGCGACTCGTACGCGCACCACGATGGTGCGCCCACTTCCACCGAGATCCTCCGGTTCGGCGAGCACCACCGGCGAACCGGCTCGATGCGACAACAGGGCCTCTGCTGCACGCACCACACTGGTGATGCGGCTTTCTGTGATGACCGTCATGGCGCCTTCCACGCTACCCAAAGACACCGACAGACGTCAGTGCCGCATTCGTTTCGTGATCGTTCAGATGACCCCGCGCAGCGCCGAGATGGTCGGCGGGATGGCCGCTGACCTCAGCCGATCCCCTCATCGGGGGACCATTTCGGTGACGCCGGCGGTGCGGAGCGACCCACCGCGGCGGGTTCGTCGGTGGATGATTCGTCGGTGGATGATTCATCGGTGGATGATTCTTCGGGGGACGATTGCTCGGGGGACGCCGACCTCCCCGCGAGCGCCCCGTCCCCGGGGTCGATGCCGTCCTCGAGGGGACTGACATCGACGGAGACATCGATCTCGCTGCGCGTCGCATCGGTGTAGATCACCCCACGCAACGGCGGCACATCGTCGTAGTCACGGCCCCACGCCACCGTCACATGACGCTCGTCGACGAGTTTGTCGTTGGTCGGATCGAACGCCAGCCAGCGGTCACCGGGCAGCCACACCGCGGCCCACGCATGGCTCGCATCGGCGCCGAAGGTGCGTTCCCGGCCGGGCGGCGGATCGGTGGCCAGGTATCCGGATTCGTAGCGCGCGGCCAGCCCCACCGACCGGAGGCAGGCGATCGCGACCCGCGCGAAGTCCTGGCAGACCCCTTCGCGACGCGACATCACGGTGTCGACCCGCGTGCTGATCGCCGTGGCGCCGGACTTGTAGGTGAAATCGCGGAAGATCCTCGAGGTCAGGTCGACGACCGCATCGATCAGCGGCCGCCCCGGGGTGAACACCTCACGTGCGTAGTCCCGGACCGCGTCGGTGATCTCCGGCGGGTCGAGATCGAGGGTGAACTCGGCGGCCAGACCCGCACCGGCGGCCACCGGACGGGCCTCCTCCCACGGCGCCCGTACGGCGGGACTGACCAGTAGACCCGAGTCGATCGGGTCGACCTCGACCACCGACGTCCCGGTCACCACCAGCGCCAGGTGATCGGCGTGCACATGGAAGTAGGTGTCGGTGTTGCCATACGCGTCGAGTCCCGAGGACCGGTCGTCGGGATCGGGATCGATCGTGACGTCGGTGTCGAGGACCCGCTGGTGCGGCAGCTCGCGCGGGGTCAGATAGCACCGGCCGTACGACGAGGACACCTCGGCGTCGTAGGTGTAACAGGTCCGGTGGATCACCCGGTACCGGCGAGTGGTCGGCACGGTCGAGGTCGCCTCGGGTGCGCTCACGTGTCACCACCTCCGACACCCCAGATCGGCTGGGCGGGCAGCGGCGGCGCAAACCGGGTGCGCGTCAACGTATCCGACAGGTCGGTGGATCCTTCACGCAGAGTGGTCAACAGTTCGACAAGGTCGCCGCGATGTCCGTCGTCACCCAGTGCCCCCAGGTCGGCGGGATCGATGCGCCGCAGTTCGGCCGTCATCTCCTCGACGATGCGTTCGGCCACCGCCGACCGGAGTTCCTCGGGCAGTCCGGTCAGATCGGACCGGAGCCGGTCGAGCTGATAGATCATCGCCCGCGGATTGGTCTCGTCGAACAGCAGCAACTGCACGACCGGCAGCAGCTGATACAGCCCGCGGCTGCGTCGACGGTAGATGACCGCCGATTCGTTGGCGATCAGGAACGATTCGAGCAGCGCCTGCTCCACCGACGTCTCGTGCGGCGACGCGAACAGAGTGGCGGTCAGGTCCGCGAGGGTGATGATGCGCTCGATCCGGCGTCCGACGTCCATCAGCAACCACGCGGCGTCGTGCACCATCGACTCCGCCTGCAACCCCGACAACCCGAGCACGCCGTGCAGGATGTCCTCGTGGGTGCGGGCCAGATCGGGTCCGAGATCCAGCGCAGCGTCCCCGAAGATCCCGTCGGTGCGCGCACCGGTGGCGGTGTCGATCTCGTGGGCGCGCCCGACTTGCCGCGCCAGGGTCTCCATCGCCCGTTCCATCGGCGTCAGCACCATCCACGTGCTTGTCGACATCTGATCGCGGACGGCGCGTGCGGTCGCGACCAGACGTTCGACCGCGTACGCGACGGTGCCGGGCACCCACCGGTCGATGGTCAGATCGGTGATCCGCACGATGGCCTCGTTGACCTGTGCCGGCGACGGATGCCGATTGACGTCCTCGACCAGCAGATCCGCGGTGTGCAGGTGCTCGGCGGTGCCGGTCACCGTGGCCACAGCATGCAGCAGCAGCGGCACGGCCGAGGTGCCGTTCATCCACGGCCGGTACTGGAAGTCCTGGTAGCGCTCGCGGGCCACCTTGGCCAGCCGGGTCACCAGTTCGGTCCGTTCGCCGTAACGACCGAACCAGAACATGTCGGCGAGCACGCGTGGGCTCGCGCCGGCGGCGACCTCCTGATAGTCGGAGACCGACACCCGCTCCGGACGGATCGTGATGACCTCTTCGGCCGGTTCCCCGCGGGTTTCGGAGCGGCGCGACACGTGCCCGCCGACCTCGGTGCTGGTCACCCACACGTCCTTGGCCGCGACCGTCTGCAACGCCGCACCGCCGACGCCGTCGGCGAGCACCGATCCCAGTCCACCCGGCATCACCGCATAGGTGGGGCCCTGCGCGACGCTGAACGCGCGGACCGACACCGGCGCCGCACGGAGCACGCCCCCGGCACGTCCGGGGAACGCACCCTGGGTCATCGTCGGTGCCACCGAGTAGTGCTCGATGGTGCGCGCCACCCAGTCGATGCCGCGCACGCCGATGCGGTCGGTCAACTCCTCGCGTTTGGCCCTGTCGAGGAGCGGGCCGATCAGCTCGTCACCGGTTCGGACGTTCGTCAGCACGAGGCGGTCGAGATCGGCGAGGACCTTGGTGCGCTGCAGGTCGTCGCCGGCCCACAACGTCGGCACCGACGGCAGGGCGAGTTCCTCGTCGAGAAGGACCGGGGCGATGCGGTCGAGCACCGTGTGCAACGCCGGGTTCTCACACACCCCACTGCCCAGGGTATTGACGACGGTGACGGTGCCGCGCGAGATGGCCTCCACCAGCCCGGCCACACCCAACCGGGAATCGGTACGCAGGTCCAGCGGGTCGGCGTAGGCGGCGTCGAGTCGGCGCAGGAGCACGTCGACGCGTTTGAACTTGCCCAGCGACCGCATATAGACCGCGCCGTCGCGGACGGTGAGGTCGGCACCCTCGACCAACGGCACACCGAGCGTCGAGGCGAGATAGGCCTGGTCGAACGCCGTTTCGGACATACTGCCCGGACTCAGCACGGCCACCGTCGGATCGTCGACGCCGCGCGGCGCGTAGTCGAACAGGGCCAGACGCAGGGTTCCGGCGAACGTCGTCATCGGTCGCGGCGCGCACGACTGGAACAGTTGCGGGAAGGTCCGCGAGACCAGCCGCCGGTCGACGATCGCGAACCCGATGCCCGACGGTGCCTGGGTGCGGTCGGCATAGGTGACGAAACCGCCGTCGGGCATCCGACACAGGTCGACCGCGTGCAGGAACAGAGCATGCGGACCCGGGACCTGCAGTCGCGCGGCCTTACGGATGTAGCCGGGATGGCCGAACACCATCGCCGGCGGCACCAGGCCCGAGGTGATGAGCTTCTGATCGCGATAGAGGTCACGCAGGATCAGGTCGAGCAGCATCGAGCGCTGCGTGATCGCCTTCTCCAGCGAGGCCCACTCGACGCCGTCGACGATGAGCGGCACCGGATCGACCTGCCACGGCCGGGCGTCTGTCGCCGACCCGTCGAAGGCGTTGTAGACGACACCTTCGTCACTCGTCGCCGATGCCAGCCGCGCGGCGGCAGCGGCCAGCCGCGCATCGCCGCGCATGCCGTAGCCGGAGACCAGCTCGTCCCATGCCGGACGCACCGCGCCGTTGGCGTCGAGCATCTCGTCGTAGTGGCCCATTCCGGCGGCGCCGGGATCCGTGTCGGCGGCACCAGGATCCGGGTCGGCAGCAGCGGCGACCGCGCCCTCACCGAGCTGGTCGAGATCGAACAGCGCAAATCCGTCGGAGCGATACCGGTCGAACACCGCGGGTAGCCGACCACCCGCAGAAACAGTCACCGGAGAACTGTACGTGCCCGGCGTAGATCGAGTACCGCCGGGACCCCGGCGTCGACGGCCTGCCGGGCCTGACGCTCCCGCAACAGCCCGACGTCGAGGTCTCCGCTGGTGTGCCCGGAGGCCTCGAAGCGGCCGTTGCGCCGCGATTCGGCCTCCACCGCGTTGACCGGCGGCCGGTCGTAGGCGCGTCCACCCGGGTGGACGACGTGATACGTCGCGCCGCCCACCGAACGTCCGTTGACCGTGTCGACGAGGTCGAACGTCAGAGGCGTGTCGATGGTGATCGTCGGATGCAGGGAGCTCGGGGGCTGCCACGCCCGGAACCGGATGCCGGCGACACGTTCGCCGGTACGGCCGGTGCCGCGCAGCGGTACCGGGTGCCCGTTGCAGGTCAACACGTACCGATCGTCGTCCCCGCCGGTGACGCGGACCTGGACGCGTTCGATCGACGAGTCGACGTAGCGGGCCGTGCCGGTCCCGGTGGATTCCTCACCGAGGGTGTTCCACGGCTCGATCGCGCCGCGCAGCTCGACCTCCTGGTCACGGATCTGCACGGTGCCCAACCGCGGGAACCGGAACTCGGTGAACGGGTCGAGCCACGAGGTGTCGAACGGATACCCGGCCTCGCGCAGTTCCTCGGCCACCAGTGCGATGTCGGAGATGATGTAGTGCGGCAGCAGGTACTTGCCGTGCAGGTCACCGCCGTGGCGGATGAGACGTGCCCGGTAGGGGTGCTCCCAGAACCACGACACCAGCGAACGCACCAGCAGCGACTGGACCATCGCCATGCGGTGATGCGGCGGCATCTCGAAGCCGCGCAGTTCCAGCAGGCCGAGGCGGCCGCGTGGCGAGTCGGGGCTGTAGAGCTTGTCGATGCAGAACTCGGCGCGGTGGGTGTTGCCGGTGATGTCGGTGAGCAAATGCCGCAGGGCACGGTCGGTGACCCACGGGTTCGGCGGCGCGTCCGCGCTCTCACCGGCGGGTGCCTTCTCCGACAGCCGGTCGATCTCGGCGAACGCGATCTCCAGTTCGTACAGCGCCGATTCGCGCCCCTCGTCGGCACGCGGTGCCTGCGACGTGGTTCCCACGAATTTGCCGCTGAACAGGTAGGACAGCGCAGGATGCCGCTGCCAATAGGTCAGCATCGAGACCAGCAGGTCGGGGCGGCGCAGCAGCGGCGAATCGGCCGGGGTGGGCCCGCCCAGGGTGATGTGGTTACCACCGCCGGTGCCGCCATGACTGCCGTCGAGGTCGAAGGTCTCGGTCCCCAGCCGGGTGTGGCGGGCGTGCTCGTACAACGACGCCAGCAACTCCGACTGGTCGGCGAAGCTCGTCGTGGGCTGGATGTTGACCTCGATGACACCCGGGTCGGGGGTGACGGTCAGGGTGGTCAGACGCGGATCCGCGGGCGGTCCGTATCCCTCGATGACCACCGCGGTCGAGGTGGCCGCGGCGGCCTCCTCGATCATCCCGACGATCGCCAGATACTCCTCGAGGGTGGCGGTCGGCGGCAGGAACACGAACATCGTGTCGCCGCGCTTCTCGGCGACGACCGCCGACCGCGGGACGAAGGCGGCCGGGTGCATGTCGATGACCTGGTAGCCCAACGTCTCTGCCGGATCGTCGGGCAGCGCCTCGTGCGGCGCGGACGGGTCGGCGACGAACATCGCCGGCGCCGGTCCCCACGACAGTGAGTTCAACGGCAGCCGCAGCCCTGCCGGCGAAGTGCCCGCGGTCAGTACCAGCCGACCGCGTCGGGTGGTCCAGCGGGCACTGTTCCACGCGGTCTCGTCCTCGGACCGGCTCAGCGGCAACACATAGGCGGTCGGGTCGACCACGGCGGCGTCGAGGCGTTGCAGCAGGTCGCGACGCGCTTCGGTGGAGTCCGCGGGCGGTTCGATGTCGGTGTCGGGATCGTCGATTTCCACGGCGGCCTCGGCCCGCGCGAAGGCGCGGGCGGTCGGCGTGGTCGGGTCCATGCCCGGATCGCCGGGCGGCAGCGCGGCCAGTTCACGCATCCGCACGAGCGGATCCTCGAAGGCCGGCATGACCTGCGACTCGGGCAGGCCCAGCGCACCGGCGAACGACAGCAGCAACTTCTCGGCGGCCGCCGCACCCTCGGCGGTGGGTGCCGGTCCGGCGATCTCGGTGGCGATGGACTCGTCGGCGGCGCTGCGGCTCGACCACGGGTCGGCGAGCAGTTCCGGACGTGTCCAGATCGGCTTGCCGTCTTCTCGCCACATCAGCGCGATCTGCCAGCGCGGGAGCGGTTCACCCGGATACCACTTGCCCTGACTGCGTTGCACGAGTCCCTGCGGCGCGTAGTCCTTCTGCAGGCGGCCGGCCAGCTCGGAGGCCAGTTGACGTTTGTGTGGACCGTCGGCGGCGGTGGTCCATTCCGGATCGCTCTGATTGTCGATGCTGACGAAGGTCGGTTCGCCGCCCATCGTCAGGCGAACGTCACCCGCCTTCATCTTGGCGTCCACCACGGCGCCGAGGTCGACGACCCGTTCCCACTGGGAGGCCGTGTAGGGCAACGTGACCCGCGGGTCCTCGTGGTAGCGGCTGACGGTGTTGGAGAAGTCGAGGGTGGCGTGGCACGGGCCGGTGGCCCCGGTGATCGGCGCGGCCCCGCCCGGGCTGGGCGTCGCGGCGAGCGGGATGTGTCCCTCACCGGCGAACAGTCCCGACGTCGGGTCCATCCCCACCCAGCCGGCGCCGGGCAGATAGACCTCGGTCCAGGCGTGCAGGTCGGTGAAGTCGGCGTCGGGTCCGGACGGACCGTCGAGCGACTTCACATCGGAGGTCAGCTGCACCAGGTACCCGGAGACGAAGCGGGCGGCCAGGCCCAGCTCCCGCAGCAACGCCACCAGCAGCCACGCCGAGTCACGGCACGACCCGATCGCCGAGGACAGCGTGTACTCCGGACTCTGCACACCCTGCTCCAGACGCACGGTGTAGCCGACGGCCTGCTGGACCGCCTGATTGAGTCCGACGAGGAAATCGATGACGCGGATCTTCTTCGTCGGCAGATGCCGCGCCGCGAACTCGGCCACGTCCGGATGCACCGGGGCCCCGGCGAACTCGCCCTCGTTGACCCCGACGGGCCGCAGGTAGACCTCGAGGTCCTCCTTCAGCTCGGCCGGGTACTCGAAGCCGTAGTGCTCGGCCCAGTCCTCGATGAAGAAGTCGAACGGATTGATCGCCGTGAGGTCGGCAACCAGACTGACCGTGATCGACAGGGATTTGGCGGGCTCCGGGAAGACAAGGCGCGCAAGGTAATTGCTGAACGCATCCTGCTGCCAGTTGAGGAAGTGATCACTTGGCTCGACCTTGAGTGAATACGCCTCGATCGGGGTCCGCGAATGTGGGGCCGGGCGGAGCCGGACCACATGCGGAAAGATCTTGACGGGTCGGTCGAAGGCGTAGCTGGTGCGATGCTCCAGCGCGACCTTGATGGTCATGGGTCGACCACCTCTCTATCGGTCACCGGGTGAACTCGGGCGATGAGTCCTTACGGGGTCAAATCTCATCACAGATGTTGCGGTTGTGCCCGCCGTGCGACGGGCGTCACCGGCGAGGTCGATCAGCTGTCGGCGGAAGCGGGTGCGTCGGCCACCGCGGCATCGGCGGCCGGCGCGTGGCGGACCACCGGCTTGGCATCGATTCCCGACTCCTTGCGCTGCTGCGCGGTGATCGGCGCCGGGGCCTCGGTCAACGGATCCACGCCACCACCGGACTTGGGGAAGGCGATGACCTCACGGATCGACGACTCCCCGGCGAGCAGGGCGGTGATGCGGTCCCAGCCGAAGGCGATGCCCCCGTGCGGCGGGGCACCGAAGGCGAACGCGTCGAGCAGGAAGCCGAACTTCTCCTGCGCCTCCGCCGGCCCGATGCCCATGATCTCGAAGACCCGTTCCTGCACGTCGCGGCGGTGGATACGGATCGACCCACCACCGATCTCGTTGCCGTTGCAGACGATGTCGTAGGCATAGGCCAGCGCCGCACCGGGATCGGACTCCAGATGCTCGAGCGACTCCGGTGTGGGTGAGGTGAACGCATGGTGCACCGCGGTCCACGCACCCGATCCGACCGCGACGTCACCGGCCGCGGTCGCCTCACCGGTCGGCTCGAACAGCGGGGCGTCGACGACCCACACGAACGCCCAGTCGGCGGTCGCGGGATCGATGACCTCCCCGGGGGCCGGGATCAGGCCCTGACGGGTCGCGATCTCGACCCGCGCGGCGCCGAGCAGCGCCCGCTGGGCCTTGGCCGGTCCGGCCGCGAAGAACACGCAGTCCCCCGGCGCCGCGCCGACATGGGCTGCCAGCCCCGCGCGTTCGGCGTCGGAGAGGTTCTTGGCCACCGGCCCACCGAGCGTGCCGTCCTCGCCGATGAGGACGTAGGCCAGGCCCTTGGCGCCACGCTGCTTGGCCCACTCCTGCCAGGCGTCGAGCGTGCGCCGCGGCTGCGCCGCACCGCCCGGCATGACGACCGCACCCACGTACGGCGCCTGGAAGACCCGGAACGGGGTCTGCGCGAAGTACTCGGTGCACTCCACGAGCTCGATCCCGAATCGCAGGTCGGGCTTGTCGGTGCCGTACCGGCGCATCGCGTCGGCGTAGGTCATCCGCGGGATCGGGGTGGACAGTTCGACGCCGACGAGGCGCCACAACGCCACCAGAACCTCCTCGGCGAGGGTGATCACGTCATCCTGGTCGACGAAACTCATCTCGACGTCGAGCTGGGTGAACTCCGGCTGCCGGTCGGCCCGGAAGTCCTCGTCGCGGTAGCAGCGGGCGATCTGGAAGTAGCGTTCCATGCCGGCGACCATCAGCAGCTGCTTGAACAACTGCGGGCTCTGCGGAAGCGCATAGAAGTTACCCGGCTGCAGTCGCGCGGGCACCAGGAAGTCGCGCGCGCCCTCGGGAGTGGACCGGGTCAGTGTCGGCGTCTCGATCTCGACGAAGTCGCGGGCCAGCAGCACACCGCGGGCGGCGGCGTTGACCTTCGAGCGCAGCCTCAGCGCCGCTCCCGGACGGTCCCGACGCAGGTCGAGGTAGCGGTAGCGCAGCCGCGCCTCCTCCCCGGGCGACTCATCGAGCTGGAACGGCAACGGCGCCGACTCGTTGAGCACGTGCAGCTGCGCCGCGTTGATCTCGATCTCCCCGGACGGCAGATTCGGGTTCTCACTGCCCTCGGGGCGGACCTCGACGACACCGGTCACCGCGATGCAGTACTCGGCGCGCAACCGATGCGCGGCCGCGGCGACCTGCTCGTCGCGGAACACGACCTGCACCAGTCCGCTGCTGTCACGCAGATCGATGAACACCACGCCACCGTGGTCGCGCCGGCGGGCCACCCATCCGGCGACGGTGACGGTCTGCGTGGCGTCTGCGCGGCGCAGAGATCCGGCCTGATGCGTGCGAAGCACTGGAGTCCTTCCTGGGGTGGAAAAGCTGGGGTGGAAAAGTCGGTGGGACGAATGCCCGGGTCAATCGTACGTAGCCGCCCGCGGCGTCGGCCCACCCGGTTGGTACCGCGGCCCGACCGGGTGGCGGCAGGCCACGCCAGAGTGGACCGAACACCCCGGGATGTCCGTGTTTCGTCGGTACGCTTCCCCCATGACCTTTCAGGGCAGTGGTCCCCTCGACACCGGGAACGTCTCCGGCGGCGGGGGCGGCGGAGGTGGCGGCGGACGCATCGCGCTCGGAGGCGGTGCCGGCCTGATCATCACGATCGTCGCGCTGCTCTTCGGGGTGAATCCGGGTGACATCCTGGGCGGCGGAGGCACCGGCACGTCGACGAATTCCGCCGCGTCGTCGGAGATCCAGCAGCACATCGACTCGTGCACCGTGGAGATGGCCAATCAGGGTGACGAGATCTGTCGCATCGTGGCCACCACGAACAGCCTCGACACGGTCTGGCCGACCCTGATGAGCAGCTACACACCGCCCAAGACCGTCATCTTCAACGATTCGGTGAACACCGCGTGCGGCGCCGCCACGTCGGCGACCGGGCCGTTCTACTGCCCCGCCGATCAGACCGCGTATTTCGATCCGTCGTTCTTCCGGACGCTGGAACAGATGGGCGGCAGTGACGGTGCCCTCGCCCAGGAATACGTCGTCGCCCACGAGTACGGGCATCACGTGCAGAACCTGACCGGTGCCCTGCAGAAGGGCCAGCAACTCGGGTCGCAGGGACCGCGATCGGGTTCGGTACGTGTCGAACTGCAGGCCGACTGCCTGGCCGGGGTGTGGGCCAATCACGCCGACGACGACAACCTGCCCTTCGCACTCAATGACCTGACCCAGGATCAGATCGCCGGGGTCATCCAGACCGCCAAGGCGATCGGCGACGACACGATCCAGGGTTCGAACTCCAACCCGGAGGGCTGGACCCACGGGTCGGCGCAGCAACGCGCCCGGTGGTTCACCGTCGGCTATCAGAGCGGTGACCCCAAGCGGTGCGACACGTTCGCGACCAACGACCTGTGACGGCCACGACGCCGGGACCGACGCCGGGATCACCGGGGGCGCGACCCGCGACGCCGGTCGATGCGCTCGCCGCGGCCCACGTGACGGCCATGGCGGCCGCCGACCCGATCCTGGCCACCGAATTCGGTCTGCCGGGCCACGATCACGCGCTGACCGATTTCTCGCCGGACGCCGTCACGGCGCGCGCCGATCAGGTACGCGCGACCTTGGCTGCGCTGTCCGCCACATCCCCCACCGACGACGTCGACCGCGTCACGATCGCCACGATGACCGCATCCCTGCGCCGCGAACTGGCGCTGGCCGATGCGGGCGAGTCGACCGGCGTGTGCAACGTGATCACCTCCCCGCTGCAGGCCATCCGCGACGTCTTCGACCTGATGCCCACCGCCACAGAAGCGGCTCGGGCCGATGTCGTGGCACGGCTCGCGGCCATCCCGGACAGCCTGGCGGGCGCGATCGCCGGCCTGGATCACCGCCTGGCCACGGGCCCACCGTTCGCCCGTCGCCAGGTGCTGCTCGCCGCCGAGCAGGCCGACACGGCACCCGCCGCGATCACGGCCACGACGGGCGCGATCGACGCCGATCCGGCACTGGCCACCGACCTGCAGCGCGCCACGCAGCGGGCCGGGGCCGCCTTCGCGGCGTACGCCGATCACCTGCGAACCCGGATCGCGCCCGGCGCCTCCGACGCTGATGCGGTCGGCCGGGATCGCTATCTCCTGCACCTGCCGCATTACCTCGGCGCCGACGTCGATCCGGACGAGGCGTACGCGTGGGGCCTGACGCAGTTGGCACAGATCACCGCCGAACAACGCGAGATCGCCGCGGCCCTGGGCCACGGCGGTGACGTGGCGGCGGCACTGGCGCATCTGGACGCCGATCCGCGGTATCAGATCCACGACAAGACGGCCTTCGTCGACTGGATGCAGCAGACCTCCGACGACGCAGTGGCCGGCCTGGCCGGGACCCACTTCGACATTCCGACCCGACTGACGCGACTGGAGTGCCGATTGGCCCCGTCGTCGACGGGCATCATCTACTACACCCAGCCCAGCGCGGATCTGACCCGGCCCGGACGCATGTGGTGGGCGGTGCCGCCGGCCCAGACGGTGTTCCACACCTGGCAGGAGAAGACCACCGTCTACCACGAGGGGGTGCCCGGCCATCACCTGCAGCTCGGGTCGGCCATCGTCGACGACGACCTGAACGCCTGGCGCAAGCTGGCGTCGTTCACGTCCGGACACGGGGAGGGCTGGGCCCTCTACGCCGAACGCCTGATGGCCGAGCTCGGGTGGCTCGACGATCTCGGTGACCGGATGGGAATGCTGGATTCGCAACGACTTCGGGCCGCACGCATCGTCGTCGACATCGGTGTGCACTGTGGCCTGCGGGCACCAGAGCACCTCGGCGGTGGCGTCTGGGATGCCGACAAGGCGTGGACCTTCCTCACCTCGTCGGTGGCGATGGATCGCGCGGTGCTGCGATTCGAACTGGACCGCTACCTCGGCTGGCCCGGTCAGGCACCGTCCTACGCTCTCGGACAACGGGTCTGGCAGCAGACCCGCCAGGCCGCCCTGGCCGCGCACCCGGAGTGGACGCTCAAGGATTTCCACACCCGGGCGTTGGCGTTGGGTGGGGTGAGCCTCGACGTGCTGGTCGGCGAGATGACCGACGCGGCGTAGCGCGACGCCGAGTCGTCGGCGATGATCGGGCGCATGGGATTGCTGCGCCGCTCGCCGATCTTGTCCGACCGGGGCCCGAAGCTCACTCCGGTCGAACGGGACACCGCCCGGCGCCGGGCCCAGCGTGCGGCGTGGGCGGCCCGCACCAGCGTGACCATGACCGCGCGGCGTGCCTACCGCGATTACCGCGCCACGGCCGGTGACCGGTTCATGGCGTGGCCGCTGTGGGAGCGGCACTACCGCGAGGCCTATCGGGGTGGCGCGGCGCACTCGTCCGGGGAGCAATTCTCCAGTTGGGACGATTGAGACGAACCCCGGTGGCGCCCCGGCACTCCCGAGTACCGTGAGCCCATGACGGCCGATTCCGCCCCCACCGAATCCATTCCGGCCACCGACGCCGATTATCCGGATGCGTCGGTGCGTTACGGGCCCGCCCGGTCCCAGCTCGCCGACATCTTCGAGCCCGCCGAACCGACCGATTCGCTGGTGATCCTGCTGCACGGCGGATTCTGGCGGGAATCCGACCGCACCCGCACCTGGCCGGTGGGACGCGAACTCTCCGGCGCCGGACATCTCACCGCGGCCGTCGAATACCGCCGTGGGCCGGGGAGCTGGGCCGACGCCTTCGACGACGTGATCGGCGCGATCGACGAGATCGGGCTCAGCGGAAGGGAATTCACCATAGGAAACGACGCGCCGCGGGTGACGACCCTGGTCGGCCATTCGGCCGGCGGCCAGCTCGCGCTCTGGGTGGCCGGTCGCGCTTCGCTGCCCGAGGGAAACCGTTGGCGCACAGAGCATCCGACCATCACCGGAGTGGTCGCGCTCGCGCCGATCGCCGATCTGGCCCGTGCCGCCGAACTCCGTCTCGGCGACGACGCGGTCGCCGAATTCCTCGGCGGCACTCCCGAAGAGATCCCCGAGGTGTATGCCGTCGCCGACCCGGTCCGCCTCGCACCGGCTGTGGACGTCCACATCCTGCACGGCGCCGACGATGTCGATGTCCCGGTCGAACTGTCCGAACGGTATGTGGCACAAGCGAAGCCATCTGGGGACTCGAACGTGTCACTCGAGGTGGTCGACGGCATCGGCCACGAGTCGTGGGCCGATCCGGCCGGGCCGGGGTGGCGGCACCTGGTCGGCGCACTCGATCGGGTGACCGCGCGACGGTGACCTGAGTCAGGTGATCTCGACCAGGCAGGCGGTCGGGTAATGCGGATCGGAGGAGTCATCCGTGGTGTAGACGTGGGTATATTCCGGCGGACAAGCGATTTCACCACCGACAACACGGTCGCTGATGATCCGAAAGGCGCCGGGATGGCAACTCGTCGGGAAGAGCCCCACTCCCGAGGTGAAGCGATAGCAAAGGCCGACAGGCGCACCCAGTAGCGAGGATGAACTCGTAGGCGGGGTCGTGGGAGACGGAATCGTGGGAGACGGTGTCGTGTAAGTGGGCGAGGTGTAGGTCGGCGTTGCGTAGGTGGACGACTCCGTGGTTTCCGACGACGCCTCGGCCTGGGGCGTGCCACCGACTCCGATGACCGGCAGCCCGCAACCGGACAACGCACCGGCGAGGGCGCCGACTGCAAGGATTGCGGTGCCGCCGACTATCGCGCTTCGTCGATGACCTCGTGTGCCGTGACCTGTCATGGCAACCTCCGGGAGTCGCTGCAATCCGATCGCTACAGCATGCCCGCCATATGTGATTCACATCACACACTGCGCCGGGATTACTCCGTTCGACAGACGCCCCCGGAATCAGCGACCCAGCAACCCACTCACCTCGTCGACGACGCGCGCCAGCTCCACCTGATGCTGGTCACCGGTGCCGAGGTTCTTGATCTCCAGCTTCCCCTCGGCCAGTTCGCGATCCCCCAGCACGAGCGCGAGACGCGCGCCGGAACGGTCGGCGGCCTTCATCGCGCCCTTGAGTCCGCGATCGCCGTAGGCGAGGTCGACGCTGATCCCGGCGGCCCGCAGTTGTCCTGCGACGGAGACCAATTCGGCCTTCGCCTCCGCACCCATGGGCACCCCGAACACCTCGACCCGCGCGGCGTCGGCGTCGGCGACGCCCTCGGCCTCCAGCGCGAGCATCGTCCGGTCGACGCCGAGACCGAATCCGATCCCGGACAGGTCCTGCTTGCCGCCGATCTGGCGCATCAGTCCGTCGTAGCGTCCACCGCCGCCGATGCCCGACTGCGCCCCGAGTCCGTCGTGGACGAACTCGAAGGTCGTCTTCGTGTAGTAGTCGAGACCGCGGACGAGACGCGGGTTGATCTCGTAGGGCACCCCGAGCCGTTTCAGGTGCGCGAGCACGGTGTCGAAGTGGGCGCGCGCGTCGTCGCTCAGATAATCGAGCAGCAGCGGCGCATCGGCGGTGGCCGCCTTGATCTCGGGTCGCTTGTCGTCGAGCACCCGCAACGGATTGATCTGCGCGCGGGCGCGGGTCGGCTCGTCGAGATCGAGCCCGAAGAGGAACTGCTGCAACGCCTCCCGATACCGCGGACGACTCTCGTCATCGCCGAGTGAGGTGATCTCCAGGCGGAAGCCGGACAGCCCGAGCCGCCGGTACCCCTCGTCGGCGATCGCGATCACCTCGGCGTCCAGGGCCGGGTCGTCGACGCCGATGGCCTCCACGCCGACCTGCTGCAACTGCCGATAACGACCGGTCTGCGGCTTCTCGTACCGGAAGAACGGTCCGGCGTAGCAGAGTTTGACGGGCAGTTGTCCGCGGTCGAGGCCGTGCTGGATCACCGCACGCATCACCCCCGCGGTGCCCTCGGGCCGCAGTGTCACCGACCGCTCACCGCGGTCGGCGAAGGTGTACATCTCCTTGCTCACGACGTCGGTGGACTCGCCGACGCCGCGCGCGAACAAGGCGGTCTCCTCGAAGACCGGCAACTCGATGTGGCCGTAACCGGCGCGGCGCGCGGCCTCGGTGAGGGTGTCGCGGACACGACGGAAGTCGGCCGAACGCGGCGGGTAGTAGTCGGGAACTCCGCGGGGCGCGGAGAAGTCGGCGCTCACAGTCGTCGAGATCCCTTCGTCGAGGTGTCGTCCGCGGCCCGCGCGGACGGGTCGGCTGCCACGTCGACGAGGAACGGGTTGGTGCGCCGCTCCTGGCCGACCGAGGTCTGCGGGCCGTGGCCGGGCAGCACCTGTGTGTCGTCGGAACGGGTCAGCAGCCGCGCACCGATCGACTCGAGCAGCTGTTGATGACTGCCGCCGGGCAGGTCGGTCCGGCCGATGGACCCGGCAAACAGTACGTCACCGGAGAAACACACGGGCACCGTGGCCCCGGCGTCGGCCCCGTCGCCGGACTGCTCATCGGGAATCGGCACGTCCATGGTCAGCAACACCGATCCCGCGGTGTGTCCCGGCGCGTGGTCGACGGCCAGGCGCAGGCCGGCCACCTCGACGTCCTCACCGTCGACGAAATCGACGACCTTCTCCGGTTCACGGAAGGTCAGCGAACCGATCATCGGACCGAGTGCGGGCCCGAGGCCCCGCGCCGGGTCGGCGAGCATGGGTCGATCATCCGGATGAATGTAGGCGGGGATGGAGAACTCGTCGCACAACTCGGTCGCGTTCCAGGTGTGGTCGAGGTGCCCATGGGTCAACAGCACCGCCACCGGAGTCAGCTGGTGTTCGGCCAGGATTTCCCGCACCCGGGGGGCCGCATCCTGGCCCGGGTCGATGATGATGGCCTCGGATCCCGGACCGGCGGCCACGATGTAGCAGTTGGTCTGGAACATCCCTGCAGGGAAGCCGGTGATGAGCATGCTCTCCATTGTGGCCCATCGGATCCAGGCGGTTTGCGTGGCCTGTCGGAACCGGCGATCTCCTCACGACCGTCACGTGCGGGGAGTGTCAAAGACCCGGTGCAGTGACTTCACAGGTGATACTGGCACACTGCATGGGGTGTTCGGTGGCCGCCCGGACATTCCAGAGCCGCAGCACCAGGTCAATCCAGCACCAGCACGATCGCAGCACCAGGACGAGGAGGGCGTGCAGAGCGTGGCGAGCGACAACGAGCCCGGCAAGCCGGAATCCCAAGACTCATCAGATCCGGCCGACGACACCGCGGTCGTCGACACGTCGACCGCGACCGACGCCGCGACCCGCCGCGCGCTGACCAATGAGCAGCGACGCGAGGCCGCCAAACGCAAGCTCGAGGAGCGCCTGGAGCGGGAACGGCAGGCACAGCGCAAGCGCAAGATCATGATCGGGACCATCTCCGGTGCGGTGGTGATCGCCGTGGTGGCGACCGCGACGTATTTCATCGTCGACAAGATCCAGACCGATCGGTTCAACGCCGCGCACACGACGTGTACCTACACCGACAAGGCCAGCAACCTGGCCGACGTGCCGACCAGCCCACCCGCCCAGGTCACCGATCCGGCGCAACGCGCGCTGTATCAGGAGCAGATCGACAAGGTCAACGCTGGCAAGGGCAACGAGAAGACGTCGCCGAAACCGGACTCGACCCAGCCCAAGGACGGGACCGCCACCCTCACCCTGAACACCAACCAGGGTGCGATTCCGATCGACCTCAACCGGACCGGCGCGCCCTGCAACACCGCCGCGGTGATCTCCCTTGCCGACAACGGGTACTACAACGGCAGCCCGTGTCACCGGATGACGACGGCCGACCTCAAGGTCCTGCAGTGCGGTGATCCCACCGGCAGCGGCCTCGGGTCGCCCGGCTGGACCAGCCCGGACGAGCCGCCGACCAATCTGAAACCGGTCGGTGAGGCCTCGGCCATGCAGCAGCAGGTGGTCACCTACCCGCGCGGTACCGTCGCCATCGCCAACAGCGGTCAGGCCCAACAGGGTGAGGCCAATTCCGGGGGGTCCGCGCAGTTCTTCGTCCTGATCCAGGATGGCCAACTGCCCCCGAACTACGCCGTCGTCGGCACCGTCGACGCCGCGGGAATGAAGGTCATCGACAAGGTGTACGCCGGCGGCGTCGAACCCGGCATCGGCACCAACCAGATGACCGGGGCACTCGAACGCAAGACCGACGACGGCGCGCCGAAGATCCCGGTGACCGTGGAGACCGCGGTGGTGTCCTGACACTCCGCTCGCGATCGCGATAACAGACAACCGATGGCCCGTCACCCCAGGTGGCGGGCCATCGGCGTCGATCGACGCCCGAGCGAGCGGCCGGTGACGGGTCGGTCAGTCGGTGTCAGGCCGCCGAGGTGACGCGGTAGACGTCGTAGACGCCTTCGACGTTGCGCACCACGTTCAGCACATGTCCGAGGTGCTTGGGGTCACCCATCTCGAAGGTGAACTTGCTGATCGCGACCCGGTCTCGGCTGGTGGTGACCGACGCCGACAGGATGTTCACCCGCTCGTCGGCGAGGACCTTGGTGACGTCGGACAGCAGCCGATGCCGGTCGAGCGCCTCGACCTGGATGGCCACCAGGAACACCGACTCGGGCGACGGCGCCCAGGACACGTCGATGATCCGTTCGGCCTGCCCCTGCAGCGACGCGGCGTTGGTGCAGTCAGTGCGGTGGACGCTGATCCCGCCACCCCGGGTGACGAAACCCATGATGGTGTCGCCCGGTACGGGCGTACAGCATTTGGCGAGTTTGATGAGCACATTGTCGACGCCCTCGACCACCACACCGGCGTCGCCGCCCTGACGAGATCGAGTCGGCATGGTCGACGGGGTGGTCAACTCGGCGATCTCGTCGGCGGCCGCATCGATGCCGCCGAGCGCGGCCACCAACCGGTTGACCACGTGCCGGGCCGACACGTGATTCTCCCCCACCGCCGTGTACAGGGCGCTGACGTCCTGATAGCGCAACTCGCGCGCCACCGCGGCCATCGAATCGGCACTCATCAAGCGCTGCAACGGAAGTCCACCCCGTCGGACTTCCTTCGCGATGGCGTCCTTGCCGGTCTCGAGGGCCTCCTCGCGCCGTTCCTTGGCGAACCACTGCCGGATCTTGGCCTTGGCCCGCGGGGACACCACGAAGTTCTGCCAGTCCTTGCTCGGTCCGGCGTTCGGCGCCTTGGAGGTGAAGACCTCGACCACCTCACCGTTCTCGAGTTGGCGTTCGAGTGCGACGAGACGACCGTTGACCCGCGCACCGATGCATCGGTGGCCGACCTCGGTGTGTACGGCGTAGGCGAAATCCACAGGCGTGGAGCCGGCCGGCAGGGTGATCACATCCCCCTTGGGGGTGAACACGAAGATCTCCTTGACGGCAAGGTCGTAGCGCAGGGACTCGAGGAATTCACCCGGGTCGGCGGCCTCCCGCTGCCAGTCGAGCAGCTGACGCATCCAGGCCATGTCGTCGACCTCGGCGACATCGGTGCGGCGGCCCTTGCGGTCCTTGTAGCCGCCCTCCTTGTAGCGCCAGTGCGCGGCGATCCCGAACTCCGCGGTGCGGTGCATGTCGTGCGTCCGGATCTGCACCTCGAGGGGCTTTCCCTCCGGACCGATGACCGTGGTGTGCAGCGACTGGTAGACGCCGAACCGTGGTTGCGCGATGTAGTCCTTGAACCGTCCGGCCATCGGCTGCCACAGCGAATGCACCACGCCCACCGCCGCATAGCAGTCGCGAACCTCGTCGCAGAGGATCCGCATGCCGACGAGGTCGTGGATGTCATCGAAGTCGCGACCCTTGACGATCATCTTCTGGTAGATCGACCAGTAGTGCTTCGGCCGGCCCTCGACGGTCGCGGTGATCTTGGCCGAGCTCAAGGCGTTGTTGATGTCGGCGCGCACCCGGGCCAGGTAGGTGTCACGAGAGGGCGCGCGGTCGGCGACCAGCCGCACGATCTCCTCGTAGCGCTTGGGGTGCAGGATCGCAAAGGAGAGGTCTTCCAGCTCCCATTTGACCGTCGCCATTCCCAGTCGATGGGCAAGCGGCGCAATGACTTCCAGCGTTTCACGAGCCTTGCGCGCCTGCTTCTCGGGCGGCAGGAACCGCATGGTGCGCATGTTGTGCAGACGGTCGGCGACCTTGATCACCAGCACCCGCGGATCACGCGCCATCGCGATGATCATCTTGCGGATCGTCTCGGCCTCGGCCGCAGAGCCGAGCGCAACCTTGTCGAGTTTGGTCACGCCATCGACGAGGTGGGCGACCTCGGCACCGAAGTCCTTCTCCAGCGCCTCGAGCGAGTAGCCGGTGTCCTCGACGGTGTCATGCAGTAGTGCTGCCACCAGGGTGGTGGTGTCCATCCCCAGATCGGCCAGGATCGTCGCCACCGCGAGGGGGTGGGTGATGTAAGGATCACCCGACTTCCGCGTCTGCCCACTGTGGCGTTCGTCGGCGATGTCGTAGGCGTGTTGCAGCAGCGCGACGTCGGCCTTCGGGTAGATCTCCCGGTGCAGCGTCACCAGGGGCTCCAGCACCGGGCGCACCGGTGACCGCGTCGCGGTCATCCGCCGCGCCAGCCGGGCCCGGACGCGACGCGACGCCGAGGAGTGCTGCGGCGGGATCGCACTCGTCTCCGGTGCAGTGGCGTCGGCGCCGTCCGACGGTGTCGTCGGTGCGACCCTCTCGGGCGCGGGCGCATCGGATGTGGTCGCGCTGGTCGTGCCGCCGTCGGCGTGGGTTCCGACCGCCTGCGTGGCGGCCGGGTGAGGACGGGCGGCGTCGTCGTCGTCGCGAGAGCGTGCCGCGTCCTCGGTGGCCGTGGCATTCACCGGGCCGGGGTTGGGCTCATTGGCCATGCGACCCTCCATTCAGCGACACGAATCCGGACCGGCGACCGGTGCGGACACCATCTCGGACTCAGGCGGACTATTCGTCAAGTCTAATCCGCGGGCCGCACGCAACCCGATGTGCACCGCCGCCCGACCCCGCCGCCCGGACGAGAAGGTGCGTCCGGATCAGTCGGTGGTGATGCAGTGCACCGGAATCTCGCCGAGGGCGTCGGCGATGCGCCGACGACCGCCGAGGGCGCTCAGCTCCATGATCACCGCGACGGCCAGGACCCGGGCGCCGGCGCGTTCGAGGAGTTCGGCCGCCGCCACGGCGGTTCCACCGGTGGCGAGGACATCGTCGACGAGCAGGACCCGCAGGCCGGTGATGTCGATCCCGCCGGCCGGGATCTCGAGTCGGGCCCGTCCGTACTCGAGGTCGTAGTCGATCCCGTGGACCGGCGGCGGCAACTTGCCGCCCTTGCGGACCGCCAGCACCCCGACCCCGAGCTCGCGTGCGACCGCGCCGCCGAGCAGAAACCCGCGGGCATCGATGCCAGCGACAAGGTCAATGGTGGTACACCCATGTGTCAGTGCGGTGACGATCGAGGACAACCCGTCCGGGTCGGCGAGGACCGGCGTGAGGTCCTTGAAGTCGATACCCGGTTCCGGGAAGTCGGCGACCATCCGGCCGTGCTCGGTGATGGCGATCCGGGCACGTTTTAGGGCGTCGGCGGTGATGTCACCGTCGACCATCGGCCGGGTCGTGTCGTCGGAGACGTCATCGGTCATCGGGTCCACCCACCATGCGATCCCCGGCGTTGCGGTTCCCAGGGTTGCGGGGTCATCAGTGTCGTCACGTCAGCATCCACCGATCCATGTTCCATCCCGTCCCGTTGCGCCCCAATCCGGCGACCACATTGTCGACCTGATCATTCCAATGCCGCACGCGCGGAGCAGCGAACAACGGGATCGAGGCCACCTGCGCCCACGCATCGGTCTCGATGGTGCGGACCAGGCCGAGTCGCTCGGCCTCCAGATCCGCCACGGCGAGCTGATCGATGGCGGTGTTGACCTGCGGGTTGTTGAGGGTCGTCAGATTCAGCGGATCGCCGCCACGCAGCTGATAGGCGTCGCGAATCGGATCCGAGGACCCCGCCGCGGAAAACGAGGCGCCGCTCGCCACCAGCAGTGCATCCGCCTGCGATCCCAGCCCGCCGACGCCGGTGACCGACGACGCGGTGTCGGTCACGGTGATACCCGCCGAGGCGCAGGACGCGTTGATCGCGGCGACCATCTGGTTCCAGCGCGGGGTGGGCGCCAGGTAGCCGATGCGCACGGTGCGCGACGCCCGACGCGGGGTGCCGTCATCGGCGGTACCGGCCGCCTCCGCCAGCAGTGTTCGGGTGCGCCCGAGGTCGGGACGCTGATATTCGCGCCCGAACTCGCCGTTCAGCGAGGCTGCCAACTCATCACCAGGTGCCAGGACCCGCATGTTCCACATCTGCGCACCGCTGCCGAACTGCCGTGCCAGCCCGTCGCGGGGCACGCAGGATGCGAACGCCCGACGCACCCTGACGTCGGCGAACACGCCACGACCCGAGAGCACCAGGCCCTCGACGGCCAGTGCCTGTGATTCGGCCCCGTCGGTCGGACGTGGGCCGCCCTGGCCTCCGGCGAGACCGGCCGTCACATCGGCGACGTCGTACGCGCCGTCGGCCAGGCGTTGGGCGACGTCGTTGCCGCGGCCCCACATCGTGATCCGTGACGCCGCCGGACGGTCACCCCACCAGGTGTCGTTCGCCACCAGCACGAGGCCGCCGGAGGTGGAGTAACTCTCGAATCGGTAGGGCCCCGACGCCGGGAACCGACTGCGATCGAAATGTCCGGGAGTGAAGTCGAACCCGGTGTTCCAGGACTTCGCGATCCGTTCGATGACCGCACGGTTGCGCGCGCGGATCGGGTCGACGATGTTGGCCACCCCGGCGTCGCGGGCGACGACATGTGCCGGCAGGAGGGTGCCGGCACCGAACAGCGATGCCCAGTCCTGGTAGTCACGCCCGGCCGCGAACGTGACCGTGGCCGTTTTCGCTCCGGGGGTGCAATCGACCGAGTCGATGTCGCGGTAGCCGGCGGTGGTCGCGGGCGTGAAATCGTCGAACCGGCCGCTCATCGCGGCCCAGGCCAGCACGATCTCATCGCACGTCAGCGGGACGCCGTCGGAGTACGTCGCTTTCGGGTTGAAGTCGTAGCGCAGCGTCAATCGGCCACCCGGCTCGCGGGTCACGGTTCCGACGTCACGGTCCGGAGTCACCTGCCCGGCATCGCCGAGGTAACTGAAACCGGGCAGCACGCGGGTGGTGGCCATCAGCACGCCGTTGGCGTTGCCCTCCCGGGTGTTGGCGTTGTAGGTGCTCAGCTTGGCGTCTACCGCATAGTCGATGGTCGGCGGTGGCGGATCGGAGCACGCCGACACCAGTGTCGCCGCCAGCGCCGCACCCACCACCACGACCAGCAGCCGCATCACCGTCGACTGGCGGCGCGTCGACCGCGCATCGTCCCCGCGCATGGTGCGCGAACCCCTCGTCACGAGTGCCGAGACTATCGCGTGCGGCGCCGTTTTCCGCTCGGCACGGCGGGGGTGTCGCCGGCGGCGGCCTGCCGCGCTCCCCCGGCCCGGCGCGTCCCGGGTGATCGGGCCGGACGTCGTCGTGCCGCGGAGTCGCCGGCGTCGGGGTCCTCCCCCTTCTCGATCGCGGCGCGGCGGGCCAGCACCCGGGCGGTGTGCCGAGAGATGTCCTCGCGGCGTTCCTTGAGGGTGACCAGCAGCGGTGTCGCCAGGAACACCGACGAATACGCACCCACGACCACACCGACCAGCTGGATCAGTGCGAGGTCCTTGAGCGTGCCGACGCCGAGCAACCAGACCGCGATCACCATGAGCGCGATGATCGGCAGCACCGAGATGACGGTGGTGTTGATCGAGCGCATCAGGGTCTGGTTGACCGCCAGGTTGGCCTGCTCGGCGTAGGTGCGGCGGGTGGTCTGCAGCACCGAACGGGTGTTCTCCGACACCTTGTCGAACACCACCACCGTGTCGTAGAGCGAGAAGCCGAGGATGGTGAGCAGGCCGATGACGGTGGCCGGGGTGACCTCGAATCCGACCAACGAGTACACACCCGCGGTCACGATGATGTCGAAGAACAGCGTCGCCAGCGCGGCGGTGGACATCTCCCGGTCGAAGCGGATCGCGATGTAGATGAACACGATCACCAGGAAGACCGCGAGCGCGATGAGCATCTTCTCGGTGATCTCGCGGCCCCAGGTGGAACTGACCTCCGAGATGCTGACGTCCTGCGCGGTGAGTTCGGGCCCGTAGGCGTCGGTCAGCGCCACGGTCACCGTCCGCGCCTGTTCCAGGGTCAACGCGTCGGTACGGACCTGGACGGTCTCACTGGAACCGGACCCCGCGGTCTGCACCGAATCCGGTGCGGTGCCGAGTGCCTTGCCGACGACATCCTCCACGGACTGGCTGCTGATGCCCTGCGACACCGGGATGGAGATCTGGGTGCCGCCCTCGAAGTCGATGCCGAAGCTGAACTGACGCACGCCGATGGAGATCACGCAGATCGCCAGGATCACCGCGGTGACGATGTACCACTGTCGGCGCTTGCCGATGACCTCGAAGGCGCCGGTGCCGGTGTAGAGCCGCGACAGGAAAGATCGCGAGGTGTCGGCCCGGAAGTCGGCGTCACTGCCGGTCGCCGGGGCGGTGGTTGTCGCGCCGTCGGTGTCGTTGGTGGTCTGACTGGCGCTGGTCATTTCGACGATCCTTTCGCCGATGCGTCGCCGGCCGGCGTGTCACCGGAGGCCTGGTCGGTGCCGGCACCGGCGGTGCCGGGTTGTTTGGTGAGGCTCGGCGACCCCGAGGTCGCCTCGGTGGTCGCAGCACCCCGAGCGCCGGCACCGGTCAACGCGCCCACCCGCTCGGCGCGTTCGGTGCGGCGCCTGCGGGCCACCTCACTGACCGCACCCAGGCCGTTGACGCCGGGTCGTGACAGGAACTCCGAGCGGCTGGCCAGCACGACCAGCGGATGGGTCACCAGGAAGACGACGACGATGTCGAGGATCGTCGTCAGACCCAGGGTGAAGGCGAATCCGCGGACCTCACCGACAGCCAGGATGTAGATGACCGCGGCGGCCAGGAAGCTGACCGCATTGCCCGACCAGATGGTGCGCCGCGCCGACGCCCAGCCGCGGGGTACCGCCGACCGGAAACTTCGTCCCTCGCGCATCTCGTCCTTGATGCGTTCGAAGTAGACGACAAAGGAGTCGGCAGTCATGCCGATACCGATGATCAGACCGGCGATACCGGCCAGATCGAGGGTGAAGCCGATCCAACGCCCCAGCAGCACGATGATGCCGTACACCATCACCAGTGACAGCAACAGCGACGCCACGGTGAGGAAGCCCAGCATCCGGTAGTAGGCCAGCGCATAGATCAACACCGCGATCAGGCCGATCGCGCCGGCGAGCAGACCCGCGCGCAACGACGACAATCCCAGGGTCGCCGACACGGTTTCGGCGTCGGAGGTCGAGAACGACAACGGCAGCGATCCGTACTTGAGCACATTGGCGAGGTCGGTGGCCTCGGATTCGCTGAACGGATTACCGCTGATCTGGGTGGCCCCGGTGATCGCCTGATTGATGACCGGTGCCGAGACGACCCGGGTGTCGAGGGTGAAGGCGGTCTGCTTGCCGACGTTCTGTGCGGTGTAGGTGGGCCAGAAGCTCGCCGCGTCGCCCTTGTACTCGAGGCTCACGATCCACTCACCGGTCTGTGGTTCGGTGCCCGCACTTGCCGACTTGATGTCGCGGCCGTCGATGATCTCCGGTCCGAGCAGGTACACGGTCTTGCCGTCGGTGGAGCAGGCCACCAGGTACTGGGAGGGATCGTCGTTGCCACGCAACGGATCGTTGGCGTCGGTTGAGCAGTCCATCTTGGCCATGTAGGCCGCGAGGGCATCGGTGTTGGAGTTCGCGGGGGCCTGCCGGTTCTTCTTCGCCTCGGTGATCTGGGCGGCGACCTGATCGGCCGGAAGATTCTCGGAGTTCTCGGAATCCTGCTGTTGATCGGCGGGCTGCGGGGTGGCCGCGGTCTGCTGTTCGACCGGTCGCACGTACAGCCGCGCCGTCTGGCCCAGCGACTTGGCCTGCGCGCCGTCCTTGCCGGGCACGGTGATGATCAGGTTGTTGCCACTGACCACGACCTCCGAGCCGCTGACGCCGAGTCCGTTGACGCGCTGCTCGATGATCTGCTTGGCCTGGTTGAGCTGATCCCGGTTGGGCGCCTGACCGTTGTCGGTGCGGGCGGTCAGGGTGACGCGGGTGCCGCCCTGCAGGTCGATACCGAGTTTGGGTTCCGGCGAACCACCCCCGGTGAAGAAGATCAGCAGGTACACCAGGGCCAGCAACGCCACGAACGCGGTGAGCGGCTGCCACGGCGGGATCTCACGCGCCGACGACCGGGCCCGTTTGCGTGTGGTGGGCTTCGCCGAATCCGAGTCGGGACGTGGCCGCCGACGCGAGCCCTTCGGTCCGGTCGTCCGGGGATCAGGTCCGCTCGGTGTGGGACCGCTCGCACCGGTTCCGTCGGTGGAGGCTCCCTTCGATTCGGCCCCACGGGAAAAACTCACGTACTCGATCTCCTTTGATACGAACGTTGATCAGCGCGGTGTCGGCGGGAACGCGCGATCATCCCGGCCACTGTAGCGTCCCGCACACAGACACCCGCCCCCGGGAATCCCGGGGGCGGGGCAGGTGCGTCGCGGGTCACGCGACGCCGATGTCCTACTTCTCGGAATCGGCCGATTTGTCGTCGGAGGACTTGTTGAGGTTCGGGGTGTCCGAGGTGGTGTCGTCGGCAACCGCGTCGTCGAGGTCGTGATCATCGTCATCCTCGAGGGCGAACGGCGGGACATAGCCGGGGTAGGTGGCGGCGGCCTCGTCGGTCGGGACGACACGCATGACGGCCAGCCGGTTCCACCGTGTGACCAGGCCGGTGGCGATCTCCACGTCGACGTAGTCCGATGAGGTTGCGTCGATCACGGTGCCGAACAGACCGCTGGAGAGCTGGATGCGGGTGCCGGTCTGCACCGAGTTCTGCATGTCCTGCATCTCGGCCGCACGCTTCTTCTGCTTGCGCATCGAGAAGACCATGAAACCGACCATCAAGACCAGCAGCAACGGGAGAAACAGAGATTCCGTCATCAGGAAACAAACGTCCTTGTCGTATCGAGAATGTCACCCGTGACGCTGCGTGGGAACCACGGGTCGCGGGGGTGCCGACAAGTGTGTGTCGGCATGCACTGTGTCCAGTGTGCCATGGCCATCACCGGTTCACTAAGGCCGTCATGTCAAGGTACCCGTCGTCGGGGTGCCGGATTTGCCCGATCACAGCTCGTCGAACAGTGACGCGGTTCCGCCGTCGCGGGGTCGAACGCCGAAGGTGGCGTTGAGCGCGCCGGCCGGCGGCGTCAGGCCGAGGTGATGCCAGGCGGCCGCGGTGGCCACCCGCCCGCGCGGCGTGCGGGCCACCATCCCGGCCCGGACCAGGAACGGTTCGCAGACCTCCTCGACGGTTGCCGGTTCTTCGCCGACCGCGACGGCCAGCGTCGACACGCCGACGGGCCCACCGCCGAATCCCCTGATCAGGGCGTTGAGGACGGCTCGGTCGAGGCGGTCGAAGCCGAGTTCGTCGACGTCGTAGACAGCCAGGGCCGCGCGCGAGATGTCAACGGTGATGATCCCGTCGCCCCGCACCTCGGCGTAGTCGCGGACCCGGCGGAGCAGTCGGTTGGCGATGCGCGGGGTGCCGCGTGACCGGCTCGCGATCTCCGACGACGCGTCGGCCTGCAGGTCGAGACCGAGGATGCCCGCCGACCGTCGCAGCACCCGCACCAGCTCGTCGGTCTCGTAGAACTCCATGTGCGCGGTGAACCCGAAGCGATCACGCAGCGGCCCGGTCAGCGAGCCCGACCGCGTCGTCGCCCCGACCAGCGTGAACGGTGCGACGTCGAGCGGAATCGAGGTCGCACCGGGGCCCTTTCCGACCACGACGTCGACCCGGAAGTCCTCCATCGCCAGATACAACATCTCTTCGGCCGGCCGGGCGATGCGGTGGATCTCGTCGATGAACAGGACGTCACCCTCGACGAGGTTCGACAGCATCGCCGCGAGATCACCGGCTCGTTCCAGCGCGGGCCCCGACGTCACCCGGATCGCCGATCCCATCTCCCCGGCGATGATCATCGCCAGCGAGGTCTTGCCGAGCCCGGGTGGACCCGACAACAGGATGTGGTCGGGGGTGCTCCCCCGCTTCTTCGCCCCGTGCAGCACGAGTTCGAGTTGTTCGCACACCCGGGGCTGACCGATGAAATCGGCCAGGGACCGCGGCCGCAACCCGGCGTCGAAATCGCCGTCGGCGCGCACCGGCAGCGCGCTGACCTCGCGTTCCTCCTCGGGTCCCGCCTGCTCGGGATACTCGCCGCTCATGCCGTCTTCCCCAGCAGGGCCAGAGATCGACGCAACGCCGCGGATGCGTCGGCGTCGGGCGACTCGGCCAGCACCGACGCGACCGCCTTCTCCGCGGGGGCCGCGGTGAATCCGAGTCCGATGAGTGCCTCGGTGACCTGCCCGGCGATCCCACCCGCGCCGACCGCACCCGACGCCGTCGCGGTGTCGGCGACCGGCCGGTCGACCTTGTCACGCAGTTCCACGACGAGACGTTCGGCCACCCGCTTGCCGATACCGGGCACCGAGGTCAGCGCCTTGGTGTCGGAATCGGCCAGCGCCCGCCGCAGCGCGTCGGGTTCGAGGACCGCAAGGGTCGCCATCGCGAGTCGGGGCCCGACCCCGGTGACTGTCTGCAGCAGCGCGAACAGGGCTCGGGCGTCGGGCTCGGTGAACCCGTACAGGGTCATCGAGTCCTCACGGACGATCATCGAGGTCAGCAGCGTCGCCTCCTCACCCCGGCGCAGCCGCGACAACGTGTCGGGTGTGGCCAGGACGCGATAGCCGACTCCGGCGCAGTCGAGGACGACGTGATCGAGCGCTACCTCCAGCACCGGCCCCCGTACCGAGGCGATCATCGCTTTCTCCCTTGTTGGGCCGCCGCCACCCGGCGACGGTGCGTCCGAGCGATCTCGTCGGCGCGTTGTTGCGCCTGCGCCATGCGCTCGATCATCGGGCCACGCCAGCAGTGACAGATGGCGAGGGCCAGGGCGTCGGCGGCATCGGCCGGACGCGGTTTGGTCTGCATCCCGAGGATGCGCGTCACCATGGAGGTGACCTGGGATTTGTCGGCGCGGCCGTTGCCGGTCACCGCGGCCTTCACCTCCGACGGCGTGTGAAATCGGACGGGCACATCACGTTGTCCGGCGGCGAGCGCGATCACCCCACCCGCCTGCGCCGTACCCATCGCGGTGGACACCTGGTTCTGCGCGAAGACCCGCTCGATCGCGACCACGTCGGGCTGATGGACGTCGAGCCAATGGCAGGCGGCGGAGTAGACCGCGAGCAGTCGTTGCGCCAGGTCCATGTCGGTGGGCGTGCGCACCACGTCGACGTCGAGGGCGGTCACCTGCCGACCACTCCCCGACTCGACCAGCGCGATGCCACACCGGGTCAAGCCCGGGTCGACGCCCATCACCCGCACGGTCACACACCTCTCTCCGCAAGACGAACAGCTGTTCGAGATGCTACCGGCGGCCACCGACAATGCAACGGATCGACACGACCCCGATTCGCGCCGGGGAGAATGTCCGGTGATGACGCATTACACCCCGATCGATCCCGATGGTCTCGTCGAGATGTGCGCGCAGACCTGCCTGGACCTCGACGGCGCGTCGATCGTCGGCGTCGACGGCGCGTCGCCGGCCCGGCCGGAATCGATCGCCGAGGCCATCGCGGCGACTCTGCGGGCGCGCGGCCGTGCCGCCGCGGTGATCCGGGTGATCGATTACCTCCGTCCCGCATCCCTCCGGCTGGAGTGGGGTGCCCACGACGTCGAGAGCTTCCGGACGTCGTGGTACGACTACCCGGCCCTGCGCCGCGAGGTGCTCGACGGTCTCCGACACCATCGACGGTGGCTGCCGCGACTCTGGGATGGCCACTCCGACAGATCTTTTCGCGATCAACGGCAGCACGCGACCGACGACCAGATACTTCTCGTCGCCGGCCCCATGGTGCTGCGCGAGGATCTCGACCTCGATCTGGGCATCGCACTGCGGATGAGCCCGCCCACGCTGCGTCGACGGTTGCCGCCGGACGAGCACTGGACGATCGCCGCGCTCATGGAGCAGCAGGAACTCGGGCCGCTGCCCGACATCGAGGTGCGCTACGACCATCCCGAACGACCGGCCATCGCCATCCGGTGACACCGGGAGTCCGGCATCGCCGGGTGCGGGTCGAGCGCGCGCCGGTCGGGTCAGGCGTCGAGTTCGGCGAGCACCTCGTCGCTCACGTCGACATTGCTGTAGACGTTCTGCACGTCGTCGGAGTCCTCGAGCGCGTCGATCAGCTTGAACACCTTGCGGGCACCCTCGGCGTCCACTGGGACCTCCACCGACGCCCGGAAATCGGCCTCGGCGGATTCGTAGTCGATGCCGGCGTCCTGCAGTGCGGTGCGTACGGCCACCAGATCGGTGGGCTCGCTGACCACCTCGAAGGTCTCACCGAGATCGTTGACCTCTTCGGCCCCGGCATCCAGGACGGCCATCAGCACGTCGTCCTCGGACTGCCCGGCCTTCTCGAGGGTGACCACACCCTTGCGGGTGAACAGGTACGCCACCGAACCCGGATCCGCCATGTTGCCGCCGTTGCGGGTCATCGCCGTGCGCACCTCGCCGGCCGCACGATTGCGGTTGTCGGTGAGGCACTCGATCAGGATCGCGACACCGTTGGGCCCGTAGCCCTCGTAGGTGATGGTCTGCCAGTCGGCGCCGCCGGCCTCCTCGCCGCCGCCGCGCTTGCGTGCGCGTTCGATGTTGTCGTTGGGTACCGAGCTCTTCTTGGCCTTCTGGATCGCGTCATAGAGCGTCGGATTACCCGCCGGATCGCCACCACCGGTCCGCGCCGCGACCTCGATGTTCTTGATCAACTTGGCGAACATCTTGCCGCGCTTGGCATCGATGACGGCCTTCTTGTGCTTGGTGGTGGCCCATTTGGAATGGCCGCTCATACGCTCTACCCGATCCTTCCGGCACTGACGTGCCCAACTCTCGATGACTCAGTGCGCCACCCCAGCCGTGACCGGTATCACGGTCGTGGGCGCACAACCTGACAGGTGAGTCTACCGGCGGACCATGTCGACGAAGTAGGCATGCACACGTCTGTCGCCGGTGACCTCCGGATGGAAGGACGTGGCGAGGACATCACCCTGGCGTACCGCGACCACCCGGCCGGCCGCGGGACCGTCCGGAACACGGGCGAGGACCTCGACGCCGTCGCCGGTCGATTCGACCCAGGGTGCCCGGATGAACACCGCACGCATGGGGGTCGCGTCGGTGATCCCGGCGACCTCGAGATCGGTCTCGAAGGACTCCACCTGACGTCCGAATGCGTTGCGCCGCACGGTGATGTCGAGAGCGTCGAGGTGGCGCGCGTCGGCCCGGGTGTCCAAGATCGACGACGCCAGCATGATCATGCCGGCGCACGATCCATAGGCGGGCATGCCGTCGGCAAGACGCCGCCGGAGCGGATCGTAGAGGTCGAACACCCCGAGCAGTTTGCTCATCGTCGTCGACTCCCCGCCCGGGATGACCAGGCCGTCGACGGAGTCGAGTTCGGCGCGTCGGCGGACGGCGAGCGCGTCGGCACCTGCCTCGGTCAGCGCGGCCAGGTGCTCACGCACATCCCCCTGCAGAGCCAGAACACCGATGCGAGGCGCGCTCACCGCTCCTGCCGCGCGTGCTGGTCGGCGGGCATGGTGCGCCCGAGTCGGGTCAGCCCTTCTTGGGTGACCGCGGCGACCATCTGGCCGGCACGGTCGAAGATGCGTCCCTGCGTGAGGGCTCGCCCACCGCCGGCCGACGGCGAGGTCTGGTCGTAGAGCAGCCATTCATCGGCGCGGAAGGGGCGCAGAAACCACATGGCGTGATCGAGGGAGGCGACCTGCGGCGTCACGTCGGGATGGGGCACCCGTGACGATCCGAGCAGAGTCATGTCGCTCATGTAGGCCAGCGTGCACACGTGGATCGTCTGGTCGTCGGGCAAGGGATGGCGGTAGCGGAACCACACCCGCTGCTGCGCGGCGAAATACTCGTTGGTGATCATCTGCTCGGCCGGCACGACCCGGATGTCGAAGTTCGTCCACTCCCGCAGGACCGCCTGTTCCTCGACGCTCAGATCGTCTGCGCGATCCGGCAATTCGTCGGGATTCGGCGCCGGGGGCATCCGGTCCTGGTGTTCGATGCCGTGATCGCTGGTCACGTGGAAGGACGCGGACATGGTGAAGATGGCCTCGCCGTTCTGGATTCCGGTCACGCGCCGGGTGGCAAAGGACCGTCCGTCGCGGACGCGGTCGACGAGGAAGACCGCTGGGATGTCGGGATTGCCCGGGCGGAGGAAGTACCCGTGGAGCGAATGCACCGCGAACTCGTCGCCGACGGTGCGAGTCGCCGAGACCAACGATTGCCCGGCAACCTGTCCGCCGAAGGTCCGCTGGAGATGGCTCTCGAACGCCCCACCCCGGTAGATGTCGGTCTCGATGCGCTCGACGCGCAGGATGTCCTCGATGTCTGCCACCGGACAAGTATCGCGCACCGTGCCCGGACCCTGCGACGCGGCGTCAACCCGGTTGCGACGCCGCGTCCCTGTCACAGCTCGTCGAGACGAACCAGTCCGTCCTGCACCGCGCGGGCCACGAGCGCCGCCTTGGTCGGCGCGGTGCGGCCGAGTTCGGCGTACTTGGCGCGGATACGGGTCAGGTGGGTGTTCACGGTGCCCAGGGAGATGAACAGTTCCTGCGCGACCGCGGGCTTGGAGTCGACCATCAGCCAGGTACGCAGCACCTCGACCTCACGGGTGGTCAGGTTCGGGCGCGGCAGCTCCGGGACCTCGGGGGCCTGCGGCTCGCGGGCCTCGGGGACCAGGTGAATCCGGGGCTCGGCGACGGGAGCGGCCTGCTGACCGGGCAGCGGCATCCGACGTGCGGCCAGACGGGCCAGAGCCTCGGTGCGACGCCGATCGGCCTCGGCGCGACGACGGGCGGCCTGGGCGAGGTTGCCGGCGGGGATGTGCGAAACAACTGCGGTCATCGTGTGCTCCTGTGCGTGTCGTGTGTCTTCTGGTTGGTGGGCTCGGTTACCCGATGCACAAGACGTTATGAGCGTTTCGCAAGAAGGTCGATGGGGAGAACTCCCCTGCCCATGGGTAGTTCTACCCATGGAATACGCGCAGGTCAGAGGGGGTGCTCGGACGAGATTCCCGGACCATACCCATGGTCCCCATCGCGACTACCCACTGCGCTCCCCTGTCATTCCCTCAACTCGGACACGGAACCGCCACAACGTTGACAGCGCTCACCACAACGTTGACAGCGCTCACCACAACGTTGACAGCGCTCAACCTCAAGAAGCCTGAGCGCGGTCACCGTGTCCGAGAGTGCGGTCAACCGGATACCGGGCGCCGTCAACGTGTCCGACAGCGCTGTCAACGCGCCTCAGAGCGCCGTCAACGTGTCCGAGAGCGCCGTCAGCTCGCGGCGTTGCGGGCCGCTTCCTCGTCGATCAACGGGAGATCGTCGCGGGTCACGATGCGCGAGGAGATGGCGTACTCGATCAGCCGTGCCCGACGATTGCTCGCGAGCTTTCCGCCACCGGCACGCATCCCGCTGACCCCGAGTTGATCGAGTTTGTCGCAGACGTTGTCGAGTTTGCGGTTGAACTTCGTCAGCGGCCAGCCCAGTCGGGCAGCGGCTTTCGCCGACGACGGGATCGCGCTGGCACCGGTGCCCTCACGACGCAGGATCTCCTCGGCCAGCACCACGATGAGCAGCTTCTGACTCTCGGTGAGCATCGGCACGCCCTCGGTGGTGCGTCCGACGGCGAAGGACTGTTCGGTGACCGGACGCACCTGCGGCGCCGTCGCGTAGACGATCAGCTCGTAGGTGGTGGGTCCGGCGGTGAACACGACGGTGGTCTCCCCGAACACGAGCGGCATACGCGCACCCGGCCCGAGGGTCGCGGAGAATCCGACGTCGCCGGCGGACACACTCGCCGACAGGTGACTGCCGAGATTGGTGAGCCACCACAGTCCGTTTTCGTTGTGCAGCAACAGAAATCGACGATGGAGATATGGATTGTCATCGACGGAGAGATCGGCCTCACGACCGATGGTGAATCGACGGTCCCCGGGCAGCGGAAATCGCTCGCCGCAGTAGTCGACGTACGTCATCCCCGGCGGTACCGATGTGCCGCTCCCGGTGGGTTCGTACTCAGGAACCATTCAACTCGTCCCGATCATTTCTCCGTTGTCGGCGCGGCGTCCGGTGCGTCGTCATCGGAATCATCCGTCCCGTCCGAAGCCGCCTCGGAATCCGAGGTGACCGAATCGGTTTCGTCCGGCTCGGTTTCGCTCGGCCCGGCGTCGTCCGTGGTCGTCGGCGTGTCGGACGCATCCGACGCATCGGCCTCCGATTCCTCCCCGTCGACGATCGGTATCTGCAGCGTGGCCACCGACTCGTGGACCTCGACGACGATGACGGTCACATTGTCGTGGGCGCCGAGTTCGAGGGCTGCCTCGACGAGGTCGTCGGCAGCGCGTTCGGCGGTGTCGGCGTCACCGAGGATCCGCGCGATCTCGTCGTCAGGCAGTTCCCCGGTCAGCCCGTCCGAGCACATCAGCAGGATGTCACCGGGTAAGGCGACGGTGCTGAAGTAGTCGGCCACCGGATCGATCATCCCCGCACCGAGGGCACGGGTGATCACGTTGCGGCGCGGATCGGTTCGCGCCGCCTCGGGCGTCAGGAAACCCGCGTCGATGAAGTCCTGGACCTGCGAGTGATCGCGGGTGAGCTGTTGCAGGGTGCCGTGCTGATACCGGTAGGTCCGGGAATCCCCGATGTTGAGGATCAGCCAGTGCGGTTCACCCTCGACGGTCACCAGCAACGCCCCGGTGGTGGTGGTCCCGGCCCGGCGTTCCGACGAGGTCTCGATCTCCGAGATACGCGTCTGCGCCTCGTCGAGCAGATCGATCAGTGATTTCTGGGTCTCGATCAGTTCCCCGGCACCGTCGGCCGCCGACAGGGTGAGCAGGGCGGCCTCGCTGGCCAGTTCACCGCTGTCGTGGCCCCCCATGCCGTCGGCGAGCAGGTACTTGCCCGGCATCACCAGCGCAGCGTCCTCGTTGGTTTCCCGCACCCGACCGACGCTGCAGCGCACCGCCCATTCCAGCCGCAAATTCTGGACGAAATGGGTGCCCGCCGTCGCCGCATCACGGACGATGCTCACCGAATCCATGGTCAGCAGATCCTACCGGCGCCGACGCCGAAACAGTCAGCAGGCCACACCGAGTTGACGCTGTTCATCCGACTGGCGCCGCTACCAACCGCGCTCGGCGAGGCGGTGCGGAGCCGGGATGTCGTCGACGTTGATGCCGACCATCGCCTCCCCCAAGCCGCGGGAGACCTTGGCGAGCACATCCGGGTCGTCGTGGAAGGTGGTGGCCTGCACGATGGCCGCCGCGCGCTGCGCGGGGTTGCCGGACTTGAAGATGCCCGAACCGACGAACACGCCCTCGGCACCGAGTTGCATCATCATCGCGGCGTCGGCCGGTGTGGCGATGCCACCGGCGGTGAACAACGTCACGGGCAGCTTGCCGGCTCGCGCGACCTCGACGACCAGCTCATACGGCGCCTGCAGTTCCTTCGCCGCGACGTAGAGCTCGTCGGCGGGCAGGGAGGTCAGGCGACGGATCTCGTCGCGGATCTTGCGCATGTGGGTCGTCGCGTTGGACACGTCGCCGGTGCCGGCCTCGCCCTTCGAGCGGATCATCGCCGCGCCCTCGGTGATACGTCGAAGTGCCTCACCGAGATTGGTCGCACCACAGACGAACGGAACCGTGAAGGCGAACTTGTCGATGTGGTTCGCGTAGTCGGCCGGGGTGAGCACCTCGGACTCGTCGATGTAGTCCACGCCGAGGCTCTGCAGAATCTGGGCCTCGACGAAGTGCCCGATGCGCGCCTTGGCCATCACCGGGATGGACACCGCGCTGATGATTCCGTCGATCATGTCGGGATCACTCATCCGCGACACCCCACCCTGGGCGCGGATGTCGGCGGGCACACGCTCGAGGGCCATGACCGCCACCGCACCGGCATCCTCGGCGATCTTGGCCTGGTCGGGTGTGACCACGTCCATGATGACGCCGCCCTTGAGCATCTCGGCCATTCCCCGCTTGACCCGGGCAGTCCCCAGACCTGATTCCGTGATGGGGGTGTTCGGTTGGCTCACTGATGCTCTCCTGCTTCTCGTTCTCGCATGTCCGCGCGCCGCGAACGTCTCCGATCCAGGATAGGCGAGGGTCATTGGATGATGATCGCCGGTCCGGACGCCGGACGACGGTGCCGACGCAATCGGGCAAACAGCGCCGAGGTTCAGCTCGGGGTCACCCGCTCGACGATCTCGAAGTACTCGGGTCGTTTGGCCGTGCCCCCGAGTCGCAGCAGCCGCACGAGCCGACGGTCGGCGAGGCTGCGGGTGTCACGGACGGCATCGTTGTAGAAGCGTCGCGCCATCATCACCCGGGTTTCGGCGTCGGCGAGTTCGGCCACCAGCGCCGGTGGGCGCGCGGCGGGATCGCGGTGCCCCAGGGCCACCGACAGTTCGTTCTCGGCGTCCTCGCGCCGATCCCGCGCGGCGTGTTCGGCGGCATCGGCACGCGCGACCAGCGTCCGGGCGGCGGCACGGGTGTCGGCGTCACCGGAGTCGTCCATCCAAGCGGCGATCGCCCGCACGACGACGGTCCGCCGTTCCAGCGCCGCCTCCAGTGCCTGCCAGGCGAGGTCGACGCGGACATTGAGGCGGTCGAGTCGATTGGCGCGCCCGTAGGCCCAGCCACCGACGATGACCACCACGATGGTCGCCACGACGAGGAGCACGGTCACAGCCGTCGACATGATCGCCCTCCCTGGATCCCGGTCGCGCCGCGATGGCCGGCGGCGATGTCGTCACCGCACATCAGTCCGACACCACGACGGACCCGGCGCCCACGGTGACCGTCTCGTAGACGCGCATGATCTGATCGGCGACCCGCGACCAGTCGTACCGATCCGCTCGCGCGCGACCGGCCGCCACCTGCGCGGCGCGGGCGTCGTCGTCGGAGAGCAGGCCCACGATGGCCTCGGCCAGTTCGTCGGCGGCGCCGACGCCGACCAGGGTGCCTGCCCGCCCGTCGTCGAGCACCCGCCGGAACGCATCGAGCTTGCTCGCGACGACCGCCGCGCCCGCGGCCATGGCCTCCACCAGCACGATGCCGAAACTCTCACCGCCCAGATTCGGGGCGCAGTACACGTCGGTCGATGCCAACGCCCGCGCCTTCGTGTCGTCGTCGACCTGCCCGAGGAACACGAGGTGATCGGCGAGGTCGCCGGCCCGCCGCCGCAACGCCTTCTGATTGCCACCGCCGACCACCAGCACCCGCAGGTCGGGGAAGGCCGCGACGACCGTCGGCAGCGCCCGCATCAGGATGTCGATGCCCTTGCGGGGTTCGTCGAAGCGTCCCAGGAACAGCACCGACCGCCCCGGCCACGGATAACCGTCGAGCGGTTGGGCAGTCGCGAGTGACGCCACGTCGACGCCGTTGGGAATCTCGACCGCATCGGAGCCGAGGGACTCCATCTGCCAGCGACGGGCGAGTTCACTGACCGCGATCTTGCCCGCGATCCGTTCGTGGTACGGGCGCAGGGCACCCTGAAAAGTGCTGAGCCACAACGATCGTGACGTCGAGGTGTGGAATGTCACGACGATCGGACCGGATGCCACCATCAGCGCCATCATCGACAGACTGGGTGAATTCGGTTCGTGCACATGCAGAACATCGAAATGGTTGTCGGCGATCCAGCGGCGCAGGCGCCGATATCCGTTGGGGCTGAAGTTCACTCGCGAGACCGACCCGTTATACGGGATCGCCAGGGCGCGCCCGCCCGCGACCACGTAGTCGGGTAGCTCGTCGGCGTGATCGGTCGGCACGATCACACTCACGAAGTGGCCGCGCTCGATGAACACCTGGGCCAGTTCCACGACGTGTGCCTGGACACCGCCGGGGACGTCGAAGGAGTACGGGCACACCATCCCGATTCTCATGTGGCCCCCTGCACCCGGGCGCGCTGGCGGTCGGTCCAGTCGGCCTCCCACAGTGGCTGCAGCATGTGCCAGTCGGTCGGGTGCGCGGCGATGTTGGCGGCGAAGGCATCGGCCAGCGCCTGGGTGGCGGCCTCGACGCCGACCGACACGTCGATCTCCTGACCACAGCTGATCTGCGAATACGGCGCCTCGGTGAACCAATGATGCACCGGCAGCAGGCCGGCGCCGGTCTCGATCGCCAGCCGCGCCGACCCGGCGGGCATCCGGGTGCGCTCACCGAAGAAGGTGACCGGCACGCCATGGCGGGCGATGTCGCGTTCACCGAGCAAACAGACGATGCCGCCGGCCCGCAGACGCTGCGCGAGCAGGCCGAACGGGGGTTGTTCGCCCCCGGAGAGCGGGAAGATCTCGAAACCCAGCGACTCGCGGTACTCGACGAACCGCCGGAACAGCGACTCCGGATTCAGGCGTTCGGCGACGGTGGCGAAGTTGCCCCGATTCTGGACCAGCCAAACCCCGGCCATGTCCCAGTTCCCGGTGTGCGGCAACGCCAGGATCGCACCCTTTCCGCGATCGAGGATGGCGTCGAGACGAACCTGGTCGTCGGCGGGTACGTCGACCGTGGCGGCGGTGGCGACGAAATCCTGCGCCGGTAGACGGAATGCCTCGTACCAGTACCGCGCGTAGGAGCGCATGGCGTCCTCGACAAGGTCGTCGGGTACCTGCGCGGGAGGCGTCCCGATCACGCGGGCCAGGTTGCGCCGCAACTGTTCCGGGCCGCCGTCGCGGCGCCCGGCGAACGCCCCGCCACGGTCGAACAACGCCCGCGCAAGACCGTCGGGTGCGTGGCGTACCCCCGCCCAGCCGGCCCGATACCCCAGGTCGGTCAGCTCCGCGCGGACACGCTCAAGCATCGGCGCCGGTGGAGTCGGTGCCCGCGGTACCGGCGGTGCCGTTGCCGCCGGAGTCCCCGGCATCGCTGTCCGGAGCGGCCGGCGCGGCCAGCGGAATCAACTCCCGCGCCCCCGGCGAGGCGGCGATCGAGAACATCCGCTGACCCACCGTGATCACGCTGCCCACAGCGAGCAGCCACATCGCCACGTGGATCGCCCACCACAGACCCAGACCGGTGAATCCCGCACCGACCAACACGATGATGAGGCGATCGGGCCGTTCGATGAGGCCACCGTCGCCGTACAGCCCGGCCGCCTCGGCGCGGGCCTTGGCGTAGGAGATCACCTGCGAGGTGACCAGGCAGATCAGCGTGGCGATGAACAGCAACTGATGCGGCTCGGTCCACACGCACCACCAGGCCAGTCCGGCGAAGATCGCGCCGTCGGCGATGCGGTCGCAGGTGGCGTCGAGCACCGAACCGAAGCGGGTGCCACCACCGCGGGCACGGGCCATCGCACCGTCGAGCATGTCGAACATCACGAACAGCCAGATGACCAGGGTGCCGATGAACAGATGCCCCATCGGGAACAGGGTCACCGCCGCAGCGATCGTGGCGACGGTGCCGATCACCGTCATCATGTCGGGTGTGAGCCCGGTACGCAGCAGGGCGCGACCGATCGGCAGGGTCACCTTCGACACCGAAGCGCGGCCCAGGATGCTCAGCACCGATGTACTCCTTCCCGCCCGGTACGCGAGGGACTCATCGCTGTTCTCCCGTGTCGGCGTGCGCGGTCCATGCGTCGGCGAGCAGCGCGCGGGTGTCGCGGAGCAATTGCGGCATCACCTTGGCCCCACCGACGACGGTGATGAAATTCGCATCACCCACCCACCGAGGCACGATGTGCTGATGCAGGTGTTCGGCCAGTGACCCGCCGGCCGCGTAGCCGAGGTTGAGTCCCACGTTGAACGCGTTCGGATTCGACACCGACTTGATGATGCGGATCATTCGCTGGGTGAACGCCATCAACTCCGCCGACTCCCCCGGGGTCAGTGCCTCCAGGTCGGCGACCTGCCGATACGGGACGATCATGGTGTGCCCCGGGTTGTACGGGTACAGGTTGAGGACCGCATACACGTGCTCACCGCGGGCCACGATCAACCCGTCCTCGTCACTCATGGTGGGGATGTCGAGGAACGGATGGCCGGACGAGGTCGTCGCCGGCGGATCGGCCGTGATGTAGGTCATCCGATGCGGACTCCACAGCCGCTGCAGCCGGTCCGGATCGCCGGTACCGCAGTCCCGGATCGTCGACCCGGACTCGCCCGCGTCGTCAGCCATCGGTGCTCCCACCCGCCTCGTCGGCGGAGGTCGGGTCGGTGAGGATCAGGTCCCCGCTCGGTGACTCGTTGCGTCGCGATGCCACCCATTCGGCGATGACGTCGACGGCCTGCGCCGTCGGCACCCCATTGACCTGGGTACCGTCGCGGAATCGGAAGCTCACCGCGCCGGCGGCGACGTCGCGTTCGCCCGCGAGCAGCATGAACGGCACCTTTCCGGTGGTGTGGGTGCGGATCTTCTTCTGCATGCGGTCGTCAGAGTAATCGACTTCGGCGCGGATGCCGCGCTTCTTCAGCTCGGCGATCACCGCCTGCAGGTGATCGACGAACGCTTCAGCGACCGGGATACCCACCACCTGCACCGGCGCGAGCCAGGCCGGGAAAGCGCCGGCGTAGTGCTCGGTGAGAACGCCGAAGAATCGTTCGATCGAGCCGAACAGGGCGCGATGGATCATCACCGGGCGGTGCTTGCCGCCATCGGCACCGGTGTATTCGAGACCGAATCGCTCGGGCAGATTGAAGTCGAGCTGGATGGTCGACATCTGCCAGGTGCGCCCGAGCGCGTCCTTCACCTGCACCGAGATCTTCGGCCCGTAGAACGCCGCACCACCGGGATCGGGCACCAGATCCAACCCCGATTCCCGGGCGACCTCGGCGAGGGTTTCGGTGGCCTCGTCCCACGTGGCGTCGTCGCCGACGGATTTCTCGGGATTCCTCGTCGACAACTCCAGGTAGAAATCGTCGAGGCCATAATCCTTGAGCAGGTCGAGGACGAAGGTCAGCAACGAGCGCAACTCATCGCGCATCTGTTCGCGGGTGCAATAGATGTGCGCGTCGTCCTGGGTGAAACCGCGAGCCCGGGTCAGGCCATGGATGACGCCGGACTTCTCGTAGCGGTACACCGTGCCGAATTCGAAGAGTCGAAGCGGGAGCTCACGATAGGACCGACCTCGCGAACCGAAGATCAGGTTGTGCATCGGGCAGTTCATCGGCTTGAGGTAGTAGTCCTGCGCCGGTTTGCGGACCGAACCGTCCTCGTTGTACTCGGCGTCGAGCTGCATCGGAGGAAACATGCCCTCGGCGTACCAGTCGAGGTGTCCGGACACCTCGTACAGATGGCCCTTGGTGATGTGCGGGGTGTTGACGAATTCGTAGTCCGCCTCGATATGCCGCTTACGCGAGTAGTCCTCCATCTCGGTGCGGATGATCCCGCCCTTGGGATGGAAAACCGGCAACCCCGATCCGAGTTCGTCGGGGAAGCTGAACAGGTCGAGCTCGGCACCGAGCTTGCGGTGATCGCGCCGTTCGGCCTCGGCGAGCAACTCGAGGTAGGTGTCCTGCGCCTCCGACGATTCCCACGCGGTCCCGTAGATGCGCTGCAGGTCGGCGTTGGCCTGGTCACCGCGCCAGTACGCCGCCGAGCTGCGGGTCAGCCGAAATGCGGCGATGTACTTGGTGGTGGGAACGTGCGGACCACGGCACAGGTCGCACCAGATACGTTCTCCGGTGCGGGGATTGAGGTTGTCGTAGGCGGTGAGTTCGGCCCCGCCGACCTCCATGACCTCGCTGTCGGCGGCGGCACCCTTGTCGTCGATGAGCTCGAGTTTGAACGGTTCCTTGGCCAGCTCCATCCGCGCCTCGTCCTTGGAGGTGTAGACACGGCGAGAGAACCGCTGACCCGATTTGATGATCTGCTTCATCTTCTTCTCGAGCGCGGCGAGATCGTCGGGGGTGAAGGGTTCGGCGACCTCGAAGTCGTAGTAGAAGCCGTCCTTGATCGGCGGTCCGATCCCCAGCTTGGCCTCCGGGAACAGCTCTTGCACGGCCTGGGCGAGGATGTGGGCGGTTGAGTGCCGGATGACCGAGCGCCCGGCCTCGGTATTGGCGGCGACGGGTTCGACGTCGGTGTCGAGTTCCGGCGTCCACGACAGATCCCGCAGGTCGCCGGCGGCGTCGCGCACCACGACGATGGCCTCGGGCCCCTTGTTGGGCAGATCGTGCTCACGCAGCGCGGTGCCCGCGGTGGTCCCGGCAGGCACACGCACGGTGGCTGGGTGACTCACGGTGACATCGTCGGGCACGGGGACGCTCCTCGATACAGGGCCGGTTCGTTCACTCACGCACCGGCGACTTTGCGGTTCGACGTTGATCGTATCCGCGTGAGGTACCCCGGTTTGCCACCGGATGGGCGGAATTCACCAGCCGCGGTACGCGACACCGACTCGACCCGCTCGCCCACGGGCCGGGTTCACAGGATGGGGCTCTGCGCCCACCCGGCATTGACGTCGAACCATCCGGCGAGCGTCCCGAACACGCCGAGCATCCACAGCGAGCCGACCACGACGGCGCAGGTTCCCAGCCCGAGGAGACCCTGGACCGACCAGTGCCGCCGCTTCATCCACTCGATCCACGCGTCGTATTTCGCGCGCGCAAACTTCAGCAGGCGGTGCGCCCAGTCGAATTCCGACGCGAGAATGCCGAGACCGATGAACACGATGACCCACCCGGGACCGGGATACGGGATAGCGAAGATGCCGACGGCCAGGACCAGGGCACCGAGCACTCCGACGGAGATCCGATAGGTGAGATTCAGCCGAGGATCGCGCCGGACGATGTAGCGGCGTTTGCGCGCCCAGATCCGGAGTCGTTGCCAGGCCCGCACTGTCGGCTGTCCTCCTATGTCGTGGTGGGGACTCCAGGATAGCGGCCGGGATCGTCGGTGATGTCGGGGTTCGGGCCCTCACCGGAGCCGGTGCCGACACAACCGGGAGCGCCGCGGTGTGCGACGACGAGCGTGACGATGATCGTCCCGAGCAGAACCGCCGGATAGGCACCCGAATACGCCACCACGGCGAGTGAGTCGTACCAGTGCACATCGGCCCAGCGCGGCATCATGAACACGCCGATCGCGATGGCGTGATCGGAGCCGTGATACGGCCCGCTGTCCCACCAGTTGTAGGACCACGCAAACGAACACACAGCGATGCCCACCGGGCCCAGCCACCACCACCAGCGACCACGGCCGTCCCGCGTACCTCGATAGGCAGCCTCGACGGCGACCACGAGCAACGGTACGAACCACACCCAGTGATGCCCCCACGAGAACGGTGAAACCGTCGCCCCGGTCATCGCGGCGATCGTGACCGAGAGCAGTCGCCACCCCCGGCGGTAGGCGACCACCGCTGCCCAGAGCCCGAGCACGGCGGCGATCAGCGCGATCGGAATCCAGAGCCACGGCGGCGCTTCGTAGACCGTCCCCCCGTCGGGATAGGCGTGGCGGAAGCGGCTGATGTCGAAGTAGGCCAACAACTGCGACAGAAATCCGTTCACCGACTGATTGGCGGGCGAATCGACCCGCCCGACCCGCGACGCACCACCGACGTAGTCGGTCCAGTAATCGAGGGCGTCGCCGGGGATGACGATGAAGCCGACGACAACGGTCGCGAGAAACGCAGCGCCCGCAACCACGGCGGCCCGGAACCGCCGCACCGCGAGGAGGTAAACCACCATGAATGCCGGGGTGAGTTTGAGCCCGGCGGCGATGCCCACGCCTGCGCCACGCAGCTTCGAGCGAGGTTTCCGCAGGTCGCAGAAGACGAGGTCGGCGAGAACGATCAACATCAGGAAGATGTTGATCTGACCGAGCCAGATGGTCGTTCGCACAGGCTCGAGTGCCGTCACCGACACGGCCGCCACCAACGCGAACAGCCACAGACGACGATCGGCCCGATATCCCAGCGACCGGAATCCCAGGATCACGACGGCCACCAGTGCGAGATAGATCGCGGCCCACCACACAATCTTCGCCACGGGTAGGGACATGAGGGCAAAAGGCACGAACACCACTGCGGCAAACGGCGGATAGGTGAATTCCAGCCGAGACCACACCGGGTGTTGGTAGAGCGAAGTCTCGTGGACGACGGTGTCCGCGCCGGCGCGGTACACCTTCAGGTCGGTCATGTTGTGGAACAGCCCGTAGAACGGATTCGAGTGCGGGATGACGGTGACCTGCCAGATCACGACCGCTACGGCGACGACCGCGCCACTGACGACCAGCCCCCAGCCGATCGATCGGCGATTCCCGCGGTCGGTGGATGTGGTGCGGTTGACCGACATGCCACTACCGTACGACGCTTACCGCGCAGCTCAGAACACATATCGTCGTGGCGTTCCGGTTGCCGAAGAATTCCGCCGGGAATTGCCGGAAATCAGTGGGTTTCTCCGAAATCCAGGGTCCGCGAGCCGGTGAATGTCAGCCGAAATGCTTGATGTCAGCCGAACTCCGGTATCCAGACCATCCTGGGTCACCGCCGATCGCGAAGTCGACCCACGCGCGGTGCATGGCGTCCGCAACACCCTGATCGGGTTCGGGACCAACCAGCGGATGTGCGGCTGCGAGGTGATCGAAGACGAATGGGATCTCCACCGCGTGACCGGCCTGGATGTCGGCCTGCGGACTGCGGTAGCCGAATTCGTACAGGTGGGTGGACCCCTTCGGGCGAGTGGCGGCGATGGCGGTCGTCGGTGCCGAGAACGCGCGAGCCGTCAGCGCCTCGCTGACCGCGTCCCCGGGAGTCACACCGACGTCGAGCCGAGACCGCAGAAACTCCAGGCCGCCATGGCTGCGTCCGAGAATCGCCGAGGCGGCCTCCTCGGTGACGGCGCCCGCGCCCCCGGTGGCAACCATGAAGAACCGGAACTCGTCGGCGTTCCACCCGGCCAGCAGCGGGAGGTCGGCGCCCGACCCGGCCGCGATCGACTCGTGGGGTACTGCCGTGAGCACCTCGCCGTCGACGACCGGGAAGTGCGACATGATCCCCATGCCCGTCGCCACAATCGACTCGCCCCAGAGTTCGGGGTCGGGGTTGACCATGAGTTCCAGTGCCACCTGGGTTTGCGCACTCAGCAGCGCGTCGATACCGAGTGCCCCGAATGCTTCGGCGGTGGCGTCGACACCGAGAACGGCGGCCATTCGAGCGGTGAGCTTGCGGGCGTCGGCCGGGTCTGCGGCGGCGGACCCGTTACCGCTCTGCATGATCGCCCGGGTGAACAGCCCGGTGGCCATCGGCGACGCCAGTAGCGACGCAACGCTCATCGCTCCGGCCGATTCGCCGAAGACCGTGATGTTGTCGGGATCGCCACCGAAGGCGGCGATGTTGTCGCGCACCCATCGCAGTGCGGCGAGCTGGTCGAGCAACCCACGGTTCTCCGGCGCCCCGTCGATGGATGCGAACCCGACCGCCCCGAGGCGATAGTTGATCCCGACGCAGACGACGCCGTCACGCGCGAACGTGTCGCCGGCGTACATCTCGATGCGATTGGAGCCGCGGATGAACGCTCCGCCGTGGATCCACACCATCACAGGTAGTCCACTCGCGCCCGGATCCGGGGTCCAGACGTTGAGGTTCAGGTAGTCGTCACCCGCGACGATGACGTTGTCGAGGAGCGCCGCGATCGGTGCGGGATATCCGACCTGTGGGGCGGTCGGACCGTGGTCGGTGGCCGGCCGGATGCCGTCCCACACGATCGGCGGCAGCGGCGCCGCGAACGCCGCAGGCCCGATGGGCGGTGCGGCATAGGGGATTCCGAGGTAGGACGAAATCCCGCCGTCGAGGAGGCCGGATACCCGACCGGTGGAAGTGGTCACAACGGGAGCCTGGACGTCGATGTGGGTCACAGTGATCGACGCTACGCGATCACGAGTACGGGGTGTTCCGTGTCAGGTTGTGCCACGCTGAACCGGTGAACCCTTCAGTCGACATCGACGGCGTGCGCCGGGGAACGGTGCATGGCCTCGACGCCTTCTGCATCGAGACCACTGACGCCACCGCGGCGATCGCCGTCTTCGGCGGACAGGTGATCTCCTTTGTTCCGGCCGGATCCGACACCGATGTGCTGTGGGTGTCGCCGCAGCTTTCCGCGCTGCCGACACCGATTCGCGGTGGTGTGCCGCTGTGCTGGCCGTACTTCGCGCGGGAGGGTCAGACCGGTGACGTCCCGTCGCACGGCTATGCGCGTACCGCGACGTGGGCGCTGATCGATGGTCGACGCACCGATTCGGGTGGCGTCGATCTGGAACTCGCGCCCACCGGCCTCGACCACCTCGGCCTCGGCCTGCGGATGACGATTCATGTGGGTACCCATCTCGAGTCGGGCATGCACACCCACAATCCCGGAAGTGAGCCGGCCACGATCACCCAGGCCTTTCACAACTACTTCCAGGTCTCCGACGCCACCCGGATCCGCGTGGAAGGCCTATCCGGACTGGCCTATCTGGACAAGTTCGACGGTATGAGATCCCATGAGCAACAGGGTGATTGGTCCCTCCCCCGCGACCTCCCACGCAGCGACCGCGTGTATCCCGGCGCCGGCGGGCGCTATCGACTCATCGATCCGGGCCTTCGCAGGGCCATCACGGTGACGGCACGGTCCGCGCGCAGCGCGGTCGTCTGGAACCCCGGCGAGGCGAGCGCCGCGGACATGGCCGACGTCGGCACCCACTGGCGCGAGTTCGTGTGCGTGGAGGCAGCGAACGTCGGCCCGGACGCCGTGCGGGTGCCGGCCGGTGACACACACTCGATGTGGCAGAGAATCTCGGTGTCAGAACTGTCGACGCACTGAGTTCGGCTCCGGACCGAACCATCAGCCCATCGGCCATGACCGGCCGGGGTAGTGCCTCGTCAGGCGTCTCGGGCTATATCCGCGTGCCGTAAATCTCATAACTCAGCTGCTCAATACGATGGATATTTATGCGACAACCGACGTCACGGAGAGTCGGATGTTTCGGCGCCTACAGGTTTGATGACAGCAGGCAGTACTCCTCTCGGCGAGTAATCAACAGCAGCGAGTCGGGTGCACCCGCTTGTCTCATAAGTTGCTGTGTCGCGTTATCGAGTCGCAGCCTTTTGAGATAGAGTCTGCGTCATGACCTCCATCGGCCCGTCGGCGCCCGCCGGGATGATGCTCGGCTATGCGCGCGCGGGTACGGATGCGTCGTCGGCGGACTCCACACTCGAATCCCAGATCGACGCACTCGTCGAGGGCGGCGTGCCACCGGCCCGCGTGTACACCGACCAAACGCGTGCCGGTGCACCCGACGCGCCGAGGCCAGGCTTTGACGCACTCCTCGACTACGCGCGCGCCGGCGACACCGTCGTGGTGATCGGGATCGACCGCCTCGGCCGCACCACGCCGGAGGTCTTGTCGACGCTTCGCCTCCTCGCCGCGCGCGAACTCGGGGTCCGCGCTCTACGTGAACGACTGACCACCGCCGACGACGCGGGCGCGATGATCGTCGGAGTTCTGGCGTCGCTGGCCGTCGTCGACGAGGAGGCCCACGCCGCACGCGGACGTGCCCGCATCCGCGCTCCCGGCCACGGTGGTCCGTCCCTCGGCCGCCCGCGTGTTCTCACCGACGATCAGGTGGAACTCGCGAAACGTATGCGCGCCAAGGGAGATCCCGTGCCCACGATCGCGGCCACCCTCGGGGTGAGCCGCGCCACCCTGTATCGAACACTCGCCGAGAAGAGGACCACACGATGACCACGAGCGGGCCCCGCGTCCTGTCCCTACCCACCTTCCCTAACGCCAAGTCGGTCGGGACGGATAGCGCACTCGCCGATCCCACGCTCGCCGATCCGACCGTCGACGCCGTGGAGTTCCAGCGCGGATATGATGACGCCGCAAGCTATCTCGCGTCGATGCCGCGCGCCTGGGCCACACATCACGCCGCAACCGCATTGTCCGACGGCCGGATCCCCGACATCAAGCAGAGTTATGAACGCGGCTACCGTGCCGCCCTGTACGGATTCCGGCGGCAGTCGAGGCACTGACTCCTGGGCCGACAGCGGCTGCTCATGCACCGCCGAGTGGGAGGCCCCGGGCTATTGCAAAGTCGATGCGACTCGGACCTGCGAGATTGAGGACGGTGCGGACTGGGTGGTGGCGGATGCGCTCGGCTTGAACAACGAGTTGAGCCCCTAAGGCCATCGCATCGCGTAGGCAATCACCTTTAAAGCCAACAGAATTCGCTGCATCAGCTTCGACGAGACGTTCGGTGTACCGGATGAATCGCCCCGGGTTTGTCGGAGGCTCTCGAATCTGTGAAGGATGGAGAGTATGGCAGCACCACGGAAGTACAGCGTTGAGCTGAAGGAGCGGG